>CAXBJM010000005.1:0-259732 GCA_963976235.1 uncultured bacterium
TCACGATTCATGAACTCGCCATCGAGGAACACACTGGCGATCTGGTCTTGGTCTACTGATGGGTCTTGGTCTGTCATACCCAAAGGGTAGAACCGTTCATCCCGATCGTCGTCGGCTGTCCACCATCGCAGGGCCAAACAACGCGACAAGATGCAAGATTATCAGGATCACATTGAATCCATACTTCATAATCCGCTCGGATCCCGCAATTCCAGACGCAACCCGGTAATCACTCCAACACCCACAACCCGATGTCTGAAGCACAACCGGATCGACAAGCGATATGTAATAGATAAACCCACCGATCGCGGCGCCCGATGTCAACAAAACCAACTTTCCAAATGGTTTGCGGAGTTCTGATCCGATCACAAAGACCAACAACAACCCCATCACCAACTCGCCGGGCCCCACCCACCAAAGCAAATCCTTGAGATGATCCGGGAGCACCTGATGCTCATCGACAATATCCACAAACTTTGAGATATCCCGCACCTTGGTAAACCCGGCAATCACCCAGGTGAGCATGATGATGACAACCGCGATCCGTGCGAAGACATACCGAGGCTGATCCTCTTCGACAGCCTCGTTCTTTGCATCCTTACGAACAGCAGAATCAACGCCCTTCGAGAGTGAGTCATCCTCAGATTGTGATTCAATCTCCCCCGCGGGAAGGATCGGCAATCCGCTGCCAGCATCGGTCGGCTGGTCGGGCGCACGCATCATGGATAACTTGAGATCATTCATAGGATCCTAAGTATACGATTAATCAAACATCAGGTTCCGTTTACCGAAATCAATCTGCATCGCTTCTTTGGCAAGATAGAGCGTTTCTTCCGCTGCGTTATTAGCCCGTTTGGTATGTTCACGCAGGATCTCGAGTACTTTCTCGTCCCCTGCTTCCCCTTCGAAAGGCAATCTGCGTTCACGCATGGGCTCAAGGAGCTTGTCAATGTGCTCCGCGACTTCGACTTTGATATGTCCATCGCCGATATTATCGCCCTTTGAATACGCCTCTTCGAGCGCTTTCACCCGGTCCTCATCATTGATAAACGCGCGAACATAATCAAACAACGCGTTCTTGATGTCTCCAGGCTCATCCATCTCAACGCGACCGGTGTACAACCCACCCATCTTCTTCTTTATCTTCTTGAAGGTGTCCGTGAGATAGATCGTGTTGTTGAGGGATTTGGACATCTTGAGTTTTCCGTCTGTGCCAACCAAACGCGCCACCCGTCCTACCTTTCCTTCAGGGATCGGAAACAACCCCCCTTCTTTCACATAATCTTCGTCTTCCGTGTGTGGATTCACGCCACAATACAACTGATTAAAACGACGCGCGACTTCACGGCAAGGCTCGATATGCGCGAGCTGATCCTCTCCAACAGGGACGAGTTCAGGACGGAAAATCAGTATGTCAGCGCATTGTCCAACAGAATACATCGGAAATCCGAATGAATAGGTATCACCCAATCCCTTGTCTTCAAGTTCCGTTTTGAGTGTTGGGTTGCGCATCACCCGATTGAAAGGCAACAACATCGCAAGGTACCAACTCATCTCCGCGATCCCCGGGATCTCGGTCTGAAGCACAAAGGTCGATCGCTCGGGATCCATCCCGCAAGCAATCCAGTCCTTGACGATATCAATCGTCGAACGCCGAATATCCGCGGGCTTATCCGCGCGTGTCGTGAACGCGTGCATATTGGCGATCAAAAAGAAACAATCATACTCATCCTGCAGCGCGACCCGGTTCTCAAGCGACCCGACCCAATGCCCAAGGTGAAGCTGTCCAGTCGGGGTATCGCCGGTCAAAATACGGGGTTTCTGTGTTTCGTTGGTCGTCATAGTGCTCAATCTTAGGTGACCAATGTTTGCCCAAACTATTTCCTAAAAAAATTTGTTTTTCCGGAAGCGTACTCCATGCTTTTGTGATATTCTCCGCAACATAATAATGTATATTGGGGTTCCAGTTACATTCAATATATATCGCCTAGGCACAACCTGCTTAGGAGCAATCATTCATGATTCATCGATTTAAGAAACTCAACGCCTTTGTCACCGGGTGTTTAGTCACCACCGTGGTGTTCGGATATCCATCCCAACTCCTCGCCCAGACAACCACCACCAACGACCCCATCCAAGGCGTCACCTCAACAACGCAATCTCCACCCACAACCACGGGCGAAATCAACGACGCCATCACCGGTGTCAACGCCGGGCTCGATCCAGTCGATGCCATCGGCTACAAACCCTACCCAATCCGCGAACACACCGCATTCCTCACCAGTATGTGGGACGAACTATTCGATTCTGCATATGTAGTCGATCAGTCATATATCACGACCGGTGAATGGATTACAGGTCCGACCGGCGTACTCAATGCTGCGAACGAAAATGGCGATACGCTAGAAGTTGACATCACGCTCTCGCTTGAAGTTCTCCCCGAACAATTTAGCGAAATTGATCAAATCTCACTTGATACTTTAGCGAGTGTTTCTGCAAGAATCGGCATGGCATGGACTACTATGACCAACGACAATGGCGTAGATGCAAACATTCTTGTTTGGTGGTACCAATGGAATAGCCCTTCTGGAGTTGAAACCGCTATTGGGCCAATTGATATTCTTGCTCAAGACGACATTGATTTACTCGCTGCAGTAATCCCGTTAATGGACGGCTTCTTTGACAATCCATTTAATTACAATATTGACAACTATAACCCTGATATTTTGAGCGCCTGGTCAAGGTTTCGGACCGCTGTTCTGACCGCTGTTGTAGGTGCTGTTGCGACTATTGTTACTGCTGCCGTAGTCGCTGCTATTGTGGTTACTGCTCCTGCGACTCTAGCCGGAGTAGCGACAGTAATCGCTGGCGCAGCCTTACATGGAGCAATATGGGGTTCGGCTGTTGTTGTCGTTGGCACCACTGGCGTCGCATATCTCAACTTAGTTGATGATTTAAATAACTCAGGCAACCCTGCTTCTGTGGTGAATGTTGTCGATAACCTGCAAACGGCATACCAACTTCGCTAATGCCGTGCCTTCTAACACCTGCTGGTGAACAAATCTGGGTCCGCCGCGATATACACAATCGCGGCGGACTATTCTCATATCGTGAACTTGCTCTATGGTTCGCTGTGTTTATTATGTCTTGTTCTCTACTTCTGAGTTCGTTTGCAACATTTAAACTAACTCAAATGGATGATTTTCGAATTGCCCTTATTGCAATTTTTTTCTTCATTGTAACTCTTATCCCACTCAACCTTGCGGCTTGTTTACTTTCAATCTCTATTTTGACACTATCACGATACTGCCCTACTTGGCTCTACGCCGAGCAACTCAATCCGGAACAACTCAAAGTCTACCACTTCCGCAAACCACCAACCATCATCAAACTCGCAAGTTCAACACTCAATCCAAAGACCAAGTTCAAGCACTACACCACTCTCTCGATCACTGATAAAGACACCCGCACAACCGCCACCCTCGACCTACTCACACCCGAAGAATACAATCGCTTTATGCAATATTGGAATGCCGCCAATCCGAGCGATGCCTAATCACAATCACAAGCCCGTTTGGGCGGAATCCGTGTTGGTAAGCACAACCAAGAGCACATTGAGTGCATTAAAGCAAATGTGCATCGTCATCGGGACCCCGACCCGCTTGGTGCGTTCGTATGCGACGCCACAGGTGAGACCCACCGCGAAGATAGGTAACAACGAGTAGTACGGCACAGGTTGTTCGCCAAGCCGATGAATCGATGCGAAGATGATCGAGGAAAAGACAATTGCCAACCAAGGACTTCTGAGCCATTTCAATAGCGCGCCCTGCAAGAACACCCGGAAGATGAGTTCTTCAACGATCGGCGCCCCGATGATTGCCCCGCCAACAATCGCCCAAACCCACGGGTTATCAGGTTGGTCTTTGAGCATATCGAGCGTTGGGTGCCCGAGATCTTCAGGCGCCTGGCTCTGCGTCTGTGTATACGCGAACATGCCGAGCATATTCATCAACTCAATGAACGGAAACGCGAGCACAAAGCACCCCATCCCCACAGGGACATCGAGCAGACTCAATCCAAGACCAGTATCATTGGATCCATCACTGCTCTGCGCGCTGCCCTTGAGGATGAACAACATTCCGATCCCTGCAATGATTCCGAACAGGTACGACCCTACATTGTGAATCGCTTGAAGCTGAGTCGCGTTGTACTGTTGATCTTGTACCCATTGAACTCGGTTGATCAGTTGTGGCGCCGAGTTCATCGCAAGCAATACGACAAATCCTGCAAATACCCAGACCACCGCGGGCATCGTGGACACATCCCGCAGTCCAGCCTTTGCGTATCCACCAGGACGCAACAGTCCACCTGCGAACAAAAGCATAATCACCAGCAACATCGAAACACTCAGCGAGAGCAGTTTCCAGTCCTTGAGACTCTCGTAGACCTCACCCACGCGGCGATTCTGCATCGATTCCGTATCAACCGCTTGTGCGAGCACCGGATCTGCAAACACAGGCGATACAATACACGCAACCAATAGCATCATCAGAATCAAGCGGCTGTGCCGCATCACCGATGGATACCGCGAGCAACCAATGACTGAATCATCACACGCGAATCCCGAAAACGCACTCCCCGCGGTACTCCGTGAAATCATGGAGTTCAAACGCGAAGAGATCGAATCCGCAAAGCGGACTGAGCCCCTTGATGCATTAGCAAATAAAATCGAAGGCGCTGATCCTACACGCGATTTCTTCGGGGCGCTGGTCAAACCAAACACTCCGGGGACGCGTGTGATCGCGGAAGTAAAACGGCGCAGCCCATCCGCCGGACTCATCCGTCCGGAGTACGATCGAGATTGTTTCAAACCTGATGACATAGCGCTTCAATACTCCCAATCGGGTGCATCGGCGATTTCTTGCCTCACCGACGAAAAATTCTTCGGCGGATCGCTCGCATTCATCAACCGAGTCAAACAAAGGGTCAATCTCCCCGTTATCCGTAAAGATTTCATCCTTGACACCTATCAAATCGACCAAGCCCGTGCCTACGGCGCTGATGCGGTCTTGCTTATCGCCGAATGCTTAGAAAGCAAAAAGATTACTGAACTGCTTGATCGATCCCAAGAACTCGACCTTGATGTCCTGCTTGAAGTCCATTCAAAGGCAAACCTGCTGCGTGTGCAACCACTCATCGAGTTGAGTGCTCACAAACAGGTCCTCCTGGGGATCAATAACCGGGATTTGACCAAAATGGTGACCAACCTGAACAACACCACCGATCTCATTGATCTGGTCAATGATCCATCAATTTTGGTTTCTGAATCGGGTATCCGTACCCATGAGGACCTTGCCCATCTCAACGCACACCGCGTACACATCGCACTTATCGGCGAACACCTCATGCGCCAAGACCATCCAGGCAGAGCGCTAGAATCGATGCTGCAACCTTTATAGGTTGCAGTTCTATAGAACGCAGTATCGCCCGAATCACGGGCAATAATCACCTGTCTCAATCGTTCATCAGTGGACACAAACTTCGTTCTCCCAACTCGTTTTCGATCATCCCCCAGGATCATTCCATGCTATTCAATAAACTCACAATCCTTATCTGCCTGTTGCTTACATCTATAAACATCTCGACCGCAAAAGCCCAATCACAGGACCCCAATGCAATTCTGGCGCAATCGGCAGATGCAATCAAGGAAATCGAAGGGTTCAGCGCTCAGTTCAAAATGTACGGCGAAGGCGGATCCATGTTCGCGGATACCCTCCCAAGCATGAGCGGCAGACTCATGATGGGCACCCTCGAAGGGTACGGCAAAGTCATCCATTGCGTTGGAGAGTCACGCGACCAGAAGAGCGCCCAGCCTCAAGCGATTGATATTCTGATCGCCAAAGATCGCCACCTCTGGACCGATCAAACGAAGCAAACAATCAACGAAATCCCAAGCACAGGCACCACCCGAGGCGCTCCCTCCGCCCTTGGGCTCGTCTTCCTTGATTCACTGATCCTTGATGATCCCTTCGCCAAAGACACACTCAACGCACAATCAATCACAATCGGAGAGCAAGCAACCATCGCAGGCACCCTCTGTGATGTGGTTGTCATCAAACGCGCTGCACCTTCAAAGAACTCAAAGGCTGCCGCAGATTCCTATACCGATGTAAAATGGTACATCGGGACAGACGACAAACTCCCTCGTAAGGTCGAACGCATCACTGATGCGGGGATGATCAAAATCTCACTGCTCTTTGAACTCGGACAAATCCGCGTTTCGCCCCCCCCCGCGAGCCAACTCGATGTTGCTCGTCCTGCAGGATATGAGTTTATCTCTAAAATCCGCAAACCCAAACCTGAGCAAACTGAATCTGAACCCCTCAAAGCAACCCCCCGCCAAACCACCCCAAAGGTCCCTGCTGCTCCTCGCGCACGCATGATGCCTGCGTTTAGCTTCACCAATGCGTCAGATTCTGCGATAGACAACGCGACACAAGCAGGACGCATCAGCGTGTTGTACTTCTGGGGTTCATGGTGCACCCCGTGCACCACTGCATCACCAATGGTTTCACAGATGAGCAAAGATTTTTCATCCAAGAATGTCGATGTCTTCGGGCTCGCGATCCGAGAATCAGATCACGACCAGACACGATCTGATTTTAGAAATGATAAGTACAACCACCAACTCGTACTCGACGGCGAACACCTCACCAGCAACCTTCGAGTCCGTGTCTACCCAACCATTGTCGTCGTCGACGCGACCGGCGAGATTGTGTTCCAAGAATCAATTGGAAAAGAGTACAGCGTCGAAACACTAGTCGCAAATGCAAAGAAAGCGATCGAGGAATCGCTCGCTGATGCAGGCTAAATTGTTTTGAATCTACTTCAAGCAGCCAACGGCAGATCGAGCCCTTCAAGACCCATCTGAGGCGAATCAAACTCGACCGCAATCCGTTGACGCCCGTCTGAGAGTGGTCCAACCCGGATCACCTTCGCGCCAATCATTCGCGCTGCCCTCGATACTGGGCATCGCACATTTTCAAACGCGATCGCGATCCGTTCGCCTGCGTGCGCTTCGCGTGGTCCAAAGAGTTCGATCGAAGCGCCGCCTTGCGAAACATCAAGAGTGTGTCCGCCGGTGAACATCATGCGAGCGCATCGCCTGAGTTTCACCGCAATGTCTATACTGGTGCGATGATGCGCTCGCCGATCTGATGCGATTTCTTCGCTCGTGAGTGTTCCGGAAAAATCGTCGGGATTCGTTCTTTGGATGGACATGGCGTTCCTCGTTTGGTCTGAATTCGCATGCGTGATTGAACTTCAAATCAATGCAAACTCTTGGTATGCCTATAGATCGACGCGTTTACACCCAATAATTCAGTGAGACTCGTCTCAATAAAGCAGATTCCTGAGAACACAGCGGTGAAAATCAGACCTCGTCAGGCAAATCTATCCCAAGCGAACTCTCCAAAATTCGTGCTTTCACCAGCGTTTCGGCCCATTCTGATTCCGGATCGGAGTCCGCAACAATCCCCGCACCAACCGGATATACAAAGTGACCATTTCGCATAGATTCTGTATCATCTGCAACGATCTCCCCCCAAATATGGGCGGTTCTGATCGAAACAGACGCTTCGATCTTGCCTGCATCAGTCATGACCAACGTCGCACCACAATACGAATCACGATCAGCCTGTTCGATCTCATCAATAATCTGCATAGCGCGGACTTTGGGTGCTCCCGTGACCGATCCAGGCGGGAAGGTCGCTTTGATCACTTCACCAATCCCAACTCCCTGTGCCAACTTGCCCTCGATGACAGATGACGCTTGGAGCACCCCTGATCGGTGCGATTCAATCTTTCTCTGCTCGATTACATGCACTGACCCAAGGACGCAGACCCGTCCCAAATCATTCCGCATCAGATCCGTAATCATGTCAAGTTCTGCACGATCCTTTGTTGAGTCTCGGAGTTCGTTCTCGTCTGCCCCAGCTGGACGGGTCCCCTTCATTGGTTCTGTCCGGATGGTGCGATCATTCAAATCACACATGACAAAGACTTCGGGTGATACCGATGCAATCGCGTGCCGAGCACCATAATGATCGTACACCATCAATGATCCCAATCGAGGTGACGCAGCTTTACTCATCGCATCAAAGCACGATCGAGCATTCCCCGAGAACGATCCACGAAGATGATGCGCGATGTTTGCCTGGTACACATCACCTTGACGGATGTACTCCTGCACGCGCCCGACCGCAGCGATGTACTCGCTCTTACCCATCGATGATTCGATCTGCCCAATCGCATAGTCCCCTGGATGTTCAGGGTCATGATCGATACATGTTTCCCATCGCTGAATGACCGCGAGTGGAAATCCTGTTGGGTTTGATCCCGTCTGTGAATCAATGTGTTGCGCTTTGGGTTCGATGACCCTGCCGAGCTCATAGCTCAACATCATGAACCATCCTGATTGAGTCGTATCTTCATCTTTGGGATACGACTCAATCATCGTTTCGATTACTGATAATGGGTCAGGCGTCCCTTGCTCAACGATCCAGGTCTGTACCACTCGTTGATGTCGACCTGATGCAAATGACCCAAGCCCATCAAGCACCATCGTCCCTGTAGATTCTCTACACAGCGCTTTACTCGTCGGATTCATTGGCGGACTCTTAGTCATTGCATGGATGGTATCTCACTATCGAGACAATTCCTATACGAATCCCTCACATGAAAAGCGCGCCAGGACCCAGATGTTGTTCTACACTCTGAGTCTGCCAAGAGTTGGCAGGCGGTCCTTTGACCTACACACTATGAAAGTAGTTTCCACCCGCTGATTCAGCACATTTCAGGGATACACCGATGCCCATGGCCAAGAAAAAATCATCCAAGAAAGCCGCCCGTAAATCGACCGCAAAGAAAGGTGCCAACAAGAGCACCAAGAAGGTCGCAAAGAAAACTTCTAAGAAAACCAACAAGAAGAAGGTTGCTAAACGCACCGCTTCAGTCCACAAGAAGACTTCAAAGAAGGTTGCCAAGAAGACAACCAAGAAGGCATCTGCCGGCAAGCGTCACACATCCAAGAAACGGACCAAGAAAGCAGTCCGCAAAGTCGCACGCAAAGCCACTAAGAAAACAACAACAAAGAAATCTGCTCCTAAGAAACGAATCGTTGCAGGCAAGCTCGTCTACGCATTCGGTAAAAAAACCGAAGGCGACGGTTCGATGAAAACCCTCCTCGGTGGCAAAGGCGCCAACCTTGCAGAGATGACATCCATCGGCCTACCAGTCCCTCCGGGATTCACCATCACCACAGACACCTGCGCAGCATACTACAAAAACAAAAAACGCTTACCCAAGGGTCTGATGACGGATGTTGCCAAGCACCTTTCACTGCTCGAAAAACAACGCGGCAAGAAGTTCGGAGATCAGTCCGACCCGTTGCTCGTCTCTGTCCGTTCAGGCGCTGCGGTTTCTATGCCAGGCATGATGGACACCATCCTCAACCTGGGACTCAATGACAAATCCGTCAAAGGGCTCGCAGTCAACACAGGCAACGAACGATTCGCATACGACGCGTACCGTCGACTCATCAACATGTTCGGCGATGTCGTCATGGGCGTCGATCACCACCACTTCGAGCACGCGTTCAACTCGATCAAGGTCAAGTACCAAGTCACCAACGACACCGATGTGCCCGCAGAAGGACTCAAAGAACTCTGCGTTGCATACAAAGAGGTGTACGCGAAGCATGTCGGTTCAAAGTTTCCTCAGAATCCGGTGAAGCAACTCGAACTCGCGATTAACGCAGTGTTCGGTTCATGGAACGCGGACAAAGCGATTTCATACCGCCGAATCGAAGGCATGGTCGGACTCAACGGCACCGCTGTGAATGTCCAAACCATGGTCTTCGGCAACATGGGCGATGATTGCGGCACAGGTGTCGCGTTCACCCGCAACCCATCAACCGGTGAAAACAAGTTCTACGGCGAGTTCCTCGTCAATGCACAAGGCGAAGATGTCGTCGCGGGAATTCGTACCCCGCAACCTGTTGATGAAATGCCCGCTTGGAACAACACGATCTACAAGCAACTTCTTGCAAACAAGAAAACGCTCGAAGATCACTACGGCGACATGCAAGACATCGAGTTCACGATCGAACAAGGTGAACTCTTCATGCTCCAAACTCGAACTGGCAAACGCACCGGACCAGCAGCAGTCAACATCGCATGCGACATGGTCAAAGAGAAACGAATCACCGAGAAAGAAGCGCTCTTGCGCATCCCTGCGGGTGACCTGACTCAGCTTTTACTCCCAAGCTTTGATCCCAAGGCAAAGGAAACCAATCACGCATTGGCAACCGGACTCCCCGCATCCCCGGGCGCGTCCGTTGGACATCCTGCATTCACCGCGGGTGAAGCGGTTGAACGAGCACTCAAAGGCGAAAAGGTCATCCTTGTTCGCAAAGAGACAAGCCCAGAAGATGTTGACGGCATGCACAGCGCAGTTGGCATTCTTACTTCAACCGGTGGCATGACCTCCCACGCAGCGGTCGTTGCACGGGGTTGGGGCAAGTGCTGCGTTGCAGGCGCCGGGGCAGTTCAGATTGATGAAAAAGCAGGAACCTTCTCTATCGGCGCAGACACATTCGGTCGCGGAGATCTGATCTCCATCGACGGATCAACCGGCGAAGTCTTCGCGGGATCAATGGCAACCGTCGAACCAGAACTCAGTGGCAACTTCTCCAAAATCATGAAATGGGCAGACAAGTACCGCACCATGGGTGTCCGCACCAACGCCGATTCACCTCATGACGCTGCACGCGCACGCGAGTTTGGCGCACAAGGCATCGGGCTCACCCGCACCGAACATATGTTCTTTGAAGGCGAACGCATCACCGCGATGCGTGAGATGATCCTTTCAGAGTCAACTCAAGAGCGCGAACTCGCACTCGCGAAACTTCTTCCATTCCAACGCGAAGACTTCGTTGGGATCTTCACAGCAATGCATGGGTTACCGGTAACCATCCGCCTGCTCGACCCACCACTTCATGAGTTCTTGCCTCACGAACAAGAAGCAATCCAACGCGTCGCGACCAACCAAGGCGTGAGCGTCGATGTGGTTCGCAAGCAGGTTGCTTTGCTTCATGAATCCAACCCAATGATGGGTCATCGCGGGTGTCGCTTGGCGATTACCTATCCTGAAATCCTTTCGATGCAGGTCCGTGCGATCGTTGAAGCAGCAATCGAGTGTGCGAACAACAAGATCAAGGCAGTCCCCGAGATCATGATCCCCCTCGTCGGCACGCATCAAGAGCTCAGCATCCTCCGCGAACAAGCAGAAGGAGTCATCACAGAGGTGAAGAAAGAACTTGGTTTCAAGAAGAAGCTCGATATCAAGATCGGCACCATGATCGAGATCCCACGCGCAGCGTTGACTGCAAACGAGATCGCAGAACACGCCGATTTCTTCTCCTTCGGCACCAATGACCTCACCCAGCTCGCCTTTGGATATTCCCGAGACGACATCAACACCTTCTTGCCTGACTACCTCGGCCGCGACATCCTCCCAGAGGATCCGTTCCAGAGTCTTGATCAAACCGGTGTGGGTCAACTCGTTGAAATGGGATTCAACAAAGGCCGAGCGACCAAACCTGATCTCAAGATCGGCATCTGTGGCGAGCATGGCGGCGATCCAAAGTCCGTCCACTACTGTCACAAGATCGGGCTCGACTATGTAAGCTGTTCACCATTCCGTGTTCCAATCGCACGATTGGCCGCAGCTCAAGCAGCGATCAACGACGAATGAGTTGATTGATTCCATCCATTCATACACAAAGCCCGGAACTCACCGGGCTTTTTTGTTGGATATACTTCTTGTTCAAATCATAACTGTGAAATGGAATAAAGCATGAACAACATGAATGAAGTCGACCTGATCAAAGTTGCCACCCGCCAGAGAGGTCTAATCTGGCTCATTCTGCTTTCTATTCTCGCAATGCTTGGCTTCTTCGCTTTGATCTCGGTGAGTTCCGTCGCAGTGTTAATCTTTGGCGGATTCCTCATCATATTTCAGCTCCTCGCGTTGATCCAAACATTCCGACTCTCAGCAGCAATGAAATCAGGCTATATCTTGCCGATCTTACTTATCTTCGGAATTGTGATCCCCTTCCTTGGCCTTATTATGCTGCTGCTCATAAGTGGACAAGCAAACGGCTTGTTCAAAGCTGCTGGCGTAAAAATAGGTTTTATGGGTGTCCCCAAATCCGAATACCCTAAGCTAACAAAAGGCAACTGCCCCGGCTGTGGTTACAGCCGTGACGGGCTTGAACCATTGCAAACTTGTCCAGAGTGCGGACGCACGCCTCAGATACATTAAAACTCAACCTTGGGCGCTTCACGAACCGCCGCGTCTTCGATCTCGAAGTATTCTGCCTTCTCAAAGTTGAACATGCTTGCGATGATCACACTGGGGAAGGTTTCCACGGTGGTGTTCATCTCACGGACATTGCCGTTGTAGAGTCGGCGGGATGATGCGATCCGGTTTTCTGTCTCCGCGAGTTCTTCCTGAAGATTGATAAACTGCGAATCTGCTTTAAGATTTGGATATTGCTCAACAACGACCGCGAGTTGTTTGAGTGCGCCAACGAGCATCCCTTCATCTTTCGCCTGCGATGATGGCGAACCATGATTCCCCGCAGCTTGGTTTCTTGCCGCGATAACTTTCTCAAGCGTCTCACTCTCGTGGCTCGCGTATCCCTTGACCGCGTTCACCAGGTTTGGAATCAGGTCATACCGACGCTTGAGTTCCACATCAACCCCAGACCATGAGTCTTTGAGATGTTGACGGACACGGACGAGTTTGTTATATATCCCCGCGACCCATCCCGCGACGATGAGGACAATGACGCCGAATACGATGAAACCGATTACAAGTGGACTCATGAGATATTCCCTTTTTCTAAATCCTTAATCACAAAGTCTGGCCAATGCTCGAGGAACTTGAGTGTCCATCCGAGTGACCCTTCGAATCGCTCGATCGGCCAAGTAGAGTATCCATCAGTCAGACAGATCCGCGAGTTCTCGATATCAATCAATCTCGGTTTCGTTTCGAGTAGAAACTCGATCATCCGCGGGTTGATGATGTCATAGGCAAACTTACGGTTGTCACATTTCACAAAGTACTTCTTTGAGAACTCTGCGCTCTCAAAGTCGATATCGTTTTTTCCAAACACTGAAGCAATCTTATCAAAGAATCCCTCGCGCCGAATCAATACATCCGGAAATTTCTCGTAAGGGAGTTCCAAAATAAAGTAACTGATATCATGCTTCACGATCCGAGTCCGCGTTGTTGTGCGACCCTTTGAATCCGTTGTCGTGTAGGTCTCACGCGTCTTGTAAGTAAAATCACCGGTATTGCAATGCACAATTGACCCATCAAGATCAATCGGACCTGACAATGTGTTGTACGCAAACCGATCAAATCCTTGGCGGAACACTTCAAAGTGGGCATACAGTTCGTCGTGCGATCCATCCTGTGCGGTGGTAAACGAGAACCCCATGCGGGCTGCAAACTCACGCATCGCTTCAAGACGCAAGCGGGCTCGCTCACGAGCAGTTTTATCTGCTTTCACGATCGCGATCACGATCGGTATCGCAATAATCGCCCCTACAAAGATCAATACAGGTAATGACATCCTTACAGAATAGTTCTTCGGGAACCAGATCGCACGATTTCATCCATTTTCTACTCCCTGATGATCCAACATGACCCATGACGCTCGCTCGATCGTACAATATACCCGGACACACAGACGGATAGAGAAGGATCATCCATGCTTTGGCAACCCGCACTCCCTGAACACTACCTGACACTCACAGAGGACCAACTCTGTGAGCAGATCGCTGCTCGACGCGCACAACTCGGTGACTCACTTGTCATCCTCGGCCACCACTACCAGATGGACCAGGTGGTCCGCCATGCCGACTTCCTTGGTGACTCGCTCAAACTCTCCCAACTCGCATCCTCAGTCGTCGAAGATCGCGCGAAGGCGAGCGATGATCCCGAAAAACAAGTCAAGCACATCATCTTCTGCGGCGTCCACTTCATGGCAGAAACCGCGGACATGCTTACTCCAGATTCTGTCTCCGTCATCCTCCCCGATCTCTCCGCAGGATGTTCCATGGCCGACATGGCAGACTACGACCAAACCGTAGAAGCATGGGAACTCATCCACAAGTCACTCAAACAATCAGGATGGTCCGGACGAATCATCCCGATCACCTATGTCAACTCGACCGCTGCGATCAAAGCATTTGTTGGCGAACACGGCGGCGCCTGCTGCACCTCTTCAAACGCGGACCAAGTATTCAAATGGGCAATGGATGGCGGAACCCAACCCAAGTCCGAAGACGAAGATATCAAAATACTCTTCCTCCCTGATCAACACCTGGGACGCAACACCGCGTCCGCCTACGGGATCGACACCGAGCGCAATACATGCGTGTATGATCCGCGCGCAACCGCACAAGGCGAACCACTCGGCGGTGCGTCCGCTTTACAGTTATACGATGCCACAACTATCTTGTGGGCAGGACATTGCAGCGTCCACAAGCTCTTCCGTCCTGAACATTGCGCCGATATCAGACGCGCAAACGCAGCACTCAGTGCGCAAGAAGAACCAACACAAATACTCGTTCATCCGGAGTGCTGCAAGGAAGTCGTCGACCTTGCGGACTTCTCAGGTTCAACCGAGTACATCATCAACATGCTCCGCGATGCACCAGAAGGAAGCAAGTGGGCAATCGGGACCGAGGTTCATCTCGTGAACCGAATGGCCAACGAGATGAAAGAAAAAGGCGTCCATGTGACGATGCTTTCAGATTGCCAATGCTTGTGCACCACAATGTATCGTATTGATGAACCACATATCCTCTGGGTGCTCGACGGCCTGTGCGGGATTGGGACTGCCAAAGACCAACCCATCAACTCAACCGATGGTCCGATAAAGGTCCGCAATGTTGTTGCTGTGCATCCAGAAGCAACCAAGCTCGCACTGCTCGCACTCAACCGCATGCTTGCACACACCGGTAATACAAGTGTGAAAACATCGAACTGAGTTTGTCTTACTTCTTCGATTAAATTTGTAGTTGATAATTGTGTTGCGCTATGTGCTTGTGCCGATAGGTTGTTTGTGCAATCAGTCGACGCTTTAACTCAATCAAATCAACCCACCCGAGAACTCGCGGGTGAACTCGGACGATGGATGATCTTTCTCGCGGGATTAGTGATCCTTGTTGCTGCGCTGATCATCCCTGCACAATCTGATCTGAACCGAACCCACATGCACCGCGATACCGCTTTGCGCATGGAACAAGCCCAGCACGAACGCCTTGATCGATACCGAGTGTTCCTCGATGAACTCAAGCAACCAACTCAACAAACGGTTGACCTGCTCGCGGTTTCGCAACTCGGAATGATCCCAACGAATCGCCAGGCACTCACCCTTCCAGGTCAACCAAGCGACCCGTTGCTCTTTGCACATCTCGATCCAACAAACATTGTTCCTGTATCGAACACAATTCATGTTTCAAAGCTCGAAATGCTTGCGACGGGTTCACGCTCACGACTATGGTTTGTGCTCATTGGTGCGGTTTCAATTATGTATGGATTACTCCCTGCAGCGAAATCCTGATGTGCACGATCTAAACTCATCGTGTGAACAATCCCCCCCGCTATCCAGTAATTGTCGGACCAACCGCGGGCGGTAAGTCCTCATTATCAATCGAGCTTGCTCAACGATTCGCGACGAATCCCCAGAAACCTGGCGAGATCGTCGCGGCTGATGCGTATCAGATCTATCGCGATCTGCATATCGGGACCGCCAAACCGACGATCGATGAGCAACAAGGACTCCCCCACCACCTGATCGATCTGGTTGATCTACAAGACCGATTCACAGTCCACGATTGGCTCAACCTTGCCAACCCGTTAATCGATTCACTCATCGAGCGCCACACTACCCCGATCGTGGTCGGCGGCACCAACCTCTACATCAAAGCATTCCTTGATGGTCTGTTTCAAGCACCCGAACCAACGCAAACAGTCAAAGACCAGATTGAGAACATGTCACAACCTGAACGACGAGCGATGCTGCTCCAAGCCGATCCGATCGGCGCCGATCGGATCGACGGCGCCGACATTCGTAGAACCCGACGAGCCCTCGAGGTCTATCTCCAGACGGGCACCCCGATCACCGAACTCCAAAACCAATGGGAACAAGAAAAACCAACACGCCCCGAAGCGGTCCTCGTCGGGCTTGAATGGCCGACCGATGTCATCAACTCAAGAATCAATCAACGCGTCAAGGGGATGATCGAGCAAGGACTCGTCGAAGAATGCCGCGAGATCTTCGATGCGGGCGCTTTCGGAGACCAATCCCGCGAAGCAATCGGATACAAACAACTCATCGCCCACTTCGAAGGAAAATGCACGCTCGATGAAGCAATCGAGCGCATTAAGATCGACACGCGCAGATTCGCAAAGAACCAACGCACCTGGCTCAAACGATTACGCGTTCGTCCGGGGACTATCTGGGTCGATGCTGTAGATCGCACAGCTGAGGAAATTGCAGTTGAAGTGATTAAGCGTCTACAAACAAACTAAAAAGTGTTCATAGAGGCATTGGCAATCCATTCCGTTTCATTGGATGAAGTAGCCAATCATGTTGCAACTTAGCTCTCTTTGCCCAAGATGAATCTATCGCGCGGAGTATACTTCTATGTTTTCGAAATGCACGCCGGCGAGAGTCAATGAACGGCAGGCGATGATAAGCTTCCCATACAAACGCATATTCGTGTGCAAGATTCGAGATAAGCCAATACAGAATGTCATCTTCCGAATCAGTTGTGCGTCGCTCATGTTCGACGCCTCGTTCTGATATCACAAAGTGCATTTTCTCATCAACCTCTACATGAGGAGTTGCGTCACCGAGAGGTGTGGTCATAAAATCAAAATACAACCTTCCGTCAAGACGGGGAGGCAGCAAATCTCTGTATTGATTAAATTGATCTCTGATCCGATCAATACTCATCAGTCATCCAACGAGATCGACTTTGGACCTTCCTTGCCCGCGACGCGCTCCATGTATCCGTCGCCCTTCTTCTCATACTTGGTAAACCCAAGCCGATCGAGGTTCTTATTGGAGAGCATGGACTTCTCTTTCATGTTCGACCATTTGCCCGCGATGTTGGGCAGAGTCGGCACACGATGCACCGGACGCTCGTCATGTTTCGTAAGCGCATCATCGGACATCTTCTGGACCAGCTCAAAGTGGTCGCCGGTGCCTTCGCCTTTGTCGTCGAGGTATTCGTAGATATATACAGGCATTTCAGGTCTCCACTTTCGATCGTTCTTCTCTAGTGTATACGCGTTATCGGCAAGGAAAGATCGCCAATTCACCCAAAGATCTGTCCAGATTCAGTATCTTGCATCTTCCAGCCGTACGCCCGGCATATCTTCGACAATACCGGCCAAGCAAAGTCCATATTGTTCACCACCACCATCGCTTGCATCAGCTCATCGTGCCCCGCTGCGTATTCAACGGTGTACCCAGGACCATGCAAGACCATCGTTCCTAATCGTTTTACTTCTGCACCATCAGCACAGGTATTGAACTTTGCCAGCGCTTTGCAGAGTTCGCTTGGAGTACCGAGCGCAAAGTTACCCGCGAGCATATCTTCTGCGTCTTTGGGTTTAATCATCACTAAGATGCGTTTTTTGCGTTTGGCCATAGACAACAAGGATAGGACGCACAATCAATCCTGTCCCCATAGATCTTATTCAAGAACCCCGTCTGACTCATCACGAGCATCGAGCAGTTCCGCAGCTTTATTGAGCAAAAGCATCAATGGGACCGGCTTGAGCATATACGCATCAACCCCAAGCGATTCGCCATACGCTTGGTGTCGTTTCCCTTCATTCGCGGTCACCATAATCACAATCGGTGAATCCGCTTTCCCCTTGATCTTCTCAAGCGCTAAGAACCCTGATCGCTTTGGCAACATCATGTCCAAGATCACAAGCTCAGGCGGATCTTCTTCGCAGATCTTGACCGCTTCATCCCCATCCATCGCGGTAAGCGTGAGCGCCCCCTCTGACTGGAATGCCATGGTGATTGCGTCGAGCACATCCTTCTCATCATCAACAATCAGGACACGGACATCTTCGAGCATCCCCTCTTCGTGATCCGAATCTACTGAATCGAATCCTGGCTCATCTGTTTGACCATCGACCTGTTCATTGATTTGCTCGTCACCCATTTGCATTCTCCTATAATCATCATATCCACTTTACTTGAAGTGCTTAATCTGATGTTCTTCCATATATGCCCGATCCATCTCAGAGCGCTCGATGATCCGTCCGAGTTCGTCGTCCGTCATCCAAGGCAATGATTCGAGTTTCTCACGCAGATTCTTAGGGAACGGCTTATTCAGACGCTCATGGCGTGGTCGGCTCTTCCATATTCGGTGCATCCAGAGGTACTGTTCCGGTGCGGCACGAACTGATTGCTCAATTGCTCGTCGATATCGCGCCGTAATGTAAAACAACGGATCGGGTTGCGATTCCCAATCCTCAGGGTTGATCCGATCGTATATCTCCACACGATACTTGAGTTTGGGCACATCCCTTGCCCCCGATGCAACCCTTTGGGCGCTCCCCACAAGGATCTTGGCGCGATGCTGAATCGCCATCAACCCGATTGATTTGTAGCTCGATGCGAGCCGACCCATAAAGGGCACCTGCATCCCTCGATCTCCTGCGTTCTGATCCGCAACGAACCCAATGGACTCACCATTTTCTAACAATCCAGGTAATCGATTCATCGCCCCGAACTTGTCGACTAACTCAAGCCCGCGACGAGATCGCGTCTGGCGAAGCCAATCATCCGCAGGCCTCAGATCTAATGGACGATACAGCACATGCATCCGAAAACCAAGCAGCGCCATCGCATACCCGAGTGTTTCCCAGTTCCCACAGTGTCCTGTGAGCAACAGTGTTGGTTTATCCTCAATCAAAGGCCGAATCACCGTATCGAGATCACCAAGCTCAACATAGTCCGCCCACGCATCCTCCGTCAGATACCGAGGCATCACCACAAGCTCGACCGCGAGCATCGCAAGGTGCTCGTAACTCCGCAATACCAGATCATGTCGCTCATCACGATCCATGTGAGGCATCGCAACCGCGAGACGATCAACTGCGAGATCAACCCGCTTTCTGTTGAAGTTCGATCCACCAAAGGTGCGACCAATCTGCCGCGCCAAGTGCAACATGACCGGAAGTGGCATGACATGCACCGCGACCAACAATGATCGCAACGCGACATACATCGCCGGCTGGGTGACCAGCTGTTGCATAGTGCTGAGTTGATCTCGTCGATCATACCGAGACATGCGACAACCTCCCTCTATTTCGATGATCTATCTGTCCCAAGGGCAGAGCAAATCAATCTGGGAAGTCGCCAATGAGTGTCTGAAGACGGTTTGCGTTCAGGACTGGCATTGAGGTTGCGCCCGCCTTGATCAGCAAGTCGTCATACCGGTTTCTTTCCTGTGTCAATCGCACATACTCTTGGATCGCTGCAACAGGTGCACCCGGTCCCGGAGGTGGTGGCAATACTGCACGTTCGCCGAGGATGACGAAGTCAACATCGCCATCGATTTCAGCAACAATAATCCCGCCCCATCCTTCGATGAGTGCTTCGAGCGTTTCGCGCTCGTAGCGGGTTGCTACACCGTCACGGTCAGTATCAAAGAGACCATCGACAACAAACTTGTAAGTCTTGGTCGGATCGTACACCGCGTTGGCAATGACATCACCACGAACAATCGGGTTCCCCTGTGACGATGAAATCACACGAGCACGCGAGAATGTTTCTTCTACACGAACGATTTCAAGAACCGCTTTGCCAACCGGGTATTCATTGGTGTCATAGTTGATACGGATATCAGTTGCATCGTCGTACACTGCAAAGGTCATCCCGAGGATCGCCTTCTGCGCACGCCCGATGGAAATCATGACTTCGTTGTCGATTGGGTTCACTTGATTCACAACACCGTCAACGAGTGCTTCTTCATTCAAAGGCTGGATGCGATCGCCGCTGCCTTCACCGAGCAAACGCTGGATCTGATCCTGCAACGCACGGTTTTCTTGGCTCAGGTCATCGATCTGGCCGCCCATGTTATCCTTGTCAGACGCGTTGGTTGCTCGGAGACTCTCGATTTGATCACGAAGACGATCTTCGATGCTGCCAAACCCTTCAACCAACTGCAGGTTCGATCCGACGATGGAATCAACTTCAAAACGCATATCCTGTGCAGCAGTATCGAACTCGCCTTCGATTGTTTTCACGCGTTCTGCTTCTGCTTGCGCCGCGTTCTGTGCATCTCTTCGTCCGTCTTCCGCAGCAACAAGTTGCTCTTCAAGCGAACTGATTTTGCTCTCCATGTTGTCGATCAAACCCAGGAGTGATGACCCTTCGGTGCCTTCAACATTCGCAACGAGTTCTCTGAGCTCGGACATACTCATGCTTGCTTCGCCCGTGATGATCTTCATCTGCTCGGACTTGTTTGTCGCAAGGAAACCAACCACTGTTTTGCGTTCGCGTGATGCTTCATCACGGATCGCACGGATGGATGCGTGTTCGCGTTCCGCTGGGGAAACAAACTGCTTGTTCTCTTCGAGTGCCGCTGCAAGATCACTTTTGGAACTCTGAGAGTTGCCATAAAATACCATAGTCGTCACAAAGAATGCCAGGCTCATTGCGCCAAGGATCGTGATGGTGACGGCTACGCCGACGCTTGCTCCGGTGCGGGCTGCCATAGAACAACTCCAGTCATCATCCCGCCTGATATCCAATCATGATTTGATCGGTCCCAGACAGGGGTTTCTCGTCTTACTTGATCATCGATCCATCTTGTTACAAATACACATCACGCGAACTGCTCGTGCGACCATGAAATGATCAAGATAAACCCGTCCGAGTCCACACCCCGGAACTGATCTATTCGTCCGATCTGTCGATCGGTTCGCAATTTACCAGAATCAATCTCAATCAGATTGAGTTCTTCTTTGAGTAGATTGCCGGTGAGTATAGGAGAGCGATCAGTTTATGTGGGCAAATTATATTGATCATTCACGATTCATCGGTATAGTGGAGTTCGCGCCGTTTGAAATCAATATATCCCATATTCCAAAGGACTGACATTATGCAAACCACATATACCCGCACAAAACCCGTTCTTTTTGCCGCAGCTGCGTTGCTTGCAGGACTCACCCAATCGACAATCGCTCAACAGGTTGATTACATCCTCGATACAGGTGTTGGCACCTTTAACATTGGACCATCCCAGTTTGACGCGAACATGACTTGGCTCAACTCATTCGATACTGTCGTAGGCGGCGAAACCATTACCAATGTCTCAGTATCCTTCGGCGACATTGAAGACAACGATGGCAATCCTGGCTCAGACATTGTCACAATCGCCATCCTCAATGACCCCAACAATGATCACAACCCCGACGATGCGGTTCTCCTCACGACCGCGACCGGCACATGGGCAGAAGTCGGTTTTTCAAACTTTATTGACTTCCCGATCGACCCAACAATCGTTGACGGTGTCTTCTTCGTCGCCGTCGAGATGGATGTCCTACAACGAGCAAACCCCGCAACAATGGATCCAAGTTCCCCAAGCGCAGGCACACAAAGCTGGATGTTCTACAACCCCGAATCCAACCTCGAAGACCTGGGTTCGTCACCATTCATTCTGCATATGTCAGAGAGCGCTTTCATCGGCGCCTGGATGATCCGTGCAACAGGTGAAGCAGGATGCCCAGGTGATTTCACCGGAGATGGGACGATCAATTTCTTTGATGTTTCTGCGTTCTTGTCATTGTTCTCATCCGAGGACAGCGCTGCCGACTTGAACAACGATGGCAACTTCAACTTCTTTGATGTTTCAGACTTTCTAAATCTCTACACCACCGGCTGCCCATAACCCCCCAGTACAGGCGGGATCCTAGTTGTTTTCTGAGCAAGCATCAGTGATTTCGCTATCCAGAATAGCACACACTGTTGCCTTGCTTTTTGATGATCCATACGCTCTCGCTGCGCTTGACTCATGAACTCAGCTCATGAGAACAGAACCTTCCCAACCCACAAGCATGCGACTACATTGACCAATGTGGGACCAATGTTGAATAGAAACCACCCGATGGATCAAGATAAACAGAACATCAAAGCCCATTCCCGATTGATACGCCCTGATGACTTTGAAATCATCGAGCAAATCCCAGGTATCGTTGCTGTTGCACGGGACGAAAGCATGAAAATGTTCTGGTGCACAACCGGATTCTTCCGCATTGTCAAATCCGTTGAGTCTGTTGACGACATGATGGGCAAAACCCTCCATGAAGTTCTCTCAAAGCCCGCAGCCGATGAAAGAGAAAAAATTCATCGCAAGGTCATCGAAACCCAAAGAACAATCAGTCACTATCAGTTCAGCGCCGACTCACGCGTCGTCTGCACGATCTTCCCACTCGATGAAGACGCGTTCGGACACCGCGGAATTCTTGCAATAGTAAAAGATGCCCCGGTTGATGTCAGACTGGAAATAAACCAAGAAATCAAGGTGCTTTCAACCCCAAATCTTGCAGATCTCAACGCGCTCACAAGCCGAGAACTTGAAGTCCTTCACTATGTTGCCAAATCAATGAGCACCTCAGAGATCGCAGATCACATATCAAGGTCTCCCAAAACGATTGACAATCACATCAACTCGATCCACGCGAAACTCAGAACCCATTCCAGATCGCAACTGGTCCGCTATGCGTGTGAACGAGGAATTCAGTCATTCTCCGATGATGAATGGAAATCAATTATCTCGGGTTCGAAAGCAGTCAACAAATCGAAATCCTGATCAAAGCTCCGATCCCATTTGCCGACTACAACTCCATATGTGTTGAGATATCACGAAAATTGTGTTAAGATAACCAATGCTCATTTCTGCTATTCAAATATCTCAAGAACACTTCGCCATTCCACTCGCTCAACTCATCGACTGGAATGTACCCCAGGAAGAAAAGCACGCGGTATTGTTTCGCCTGTTGCTCGCAGCAGTCTTCGGCGGACTGCTGGGATGGGAACGCGGTAGAGCAGATAAACCCGCCGACATCCGCACCATGATGCTCATCGCAACCGGTGCCGCAGCCTTTACGCTCATTGGGCAACAACTCATCGTCATGAGTGACAACGAAGCAATCGTTCGCACAGACCCAACCCGCGTCCTCTCCTACATCATCTCAGGCGTCGGCTTCCTTGGCGCAGGCGCAATCCTTCACAACAAACGCACGGTGCGCGGGTTAACCACCGCGGCTTCAATCTGGGTCGTCGCTGCGATCGGCGCGGCCTGCGGCGTGGGCGAGTTCATGATCGCATTCTTTCTCTTCACGATTACCTTCGTCACCATGTGGGCGCCCTGGGTATACGCATTGGCAACCAACACGCTCGACGATGATAATTGATCGTATTAGACACCGCGATCAGCGCTGCCGAGCGATTCAAGCTCGTCGCCGTACTGGCTTCGCATCGGTTCGACAACTTGCTTGATGAACCGTTCGGTTTGTTCAACACTCCGACCGATGTACGCCATCGGATCGAGATGTGCATCTATATCGATCCCCTCCAACAATGGCTCGCTTTTCAAGCGATCGAGCAGATCATTGTCTTTGCCCTCTTGCTTGACGACCTGCCCCGCTGCCATCGAATGCACGCGGATTGCTTCGTGCACATCCTGACGATCGCGCCCCATCTTGACCGCTTCCATCATGATGTTCTCCGTGGCCATGAACGGGAGTTCAGCCATCAGGTTCCGTTTGACCATCGCTTCATTCACGATCAATCCATCCGCGACGGTGTGCATCAGATCAAGCGCCCCATCCAACGCCAAGAACGCTTCGGGGAGTGACAATCGACGGTTCGATGAATCATCCAATGTGCGTTCGAGCCATTGAGTCGCTGCGGTGTCGTATGCGTTCCCGACAAGGTTCATCACAAACCGAGTCAACCCACAGATGCGTTCGCACTTCATCGGATTCCGCTTGTAAGGCATCGCCGACGAACCAATCTGGGACTTCCCAAATGGCTCATCAATTTCTTTACGGTTGGAGAGGAGGCGGATGTCTGTTGCAATTTTGTGGAGGACAGAGGCAACCGTTGCCAACTCAGATAGTGATACACAATCTTCTACACGCGGATATGTCTGTCCCGTTAAACTGTGTGTACCTGGAAAATGACCAGGAGGCTGATTATCTTTCATAATGTCCAGCCGAAACCTTTTCTCATACTCTCCTCCAAATCGAGCCGTGGCCTTATTATCTCCACTGAACAGTGCCAAAAATGAAGCCTCTGTTCCAGTTGCTCCATGCATGCCACGAGGCGCTATATTAAAACCAACCTCACTTGTAAGACGCAAATCATAAGCCCACTGAGCCATGCGACGGCCAACCGTAAGCGGCTGGGCTGGCTGGTAGTGAGTAAAACCAAGTGTGGGCAAGGTGATAAATTTCATTGCCTGACCACCCAATGAAATCAGCACCCTGCGAATCTTCTGATTAATCAAATCAAACGCTGAACTCAATGAAACAAAATCCGCATTACACACCACATCCTGACTCGTACACCCGAGATGAATAATCCCGCGTGCGCTCGGACACCGATCACCAAACGCGTGCACATGCGCCATCACATCGTGACGAAGTTCGCGTTCGTACTTCGCTGCAAGCACCATGTCCTCATCGGTCACCTCAAGATGCGCACGCATCTCATCGAGTTGTTCGTCGGTGATGTCGAGCCCGCATGCTTGCTGCGCTTCTGCAACTGCAAGCCAAATCTTCCGCCAAGTCGTAAACTTATGACGCGGCGACCAAATCTTGCACATCTCAGGCGATGCATTGCGTGCTGCAAGCGGAGAGGTATAGGTATCGTGTGGGTTCGTCATCGCGACTCCATTCCTTGGGATTCAACTCGTAAACGCTCGTCCATTTGATCGATTAGTTCGCCACAATGTTCACCATTCGACCCGGCACAACAACCACCTTGCGGACAGTCTTGCCTTCAATCAGTGCAACAATTTTTTCATCCGCCAACGCCAATGCTTCTAGCGTTTTCGCATCGGTATCCGGCGACACATGCAACTTGGATCGCAGCTTGCCCATCACCTGAATCGGGATCTCGATCTCGTCATCGACAAGCATCGATTCCTCATAGCTCGGCCAATCCGCAATCGCAACCGATGTCTCATGACCGAGCATGTGCCAAAGTTCTTCAGCAACATGCGGCGTGAACGGTCCGATCGCTCGGACAAACCGATCCATCTGATCCTTGGTCAATACCTTGGCAACATTGACAAACTCGAACATCGCAGCGATCGCGGTATTGAAACTCAGTTTCTCAATATCCTCGCCAACCTTGGCGATCATGCGATGGAGCTGTTTCTCCGCAGCATCATCTGCAACATCTGCAAACTTGAGCTCACCAGTGGTTTCATCAACACACAAACGCCAGATCTTCTGCACCAAGCGATAGAGCCCGATGATGTCTCGCGTGTTCCAAGGCTTGCTCGCCTCCAACGGTCCCATGTACATTTCGTAGAGCCGGAATGTATCTGCGCCATACTCTGCAATCACATCATCCGGGTTCACCACATTCTTAAGGCTCTTAGACATCTTCGCAACAATGCGATCCACCGGCGTCTTATCTGCCAACTCGATATATTCAGGCTTTTCTTCCGTACCTAGATTCTCGACTTCGTCGATCGGCACCAATGTCTTATTCGCCCGCTGGTACGCATGACTCGTAATCATTCCCTGATGGAACAACTTACGGAATGGTTCTTCGCTCTTGACTACACCAAGATCGAAGAGCACCATGTGCCAGAATCTTGCGTAGAGCAAATGCAAAACCGCGTGCTCGTTGCCTCCGATATAGAGATCCACGCCGCTCTCGCCCATCCAGTAATCCTGTGCCGCATCACCAACGAGTTGATCATTGTTCTTGTTGTCACAGTACCGTAGGTAATACCAACAACTCCCCGCCCATCCAGGCATGGTGTTGGTTTCGCGGGTCACCTTCTCATCGGGATGCAACCCGTGCACACCCGCTTGCCCCGCGGTGGTGTTCACCCAGTCCGTCGCTTTAGCAAGCAAAGGCTGTGGAGTATCAGATTCAACCGGTTGATAATCCGTCAAAGGCGGCAATCGCACCGGCAAAGAATCCTCACCCACACCATGATGATTCCCACGCTCATCAAACACGATCGGGAACGGCTCGCCCCAATACCGTTGACGCGAGAACAACCAATCACGAAGCTTAAAGTTCACCCGTTTCGCACCGATATGCTTTTCGCTCATCCAATCAATAATCTTGGACTTTGCTTCATTGATCATCAACCCATCAAGCATCCCCGAGTTCATCGCGGGTCCATCACCTGTGTATGCTTCGCCGTCAAAGTCTGCCGGCGGGGTCACCGTCCGCACGATCGGAAGATCGAACTTCTCTGCAAAGTCCCAGTCGCGTTGATCTTGTCCGGGGACCGCCATGATCGCGCCTGTGCCATAGCTCATCATCACATAATCCGCGGTCCACACCGGGATCAGTTCATCGGTCAACGGGTTGCGGACATGGATGCCAAGGAAGACACCTGTCTTCTCTTTGTTCTCTTGGCGTTCAATATCTGAACGATTCGATGCCCAATCCACATACCCTTGCAGGCGCTTGACATCCGTCTGTTCACCTGCGAACTCCATCGCCATCTCAACCAACCCATGCTCTGGCGCGACCACCATATAGGTTGCACCATAGATGGTATCTGGGCGCGTGGTAAAGACACGGAGGGATTCACCCAGTTCCATACCACCGCCGAGCACGATCGGGAATCCGACTTCTGCACCTTCAGATCGACCGATCCATTCTGCCTGCTGTGTCTTGGTCGAGTTTGGCCAATCCAGATCCTTCAACCCATCAAGCAACCGATCCGAATACGCCGTGATCCTGAACATCCATTGACGCAAAGGCTTGCGGTAGACCGGAAAACTGCCTCGCTCGGAAAGACCATCTTTCACTTCTTCGTTCGCCAGTGCTGTGCCCAACTTGGGACACCAGTTCACAGTCTGTTGTGACAAGTACGCCAACCGGTATGAATCCACCACCGCTTTGCGTGTTTCGTTATCCAATGACTCCCAGGGTCCCGCATCGGTCCCGTCGGGCAAATCACCCGCACCGGTGTACTCCGCTGCATTTGGATTGAGTTTGACCTTCCGCTTGCCGCCAATAAAGTCTTGAATCAGGTCGTTGATCGGGCGCGCCCGTCCTTTGCCGCCGTCGGCATCGACATCAAACCATGAGTGGTACACCTTGAGATAAATCCATTGCGTCCATTTGTAGTAATCTGCGTCGATCGTCCCAAACTCACGCGACCAGTCATAGCAAAAACCAAACCGCTGGAGCTGACGCCGGAAGTTATCAATCGCTGTCTTGGTGGTCACTTCAGGATGAACACCTGTCTGGATCGCATACTGCTCAGCAGGTAATCCAAACGCGTCCCAACCCATCGGATGGAGCACATTGAATCCCTGCATCTTCTTATACCGACAGATGATATCCGTCGCGGTGTACCCCTCCGGGTGACCAACATGCAACCCAGCCCCCGACGGATACGGGAACATATCCATACAGAAATACTTGGGTTTGGACGCATCGAACCCATCCTCCCCCGGATTGGGTTGGATGTATGTCCCCTGCTCATCCCACCATTTCTGCCACCGGAGCTCAATATCCTGCGCCATCTGGGCCGAATATCGGCTTGTCGTGTCGGATTCGCTCGATTGTTGATCTGCATTTCCCATGATCGGAGAGTCTAGGCCCGGTTTACCAGATCATAGATTGACTCGATCACTCGAAATTAGAAATAAACCCGGCGCAATCAACCCCGTTTTTGAGCAATCATCTGAAGCCCAGGAGTGAAATGCTTAACCAATCCCGCAGGAATCCAGCGCATCATCATTCGGGTGCTCTTGAACTCACCCTGAACAAACCCAGGGCGCTTGCGGGCAGCCCGGATCGCCTGAGCATTGTTCGGGACACAATCCGTCGGGAATCGCATCTCCGGGGTTGCCCAAAAACTCTCCACCGACTCAAACCCTGCATCCTTAAACATGCCCTTCAACGCACTGTGAGAGTGCAACATCCCACGCGGATGAGACTTCCCCTTTCGGCGAAGCAAGAAGTTCATAATCGGTCTCGGCAATGAGTTCCCGAACTTCATTCCGTAACAATGCTCGTCGTGCTTGCCCGTCATGAGCCGAAGCGCGTACCGGTTTTTGGTCAACAAATAGAGTTTGCCACCGGGTTTGAGCACCCGATTCATCTCAGAGAGCATCGTTCGTTGCCCGCTGGCAAAGTCTGTACCTTGGTCATTGCGCATCGCGCACCATTCAAACACAAGATTCAACACGACCCAGTCAAAGCTGTTGTCCTTATAAGGCAACAAACAATCGTCCCCACCAGACGCGAACTGCATATTGGTGCATCCTTCTTGTCTGCATCGTTCTGTCGCAAACTCTGCTTGTTCGGGGACAACCTCAAGCCCGTGAAGGGTCCTGCACCGCTTACTGATCAACGGAGAAAACTGTCCCATCCCAGGACCGATTTCGAGCACATCGTCATCAGAATCAATTTCCAACAGTTTCAACCATTCATCTCGGCCGTCAGGAAAAATATAATCCCAATCGCCGTAGACATCTTTGACTGCTTCTTTCCAGTGTTTCTCGCGTGCGAGTTCGTTCACCTGTTCGAGCTGATCCTTGATCTTGTCTGGTTCAGGCACATAGTCATTTAAGAAAAACGGAACTCCTCGTTTCATTTCATACGAAACTGATCCGTCGTCACTTACCAATGAATCCCCCTGCACAGATAACGAGGCGCCCGTCCGAGGACACTGATAGACATCCTTTGATGCAGATGTTTCGTTGTTTTCTGATCCTTCATTGCTCATTCAATCACCCCTCGCCATTATTTCAATAGCTCATTCCCGTGTGCTTGGTATTCACCAAACGAGTTGAAGCGTCTATTTTATCAATAGTTCACCCTCAATGTTGTCCGAAAGACCACTTTCACTCTCTATCGTCGGATCACCACAAATCCATATTCAATTATTCCCCAGAATAGGCACACACTGGTCCAGATAATCTTTGAATTGAATCAATGCACAATCGAAAGTCAACTGATTTGATCTACAAGCGTTTTTCGATTTCGTCGATCTCAGAGGTTCGATCGGTTCGATATACTTGGACAGCGTGTTGTGCGACTTGTGTTGATGCAAACGGTGAAAAACTGGTGGACCAATGACGACAACACCCAATCAAGACACACGATGGGACCTTGCGACCCTGCGAACCCATCTCAAAGACCCACTCACGCAAGCATTCCCAAATCAAGGTCCACTCCAAGTAGAGTATCTCTGCAAACCCAAAGGGGTTGCTGATGACGCGACAAAGCTCGTGGTCACCAACACAAACAACCAGCGCATCGCGGTGGTGCTCGTGTCCTCAACTTTCGAGCCCGGACTCGTTCAACGCGGCATAGACCAAGCGTCCAGAATCCAAGAGCACCTCGGACCAACGCTTGGCTCCGTCATCCTCACCCCAATTCTCAACAGCACAATCAACGATTGCACCTACACGATCCTCCCCTATTGCACACCGATCAGCAAAGGCCGAATCCGCAAACGCATCCACCGGATGATGTTTCGCTCAACCCTGCTCGAATGGATGGCACAGGTCGTAGAAACCACTGCTTACGAACCCGATAAAGAAGCAATCGAGCATGGATTTGTACTCCCGCTTGAGCAGTTGATACAGACCCAAGTTATGCCTGCACATGTCCGCAAGGCTGCGGAGCAATCACTCGATCGCATCCGGCAAGGGACCTGGATTCCCCGCCATGTTCTGATGCACGGGGATCTCTGGGAAGGGAACATCCTCTTCTCCAACAAATCCACCCAAAGCACAAGCAATCCATTCTCCAAACTCACCATCATTGATTGGCCAGGCGGATTGATCAACGGGTACGCGATGTACGACATCATCCGACTCGGTATATCAATGAAACTCTCAGACACAATCCTCCGCAATCAAATCCGCAGGTATTGCATCGCACTCCAATGCGATCCCGCGGATGCACGATCACATCTGCTTAGCGCACTGGGACAGCTTGGCATGAACCTTGGGCAGTTTCCGCCTGATCGGTACGCAAAGATGGCAACGGGTTGCTTGGACAAGATCGACCAACTCGTCAAGTGAGACAGATCTCATCTATATACGCGCGATCCCGCCGAACCCGCAGGCGCTAAACATACTACCATCATCCCATGTGCGGCCGATTTGCTCAAACATTCCAGACCCAAGAACTCGAACACATCGAGCGCATTCTCCAACAAGCACTCGGTATCGACGATGAGCTCATCGAACTCTTCGCTGCCAACTACCAACCATCATACAACACCCCCCCGACAGGGCACGCAACCATCATCCATCAGCCCGGAAACACCCCAAGCAAGCGCCCACAGTTCACACAGGCGCATTTCGGACTCATCCCATCGTGGTCCAAAGATCGATCCAGAGCAGCATCGATGAACAACGCCCGAAGTGAGACCATCGCAATCAAACCCTCATTCCGGAACCTCTACCGATCTTCTCGATGTTTGATCCCCATCTCTGGGTTCTATGAATGGCAAGCAATCTCTGGTTCAAAGACCAAGCAACCCTGGTTTATCCATCGAGCAGATGCACAGCCGTTGATGCTCGCGGGGGTATGGGATACCTGGCTCGATCCAGAGCACGGCCACTCCGAAGTCGACACCTTCTCGATCATCACCACCCAATCAAACGATTTCATGTCCGACATCCATCACCGGATGCCGGTCATCATCGAACCTGAATCAATCAATCAGTGGTTCGACCGCACAACCGAGCGCCGCGATCTTGATGAAATCCTCACCACATCACCCGCGGGCATACTTGCGGGTCATCGCGTATCCAAACGGGTCAACGCGACGGTCAACAATGATGCATCACTCATCGAACCTGATATGGAAATCCCCCCATCGAGTTTGTGGGGATAGAATGGGGTGTTTAAGACACGAATACACTTTGCCGCTCTGCGGGGAGAACTCAGCATGCCGAACCTCACCATCGATGTCCAATCCGTACTCGAAGATGACGCACTACTCAACTTCAACACTCCCGCAATCTCCAAAGACCAACTCCATCTCCCCGGCGGCGATTTCGTTGACAGAATCCTGGCAATGTCGGACCGTAACCCCAATGTCCTAGGCAACTTCCATCGCATCCTCAATACCGGACGCCTCGCCGGCACTGGGTACACTTCGATCCTCCCCGTCGACCAAGGAATCGAGCACTCAGCAGGCGCATCCTTCGCACCAAACCCAACCTACTTCGATCCAGAATCAATCATCCAGCTCGCCATCGAAGGCGGCTGCAACGCGGTCGCATCAACCTTTGGTGTCCTCGGCGCGACCGCACGCAAGTACGCACACAAAATTCCATACATCGTCAAGTTCAATCACAACGAACTGATGACCTATCCAAACACCTTCAACCAAATCCCGTTCGGCAACATCAAACAGTGCTGGGAGATGGGCGCTGCAGCTGTGGGTGCAACAATCTACTTCGGGTCCGATGAATCAGAAGATCAGATCCGCTATGTCGCAGATATGTTCCACGAGGCGCATGAGTACGGCATGGTTACCGTCCTCTGGTGTTACATCCGCAACAGCGCCTTCAAAGTCAACGGCGTCGACTACCACGCATCGGCCGACCTGACCGCACAAGCAAACCACCTTGGTGTTACCATCCAAGCAGACATCATCAAACAAAAACTCCCCACCAATAACGGCGGGTACACCGCGCTCAACTCAGGTGACTCCTCCTACGGCAAGTTCGACGATTCCATCTACACCAACCTCGCAGGATGCGACAAAAACGGTGGCGGCGGCAACCCAATCGATCTCTGCCGATACCAGGTCGCCAACTGCTACATGGGTCGATCCCCATTGATCAACTCCGGGGGCGCCTCATCAGGCGCAGGCGATCTCAAAGAAGCAGTCACCACCGCCGTCATCAACAAACGCGCCGGCGGTATGGGTCTGATCTCCGGCCGCAAAGCGTTCCAGCGCCCAATGGGCGAAGGCGCTGCACTTCTTCAAGCGATCCAGGATGTATACCTCGATGATAAAGTCACCATCGTTTAACACGCCTATTACTATGATAAAGGCTCTCCAATCTGGCAGATTGGAGAGCCTTTTTTATGAATAATGACACACTATTTATCCATCTTCTTTCGAGGCTTCCCACAGTTTGAGCACCTCTTTCTCCTTGACTGGATCGAGCCCGCCGCGGATGCGTTTGGCCCAGTTCTCATAGAACTCGTGCCCACGCTCTTTGCGAATCTCTTCGCCGCGGTTCATGTAGTAGTTCATCGTTGCTTCTGTTGTGTCATCAATGTGACGCGTTTTGAGCCCGGCTTTGATTGACTTCGTCGTACTCAGTTGCCCGTTGCCTTCGTACCCTTCGACAGAGTTGGGAACCCAAGCCGGCATGTGCTGCCAGGCGTTGACGCCGTTCTCTGCGAGGAACTCTTCATCAACCCATTCGATTTGCGTCGTTGCTCCAAACTTCTTCGCAACGCGCACGCTGCTCTCAACCATACCCCTTGATGTCCGTTCTCCCGCAGGGGAAATCCCGTTGTAGGCGCCCATGTGTTTCTGCTCAATACAGTGGATCGTAAAATCTCCAAGATCACGCACATCAATGTATTGAACAAAGTCGTTGCCGCTACCTGGGCCGATCATGGTTCCGCCTTCCGATGCGCGGATCGGCCAGTATGAATACCGCCCAGTCGTGTCACGCTCGCCGACAATCAAGCCAGGACGAATGACACAGACCTTTCCGGGGAACCATTGTTCGGCAGCCTCTTCCACACGCATCTTCATCGCGCCGTAATGCTGACCAACCTCGCGGTGTGTTTTTATCCCTGCTGCGGTATTATCGCTGACCATCGCTTTCTCGCCGCCCTCGTCCATTCCGATATTCGTGCGGTTGGCATAGACCGAAGTCGTCGAAATGACGACATATTGGCCCATTGATGAGAGCAAGATGTCCATCGTATCCGTCACAGTCTTTGGCACATAAGTAAAAGTATCAATGACAGCATCGAACTTGCGTCCGTCTGCAACAAGTTTCTCAAGACCACTCAAGTCTGTATATCGATCACCCCGCACATGCTCAAGATCAGGGAACATTTCCGGAGCCGTCTTGCCGCGATTGAACAAAGTCACTTCGTGCCCGTGGGCAAGTGCTCGTTTAACCATCTGTGGGCCAGCAAACCCGGTGCCTCCGAGCATGAGGATTTTCATCTTCTTCGGCCCCGCAAAGGCCATTCCTCCAAGTGCGCTTGATGCGACCAACATCCCCGCGGTCATCGCGCCTGCTTGTCCCATAAACTCACGCCGAGTTGATCCGTTCTGTATCGTCATATCAATTTCTCCCGTTTTAAGCAGACGCCTCGCGTCCTGAAATCGTTTCTTGATGAACTAAATCTTCCATAGATTTTGATTTTCGTGTTTGTGCGACTGCGAGCGTAATCGACAACCCGCCCCAAAAGACTGCAAGCGGAGCAGCGGTCATTGCCATTCCTGCGAGACCCCATCCGGCTCCTGCGATCAAAGCAACAATGCGCACCCCGAGTACATCCCCACCGCGATAAAGGAATACATCAACAATCGGCTTAGCCTTGTACTTCGTTGCATCAGACACAACACTAAATAGAGTTTCTCTCGCCGGACGGATCACGGCATAGCGTGTCGCTCGATGAATCGCACTGAATGCTGCAAAGACTCCAAATATCTGCCAAGGTTCTACCCCAGGCCGATTGTCGAGCCATGCGAGCAGCACGAATCCGCCCACCGTCACCATTGGTAGTATCGTGAGCGTGAACCCGATCCCGAGTCGTTTGATTAAATGCCCCGTTACAAAGAGCTGTACAAGCAGAGTCGCAAGTTGTGCCCACATATCAAGCTGTGCAAAAAGCGCGATCCGTGAATTAAGTTCATCAGATGCTTCCGATACAAGGTTCGCTTGAGTGAAATAGATCAATGTACTGCTCACAGCGAGGAGCATGATGTAAAGCCCGATCCCAAGCAAGTATGGAGATCGCACCACCTCCTTCATCCCATCTGCCCACTGCCCACCGACATTGGTTGGTGTACTCTGCATTGACTTGAGAGAGTCTTGCGAGCTCGTTTCATACAGCTGAACCCTAGACACAATTTGAACAACACACTCGAACATGACGATTGCGATGACCATTTGAATCGCAGGATCGATGTGTTCCGCGAGCCACCATACAAAGTTTGATCCGAGCAGTGCTCCAAGTGTGCCACCAATACCGATCACCGCGAACAATCGTTTCCCCTGCCCGAGTGACCAGACATCAGCCATCAGCGCCCAGAAGATGCTCATCATCAACAGATTGACCACGCTGAGCCAAACATAAAACACATACCCGGTATACAGCCTTGCCTGCTCACCAAAAGGAAGTAGCATCAGCACAATAAACACCGCCAGGCATGCCATCACAGTACGAAAAGCCATCGGAATGAATCGTCGATTTTTCAGCTTTGAAACTAGCCCACCAAATCCGAGTGTCACCAAGAGAGATACGCCGCAGGTGACGATGAATAACCATCGCAGATCTCTCATCGACCCCTCAACCCCCAAGGCTTCTCGAACAGGTCGAAGCAAGGAGTATCCGAACAGCAAAAAGAAAAAGCAAGCCCCGCATTTCAGGACCAACTTGAGTTCATCTCTTTCTATATTCATCAGTCGACTCGCTAAGCTGCGAGCTAACCCATGATTCCTATTCTTCATGCCACCTGTTACAACCCCTATCGAGAGGGGTTGCATCATTTCAGAAATTCTAATCAATATGAACACTAATTACACTGGCCACCTGCCTCGATCACCAGTATATCATCCATCATGCCCCGAGCCCTACCACTTCGCCCCGCCATCTTCCTCGATCGCGATGACACCGTCAATCGCAACGCTGATCTCCCCGACGCTGCATGGGAAGGCGTGAAATGGGGTGACCTGCTCAAGCCTGAGTTCGCACTCCTCTTCGAAGGCGTACCCGAAGCCCTCCACGCGCTCAAGGACGCTGGATACCGCATCGTCGTCATCACCAACCAAGGCGGGGTCGCCCGCGCAGGCGGAACAATGCGCGATGTTGATGCATGCAACGATCGGATGCGCAATCTGATTCATGACACCAAGCACGACGACGATACCCTATCGCTCTTCGATGACCAACTCGTCGATACCTGGTATGCGTGCCCGTTTCATCCAGACACCGGGGTTGTTCCCCATTTGAAAGTTGAGCACAACTGGCGCAAACCACATCCGGGGATGATTCTTGCTGCATGCAAGGAGCTCAATCTTGATCCAGCTCGTTCTTGGATGGTCGGGGACAAGCAACGCGATCTTGATGCTGCGATCGCTGCAGGCGTGCCCACCTCACAAACAATTCGGGTTGCCCACGATTCACCGGTTGCTGATCTTGCGCACGCTGCGCGATTGATCCTTGATATCGAAGACGACCACGATTCCCACTCCACCTCAACGGTCACCCTACATTCAACCGATCCATACGCACATCCGCTTGCTGATGATCGTGTGCGATCAACCGTCGAAGCAGCCGCCCGGGGGATCGCGGAGCGCACCGGGATCACATTGACTCATCTCGAACTCACGGATTCTTCTGTCATTGCCACCCTTGCGATCCACAAACTGGGCGCACTCGCATTCATGGCACAGCTCCGCAATGATACAAATCGTTGGCATCGCGCCCATACAGGTCAAAGTCTTTGGCCGACCCCCAAAGATCCCAAACACACCGACTGAGCTACGATCTCTCCATGTCATCGCACGCATCTCCACTCCGACTGCTCATTGTCATGCCCTCATGGGTAGGGGATATCGTGATGGCAACCCCTGTCGTTCGTCGGCTCCGGAATGCGTACCCTGGGATCTTCATCGGGGGATTAGTCCGACCTGGAATGGACCAACTCCTTAGCGGCAACACACTCTTTGACGAACTCCACATCTCCACTCAGCAAGGCGTGATGGCAACCAAAAAAACCGCCAATAAAATCCGCCCGAGACAATACGATACCGCCATCCTCCTCACTAACTCCTTCTCAACAGCACTCACAACCCGGCTCGCATTTATCCCTCGCCGTATTGGTTACAACCGTGATTCGCGCTCGATGCTTTTAACTGATCCGATCGCTCCACCTCGCAATGCGGATAAGTCTTGGAAACTCACCCCGGCGGTGGACTACTACTGGAATCTCGCATCTCATTTGCTCAATGAAGATTTGGTTGATTGGTCGATACATACACCGACGAGTTGCAAGGAGTTACCCCTCGCGCTGCCTCGCGATTCGTATATGGAACTCGGTTACACGGACGAAGATCTTTCCAAATCGAAAGACATCCTGAGTCGTGCGAACATTTCAGAGGACACCCCGTACGCGATCCTCAACCCAGGGGGCAACAACCACGCCAAGCGCTGGCCGACAGATCGCTTTGCTCAACTCGCAGACCATTTATACAACACGCACAATCTTGTTACCCTGATCAACGGCTCGCCAAACGAATCAGAACTCTGCAACGAGATCATCTCGATCTCGAAGACTAACCCGATTTCATTGCCCGCGCTCGGCAATACCCTCGGAGCGCTCAAACCGATCATCGAGGGTGCTCGAATCATGATCACCAACGACACAGGTCCGCGGCATATTGCAGCCGCGTTTGGCACCCCGTTGGTCACACTCTTCGGCCCAACCGATCCACGGTGGACCACCATCCCGACCAGGCCTCGAGCAGATGGATCGTCTTCAGAATGCATCATCGTCGCGGACGATTCCCTACCCCCAGAAGAATCCGCAAACAACCATCCTGAACGATGTGCGATTGATCAAATCAGCTATACAACGGTTGAAAACTCAACGAATGATCTTCTAAATCATCATTAGGCATTGATTTTTCTTGCATATCTGAATATTCTCCTGTAATATGGGACAAAGTCGTCTCCAATTCGCTGCGATGTCGTTTTTCGTACTTGGATTTATCCTTGCCGGTTCTGGATGGTCGCTGGTCATCTCAATGAATATGCAAGGCCGACCAGAATGGTCCGTGTGTGGTCAGGACATGTGTTCCTGTTTGCCCTCCACGACCATCACCCCCTACTGCCCGCTTTGTGTTGTTTCAGACGAACAATCAACCGACCAGTCCTGTGACAACTCCGAATCTTCACCCACCGACACCCCCACCCGTATACCCAAGAATGCGCGCTTTGAAGCAGCATCAACTGCATCACAAGCAGGGTGTGCATCCATCTTTCTTTCATTCGTCTTTGGCACGCGCCAAAGCGGACACCTAGATCACCATAACTCTGCTGCACACCGAATCACCCAGGACTCAATCCCGCTTGATCCGGTTGCTGACCTCCCAACACCACCACCACGCGCCTGAACTTTCGTTTCTTTGAACTGCATTTCTGCGCCCACTTTTTGTATGGGTCAAAGTTCACTGTGCGCATTGGTGTTGACCAAGTGCACAAACGGAAGGTCAATCAATGGATATGTCTCCGCGCCGAGCTGGCGCCTTCACGCTCATCGAGTTGCTCGTTGTTGTATCGATCATCGCACTGCTTATCGGGATCTTGTTGCCCTCGCTTGGGAGCGCCCGAGACAGTGCGCGATCGATCCAATGCCTTGCAAACCTGCGAACACTCGGGTTAACCATCCAACAGTTTTCTGATGACAACAAGGGTGTACTTCCCAGATCGAGTCATTCGGCAGGGTTCTCGTCGTTGCCTTGGGCAGCAACCCTGTACGAACCCATCACGGGGAGACCATTTGAAGGCACGAGCTACACATGGGACAACACCGGATGGTGGAATGCGACCAACACCGTGTATCGGTGCCCGCATGATCGACGCGAAAGCCCGATCGCTCAACCGGGGTTGCCCTTCTCATTGCCCGCATTGAGTTACGGCATGAATGCGTACTTCGAACTAACCATGCGAGAAATTGATCCTTCATACCCCGGGTTTTCAACCTCGGCCCCGTTCAGAAGAGTGATGGCAACCCCTCACCCCACGACAACGGTGTTGATGGGTGACATCACAGAAGCATCATCAAAGGACCACATCATGGCACACTTCTGGAGGACTGCAGGGGTTGAACCAACCTTTGAAATCGCATCCACCCGTCATGGTGAATCCTCAGGATATCTCTACCTCGATGGACACGCAACAAACGCAGAACTCAATGAAACATACGAACCCGTATCCAAAACCGACCAATGGAATCCCATGGTCAACAAACTGTTTCAGACTCAATAAGTCATTATGAAATCCATTTACATATTTTCATCAGAAAGAACATCAACATGAATATCACAAACACAATCGTTTCCTCCGCAATGCTCGCAACTGTTTCATCAACCGCAATGGGGGGACTCCCAAACGCCCATACCTGGCCGATGGAGCACATCATGATCTCAATGAACGGGACCAATCTCGAAGCGCACACAAACACCGACGCATTCAACCCGATCGAGATGCACCAGTTCATCGGCGAGATATACGACGGTAACGCATCAGTACTCGAAGACCAGTACTACTCAGATCAGTACGGATGGGTGCTTGATGGAATCGTTGATCCCGGATTTGGTAACTCGATATGGATCGAGATGAGCACACAATCCGCAGGACTCGAGACATACTCCGGCGGGCGACGCATGATGATCGAAGCACAAACATTCAACCCACTCTTCGGCACAAACGGCGCCGATATGGGTTGGCAATGGTCCGGAATGATGACCCACAACTGGTATGCTGCATCCGAGCTTGGGGATTATGAAGCATCCTACCGGATCTACATCGGTGACAACGCAGGCAACGCAATCTCCGGGTTTGGTGAAACTTCAGTTACACTCAATCTGCGCGCAGTCCCATCACCATCAGGGTTGGCACTGCTCGGGATGGGCACCCTCGTCGCAACACGCAGAAAGCGAGCTTGATATGAAGATGACCCTACTCATCTCGGCGCTTGTCGCTGCTACTGGATCATCTGCAATCGCAGATACCCCAACACTTGGTGGCCCGATGTCGCACCTGCTTGTCACATTGTTCCAAAATGAGATATACATCACCTTCGAGTCTCCCTCGATGTCTGATGTAGACATGCAAGACAACACGGGTGATTTTTCAGGGAGTTCATCGATCCTCAACAACACAGGGTACAACGCCCAGTTTGGCTGGCTTGCCAATGGGTTTATCTCATTGCCTCCATCAACAGGGATATTTGTCCGAACCACCTCAATCTCCGAGTACCTCTCGGTCTATGAGGAGGGATCATTCCAATCTATTCTTGGAACTGATGATTCAAACGAAACCTGGCAATGGGATGGCACCATGACACACAACTGGTATGCAACCGATGTGCATGGTCCTCACTTTGCAAGTTATGAAGTCTTTGTCGGCGATCTCGCAGGCAACCCGCTCGATGGGTTTACTTCTGGGTTTGTTGATCTGAGTTTCCAGTACGGCCCGGACCTTTCGGGAAGAGTTGGCACTCAATCTATATCAAATCTTGGATCAGTCCCAACCCCGGGTGCGTTTGGCATCTTCGCATTGGCATCACTTGTCAGCTGCAAACGCAGTCGATAACGAATCGCCTGACCATCGTGGTTTTCTTTTCCTGATTCGCGTCCAGTCATCGCTGACGCGAGCAGACATAAGCAATCCCGATCCTGTGAGTGGGGTCGGGATTCGCTTTTTTTGTGTCCACACAACCCTCGTTTCAACCATCGGATGCCAACGGGTCTATATTATTCCATGCCCGACCAAGCACACCATCCTCGACTACCAACTGACACCGATGACGGGCTCTTGCTCATGATCTCTGGCCCATCGGGAGTCGGCAAAACAACGATTACCCGCGGCGTCGATCGCGCCATCGCGGATTCGGTCTTCTCCGTTTCATGCACAACCCGCGACAAAACCGAGGCCGATGTCGAAGCAGTCGATTATCATTTTATCTATGATGATGAGTTCCAGAAACTCATCGACAAAGGCGCGTTTCTCGAATGGGCGGATGTCTTCGGTAAAAAGTACGGCACACGGAAAAAATGGGTTGATGAACAACTCTCCCGAGGCCGACTCGTTATCCTCGAAATCGATGTCGAAGGCGCTAAACAGGTCAAAGCGAAGATGCCCGACGCGTTCGGCCTCTTCATACTCCCCCCAAGCGAAGACGAACTCCTCCGCAGGCTCAACAAGCGCAAACGCGAGGGCGAAGAGTTGATACAAAAACGCTTCGCCGAAGCGAAGCGAGAAATAGCCGAGGCAAAGTCATGCGATGCATATGACAAGTTCTTGGTCAACGAAGACATTGATGAAGCAATCGCAGAAGCAATCATGATCGTCAAAGCCGCCCGCATCGCGCACACAATGCATTCGAAGTCATAAGGTTTTTCGCTGGTTATTGGTCGCAGGCATTCGCAGGATACCTGAACTCTTCTTTGACGATCTTGCCGTTCTCTACGGTATAGTCCGCGACTTCCTGCATCTTTGTGCGAGGCCATGAACCGTCTTTGGGTTCCATATCGAGATCAAAGATCACACTAAACCCATTGGTTCCAATAAACGGGCCGATGGCTTCACATGAATGACAAGTCACCCCTGCTTCCCACTCTTTATACTTCGCCATCACCGCATCGCGCCCGGTATATACCTTCCCGTCGCCTTCGATGCTCGTCCAGTTCTCAGCGAAGTGCTTATCCCAAATCTTCGCATCATGATCGATCATATTATCGTTTGGTGCTTTGCAATGCGCAACGAGGTCATTGGCGATTTGGCTGATAGTTTTGGTTTCAGTTGTAGACATTGTGTGCTCCTGATTAATTTGATGGACGAAAACGCAAGACTGCAATAGCTTCAGAGTACACAGATTACCTGCTTTACACCATGCTGCTATCCAATTTTTTCTGGTTTAGTTTACGAGAAAAGGAGCGGATTGAAAGAAACAACCAAGCCCAAATTAAAACCATACACAAACTAAGAAATACAATTCTCCAAATTTTATCATTACTAAAACTTTGGATCCCCGGTATCGCAAGAACAGATTCTTCTGGGTTCTGAGGATCAAAATGTGCAGTCACACGCCATCCTATTTGATTTTGCCAAACAACCCTTTGTATTTCTTGACGGTCATACGCGAAATAATTATATCCCGTGTATCGCGTGCCAATATGAACCTGATCACCAACTATATACTCATATTGAATGTCGGGGGCGTATCTTCTCGAAGACATTTTTCTTCTAAATGCGGAGCTTCGTTTCAACTCTTTTGTTTCTGATTTAACTATCAACGCAGATACCGGCTCATATCTATCTAAAATATCTTGAATCTTTTCACGGCCTTGATAAAACCCTCGAATATGCAACATTAACAAAAACGCAATAATTGCAAGTAGGCAGAGTTTAAATGCAAATTTAAAACACGCCCAAATCATGTTTCAACTCACCGTCAGCGTTGGCTTGTTCGCACCTTTGCCCATCGACGCCAGCATCACCTGCGATTCAAGCTGATCAACAATACCTTCAATTGCCTTGGGTAATGCCTCGCCACCTGCGGTCGCGGGATCAAAGTTGTGCGTTGGTTTGCCGTTATCGCTGTTGGTACGCAATGCCATATTGATCGGGATCGCACCCAAGAATGGGTGGTTTAGCCGCTGGGCCATCGTCTGCGCCCCGCCTCGGCCGAAAATGTCATACTCTTTGCCATCATCCCCGATGAAGTAGCTCATGTTCTCCACAACACCAAGCACCTCAACCCCGAGGGATTCAAACATCGCGCTGGCGCGCACAGCATCATCTTGAGCTACTTTCTGAGGGGTACAGACCACTACCGCGCCCGCGAGTTGCACACTCTGCGCAAGTGTCAAAGGCACATCACCCGTCCCCGGTGGAAGATCAATAATCAGATAATCCAGCTCGCCCCACTGTGTTCGTTCGATCAACTGGTGGAACGCTCCGTGCGCCATCGGCCCGCGCCAGATCAAAGGCTTTTCAGAATCAACAAGCTTGCCCATTGTAATCGACTTGACCCCATGCGCTAAGAACGGCTGCATCGCACCTTCAATCACGACCTGCTCAACAGATTGCAACCCGAGCATCGTGGGGAATGACGGCCCATAAATATCGCCGTCGAGCAGACCCACAGCATGCCCCTTGCGTGCAAGACCAATCGCGATGTTGACCGCGACGGTTGATTTGCCAACTCCACCCTTACCTGCGCCCACCGCGATGATGTTTTTGACACCTGGTACACCGGTCGCACCACTATTCTGAGGCGTCGGAGTCTTTGGATCGTGCTTGTCTTCTGTTTCTTTATCTTTGAGCACACCCTTCTGATCAGCCTTGAGTTTCATCACGACTTCACCCTGATGATCTACAAAGTCCACGACCAGTCCAAGCGATTCGATCCCTTGTTCTTTGGCAGCGCCGCGGACGAGCGAATCAATCACTGCACCGATTTTGGTCAACTGTTCTCGGCCAGGCTGGGGCGCATCCGGGGTGCCTTGCGTCATGCAGATGCGGATCGATGCATGCTCATCGCACACTGCGATATTCATGACGCATCCTCGTTCGACAAGGTTCTCGCCTGATGGGTGGAGTACGCCGACCAATGCTTCTCGGATATGTTCTTTGTTCAGGGTCATCTTAAAATCCTTCATTTATAGACTGCATTCCCCGTTTGATGTCTCTACCGATTGTCGGTTCTATCTGTAGGGTTTGTGCCACATGAATGGGGTTCTGGGTGTATAGACAATCATAGTCCATGACCTATCAGATCGATAAACGAAAAAGCACACACATTTTGTGCAATACCCGTATGCGATCCTCGTTATGCTCTTAGATGGCCTACGAGTCACCCAGCACACACTATGGAGAATCACAATGTTGAACAAATCAAAAATCACCACTTCAATCGCACTGATCGTTATCGCTTCTGCGGGTCTTGCCCAGGCAGCTCCTGAGAAGAAAGACACTGACAAGGACCTCCTTCGCGGCCCCAATGTCACCCAAACTACAAAGAACAACTCGGATCAATCTGATTCAATGTCCGACAAACGCGAGCGGAACAACCAAGGCGATCGCCCCCGCAACCAACATCAAACAGGCCCCGCAAATCTTCAAGAGTTTCAAAACGCACTCCGTCAACTCATGAGTGAGAAATCGGAACATCAACTCGATCTTTCTGCAGAACAACGCACAGAGATCAAAGAAATTGTTGTTGAACAACGCGAAGCCATGAAAGTATTCCGCGAAGAGCACAAAGAAGAGATCGAGCAAATCCGAGCAGAAATCAAAGCTGAAGTCGCCGCTATGCAAGCAGAGAGAAAAGCGCAGAACAAGGATGCAATGTCCGAGCAGAAACCAAAGGAACGCAAACAAACCGTTGGGCAAGAAAAAATGCGTACACTCATGGAAAGCTCACCCACCAATGGTCAAGCACTCGAACAAATCAAAGCGGTCCTTACCGCTGAGCAACTCACCACTGTTCAAACCCACATTACCAATGTGCGAGCAAAGCGTGCCAATGCTGAGGGCAACCGCCCACTCCGCAATGCCGAAGGTCGTCCTCAAAGAGAAAGGCAAATGGATGACTCCGAGCGCCCAAGAGGTCCACAAGCTCGCAAGAAGCGAATGGATGCAAAGAACGACAATGTCAGCTCATCAGGCAAAAGAGAACGAAAAAGCAAGCAAGAGAAAACAAATACAGAGGAAGACTAAGCAAAACGCTTGATCATGAATCTCAATCGGGATCAATCAACCAGAAAGTGATCTCGGGAACAGTATCTTGCGTAACAATCTAGCGAAAGACCTGAACCGAGCATAAAGATCCCGATTCCGTCCGAGGCTGATACCGAAAGGTTCAGCCTCGTTTTTAATTTGATTTATGCCGACGAATCAAGCACCACTCAATGATGCCATATCAATCGTCACCGGCACAAAGGTCCGCGCAACACGAGACTCAAACTCTTCATGGTATTTCTCCATGATCGTTCGTGCTGCCCAGTTGTTACCGTCTGCCAAACCACAGATTGTCGTGCCAGGCATCGACCCCATAGACTTCGCGACTTCCATCGCTAAATCGAGGTCCTTGGTCTTCGCGTCGCCTGCTTCAATCCTGGTCATGATCTGGTACAACCAACCCGAACCTTCTCGGCAAGGTGTGCATTGCCCGCAACTCTCATGCTTATAAAATCGAGCGATATTTCGTGCAACAGAAACCATGTCTGTGTCTTCATCAAAGACCGTCGGGCCTGCTGTTCCTAGACCAAGCACATCGTATTTTCGGCCAATATCAAAATCCAGCTCTGCTTCGTACTGGTCAGGTCCGAGGATACCCATCGACACACCACCCGGAATTGCACCCTTGAACTTCTTCCCGTTACGGATGCCGCCGCAGTAGTCTTCGATCAGTGTGCGCAATGGAACCCCGAGCTCGAGTTCATAGCACCCAGGCTTTTCAACATGCCCGGACACGCCCATGAGCTTTGTACCAAACGATGGCGGGCCACCGATGCTTGATTCCACACCCTGATTTTTGAACGCGTCGGACCCATCCGTCATAATGAACGGCAAGTGCGCCAGCGTTTCAACATTATTGATAATCGTCGGACGATCAAACAACCCTTTGAGCGCCGGGAACGGAGGTTTGATTCTCGGCCACCCACGCTTACCTTCAAGACCCTCAAGCAATGCGGTTTCTTCGCCACAGATGTACGCACCCGCACCGCGATGCACATAGCATTCGCCTACGAATGGGTCACCTGAAACACCCGACTGATTCAACAATCCCTTTTCACCAAAGATCCCGTTGTCATATGCTTCTTTGATTGCTTCTTCGAGCACATGCGCCTGATGGTGGTACTCGCCGCGAATAAAGATATACGCCTTATTCAATCGACACGCATACATACAAATCGCGATACCTTCAAGCAATCCGTGAGGATCGAAATCCATCAACAACCGATCCTTGAATGTACCCGGTTCGGACTCATCTGCATTGATTGCCAGATACCGCTGACCGCCGTCCGCTTCAGGCAAGAATGTCCACTTAAGACCTGTTGGGAACCCTGCGCCCCCGCGGCCACGAAGAACCGAATCCTTGACCTGACTCGTTACATCCGCGGGTTTCATCGTGATCGCTTTGCGCAATCCCTCGTATCCGCCGGTCTTTACATACTCATCGTAACCAACGATGTGCCGATCACGGATATGACCAAACGGAGCCGTCGGGATCCGCTTGAGCAGGTAATGCTGGGTGAGTGTGTTTTCGTAGGTCTTTTTGGACATCGATAAACTCCATGAGATCGCCGCCCCGTCACGGAGCATTCCGGGTGGATTCTAGCGTTGCCAACCCCATTGGTGGGCATTCATGACAATTCAAGTTGGTTCAATTTTCGGTATTCTCGACCGGATCGGATTCAAAGCGTGCAGTTCGCGCCCGCGGATGCAACCGCTTGGTCATCCTCAACAGAACTCCCTGAAACACCGATCGCACCGATGATCTCCCCATTCGCATCTTTGATACAGACGCCGCCGGGGAAGGAGATCAAACCACCGTTGGAATGCTCGATATTGAACAACGACCCGCCAGGCTGGGAGAGTGTTCCGATGACCCCGCTGTCCATGTTGAAACTCCGCGCGGTCTTCGCTTTTTTCATCGCGATATCAATCGAACCCAACCAGGCACCATCCTCACGCGCAAACGCAGTCAGGTTCATGCCTGAATCCATCACTGCGATATCCATCTTTGTACCAAGCTCTTGCGACTTGGCGATTGCTGCTGCGACGACCTTCTGTGCTTGTGCGAGTGTGATATTCATATCTATAATCCTTCGTTCAATCGACCTGTTTGGTGTTCCGAGCGTTCATTGTCGGCGTATGGGTACCAGTCTATGCATTCGCATATCATCTTGCTTGTATACTTATCGTCTTTGCATCTTCTTCAAACCCAATCGGTACCCACAAACATGAATATCCTGATCCTCGGTGGCACCCAGTTCTCCGGCCGTGCATTCACCCAATTCGCAGTCCAAGCAAACCATTCCGTCACCCTCTTGCACCGATCGAAGGAAGACCCGGGTCTCCCTTCATCCATACGACGGTTAGTCGGTGATCGAGATCCCCAAAATGGGAACGGCCTCAACCAAATCAAAGAACTTCTCGACGCAGGCGAGCACTTCGATGCGGTTGTAGACATGTGCGGCTATACCCCGCGAGTGACCAAAGCTGCGTGCGATCTACTCAAAGATCATACCGATCTGTACATGTTCATCTCCACGATCTCTGTCTATGCCCCCGCGCCTGCTGACACCGTGCTCGATGAGGATGGACCGAAGATCAAACTCGATGACCCAACTGTTGAGGAAGTCACCGGAGAAACCTACGGCGGTCTCAAAGTACTCTGCGAAAAGGTCGTTACCGATGCATTCCCAGACAATCACTGTATCCCCAGACCATGTGTGATCGCGGGACCAAACGACCCAACCGATCGTGTCACATGGTGGGCAAGAACCCTTACAACACAGGATGCACTCCGAATCCCTGCCCAACCATCAGGACTTGCAAGTTTCATCGACTCCCGTGATCTTGCAGCGTTCTTCCTCCACTGCGCAACCAAGAAGATCACCGGAATTTACAACACAACTGGTCCAGAATCAGATCTCTCATTGCATGATTTCATCAACCGAACACACAAAGCATTGAACTCAAAGACCGAACTGATCGAAACAACGCACGCCAAACTCGAACAACTCGGCGTTGAACCCTGGCAAGACATCCCGATGTGGATGCCAAACGACAAGCAGTTCATGCACAGGATCACCTCCGCAAAGGCGCGAGCTGCTGGGCTCACCAACCGCCCGCTCGAAGAAACCATGCAAGCAATCCATCAATGGGACACCGATCGAGGATCACCCAAACTCAAAGCAGGACTTTCACCTGATCGAATCGCAGAGATTGTTGCAGCTGAGTGCTAATCCAACACAGCCCAGATACGATCTTGCATGCTTCAAAATAATCATCAGACTGACATCGCAATCATCGGCGCTGGTCCTATCGGAATTGAACTCGCGGTTGCCGTTAAAAAAGCTGGATTCGATTACATCCATCTCGAAGCCGGACAAATCGGCGCGACTATGCAATGGTGGGCGCCCGGCACCATGTACTTCTCATCCCCTGAGCGCATCGCGATCGCGGGAGTTCCACTTATCGTCGCGGATCAAGAAAAAGCAACCCGCGAGAACTACCTCGACTACCTTCTCGCGGTTGTAGGAACCCACCAACTCACGATCAACACCTATACACGCGTTGTAGGAATCACGAAATCGGATACCGGTTTCGACATCACAACCGCTCGATCATTTCATGGAGTTGGTGGCCCCGAAGAACTCAACTACACACCACCCACCACACCCGGGTCGACAACAATTCACGCCAAACGCGTCGTCCTTGCGATCGGGGATATGCACGCGCCGCGCCTGCTTGATATCCCCGGAGAAAATCTCCCCCATGTCTCGCACTATCTTGGAGATGTGCATCAGTACGCCAACCAACGCGTACTCATCGTCGGGGGGAAAAACTCCGCCGTCGAAGCAGCAATCCGACTCTTCCGCGCGGGCGCCAAAGTCACCATGTCCTATCGCGGCGAGAACTTCGATCCTGATCGCATCAAATATTGGCTCTACCCTGAGATCGAATACCTCATCAAAAAGAACAAGATCGAGTTCATCCCACATTCCACCGTCGAATCCATCAACGAACAATCCGCAGATCTCAACACTGGACAATCCATCCCCGCAGACTTTGTGCTCCTGCTCACCGGGTACAAACAAGACCAGTCACTCTTCGAACAACTCGGTATTGAACTCATCACCGACGATCGCAAACCCAAGGTTTGCCTCAAGACAATGGAGACCAATGTCCCCGGAATCTATGTCGCCGGCACTGCAACTGCAGGTTCCCAGCAGCGGACTAAGGTCTTTATCGAGACTTCGCATATTCATGTGGACCGAATTGTTGCTGCCCTCCAAAATCGCGTAAGTGATGCTGCACCAGAAGATTACTGGCTTGAAGAATCATAACCATTCTCTCTGAGTCCGAAAAAACTCCCATTTTACTGGCATCCCCTCGATTCTGTGCTCTATTTCATGTGGTGGGTCGGTATGGGGTGAGACTTTCAACCCAAGCAACGGTTTGACCTGTTGCAAAAGACCAAAGAAAACGCCTCCGGTAGCGCTGGGGGCGTTTTTCTTTGCGCTGAGTTCATCCCAAGAATCACGCGCCTTTCGCGATCTCAACTGCCCGCTGATACACCACTTCTAGATCATCGACCATCGTCTGCGTCGCGAACATCTTACTGCACATTGCTCTGCCGCGAATCCCCATGAGTTTGCGTTCCGCCGGGTGCTCAAACATCCATCGCACCCCATCTCGCAGCTTCTCAATATCCCCGATCGGAAACAGAATCCCTGTCGTGTTCGCTTCGTTCACATGGTCAAGATATTTTGAATCTAAACACGCTTCGCGCGTCCCGTCCGCATCACCCGCAACCACAGGCACGCTGCACAACAGCGCCTGAGGCACAGTCCTTGGCAACCCTTCGCGATAACTCGGATGCAACAACACATCCATCGCACGCATCATCGCACCAACTCTCGGACCAGGCACCAAACCCGTCGCGACCACCTGATCACTCAATCCCATCTCCTGTACTCGCCCAAGCAACCGCTCCGACCACCACCCATCCCCAACCCACAAGAGTTTCCAGTTCGGATTCTTCTTGAGATCATCGCTGAGCGCATCAAGCAGATCATCGTGACCTTTATGCTCTGCTAATCTCGCAACCGTCCCGATCACAAAGTCATCATCGTTGAATCCAAGTTCGCTGCGCATCGCTTTGCGTGTTTCGGTTGGAATCGGATTCAAAAACTTCTCCGTTTCCATACCCGATCGCACGGTGACAAACTGTTCGTCCACGCCGATCTTCGCATCGCGGAACTGTGCCGTCATCGCATCTGCTACCGATGTAATCACATGACAACGCTTGGCTGCGAACTGCTCTGACACAATATAGATCGAGTTCTTCCACCTGGGTAAATACCGATGGAACGGCGGCCCATGAATCGTGTGTACCACCGCAGGCTTTTTATCTTTCGATCGCTTGCACACCGCCCACGCTGCTGCGCGTCCAATCACCCCCGCCTTCGATGAATGCGTGTGCACCACATCGGGTTGAATCCGCTCGATCAACTTCTTGAGTTCCAGATACCCCTTCGCATCATTGATCGGCGAGATCTGCCGAACCATGTGAGGCACCTCGTGCATCGTGATCCGCTCGCCCTTTGGACCACGATAATCATTCGCCCGATCGAAGTACGACCCCTCAGGACCAAAGATCGGACCATACGCCAGATGCACATCGTGCCCGAGCGCTGCTTGCCCCTCGCACGACAACACGGTGTTCTCTTGCGATCCGCCCTGGATCAATCGTGTCGAGATATGCAAAATCGTCAACGCCATCAGTTTCCTTCAGCCTTCGCCACAGGCTTGTTCATCTCAAACAAAATCAAGGTCTTCTCATAATACAAAGAAGATTCCCCAAGCTCGTCAAAACCCGCCTTCTCAAGCACACTCCGCGAAGCAACATTCCCCGGAAAACAAACCGCGATCAATCGATCCAACCCCAACTTCTCAAACCCATACGCTGCCGACGCCTTTGCCAGTTCCGTCGCGTACCCCTTCCCCCAGTGCGCCTTGCCGAACCGATACCCAAGCTCAACCTCATCCCCATTAAACTTGATCGGCACCAACCCACCTTGCCCGATGACCATCCCCGTTTCTTTCTCCACAACCGTCCAAAATGTCATCCCATGTTCTTTGCAACTCCGCGCCCCGCGCTCGATGCGCTCGACCACTTGCTGTCGCGTCCACACATCGCCGTTCTTCCCCAGATACTTCATCGTCTCCCGATCCGCCCAATACGACGCCAGCACATCAACATCCTCAATGCAAGGCACACACAGTTCCAACCGATCTGTCTCAAACACCACTTCACGCATACTGCTCTCCACACTCCGGACACACGCCACTGCTCAATCCTTCAAGCGAATACTCACACTTGGAACAGCATCCTTCCTCACGCATCATCCGGCAACCACGCAACAACCAGAGTGACCACAGAACAAATACTACAGAAATGTACATTGTGGGCATCTGAAAATTTCTGACAACCACCGGACCAGTTGCTTGCGTTGATCGAACAACATTCCATGTTGGAGTGCTCTGGGAATAGGTACGAGGAAGCAATTCCGATCCATACCCACAATTAAACTGCAAACTAGGAAACTGCTTAGGATTGACTGGACCCTGAACATGCTGTGTATGAGAAATGCTGACGGCACTATCCAAAATTGAAATCGAAACCGGACCAAGCTTCCCATTGGTCAACTCTACCCTCCCTCGATTATACAACAGCCCGATCGAAATCAATGCACACAACCACACCCCCCACCGTCCGTACGCTCTGAGCTTTGGATGCTTACGCTTCCTCATACCGAATCCACTCCAGCCTCAACCCCATTGGAGGCAAGGTCACCCCCGCCAACTTTCGGTCGCCGCTCGCGATCATTTCGCGCACCATCTCGGGTTCGATCTTCCCGCGCCCAATCTCCATCAAAGTACCGCCGATGATCCGCACCATGTTGTACAGGAACCCACTCCCCGAAACACGGATCACAAACTTGCCCGGCTCCGGAGTTTCGATCTTGCATTTGTAAATCGTCCGCACCGTGGTCTTGCGCCCATGGTTGATCTGCGCAAAGCACGCAAAATCGTGCTCGCCCACCATCAGGTCCGCAGCCTGCTGCATTCTGGTTGCATCAAGATCATACCAAGTATGAAACACATACCGACGATCCCACAATGGACGCACGGCGCCCGACACCATGGTGTAACAGTATTCCTTCTCAACGGCGCCCCCGATGGGATTGAAATCATCTTCAACAATCTCAGCGCTGTGCACAAGCACATCTCTTGGCAACTTGGAGTTGATCGCCTTGACCAGATTCGCCGTCCCGCGTTCTGCCGGCCAACCAACCCCTTTGCTCGGATCAGGATCACTTGTAAAACTCGCGACCTGCCCGTTGGCATGTACACCCGAATCCGTCCGCGAAGCGCCCGTCAGAATCACTTGCTCACGCACAACCTGGCGAACAGTTTGTTCGAGCACATGCTGAACCGTGCGGAGTTGTAATCTTTGGGGTTCTTCACCCGGCGCTGGTTTGGGCGCATCCGGATCTGGGGGCTCTTGCTTTTGCCATCCAAAGAACTCCGTGCCGTCATACGCGACTGTCAACTTATAGCGAGGCATAAAAACTCAACCCTTGTCCATGTTTGAATCAGCAAAGACCGACTCAGAGGACGCGGCAGTTTTGACCACCGCGGGCTCATCTTCAAAGTTTGAAATCACCTTCGGCGGCGGCCCCTTTGGTGCCCCACCGCCATGCCCAAACTTCTTGTACTCTTCATCCGCCCATTGATCCCCGACCTTCCACCAAATCAAGGTAAAGAACGCGGTCATCAAACCAATGAACAATCCAAGAGAGACCCAAACGACCATCACGATCCCTTTCGATTAGAGTTCGACTGTCTCCATGTCCGATTCAACAAGCTCAGTCTCGGGTGGCATCATCACATCGCTTATCATCAACGAAAGCCCATCAACCTCATCAGCCATCCGTCCTCGGATCACTTCTGCATCGAACAACTCGCCACGCGGTATCAAGATCGAGTCATTCGCTCCGGGAACCTGTCCGGGTTGTTCATCGACGATCATCGATCCGAATCCAGGTGCATGCTCAACGAGCGATCCACCCGCGACAAGCTCGATGAGATCCAATGCGATCTGACCCTCAGACTTTGATTGATGCTGGTTTGGGATTCCTTGATCGAAGTGCTGCATGATTCCATTGCAGTTCTCGAAAGTCCCTGCCTTTTCTGCAAAGCTCGATGAAGGCAAAACAACCTCTGCCTTTCTGCAGAGCGCCGAACTGGTTGTATCAATCAAGATCAGCTTGATCCCATCAACCGCATCAACCAGCGCGTCGGTGACCCATGCGCTTGGGAAGTTTGCAGTCATCATCACCGCGCCGTACTCGTCTGCTCTTCGCACAAAGGTATCGTATTCTTTGTAACTTCCGCCATTGCTCATCGCGCCAAGCACCCGCTCAACACCTTTGCGATTGGGAACTTTCTCTGCGCGTTGCATGAATGGTTTGTCATGTTGCGGGTTGGGGAACTCGACATCCTCACCATCCACCGGGATCGGTCCCAAGAACAGCTCGACATCTTCGTCGATCATCCGTGCCGCTTTGACGAGCGCGAACGCTTCTTCGGTTGTCAGGGTTGCCGACACCACCAACGCAGTCTTTTTGCCTTCTTCTTTCGCGCCAAGCATCGCGTCGATTGCTTGACCCAGCGCTCTGCTCCAACTCGCGTCGACCATCATCCCGTGTTCACGGCGCATCGGGTTGGTCAGGCGTGCATCACTGTGCACAAACTTCCAGCCGTAACGCACCTCGTCGGTGATCCACCAGGTATTGATGTCCATGTTCGTGCGAGGTTTAATCCGGTACAAACGCCCTTGGTTGTGCTCAACCCAGAGATTGTCGCCTGAACTTGTAAACGGATCGATCCCGGCGCTCTTCTTCAAGAACCACACGCGCTGGCTGAACAAGAAATCTTTATCAAGCAACGATCCCACAGGACACAGATCGACCACATTGCTCGCAAGCGGGTTGTCGATCCCTACACCGGGGAAGATATCGATCGTGCTTTTGTCGCCTCGCCCGTCGATCATCAACTCATGAGTCGCGCTGATCTCATCAGTGAACCGCACACATCGGGTACACATAATGCACCGATCGGAGTACATGTAGATGTGCTTGCCCATATTCTTCTTTGGGGAGACCACCTTGGTATCAGTGAACCGTGAGTGCCCGCGCCCGTACTGGAACGAGAAGTCCTGAAGGGTACATTCGCCCGCTTGATCACACACCGGACAATCAAGCGGATGATTGATCAACAAGAACTCCATCACCGCTTTCTGGTTCGCGATTGCTTTTTCGCTTTCGATGGTGACGACCATGCCATCACTTGCTTCGGTCGCACAGGTCGGCAAAAGCTTCCCCCCCATCATCGGCTCGAGCTTGTTGTCATTGCGTGGATTGGGCGCCTCGAAGGTTGCAAGACAAATCCGACACTGAGCAGGGCGCGTTAACCCCGCATGGTAGCAATACTGCGGAATATCGATCTCGTTGCGATTGGCAACCGCAATAACCATCTCACCCTTGGTGAACTCACACTCGATTCCGTTGATTGTCACAGTTGGCATAGCGTCGATTCATCCCATCCCAGGCCATTGCAGGCAAGTTGATGACAAAACCGCACCAAGCTCTCCAGATCAGAGATTCACTTCGCCGGTTCGTTGCCTGTATCCTAGCGCTAATCCGGTTTGCCCGCATGGATTCATCGACCAAACTTCGAATCCATCCCCCAAGATTTCATCCCTCGGAATCATCTTGCGCCTCAACCTCATCCTCGCCGATTGCCCAAAAACGCGGATCACGGTGCAACGACTCTAAATCCGGATCGACTCGCCACCATCCGTCGTCGGCATACCCGTTGAGGTTCGCTTGTTCCCAGTGCTCGATCGCAGATTCATGATCGTGCCCCATCGCGCGATAACACGCCAGATTGTACAGCACACCCGGATTCGTCACTCGGCCATCAGGTCCAAGCGAATCTGCTTCGAGTTTGTCCGCAATCCGATTAAAAATCTGCCTCGATTCCTCGAACTCGCTGATCCCGTGCTTACTCCATCCCCGGTAATACGCCGCCTGCGCCACAGAATACTGGTTTGTCCATCGCCCTGGATCATCCATCAACCGATCGAGCCATGCCCAGCTCTTCGCTTGTTTCTCATTCTTCCCAAGCTCCATATCCACCATCGCACGATAAAAGCTCGCGCTGGGATCATCGGGACTCAGCAGGATCAGATCCCCCGCGATCCGATCCGCCGTATCCATCTGACCCGCGATCAGCGCCCTGCGGATACTCGCGATCATCCCCCTGCGAGACGAAGTTTGCCCGCTTTGCGATGAATCAGCTCCCGCACCCCCGGATCGCACCCCATACCCAGACTCATCCATCGGCGAAAACCCAACCACATAGATAAACGCGCCCGCTGCGATCACCCCAGATACCAAAACTACATGCCGAATCGTCATTCCCATGCATTACTCTCCGCAAATGCCGACCAACTGTTCCATCACCAGCATACCCTATCCCTATCATGGCCAAATCAGCGAAAAAGATCAAACCACCCAAAGGCACCCGCGACCTCTACCCAGAAGATGTCCTCCGCCAACGATACATCACCAACGCATGGCGCGACGCCTCGATCCGGTGCGGGTTCGACGAAATCGCAGGTCCGACATTCGAATCCACCGATCTCTACGCCGTCAAATCCGGTGATGGCATCCTGGGCGAACTCTTCCAAGCATTCTCAGGCAAATCCGAACGCGAAATCGAAAAGGTCAAAGCCACGGGACAAGCAGAGTACGCCCTCCGCCCAGAGTTCACCCCGACCCTCGCACGGATGTACGCTGCCAAATCCAAAGAACTCCCCAAACCCTGCAAATGGTTCACCGCGGGTCCCTACTTCCGCGCCGAACGCCCACAACGCGGCCGCCTTCGCGAGTTTCTGCAGTGGAATGTGGATGTGATTGGGTTGCCGGGTGAAGATGCAACGCCAGAATCCAAAGCGCAAGTTGATGCTGAGATTATGGAATGCTCTGTGCGCCTATTCGATTTACTCGGCCTAACTAGCAAGATCGTTACACTCAAAGTGTCGGAGAGAAACATTATTACCCAGGCCCTTAGACACAGCGAGGTAGCCGAGGCACACATCCAAGCTGCATTTGAACTTCTTGATGCCCGGCCAAAGATGTCTGTTCCTGCCTTTAACGAGAAAGTGAACCAGTCGAATACTAATCTGAGTGTTCAAAACTTTGATAACACGCTTAGTGTACTAAAAGCATTGTTCCATCGTGATCTAGGCGACACTATGCTCAAGCGTACAAAGACGAGTGGTGTACCAATTCGTTTTCTTCTTGAAGCAGGAAGAGAGAATGGCCCAAGAAGTTACAACGAAGAAGAATTTTCGCAACTCGCTCAAAGAGCACACGAGCTCTCAGATGGGTATACCGAAACTACATCGAGACATAAATTTGAGTTCTACGATTTCCAATTCGTTTTAGATTATTTGGAAAAGAGTTGCGGTGCAAATTGGTATGAGTTTGACCCATCCATCGTCCGCGGCCTCGCCTACTACACCGGAACCGTATTCGAAGCACTCGCCGACGGCGAACGCGCCGTCGCAGGTGGCGGCCGATACGACAACCTCATCGAACTCTTCGGCGGCCCACCAACCCCCGCGTGCGGATTCGGGATGGGCGATGTCGTCCTGAGCAATCTCCTCGATGACAAAGAACTCATGCCCGAAGGGCTCGAACTTATGGAAGCCGTCGCGCGCCCGCAAGCGTCGATCCGCCCAGAAGCTTTCGTCGTCCCCAATGGTGACGAAGACAATGAATCCCTCGTGCATACACTCACCGCCAACCTCCGCCGAGGGATCGAATCCGAGTCTTGGATCGCCGATGAGAACCGCAAACCCTGGAACGCAGATCGGTACGCTGTCGCACCCTTGCACGCGCGCATCTCTTACAAATCTACCCGTAAAATCAACAAACTCCGCGACGACGCGATGAAACAACACGCCAAGTTCTTCATCGTGATTCATGCAGAAGACAACGCCGAACTCCACAACCTCGACACACACGAAACTGTTGGCACTTTCTCAACCAACCCCGCTGCGGACAACTACATCGGACAAGCGATCCGGAACGCAATCGCAGGTGGCCGATGAGTTACATCGAAATCATCAAAGAGTCCGATGCGACGGATGAACTCGCCAACCTCTACAAACGCTTTGGGAATCCCGACGGTTCGGTAGACAATGTCCTCAAGGTCCATTCCCTCAACCCCGCATCACTCGATGCGCACTGCGCGTTGTATGTCCAGTCTTGTCATAAATCATCACCCGTGTCCCGCGCCGAACGCGAGATGATCGGTGTCACGGTTTCCCGGATCAACAAATGCACCTACTGCCAAACGCATCATGCTGCGGGACTCAAGCGATTGCTGCCCGATGATCGCAAACACATCGCTGACGAAGTGTTCAACGATAATCTCACAAACCTCACAGACCGCGAATCCGCGATGATCAGTTACGCCTCCACACTCACCACCGATCCATCATCAATCACACAACAGAGCATCGACCAACTCCGCGCCGTCGGCATCACCGATCGAGATATCCTCGATATCGTGCAGGTCGCTGCGTACTTTGCGTATGCAAACAGAGTCGTGCTTGGTCTGGGTGCGAATCTTGGAACTGATGAAGGCGAGATCGGTCAAATCCCCGAAGAATCAAGATCGTAATCATAATCACGATCGTTTATCGGATTACCAGATCCAACGCAACCGACCAAAGTCGGGCGCGAGTGTTGGACCATCGTCGAGCAGCGCGGGGAAATACACCACGAATGCTTTGCCCACAACCAAATCCTTGTTGACCATGCCCAATCGATCATCGATCTGCATTTCTACCCAAGGGTCAATCGACCCCGGTTCCCAAAGACGAGAGTCGAGCGAGTTCGATGAGTTGTCGCCGCACATGAAGTATTCGTCGTTGTTGATCGTTGGAAAATTCCAAGGATGAGCGCCGCGGGTCGGCCGGCCGCGATTCACCTGATACGCAATATCGCGCTGCACAGAAACATTGGTCAATGTAAACGCGCCACCCGCAAAGTCCCACCGGAATGTTGGTTTGCGATACAACTCAGGCTGAGCAAACACCCCAACGGTTTTCACTCCATCGGTGTGCTCGTCTTCTTCATTTCCACCCTCACGCGCTGCGGATGCGATCTCAAGGGCTTCCCATGTCTGACCGGTTGCAGCTGCGGCACGCGCGGCGGGAGACAGCTCATACGCGCCGCGTTCATTGCCGCCGCAGACAAGCTCGCCATCAACGAACAATGACAACGCCTGATCAACATGCCAGAACTCAACGCTGTGCATTTCATTGTCACCGAATGCCGAGAATGAACCGCTATCAAGCTCGACCCAAGGCTCAGTTTCATCAGTACGCATCTCAAGAGTCGCGATCCCGCTCACTGATTCGACCACCCCTCGGAACTCCATCCCGCGTGCTTCAAGCACCGGCGAAACCATGACAGGCGATGATTCAGATTTGATATTGAGCTTGATCGCGATATCCGAAACAGGGAACGGGCGAAGGCGGGCATTTGAATCCGACTTGGCAAACGGATCAATCCCCGCATGGGTCTGGTTGTACGCATTGAAATCAGTGATATCCCGCGTCCCGTTCCAACTCAATGATGTCGAATCTTCGCCGGTAAACTGATAGGTTGATTCGGTGAGAATACCTTCCCATCCACTTGTTGCGCCGCTAAATGGCGATCGATATCCCAGCTCACCCGTCGGCACATACCGCGAGTTAAAAACATCCTGGAACATCGTCCGCTGAACCCGCTCGGATTTGCGTTCGATACTCCAGTCCGAATCGGTCCATGACGACCATCCCAAATCGAGCGTTGACTGATCAGTGGCGCGGGTGAATACATCTCCATCGACAAACGTGATTTGCTCGCCTGGCATCCCGACCAAACGCTTGATGTAGTTCTCGTGGGTGCCCGGGTTCTTGAACACCACGACATCCCATCGCTCGGGTTGATGCAATATCGGCAGATACTTGAGGACAAACACCCGATCGCCCGCCGCCAATCGACGATTGGTATCGCTGATCTCCAACCCGCTCATCGGATCGTTGACTTCCAACCCGCTCTGTGTTCCCAACGGATTTCCTCGCCCGTTTGTCCCTGTGTAATCCCAAGGTCCAACCGACCAGTCATACCCGTTGTACGGGCTCGTGAACCGGATGTGCTTGCCGAGCAGTGTCGGCGCCATCGATCCTGTCGGGATCTGGAATCCCTCGATCACAAACCCACGAAACAAGAACGCGAGCATAAACGCGATAATTAAACTTGTCAGCGTTTCTTTAATTCCTACAGAGTTGTCCGATGCTGATTGACTCATTCTCTAAACTCCCAACAGCTCATACTCGCAGCAAGCTCGTGGTGTTGATCCCTGACTATCCATCTCATTGCAAACGCATTACTCATATCCAAGATCGACCAATTGGTCGTGCTCGATCAATCAGATCCCGAAGTTGATCCGCCGCCAGAACCTTCACCCGAATCTTTACCAGGTCCCGATCCGCCCGAGCCCTCTGAACCGCCCGTGCCGCCCCCGCCTCGCCGACGCCGGCGACGACGCTTCTTCTTGGGCGCACCACCGTCAACACTTCCGGATTCCCCAGAACTGCTTGGATTGACTGTAGAACCTCCCGATGGGTTACCGGATGTTTCTCCAGACTCTCCCTGCTTGCCATCTTGGGTAGGGTTCTCTGATGTTCCCTGCCCGCTTGGTTTTCGACGGCGGCGCTTCTTTTTCTTCTTCTTTGTCCGATCGCCAACTCCGGAAGTTCCTGCAACCGTCGGTTTGGATTGTTCACCCGATTCCGGGTTTTCTGGATTGGATTTCTTCGATCCACTCCCCCCGCGTGATCTTCGAGTATCTGACGAATCATCTGTCCGCTCGCTCGAACGATCACTCGTTCGCTTACTGCCTTGCCCGGATCGGATCGTGCCTCGCTTTGAACTCTCAGATCGCGCCCCACGCTCAGGCGCCGTCTTTGATTCAGGCTCTGTCAGTTCTTCAATCGCGATTGCGACATCTGTGCCGTTGTCGAGTCGAATCAACGCGAGCTGTGTCAAGATTTGTGTCGAGATCACAATCCCGTCACCTTCGGGTGATCCCACCCGTGACTTCCGGTGAGGCAAGTTCTTCCGCAACTCCTCGTAAGTCTCATCTTCATAACGAAGACAACACATCAACCGTCCGCATCGACCCGAAATCTTCAATGGATCGAGCGTCGCCTTTTGTATCTTGGCGCTCTTCATCGAAACCGGTTTGAGCACCTTCAAAAAATTCTTACAGCAACAGTACTGCCCGCAGCGTTCATAGTCCGCGGTGATCCGCGCCTCGTCTCGAGCACCGATCTGACGAAGCTCGACCTTTGTCCCAACCTTTTTTTGAAGCTCTTGAACCAAATCACGGAAATCTACCCGCTCCTCAGCACCAAAGTAGAACACGACCCGCTCGTTCCCAAGCATCGGTTCCGCTTCGATGATATTCATCGCGAGACCTGCCTCTTCGACCATCCCCTTGGCGATCATCCGAAGCTCGTTCTTCCATTGTTCTTGTCGGCGCTGTTCGTTGAGATCATCAACCGTCGCGATCCTCAGTACCCGTCCACGATCATGAAATGGGTACTGCCTGCCTCCGGAGTTCTCGATGTACTCAAGCATCTCCTTGCGCGTCACACTCTTCGAGCACCCAGAGTTCTTACAGGTGCTTGTGAGCATCTCACCGATCTCGGTGCCGCGATGTGTGGTGACCACCAGCTTGGATCCACACCCAGGCTTTGATTTCCCCGAATACGGGAACTCCCCCACCATCTGCAGATATCCAAAGCGCACCACCATCGATGTGGGCGCGTTGAGTTGCTCGTACGCCTCGCGATCTTCCTTCTCTTTGAGATGCTCGGCAAGGTCCGCTTCAAACTGTGGTAATGGATTGATCGACAAAGGACATACTCACAAGCAAAAATAACATCACACCCTTGCATGCCAGTTCGGGCATCCCAAGGGATTCACAGCGTACAAATTAACTTGGTTCCGCTGCAAGCAGCGCTCCCCGAGCGTCAATTCAAGCCGACCAATGAGTTTAGGGTCTTCCCATCGCCCGGGCGCGTGCACGCGAAAACAGTCCCGAAAGCTCTTCTCGTTCAAGCATCCGAATCTCGTTTTTATTGAATGTGCGATACACCATCAACGATTCTTGTCTGGAATCAACCACAACCAAGATTTCATCATTCCCGCCATCGGTGGTCATCAACGAGTAGGACCCGCTGCTCGTTGCCATTTCTGCCTGGGCAGTCGATTCAAAGAACCCACCCCCCTGGGCAACAATTAGACCTGCGAGAATCCCGGCGCTCACCCACAACCACCCTGCAGGCTGGCGCATGTTTGATGCTCGGCTGATCGAATCGACATGTTCATTCTGTTCGTTTTTCATATCAATCTCCACATTACCGATCCGGATCACTCGATGAATCCAAGTTCAAATCACGATATCCAACACCCTCAAGGCCTTTGGTCGAATCATTCCAGCTCAACGCGATCATCTCACGGTTCGCAGAATCGAGCACATAGATCATGTTGCTGATCGACCCAAGCGTGGATCCACCAACAATGGTGTATTCCCCTCGGACGCGATCATTCTTTGAACCCATCTGCGCCGTCGCACTCTGCGAAAATGAAATCGCACCGAGCCCGCACAAGAGTGCGATGTTGAGCACCACCAACCCGCGAACAGGTTTGCGGACCTGATCGGTTCGAGCTTGATTTGGGGAAGAATCATGTTTCTTCTTCATCGTTCGTCTCCCGACTTTTATGTTGGACTCGCTGTATACGCCAGATTTCTATCCGTCAGTATTGAGCGTGCGGTTCCAGATCGTATTCGCAATGAACATTGGTACTACAAACCAATGGTTCAGTCCTGGTGCGATCGCTTGGATTTGAGGATTGATGCAACAACCACGATCGCAACAAGCAGGATCGCAACCACATACATCATGAATCCCCCACCACTCGATGGTTCCTTCGTCTGAGGCGGCCGAACCTCGTCAGCTTGCGCAAACACGGTTGATGACGACAGCGCCACCATCATGCTCATCAAGAAACACATCATCGATCCACCAAGCACTTTGGCAGCCGATCGAACAAAAAACGCTTGAACATTGGTTTGATTCATACCCAACGCTACACACGATATGCCCAAAAGGTCAAGCATAATCCTCATATGGTGTTCAGATCAACACAACTCATCTTGAATGCGTGCCTATCCCTTGATGGGTTCATACACAGGCACCGCTTGTTCAAATCCACCTGAAACGCTGCCCATTGCTTTGCTTGCGATCTCTCGACCATCGGGCAGAATCAATCCTTTTTCCACCCCCGGCACACAAAACGGACAACTCAGTGCCTCAAAATCCTCCGTCGATAGGTTCATGGTTCGCCAGCGCGGACTCCGAACCTTCATCGCACGCACATAATCATCGAGCGTGATCGCTCGGAGTGTGTACCACCGCTGGTGATGTTCGACCGTTTCGACAAACAACCCATCGGGTGGCACATCGTCACACCAATACACAAACACAAACACAGGTTCAAACTCGGGTCCAAACAACTCCCGCCATCTGCTGAGCGCTTCGATATCATCCAAAGTCACCCAAGATTCCATCCGAGGCTTGGCGGGTGTCCCATCCTTCAACCGGATCGCAGGCAACCGACGACCTTTGATCTCCACCAAAAGATTCGATCCAGAGCCATAAACCACAAAGTCGAAGTTCTTGAGTTTGCGTGATGCTTTTTCGTTGCCCAGATGATCACTCGATTGAACACCCTGTTCAATACCGAGTTCTCCACCCAGTGATCCCGTTGTATTGAGCATCGCGCCCGGAGGCAACAACGCCTTCTTTGCCTCATTCACACAGATATACGGGATCCGCGAATCCCGAAGGTATCGCTGAAATGCCTGTTCATAATGATGACGACGCTGACCCATGGAATCAGTTTAACCATTCCTTGCTCATTATGATAGGGTGTTGTCAGGATATTTTAAACAATCTTGACACCGATTCAATCCCGACGGAGTCGATCGAGCACAATCGCAATCCCTTCAGGTGCATTAGATGCTGGCAGACTCCCGATCTCGCGGATCAGTTCCCCGATCTCTACATTTCGGATCATCGATCGATGATTTGCTTCGAGTATCACCACATCCTCAATCCCTTCGAGTATCGCAGACGACATAGGAACCACCCCGTCACCAAACTCGCTTGCGATTTTTTCGACTTGTCCCTGGATTAAATCCGCGTCACCCTTGCCAACGAGATCATTCAACACATCACCCGCGAACAATGACCCAAGCCCACTACGAGGTTCGGGGGTCATCCGTCCGACGATACAAGTCACCCGAACATCCCTCGGCAATGGTCTGCTATTGAGCGCTACTAAAAACTCCGACCCAGGCAACAAGTCCACCCCTGCGTCTCCAACACCATCATTGACGAACCCGAGCAATCTGCTCATTTTTAGATCATCGGAACTCGCCCATCGTTGCACTTGCTCATGGATTTCTGCGACCGCTCGTAATCGCGCCCAGGGCGATCCGCCGTGCGGCGTACCGATCGTGACATACCGTTCAACCGCAACACCCAAATCAACAATCCCATCGTCATTCTTCCGCGTCATCGCATCGCGTGCAACCAACCCACCCATCGAATGGCATACAAAATCAACACTGTGTACCCCTTTCGACCCAAGATCAGCAAGAGATAATGCCAACGAATCGCTGCTCCGAACAATGGGTTGATCGTTCGCATAATCGAACCGAACAACTTCGTGCCCATCCTGCGCAAGCGCCGGTGCGAGCTGATCCCAGATCCCTCCGGGTTCATCGAGGCCGTGAATGAGCACCACGACATGCGAGGGCAACCCCTGTGGGTACTCATCAATCGAGACCCATGCATCGAGCTCTTGGATATACACACGAATCCCGCGAGGCCCTGTCTCAACCCCGCCGAGCCCATCAACTCCAAACACCCGGTCGATCATCTGCGATGACAACATCACCGTTGCGTTAACCCCTTGCGCATATGCTTTGTCTACGCGTCCACGATCGCTTAACCAGATAATGAACACTGCGATCGCAACGATCACCATCAAGCAGACAACGATCGCCCGCACCCGAAGCCTTCGGCTTCTGTTTGCCTTCTTCTCAGCCTTGAGTTGGTTGACTCGGTTGCTCATATGATGTGTTAATCGGAATTATCTTAAGGCAGTTGCGTACGAAGCCGTTCAAGCATCCCTTTTTCCGCTGCTTCGTATCGGCTGTACGCCTCGTCGACAACCTTGGCAATCCGCGCGATCTCCATCGCGTTTGCTGTCGATCCTTCATTCTGGGCAAGGTCAACCGCAGAATCGAGCGCTTGCGACGCAATGCGGAGATCAGATACCGCGTTTGCGTACGCCCGCGCTGCTTCATAGATCGGTTCCCGCGCGAGATCGTCCTTGCTTGGTTTCTGCATTAATCGCCATGGTTGTGCGCGGAGTTCTTCAACAAACAACCCTGCTTGCACACCGAGATCACGCGTTGAATCAAGCGTGGAATCAATCTTAGGTCTATTCACTGAGATGATCTCGCGGACATCCGTCGCAACATCCTTATATGACCCAAGCGCTAACGACCCCTTTTCAAGGAGTTCATTGATCCGTCCCATCGAATCGAACCGGACCTGCTCGCTGATCTGCTCAGCATTATCCAGAATTCTCGTAACCCGAGGCCGATTCTCATCAACCATCGAACGCACACCCTCGATCGTTGCTTGTGCCTCATCAATCGTTGGACTCACTTTCCCAGACGCATCTTGCACATCGGAAAGAATCCCATCAACCCGACCTGACCATCCCGCATCATCGCCTGTCCCGTTGAACCGATCGGAGAACTCGCGGATATTCGTAATTGTTGCTTTCCCGTCATCTACCCCTGCTATGAACTCTGGTTCGAGCGCGTCTGTCATCCGCCGCACACTCTGCGTGGACTCGTTCACATTGGTCGATATCTGTTTCACATCGTCGATTGTTGCTTTGATTTTTTCTGCTTCTTCTGTTGTGAATCCGAGCTGAGTCAAAATCGAAGGCGCGAATCGACCGCGTAATGCTTCTCCTTGGTCGAGCACGACATTTGCATCGCTTGGACCGCCTTCATAGGACCCGGTTCCTGCAGATGGGATATTGATCTTCGAGATCCCACCAAGCATCGGGAGTGTGAGATCAGCAAACGCATCTTCATAGAGCACCAAGTCAGAAACCAAAGCAACCACGACATCATGCGCTTTGGTCACTTGGATCCCAACGCCTTCGTCGAGTTCGGTGTGCGCCGTGATTGATTTGACGGTACCAACTTCTAAACCACCAAAGGTGACCTTGGCGCCAGACTCAAGCCCGTGCACCCCCACGGAGGTTGGAAACCGGAAGACATAAGTCGTCTTCGAACCAATGTTATCTTTCAGATCAGAGAGAATAAACGAGATCGCAACCGCGAGCACGATGCTCCCGATCAGGAATGTACCCGCGACGACATTGTTCCGGTTGACAACTTGTTTACCCATGATTCATCGCTCCTTCGATCATCCGTCAGCTCACCCTCTTGTTGGTTCAACACTTGGTGTGCGTGTCACTCGATCGGGTGTCATTCCAAACAAATCTTCGCCATACGCGTTATTGTCGAGGCGCGACGCGAGTGGTCCATCGGCATCTCCACGCAAAAACTGTCGGACTAGTCGTTTCGTTTCGTCCATTTTCTCAGCTTTATCCTGATCCATGTCGCGGAGTTGCTCGTACCAACTCCGTTCATGCAGACAAAGCATCTTCCCACGATCAAGCATCGCCATCCGATCTGCAATCATAAATGCACTATCCATCTCATGCGTCACCACAACACTCGTCACTCCGAGCTGATGTGACAACGCGATGATCAACTGGTCGATCTGCGCACTGGTCACCGGATCGAGCCCGGCGCTGGGTTCGTCATAAAACAGGATCTTTGGATCAAGCGCCAGCGCCCGAGCGAGCCCGGCTCGCTTTTTCATCCCCCCGGATATCTGAGCAGGGTACTTGTTCGCATCTTCTCGCAACCCAACAAGTTCGAGCTTGATCTTCACCTGGATATCAATAATCTCATCATCTAGATCCGTGTGTTCGCGCAATGGGAGCGCCACATTTTCTGCGATGGTCATCGAGTTGTAGAGCGCGCCTGATTGGAAAAGAATCCCGAACTTCTTGCGGACTTCGTTGAGATCTTCTTCACCGAGTCCACAGATATTTTCGCCGAAGAGTTCGATCGAACCTTCGTTGGGTTTATGTGACCCGATCATGGTTCGTAAAAGCGTACTTTTTCCTGAACCAGATCCGCCCATGATGACCATCGTCTCGCCGGGATATACATCAAGGTTCACGCCTGAGAGGACGGTTTGTCCATCAAACTTCTTGACAATTTCTCGGCACCGAATGACCGGTTGACGATCTTCATCTTGCATTGACTACCCCATAACTCGATTAAGGTCCTTCATCATCTGATGGTACCTGACTATCGGCCGCATCCCCCGGCAAGCGGTACTCATTCCCCTGTGAATCAACCACAATGTATTCCATCGCCAATGGCATGCCGTTGCTTGAACTGCCTCCAGATGGATCAATGATAATAATGACCAGCCCCCATCCTGAATCAAATCGCATCGGCATCGGGATCAACCCGGGTTGCCCGTTGTATGCCTGGATCTGTTCTCCAACCGCCATATATCCCTTCATCATGTCCCAAGGCCCATCTGGCAATGAGACGTAATCTCCGAGTGCTCCACTGTACCCCGCGTGGAACGCGATGAGTTGCTCATCGGTCGCATCCGCCCCGGGTGATGCCATCTCCGTACGAGCAGCGTCATAGTTTCCTGCTTGAACATCAAGGAATACCTTCTCGGTGGATTGACCAAAGGTTCCGATGAATGTGTTGAGTCCACCTACGGTGACACCGATCGCCCCGAGCCAAAGCGCCAAGGTCAGCAAACCGATCAGAATCCCTGCGATCCCGAACCCGGTGCCTCCAACTCGGCCTTTACTTTTGGAGATTCCAACCAAACCAAAGATACCGAGCAAGATTGCGGGGAGTGAAGTAACCCCCAAACAACATCCGCCGATACCAAAAACCATGCTCAAAATAGCCATGACGCTGGTTCGTTCAGTTTCTTGATAGAGGTTCACATCGGTTTCGTTGTATTGTGTCTGCGTGTGTGTCATGCGCCCACATTAGCGGGTTTTGTTCAAATAAACCATCAATTACGCCTGAATCTCACTCGAATCCTCGCAGAACACACGCCTTGGGCCAAGATTCACCCGGGCATTGACCGCGAGAGTTGCGCCCAGACCCCTGCGATAACCTCAATCGCATGCTCTATTTCTGCTTCCATTGTTGTTCGCCCGACACTCATCCGGATCGATCCATGCGCAACAACTTCTTCCACCCCCATCGCCAAAAGCACCGGAGATGGATCGAGTGAACCAGACGCACAAGCTGAACCTGCAGAGACACAAACCCCCCGTTCAGATAATCCCAAAAGCAATGCCTCCGCTTCGAGTCGTGGGAATCCGATGCTTGTGGTGCTCCATATCCGCTCGTCTGGATTGACCGTCGTGTTGACCACGCTTCCTTCGCATCGATCGAGCACGCCGCGTTCAAGCTGATCACGAAGCGCTGCAGCTCGCGCCAGATTACGCTCGTCGTTCACCCATTCCATTGCCTGCTTCGCAGCGACACCCGCGCCCAAAATCGCAGGGACCGGCTCGGTCCCCCCTCTGCGTCCGAGTTCTTGCGAACCAGGGATGGTGGGCACCAAACCCACACCGCGGCGCACCCAAAGCACCCCGACCCCCTTCGGGCCGTGAAACTTGTGGGGAGAACAACTCAACAGGTCAATCCGAGGCGCATGCTCCGAGGACTGATCCACAGGCATCTTCCCGACCCATTGCGTTGCATCGCAATGAAACACCACATTGTGCCGATCGCAAATCTCCCCCACCCGATCGACAGGTTGAACGACCCCGGTTTCATTATTCACCCACTGCATGCTCACGATCGCGATCTCGGAACCGCCCTCGCAGGCATGCTCCTTGATCAATGACTCAAGACCAGTCACATCCACAACCCCCGACCGATCCACAGGGAGTGTCACCACGCGCGCAAGACTCTGCCCGTCGTTGTTTCCAACGAGTTGCTTGCACAGGTTCCCGATCGCGCTGTGCTCGATCGGTGAAGTGATGATGATGTTCTTTCGTGTGTTTGTTCTTCGAGCTGCACCCAGTGTTCCTCGGATCGCAAGATCAATTGCTTCAGTTCCTGAACCAGTAAATGTGATTTCACGCGATTTCACCCCGAGCAATGCCGCAACCTGCCCGCGAGCGATCTCCACCGCATGCTTTGCTTCTTGTCCAGGGCGATGAATGCTCGATGGGTTGTGCCAGAAGCGCTCCATCGCGGATGCGACTGCCCCGACCACTTCCCCGCTTGGCCGTGTGGTCGCGTTGTTATCCAGGTAGACCTGTTGCATCGCTTGCACCCCCACCGGATTCGTCATCGTGCTCGAATACCTCGTTACTTGGTGAATCAGGGACTGCCTTTGCAACCGATTTCGATTCGCCTGATGAATCTCGTCCGACCAAGATCCGCCCGAGCACATCTTTCACATGAGTCCCAGATGCATCGAACCCGTGTCCCGGGACATCCATCGCGGTAAGCACCCCGTATCCCATCCCAACATTGACAAGCACCCACGCAATCACCCCTGCAGAAAACCGGTTGGTAACCTTGTGCCCTTCTTGAGCGCGTTCAATCTCGCGGGTGATAAACGAGTGCAGGCGCGTCATGTGATCCGCTACCGCTTTATGGATCAACTGATCCTCCACCTCTGAAATGGATTGCAAAAGCACCCGGTATCCCTTGCGTCCAGACTCAGAAACCATCGGGTTCTCATCGATAATCTTGGCAAGACGCGCCCCCGGATCATTCACACCTTCAAGATCAGTCTCCCACTGCTCAAGGGTTTGACGTCCGGTTCGTTCGATCAATGCGACGAACAAATCTCGCTTGGATTTGAAGTGACGATAGATAATTGGTTCGGTGATCCCCGCTTCTTTGGCAATCTGCGCAGTGGTTGCGCCTGCGTATCCGCGTGTAGAAAACAGTTGGGCAGCAACATCTAAGAGTTGCTCTCGTCGTTGGGCTGCGGGTAGTCGACTCATTGTGTTCGCTCGCTTTCAATACTCAGAGAATAGTCCCATGTATTCTATTGGGCATCTTCAGGATCATCCCGAATCGGTACCGGATCGTATCCACCTTTGTTGAATGGATGACATCGCAAGATTCGCCCGACCGTCAATCGTGTCCCTCGGATCGGGCCATAAGACTTGTACGCCTGGAGTCCGTACCGTGAACAGGTTGGTTCAAATCGGCATTGCCCACCCATAATCGGCGAAAGGGTTGCGCGATACAAGTAAATTATCCCCAAGAACGGCCAGTTCCCCACCCGACTCCAAAAGCCCAGACGAACATCATCCCCGACAGTTGGTTCTTGCAATCCATCGCTCATTTTGTTAACCGCTTTTCACACACCCGATGCGCCGCGTCCACCGCATCAATCACCAGCTTGGTATATTCATCAAGACCAAGCGGATCGTGCTTTCGTGCCGTCACCACAATGTCATAAGTCCCCCCATGACTCGGCGATGGGAATCCAGATCGTTGGTGACGAAACACCTCGCGCATCATCCGTTTGAACCGCCCGCGGACGACCGCGTTGCCCAACCTTCTCCCGATGGACAATCCCAGACGATGTTCAGACGCATCAGACACTTTTAAAAATATGGTAATTGGTCCACGCGACTTTCTGAGCTTTGCGTTGAAGACAGATTCGAACTGTGATTTGGAGTTCAGTCGATGACGCTTGCGATACACCGCTTGCTTTGGTACGCATGGCGCTTGCTCGTCTTGTCCTGATCTAGATCCATCCACCATGAACAACTATAGGGTTTGATCCAAACGAGAGATATAAAAAAACCGAGCTGGGGGGGACATCCCAGCTCGGCAAGTTGTCGCCGGTCATCCACCTCGGCGACAGTCTGGATCGGGGCATACTCTCTCCCCGTCACACACCCGATCCACACACTTCAGACGATCCGCAATTCACACACACACGCGGACCATCGAAAGAAGTGATTTACTCTACTTCATGCATCACCCTTCCACTCCGGCAAGAGATCAGCAATGAAAGGATCATCGCCAATACATCTACCCACCCGGCGTCTGGTTCCGCCTAAAAAGCACAGCACATCAAGTTATATTCGCGAGTTGGAAACAACTCGCACCATTGAAGCCGCCGACTCCGGGGACACAGAGCCGACGCACATGAAGTGCTCCAAGAGATACCAACGGAATCGCACACACAGTGTGGTATCGATCATCGGAGCAACTGCTCATATATTTGTTCATCCAAACTACTTATGCCCTAGAACGAGCGAGAAACCGTAGTCTGCTTTTTGACCGGATTTGGTCACCTACAGATACGCACCGCTCGATCTCCCGGTTTCAGCATCCCTGATAATGTTCACACACAATTATCAAATTGCCGATCGACTCGACATTAATTCAAGTTCAGTTAAGAAAACACGACTATTCCGAATGAACAGTCGTGTACTTAATTCCTGAATAAACAGGGCTTATGAGCTTTAAAACACTACTTTGTCGCGTGCTTGGGTTCAATCTTTTCGAACACAAAGCTTGATCCTGTGACATCAATAATCACAGAGTCACCTGACTCAAACTCACCTGACAGTATCCGACCCGCGAGCGGATTTTCGATCCGTTTCTGGATCGTCCGCGCTAACGGCCTTGCGCCAAACGCCGGATCGTATCCTTCCGCGATCAACTGCTCACGCGCACCATCAGTAAACTCGATCGAAATCCCACGATCCAAAACTCGCGCCACCAACCCTTTCAACAAGATGTTGGCAATCCCGAAGAGGGTTTCTTTTCCGAGTTGATGGAACACAACTGTTTCATCAATCCGGTTGAGAAGCTCTGGTCTGAAGAACTGCTCGCGCATTCCAACATTGAGATTCGCGTTCATCTTCCCTGTTTCAATATCAGGTGTTAGACCCTGCGCATCTAAATCCGCACCAGGTCCTCGGCGGATCAGATCGCGCACCGCTGCCTCGATCTCCCAATCCTCCGCACCATGCTCAGCCATGCTCAAGATCTTCTGACTCCCGATGTTGCTGGTCATGACAACGATCGTGTTTTTGAAATCAACCGTGCGCCCCTGCCCATCGGTCAACCGACCATCATCGAGCAGCTGCAACAACACATTGAACACATCCGGATGCGCCTTCTCGATTTCATCGAGCAGGATCACCGCATATGGTCGGCGACGGACCGCTTCGGTCAATGCGCCGCCTTCTTCATATCCAACATACCCCGGAGGCGCACCGATGAGTCGGCTCACCGCATGCTTCTCCATGTACTCACTCATATCGATCCGCACAAGCGCATCTTGTGTATCAAACAAGAACTCCGCGAGCGCCTTACAAGTCTCGGTCTTCCCCACACCAGTAGGACCCAGGAACAAGAAACTCCCGATCGGTTTGGTGGGATCGCCAAGACCCGCTCTACTCCGGCGCACCGCATCTGCGACTGCGGTCAGTGCATCGCTTTGACCAACAACACGCTCTTTGAGATGAGTTTCCATCTCGATCAACTTGTCACGCTCGGACTCGACCAATCTTGATACCGGAATCCCGGTCCATCGTCCGACGATCCGAGCGACTGATTCAGGATCAACCTCTTCGCGGATGAGCAGATCACCTGATCCAGCGCGGGCATCAATATTGGATTCTGCTTGTGCGAGTTGATTATTCAACTCAACAAGCTCGCCGTACTGAATCCGGGCAGCTCGCTCAAGATCGCCGCTGCGTTGTGCTTGATCGAGCTCGACGCGTCGATGTTCGATGTCTGCTTTGATTTGCTGGACAACATCAAGGTCCTTTTTCTCTTCTTCCCACCGAACGGTCAATGAACCATTGCGCTCGCGTAGTTCTGCCAGCTCGCCTTCCACGCGTTCGATTTCTCTTTTTTTGGTATCGCCGCCTTCATCGAGCTTGAGTGCTTCTCGCTCGATTTCGAGCTGCATAATCCGCCTGCGAAGCTCGTCGAGCTCTATCGGCATGGAATCAATTTCCATGCGTAACGAACTTGCTGCTTCATCAATCAGATCGATTGCTTTATCTGGCAAGAACCGATCGGTGATGTACCGATCACTCAAGCTTGCTGCTGCCAAGATCGCGCTGTCTTGGATCCGCACGCCATGATGTGATTCGTACCGATCTTTCAATCCACGCAGAATCGCAACGGTCTCTTCAACACTTGGCGCGAGCACCATCACCTTCTGGAACCGGCGCTCAAACGCTGCATCCTTTTCGATGTGCTTGCGATACTCGTCGAGCGTGGTGGCGCCGATACAACGGAGTCCGCCTCTTGCGAGCGCGGGCTTGAGCAGATTTCCTGCACTCACAGCGCCCTCAGCAGCACCCGCGCCGATGATCGTATGAAGCTCGTCAATAAACAGAATCACTTGCCCGTCTGCCCCCTCCACTTCTCGGAGGACCGCTTTTAATCGTTCTTCGAACTCACCACGATATTTCGCACCCGCGAGTAGCGCACCGACATCGAGCGCGATGATTCGCTTGTCGCTCATCGAGCTTGGACAGTCGCCGTTGATGAGGCGCAGCGCCAACCCTTCCGCGATCGCGGTTTTACCAACACCTGGTTCACCAATCAGCACCGGGTTGTTCTTGGTTCTCCGCGAGAGCACCTGCATACAGCGCCGGATCTCTTCATCGCGTCCGATCACCGGATCAAGCTTTCCTGCACGCGCTCGATCAGTCAGATCGATACCATACTTCGCGAGCGCCTCGAATGATGCTTCCCCTTCGGGATCGGTGATATTGGTCACTCCCGATGATTTTCGGATTTCTTTAATCGCAGCGCGGACTGCTTTCGCGTCCACATTGTGAACCTTGAGGACTTCGCTTGTGTTGCCTGCGATTTCAGTGATCGCGATGAGCAAATGCTCGCACGAGATATACTGATCCCCCATCTGGTTCGCAGCCGCATCTGCTTTACTGAGAATATCCATAATCTCGCGGCCGCTCGATCCTGCGCCCGACGATGTCTTTGGTAATCGACCGAGTTCTGATTTCACAATCTGGATCAACTGCCCCATCGGGACACCGATCTTCTTGAGAATTGCAGTTGCAGGTCCATTTACATCTTCTATCAGTGCGTCAAGCACATGCAAAGAACCAACCTCAGGGTTGGTCGCAGCCATTGAGCTCTGCTGCGCCTGTGAGAGCGCCTGTTGAGCGAGTGTTGTTAGTTTGTCCATACGCATGGTGTGCCTCCTATCACGATCCACATCTTGTGGCGTATAAGTAAACCATGCAATCCGCGCGCCATGTTTGGTAGAACACAAAAATCGCGTTTAACCCTCAGTATCGACCGTCTGGGTTGTTGAATGTGGATTGCTCTGCCAACCTGACAGCACCAACCCCAGCTCTGGCAGTTGCTTAGGTTTGAGCTTGATCTACCTATAGAGGGGTTCAAAAACAAAAAAACCGCTGCCCATCGCAGTCGGTTATCAGCGTCCGAAACCCTGAAGAACAGGGGGGTGCCTCGATCCAGATCCCGACCTTCCACTCGGAGGAGGCTTGGTCTTCGCCCGGTTTTGCTCAGCTCCCAATCGAATAACTCAAAGGGATCGAACTTGTCTGACCGACCGCGATGGGCAGCGTTCAGATCACCATACCACACTGGCGACAACTTGGATCCGTCAAAGTTCCCTGACTCATGAATATTCCTGAATTTCAATGCGCATTGTGCACAACCGGTGGATGACTTTGCATCGAATCCAATACTGAGACTTCTAATCCACGATTTTATTGCTCCACCTGATTGAACCTTGGAACACATCGAGCTCATAATCCGTACCTAAATATGCATGCATCGACTCAAAGCCCTGTTTTGAGCAATTCAAGCGTTCGGCGAGGCTGATACCTTCGATTTGTCAATCGATGAATTGCGATCATCACCGCTCATTCATGCGTGACAGCGAAGCATTTTCTCGCTATGCTGGTTCACTTGATAAAGTTCCAGTTGTATGCCTCGCAGAGAGGTTCACGATGAAATCAGGCAATGTTAATCAGAAAGCAAGCTCATGAAAACAACCTCCACATACCGCAAGACCCTGACCATCGCTGCACTTCTGGGCGCTTCAATGCTCACCATCGGGTGTTCATCAGGACAACACGCAGGCGACATCAACTCAATCCGCATGGATCCATCCCCATCAATGCACACACTTGACCAGCGCAGCTCGGACCGTGTCAACATGCATGCACGCATGAAGGATTCAAACCTACGAATGATCTCCACTGACATCGACAAAATGTTCTATGTTGATCGTCCATCACGCTTGCATCATGGGATCAAGCCTTAACTTTGGATTACATTTACAATTAAAAAAGCATCCGTTCTACCGGGCGCTTTTTTTAATTGCTGACTTGTCGTTCTTTGTTCCAACGCATCATGCACTTTGAATCAAGTGATCCAAGTTACTTTGCTGTGTACTGTCCACGTGAAACCTTCTTAAATACCTTGCGTTCGCGGATCAATGCTTGGTTCACAATTGTACGGAAGTTGCTTGCTGTTGTAATGTATCCTGCTTGCTGAACCGCTTGGGTTACGTCGGTCACCGACATCGTTTTTCCATCAAGAACCGCCGCGAGCGAGTCAACTAGGTTCATCTCATTGCGTGGACGACGACGCACACCACCCGCAGCGCTGAGCGCACCAACTGCTGCCAAATCTGTATCAATTTGTGTAAGTTCTGCAAGTAGTTTCTCACGCCTGCGCTCGAGCTTTCGGACACCTTTTTCGCGTCGTGCGAGTTCTGCTTGAAGTTCGCCCATTGATAAGTTATTGAGTGAAGGAGATTTTGTTGATTTTGATGTTGTTTTCTTAGCCATTACGGAATCCCTTTTGTGTTTCGTTGATTTTTAGTTATGCAGTAAAGCCAATCAAAATTCATTTCTGTCAACGCACAAATATGAATCTTGCATCCCTCGATTGTGGCATGGAGTGTAGTATCAAGGTTGTTTTTTTTCTAATATCAACTCATAAATGTGGATAATTTGGAATGAAATAGGTCCTACAAAGCATCATTGTAATGGGTAAATAACCCCGCACCAATACTGAAGTTGCGCTTCACACGAAAGTTTTAGGTTGCTTATCGGTTATGGACATCTTCGCTTGCTTGCACGCCCAGCCGACCCATCAATCCATCAAAGTGGTCAAGGTTATAGAACTCGATCGTGATATTCCCCTTTGTACCACTCTTGTCTGTTTTGAGACGGACTTGGGTGCTGAGTTGATCGCTCAACTGTTTCTCTAGACTCTTGATTACAAGGCTCAAACGAGATTCTGTCGTGTTTTCTACATCGGAGCTGTTGGGAGTTGAACCCGATTGATCTGATGATTCACGATTGATTTGTTGCACCGCTTTTTCGAGGAACCGGACACTCCATCCGTCTTTGATCGCTTGGTCTGCGAGTGCTTTGCGCTGTTCAACGGCTCGGCAAGACAACAGTGCTTTGCCGTGACCAGCGCTGAGAACTTCCGATGCAATCATTGATTGAACTTCATCATCAAGTTCGAGCAAACGAAGCATATTGGCAACCGATGATCGGTTGATGCCTACACGCTTGGATATTTGATCTTGTGTCATTGAAAACCGCTCAGCAAGCATCGCAAACCCCATCGCACGCTCGATTGGGTTGAGATCTTCACGCTGGATGTTTTCTATCAAGGCGAGTTCAGCAGAGACCAGATCATCAACATCGAGCACGATCGCTCGGATCACTTCGATCCCCGCATGCTTGGACGCTCGCCATCGGCGTTCGCCCGCGATGATTTCATATTTCCCCGCCCCACTACGCGCACTCGCTCGTCGAACCGCGATTGGTTGAAGCAACCCGTGTTCCATAATCGATTGTGAAAGTTCTTCAATCGCCTCGTCCGTGAACACCCGGCGAGGCTGATGTGGATTGGGGACTATCTCTTGGACCATCAGTTCAAGCACCTGATCTGCTTGAACCGCACGATCTAAGCTCGAATCACTCTCTTTTGGCTGTGCCGATGAATACTGCGATTGTTTGTTCGCTATTTGTTCTGTTGGTTCGGTTGGCGACACCTGAATCGGCGATTGTATCGGAGATTGATCAATCAGCGCGTTGAGTCCTCGACCAAGTTTGGATCGTGTCCGCTTGATCTTCTTATTTCCAGATTGTCCGGTTGGTGCATCCATGATATGACTCCACTTGAACGATGAGTACCTGATCTTTGTCCAGGTCATGATACCCGAACCCTCTACATTCTGCATCGATGAACACCCCTTACAAGATGTTTCGACAGGCTATCATTGGCTATGGGATCCAAACAAACAACCGAAATCATCGCTCGAGGCCTACTCATCCACAACGGACAAGTGCTCATGTGCCGACATATCAAAGCAAACTATTGCTATCTCCCCGGTGGTCATGTTGAGTTTGCGGAGAAAGCCCAGGACGCGTTGGTACGCGAAATGATGGAAGAAACCGGTCTTGAATCAGCTGCAGGGCAGTTATTGCTCACTACTGAGCAATGTTTCCATGATGGCAAACGCGTACATCATGAGATTAATCTTGTGTTCCACGTGGAACAACTCGGAGCATCATCCACACCTACTGATCCCGTGCCGAGCATGGAAAAGAAAATTGACTTTGTTTGGGTCGACCTTGCACAACTCCCAGAGACAGATGTTCGGCCTACGGAGATCAAAGCTTGGCTGATGAGTGGGGGTGCCACTGCCACTGATCAAGGTCCATGGATCACGGGCTTTGAGCAACTCGGATGACAACAATCACACACTAGGCAAACTTGGCTGACTGCATCGACATGAACCGTTAAGTCTCCACTCATTTTTGAATCCCCGCTTTCCTACAGATCTTGCATATCCGATCTTGGGTAGGTCATGCCCCCCACCCCTTCACATCTATCGCAGGATTCAGATTGCGAATCGATCGACCAAAGCGCACCCGTCGATCGGGTCGCAGCGGATCTCAACACCTCGATTGAATCAATCCAATCTCACATGCACCAGGCATCATCCCTCGCTGAGCATGGCGCCTGCTCGGCACTTTTTGCCCACGAAGTCAACAACCTGATGACGCAAGTGGGGGGACGGGCTCAACTCGCGCTGATTCATCCAGACAAGCCGAGCTTGACAATCAAAGCGCTTGAACTCGCAGTTCATGCAAGCAATCAGATCTCCCAACTTGCTCAGTCAATGATGACACGCGATTCATCCGAAGCTCTTTCCCCAGCAACTGACTATGCGAGCGTCTCACACATCCACGATCAGACCCTTGCTTATCTCAGGCAAGATGATGTTGCTGCATATAGATTTCAGATCAAAGATGTGGAGTTCGCAGCAACCACCCAGGCCCCCGCTATTGAACTCGGACAAGTATTACTCAATCTGTATCTCAACGCCATCCGCGCGATCGAAGAATCAGGGCGCCAATCCACCGGGATCGTCGCAATCCGTTTGATGACTATCGATTCCATGCAACATTGTTCCACGGGGAACAATGGAGAAGAATCCCATCCACAACTACAAATTGAAGTCCAGGACAACGGGATCGGGATGAATCAAGATCAAATCAGATCAATCACGCGCGAACGTTCAGGTTCCGTTTCAAGTTCTCAGGTCGGGCCAATCAATAAGAACCACCCTCGGCACGGGTTCGGACTCAAAGTGAGCATGGAACTGCTTGAGCAAGTAGGGGGGACGCTCGATGTACAATCCATTCCAGGCGAAGGCACGCGAATGAAGATCACCTTGCCTTGCCATAATCACAACGCTGAATCGCAAGCTGCTGCTTGATACGATGCTTGAAATTAGTTTTTGATCTGAACGACATCGCCTGCAATGAACTCGACCCAGACCTGATCCCCCACCTCTGGATGAACAGCAGATGTTGATCCGAACGGATTCATCTCCGCGATCTTGATCGGGGGACACCCCGCAACTTCAACAAGATGCTGAGCAGTTTCACCAAGGTATGTGGTTTCTAAAAGCTTACCCGGCAAAGTGTTGGGTGTGCCTTGCGCTCGGAGGACGATTGCTTCAGGTCTGATCGAAAGTAATGTTTGTTCTGATTTTGTTTGTGTATCACTGTTTGGTTTCGCTGCAAGGAACTCCCCTGCTTCGATCGTGTAGATAATCGAATCACCCTCTACTCTTGCTGCTTTTGCATGAACGAGATTGGTTTCACCGAGGAACTCGGCAACAAACTGGGTTTTGGGTGCGCGATAGAGTTCTCTTGGAGAACCAATTTGCATGATCTGTCCGTCTTTGAGCAGCGCGATCCGATCAGCCATCGAGAGCGCTTCTTTTTGATCATGCGTGACATAAACCGTGGTGATTCCTGAACTCTTGCATACATTTCGGATCTGGAGCCGAAGATCATTGCGGAGTTTTGCATCAAGGTTGGATAATGGCTCATCAAGCAAAAGCACATCGGGTTTGATGACGAGTGCCCGTGCGAGCGCGACGCGTTGTTGTTGACCGCCGGAGAGTTGGGTTGGTTTGCGATGGGCATAGTCTTCCATCTGAACCGCTTGGAGCGCCTCGATGACGCGCTGATCTTTTTCGGGGTTGGGAACTTTGCGAACATTGAGTCCAAACGCGACATTCTGAGCAACGGTCATGTGCGGCCACAGCGCGTAGGACTGGAACACCATGCCCGTGTTTCGCTTGTTTGGTGCATCGTGGGTTACATCTTTCCCATCGAATGCAACCGTGCCGCTCGTTGGATCAATGAACCCCGCGATCATGCGGAGCAGCGTCGTTTTGCCGCAACCAGACGGACCGAGGAGGAAAAAAAGTTCTCCTGGTTCGATGGTGAGCGTTAGGTGATCAACCGCGGTCGCAGCGTTTGTGCCGTTCCCGAAGACTTTGACCAAGTTCTCGATTGTAATCTGTGTTCCCATAGAGGACGATCATAGCGACTCATAGGTGATAGACTCAAGGCGTGACACCCAACAAGGATCAATCTTCATCTTCGCAGCCTGATCGCAAACCGAATCCATTGGATCGTCTCCGTGGGCACCGGGTCTACGCAGATCGAGCACGCGGTATCGGAGACGATATCGCTTTTGAAATGCGAACAATGAAGAAGGTATCGAAAAATGAGTCCGCAGCAACCCAAGCATGGACAACGGTTGTCCCCGATTTAATCAATGATTGTTCACAAATTGCGGGGCTCAAAGCGGGCAAACTCATCGTCCATGTCCCCTCTGCAGCTCATCGACATGTCGTCGATCGTTGGCTCAAGAGTGGGGGGTTTCGAGAGTTTCAGGCCCTGGCGCGGGTTCCCATCCAAGGTGTGACGCTCAAAATTGATGCTCCACACACTGATTCTGGGTCATGATTCGATAATCTCTCTCATAATTCACAGGAAAACCCTTTGACACCTGAGTGAATTTCGGGGATGCTGTTCTATCGCCGGCGTCGTGGTCGACGATGACAATGAAATACACACACCATGCTGATGCATTTTTCGATGTTCTCACGAATCTCGAACACTGCACAGCGCTTGGCATGCACACACATGTCTGAGACCGAACGGGGGTTTGGGTCGTTCTTTGAATCTGCACTTTCAAGAACGCGTCTGGTTTTCTGAACCAGATGATCAACGAGCAATTCGGTGATGTGTATATCTGTGTGTGGCCGCCAACAACTCCTCCTGGGTATGGCAGTCAGACACAACTGGCGGTGTCTTCTCGTGGGGATACCGCCATTTTTATGCGCGGTTGCAACCTGCGATGTTGTAATCCAACTATCGAGCCAACTCATGGATCTGCCAGTAGTGATCGAATGATGCTGCGAATGTGTAGTGCTTCATTGCTTTCACCCCAGCATCTCCCATTCGCTTTCTGCGGGCATCGTCTAATGCAAGTTCAACAACCGTATCAATCCAACCTTGTGTATTGTCAATAGGGATGATGCAAGCAGTTGGATCCAATGAGTGTTGATCGTCAACGACTTCCTTTGGACCTCCCTGATCGGTGATAATCACAGGCAAACCCGATGCTTGGGATTCCATCACCACTTGACCAAGCGTGTCGGTCGTGGAGGGGAAGAGGAACAGATCGCAGGACGCGTAGAGTGCTGCGAGTTCTGTGCCGTGTTTGAATCCAAGGAAGTGCGCCCCATGATTGGCGAGCTTGGTCTGCATTTCTTTGCGGTATGGACCATCCCCGATGATGATGAGTTCGATCTGTTTCCCTGGATTCGATTCCTCAACGCGCCTGCGTATCTCGGGCCAAATAGACACAAGCATCGGCAGATTCTTTTCGGTGCTTACGCGCCCACAAAATACCGCCTTCACACTCTGGGTGGATATCCCATGTGGTTCCCAGATCTGTTGATCGCGCAACGATGCATCGAATCTGGTGTTGTCAAACCCCGGAATCAACCGGACAAGCTTGTGCTCATCAAGTCCAATCTCAACGAGGCGCGAAGCATAATCTGACGAACGCGAGAAGATGAACCGGAACTGTTTGTAAAAAAGCCTCATCTGCATTCGGCATGCCCATGAGCACACACGATTATCGAAAAGCTCGTCGATGTACGCAGGGAAATCGGTGTGGTATACCCCAACGATCGGCACCCGCATGAGCTTCGCCGCGAGCATCCCGACAGCGCCCACCGGACCCGGGGTCGAAATATGGATCACATCGGGTTGGTATTCGAGCGCCGCACGGAGCATCGAAACCAGTGGGGGAAGCGCGAGATCCAGCGTATCATATTTGGGCATCTTCATCGCGAAGAAAGGTTCGAAGTTCACGAGGTTATCAACCTCTGGCATCTCCATGCGTGTCGAGGTAAAGACTTGCAGATCGTGATTGGTGTCATGGGCCGTCTGTGCGATGTTCTGGATAAATCGACAAACGCCGTTGATATCCGCGAGGGTGTCCGTGAACTTAAGCACACGCAGTGGATGAGACGGAGAACGAGACAGGGATGATCTTGTGGTTTTCATAGGTGGACGATGATAGGGGCGCGCAATAAAAAACCCTGCGCCGGGGGTATTGGCGCAGGGCTTGTGCAGGGGATATTCCGGAGTGAACTGAGAGCGCTCGGGGTCTTCCAACTCACTCACACAGGGAAACATCCACGCCCGCTGGGACTACATGAAATATCCTATTCAGATTGAGTGAATTCCAAGAAAGCACCCACCAAATCATAAATCCTGTTACCGAAGATCCGGATTGTGAGGACACTGACGGATCGCACATGGTTATGCGTTTATATTGAGCAAGCTGATCACCGTTTTAGCGCTCTGGCGTTCTGCCAAAATGGTGTAGATCGAAGCTTGTTCCAGGATCTGTGAACGCACCAGGTTTGAGCTCTCTCTTGCGTAATCAGTATCGCGGATTGAGGAATAGGCGCGAGCGACATTGATCTGCTCTTCCTCAAGCACCCGGCGCTCGGACTCTGCTGCTCGCGCTTCGATGCCTACTTCTGCTTGTCGTGTGACCACCGCGTCGCGTGCGCCGTCGACGAGCCTTTGAGCAGCTTCTGGATCGGATTGCATGACACGCGATAGATCAGATAATGACACCGTCTCGGTGATCGGATCCCCTGTGGTTTCATCGGTCCCCACAACCATCTCCGTCGTAACATCACGCATGATATCGATATCGGTTGATGATGCGAGTCGCTCGATCCCTGACAATACCCCTTCGACTTGGGTTTGAATCGCGCCCATCTCGCTCGATGATTGGCCGCCGATGTTTGCGCTCTGGATCACAAGCGACCCAAGGTCACTCATGTTTTCGAGTGCTGCTCCAAGCGCCCCGTCGTGCGTGTTGAGTGAGGTGATGTTCCGATCGATCGATGTGGTTTCTGCTTGGATGGAACCGAGCCGAGCAGCCATCTCATTGGATGCAATCAAACCCGCAGGATTATCACTCGCACGATTGATCGCGAGTCCAGTTGATAATCGCTCGAATCCGATGGTAGATCGTTGTTGATTTGCTTGCAGATTGATCGTGCTCATGATCGACGATGAAAAACCGATGCTTGACATGTATCCAAGGTTCAAAACATCAATGCTGTAAACAAGCACATCGTGTAAGGATGATTGAATTGTAGTGTGTGATGCTAATGAGAGAAGATAGCGACAATGAAACCGTCCGAGAACTCTGTTTCATTGGCTGACTGATTATCGGTCTTACTTACCGATTTCGGTCGCACCCTCAAGCAAACTCAGCACTTGCGTGGCGCTCTGTCTTGAAATCTCGATCGCTTTGAGTGATGCCGATTCAAGGATCTGTGCGCGTACAAGCTTTGAAGATTCCTTTGCGTAATCGACATCTTCGATCGATGAGAGTGATTCGCTCAGGTTGATCAGTTCTTCTTCGAGGACTCGCGATTGAGATTCGATGTCGTTGAGTTGGTTTCCGATCGCGCCTCGGGTTGATGCAACATCATCGACTGCTGCTTGAGCGATTTCTTGCGCGAGCTTTGGATCAGAGAACACCAATCCAGAAAGATCCGCGAGCGAAACATCTTCGCCGTCCGCATTGGTCAGGATCGTATCGTTCGCGATCCCCGCGGTGGTGTACTCATTGAGGATCTGCTGGCCTTTGTAGGTGGTCGTGTTGGCGATGGAGTTGATTGAGCCGAGCAATGAATCAATCTCGAGTTTGATCGCGTCCTGTTCTTCTTGTGAGTTCGCACCGGTGTTGGATGCTTGGATGATCAAGCTATTGAGTTCAATGAGTTGGTCGGACACCACAGAGAGTCCACCCTCCTTGGCGCCCAGATACCCTTCTTGCTGGGCAAACGATTTGAGTTGGGACTCGATGGAATAGATTCTGACTCGGTGTTGTTCAGATGCGATCAATCCAGAAGGATCATCAGCTGCTCGATTGATTCTTTTTCCCGTCGAGAGGCGTTCGAGGGACTCTGCGACAAGCTGCTGGTTGTTTCCCAGTGCTTGGAGTCCAAAGTTCAAACTACCTAATCCCGTCGTGTACATAGAACTATAATCGGACGGTGACCCGTAGAAGATGACCTCAACTTATTTGTTTACCAAGTTTTACAAGCTCACTGCACCCAATACAGGTATAAACCCACCATATGAGCAAAAATCAGCATGAGTTCGATCAAGACTGGGACCTTTCCGAAGGATTGGACCCGGATGGGCCTTCTGCTTCTGATTTGGATCGGTTCGGGTCCGAGGTTGATCCGTGTCCGCACTGTGGCGAGATCATCTATGATCAGTCCGAAATATGCCCCAAATGCGGGTGGTATCTGGGTGAACATCCAAAATCGATCTCACTCTGGACAATTGCAGGCGTCTTTGGTTTGATTGTCTTGTTGATCTGGTTGGTGCAATAATTATTGATACACTGTATTTGTTTGGGTATTAATTCTGTGTATTCGACGATTGATGGTTCGCAAGAGCATCCGTTTGTGCTTATCAGCCGTATTGTTGTGGGGACGGCGCTGGGATAGACTCAGTGGTGTTGCGTTGCAATGCGCACAGTGGAGCTTTTGAAGCTCGCTCACACAGTTTATATTGGTCTGTTCGCGTGCTATGCATTCGCGCAGACTCAGGCAGTTTCGGAGCACACATGTCGATCCAGATTAATCCTTCTCAGAATCTTTCACAAACCACAAAGCGGGCATTTACCCTTGTCGAGTTGTTGGTGGTGATTGCGATCATCGCGCTGCTTGTTGCGATCCTGTTGCCTGCACTCAATGGTGCACGATTGGCGGGGCGCAAAGCGGGCACGCAGAACATGATGACCGCGCTCAATAACGCTTCGACATCGTTTTCAAACGACAACGGCTCACGGATGCCGGGATACTTCTCCCCAAGCCAAATGGGGCACAGCGACAACGAAGTCGCGGGGATGTCCGCGATGGAAAATGTCCTGGTCGAACTCGGTGGCACCGATGTGATCCTCGGACAGTACAGCGACAACAACGCCCAAAGCCAGATCGACGAAGACGCGGGGATCATCTCCTTGGCACCGTTTAATAACGCTCAAGACAACGCGATCGTGGTCAACACAAATCTGATCGGTACATCGGGCGCATACTTCGCACCCGACTCGAACTTCTTAGCAACAATGGATCACGAGAGCGGCCAACAATCACCCGCGGGTGATAAACCGAACTTCCAACATTTGATGCCCGACTTGGTTGATTCCTTTGGGACGCCTTTGCTTGCGTGGTCGATGGATGAGAGCGCACTGGGTTCAATCGATCCCGACGGCGGAGCGGACAACTCATACCGTCAGTTCGCGTCTATTTCATCTGACGATATGGGTGATATGACAAGCGGACCCGCATGGTTCTACATGATGTCCAACGAAACATTCTTCGGCGAAGATGTCTACAGCTCAGGCGGCGGCAGCAAAAACCAATACGCGGCGAGCACACTCAGCGGCATTGATCAAGAGCTCAATCCGGTTGACGCACTCGATCGTATCCGCACACTGACCACAGCGCTGGCAAGCCCTTCTTACTATGTACTCGAAAGCAGCAATGACCTTGAGTCGGCAGCTTTTGAAGAAATCTACGCTTCGCGTCCACGAGGACGATTGATCTTCCAATCCGCAGGTATCGATGGCGTGTACTTCAGTGCCAACGACACCGCCTGGAAAGCAAACGCACATAGCGAGCCTGGCTCGTATCACCTAGACTTTGGGAACAACTACAAAAACCAAGGTGGGTTTCGACTCGAAGATGAGACTGGCAAAAAAATCACAATCGACATCATTGAAGAGTTTGATGATATCATGAGTTCGCTCAACTAAACACAGGCATTTACAGATGATCTCTCTCAACGACCCCGCTGTTCGCGGGGTTGTTTTTTGAACGACTGCGTGCATTGCTCGAACAAATGAGGTACAACGGGAACTTGGTTCTTACAAACACACAACTCGCCCGTCGGCGTGCGTTGCTCACACTGCTCGCAACGATACTTGGCGCATTGATATTTCATCAAGTACACCTGTCTTCAGTCGTGCAGTTTAGTCTCGCGTGTGCTTGCTTAGGAATTTCGTTGTTCATTCGAGGACGAACACGATCATTTCTGTATTTCATCGGGATACTCATGCTCGCAGGGGGGTGGTTCCAACTCCGCACTCGGCAAGTGTCGATCCATCGTTTGGATCAGGTGATCGCTGCGCATCATGATGACGATGGAACCAACGGGCGTGTACCGATCGAGATCATCGGTGTTATCAGCGAACCAATCCGCGAAATCACCACCGACCCCCAACCGGGTGATCCGCCCACATGGGCAACACCAAAGACACAAACACTTGTGCATGTTGAACAGGTTTATCTTACTGACCAAGATCAACGCGGCACATGGACGAATGCCAATGGGCGTCTTCGGGTACTACTCCCTGATGGGTACATGGAAGAGTCAGCAAAGACTCAAGACCAAGAACAAATCAAACCCGGAGATCGAGTACAACTCATCGGGATGTATCGCCCACCAAGCATCGCACGAAACATTGGCGAACCTGATTGGTCCATGCTCAGCGCGCAATCTGGACGAGTGGGGACGCTCATCATTCCGAACCAAGCGCTGATTGAACCCGTTGCGTATACCGATTTCTTTGCACGCAGTAAAGGGATGTTTATCCGGTTTCGATCCCAGTTACAAGTCCGGGCGATGCGCTCGCTTGGGTTAGATTCATCTGAACTGAGCAAAGCGGTGTCGCCACAACAAGCGATGCTTGGCGCGTTATTGCTCGGGCACCGCGAACCGGCGTTTGGTGAGGTGTACGAATCCTTCAAACGGATCGGCGTGGCGCATGTGCTTGCGATCTCAGGATTTCATCTTGCGCTGGTCATCATGATCGGCGCCTTCGGTATTCGGATAATCGGCGAGCACCCACGCGCCGAACTTGTGATAGTGCTGACAATTCTGGTATTGGGCATGCTTGTGATTCCGCTTCGGCCTCCGATCGTGCGGGCGGGGGTGATCGTGGTGTTGATGATGCTCGCGGGAAGATCCGGTCGTCGATACGATCGGATGACGGTGCTCGCGTGGGTTGGGGTTGGTCTTTTGATTTGGAGGCCGATGGATGTATACTCGCTTGGATATCAACTCAGCATGGGGATCAGCGCATTGCTTGTCATGCTTGCAGATCCACTGCCCATTAAAAAACCAACCGCAGTGATCACCAACCAAATCGCTGCACGAGGAGTTGTATATCAATCAAAGCGATGGTTCTGTGATGCGTTGAGAACAAACTTTGCCTGCTGGGCGGTTGCTGCACCAACCATCGTGTACCACGCAGGGATTGTTAGTATTTTTGCACCGCTTGTCGCGGTGGTGCTCATCCCGTTGGTGATGATACTGATGATTGTTGGATACGGGCAAATCGCGATCGGCGTGGTTAGTCCTGATCTCGGAACACATTCAGCGATCATTGTGAATGCGATCGCCGATGCAGTCCTTGGGAGTATTCAATGGATCGATGGAATACCAGGTTCATCCGTCCGTGTTGGTGGAAGGAACGGCATCACGGGCGTAACCGGTATGCTCTGGGTGGTTGCATGCACTTGGATGATTGGCGCACTCGTGACGCATCGAGTAAAGCTGAAAAACAGATGGATACAAGGTGCAGGAATCATTTTGGTAAGCTGGTTCTTTGTAGGACCAGTGATACTGCAAGAGCGTTCTGTATTGCGACTCGACATGCTCGATGTTGGTGACGGAACCTGCGTGCTCTTGCAATCCGATGGGCAAGCGCTGCTCTGGGATTGTGGTTCGCTCAATCGCCGAGTCGGAGGGATGACCGGGGATGCTGCTCATGCACTCGGGGTATCGAACATCAAAGATGCCGTGGTCACCCATGACAACTTGGATCATTTCAATGGATTGATAGAACTTGCGCCTCGGGTAGGACTTGATCGGGTTTGGATATCGAAGAGGATGATCGATGATCCCTCATGGGCATGGCAACAAACCGCCGAACGCCTTGAATCGATGGGTGTGCAGCTGATAGAGATCCGTAACGGAACGAATATACAAGTGGGGAATGCATCACTGAGCTGTCTTTGGCCGGACCCTGATTCAATTGACGGGATGGGCGACAACGATACATCGGTCGTGATGCGCGTAGATATTGATGTACAACTTGAACCCTACACACGAACCGTATTGTTGACGGGTGATATTGAATCCAATGCGATTGATGCACTTCTGAATCGAAATCCACAACTCAAAGTAGACATCATCGAAGTGCCTCATCATGGAAGCGCGAAAGATTCAGCAATGGATTTGATCGCACTGCTCAACCCTCAAGTTGTCCTTCAATCTACAGGTGTTAGCAGACTCAACGATGTCCGATGGGAAACACTCCGCGCTCAACAGGACTGGTACGCGACAGCAGAACGAGGGGGGATCTGGGTTCGTATCTTGCAAGACGGAACAATCGAGCATGGTTGGGCGGTTGACCATTGAATCAGTTTCATGTCTTGTTCTGCCGATCAGATCGCTTGATGCTCGGGGGGTTCGCCGTTGAGCACTCGAACGACATCGCGTACTACCCAGCTCATATTTTCCTTTGCCTGCGCTGTTGCTGCGGCAATGTGCGGGGTGCGGACGACATTAGATAATCCGATAAACGGAGAGTCCGAGGTAACCGGTTCGGGCGAATGAACATCGAGTATAAGTTGAGCATCTGGATGATGAGATGCAAAGTTGGCAGCACGCTGCTCGTTGATCACAAACCCGCGCGACGAGTTGATCAGGATCACATCGGGCTTGAGTAGTTTAAAGAACCAATCACTCAGAAAGTTTGCGTTCTCTGATCTCCCATCAACATGAACGGAAACGACATCACATGACATTGCGAGTTCTTCGATCGAAACAGGTGTACATCCATGTCTCGATTGCAATGCAACTTCGTTGAGATCAAAGTACACCACATTCATGCCCAGCGATCGAGCAACCAACCCAAGCTTTGTTCCGATCTTGCCAAACCCGATGATCCCAAGGGTTGCACCGACGCAGGTTCTCGGCGTGATTGCAGACTCTCTGATCGCGTGCCAATCGTCCCCGGTTGATACAGAATCAAGTTGCGTGAGAGATCGCAACGCATTGAGCATCATCTGAGTGACATACTCAACCACTGATTGCGTGTTCGCCGTGGGTGTGTGGACAACTGGTATTTGATGATTGCGGCACGCATCAAGATCAATGTTGTCTAAGCCGACCCCTGCCCGCGCAACAACACGGAGATTGGGTGCGTGATCGAGGAGTTCTTGATCGATGATGGTGTATGTACGCACAATGATCGCTTCGACAGAACCGATGTGCTCGTAGAGCAACTCGCGTGAGGGTGCTTGAACTTGATCATAACGGACAAGTTCAGCATGCAATCCGAGCCAATCCAGTGGGTTCTTTGCGAGTGATTCAGCGATGAGCACGCGGGGTTTAATCATGATTCTGGATCATAGGATCCTCCCAAGATCAGAATTGCATTGTCAATATTGTCGATCATTTCTCCCATATTTTGTGGGTAAAAACATTCATTTTTTTAAAGTTGCTCATGAATTTTGCTTGACCGAACCGAAAGAGTTGGTAGGTCGCCGGGGATTCTATTTTTTTACGACGGCGAAGATATTACTTTTCCCTTAAATTTCGCAGCATGGAGGCTTAGCGATGAACAAGTCTGACCTGATTGAAGCAGTTGCTTCTGAACTTGAAAGCTCGAAGGCCGATGCCGGCAAAATGATCGAAGCAGTGATCTCCGCAATCTCCGACGGTCTCAAATCCGAAGAGAAAGTTGCGATCAGTGGTTTCGGTACCTTCACGAAAAAACATCGCTCAGCTCGCGTCGGAATGAATCCGGCAACAAAGCAGCCAATTCAAATCGGTGAAAGCACAACCTGCTCATTCAAACCCTCACAACATCTCAAGGATTCGCTCCATGAGAAAGAGGCGCAGCTCGCTTCCTGATCTGGATCTGATCTCACTCAAATAAAATATTGACCCGCATCGGCTGCGCAGTTGTGCAGCCGATGTTATTTTTTGGATCTACCCAATAACCCAGAGATTAATCTGTCTGGTCGAATGCATCGATCGCAAGATCAATCGCAGCGCCAAGCGCCGCCGCTTTGTTGACGGTTTCTTTGAACTCAAGCTCGGGGACAGAATCCGCAACAATCCCGCCGGCTGCTTGGATGTGATATTCCCATCTCCCTGATTCATTGAACTCATCATATCGATTGAGCGGAACAACCATCGTGCGCAGTGCAAGAGCAATATCCATTTCTTGATCGAGCGATACCCATCCGAGTCCGCCGCCGTAGGGTCCTCGGCGGACTTTTTCGAGTTCATCAATAATCTGCATGGCGCGGATCTTTGGCGCCCCTGAGATGGTCCCTACCGGGAGCGCCGCGCGAAGAGCGTCCCAGCAATCAAGCCCGTTGCGGATTGTGCCCGTCACTGTTGACGAGATATGCATCACATGCGAATAGCGCTCGATGCTCATAAGTTTGGAGAGTTCGATCGATCCGGGTACTGCAACAACTCCGACATCGTTGCGTCCTAGATCGACGAGCATGGAGTGTTCGGATATTTCCTTTGGATCATTGAGCAGGTCGAGTTCCATTGCCTGATCTTCTTCGGGGGTTTTCCCGCGTCTTCGTGTTCCCGCAAGAGGACGGTTGGTCACGATGAACTCATGACTTTTTTCTTCTGATTGACGAACTCGGCAGAGAATCTCTGGGCTCGATGCAACGAGGATTGAACCCCGGGTTTGCATGTACACCATGTAAGGGGATGGATTCACAGCACGCAGAGCACGGTACACATCGAACGGGTCTGCGTTCGCTCGGCGTTCGAACCGATGTCCCAGAACCACCTGGAAGATATCACCCGCCTGGATGTACTCTTTCGCTTTATCGATCATCGACGCGTGCTGCGCCTGCGTCGTATTGCAAGGCATCGGAGTATTCGTTGTTTGGTGATCCTTTCGATGTACCCGTCCAAGCGGGAGCGGCTTTGAATGCTCTTGCACCTTCTTGGCAAGCGCCGTCAACGATTCGAGCCCTTCGTTGTATTTCTGGGAAGCGTCATCGCCTTGATCAACAAACACAAGTTTTACGAGATACACAAGTTTGTCAACATGATCGAAGATCACAAGCTCGTCATAGAACCCGAATGAAACCTCGGGAAGATCACGATCGTCCGGCGGTGCTTTATCGAGCGAAAGCTTGATCGGTTCTGCGTATCGAACAGAGTCATACCCCGCGTACCCAAACCAACCCCCAAGCACACAACCCGGGAGCAAATTGAGATCAGTTGATTCTTTGGGAGTTGCCAATATCCAACTCGCGCTGAGTTGACGGAGCGCATCGAGGGGGTCTGAATCGTGCTTTGATATTGATTCATTTGTAAGATGATCGGTGATGGTTGTGTTGCTGTTCTTAGCGACCAACTCAAGCATCGGATGCGCCGCGAGGATGGAGTATCGTCCTTGTTGATCTCCGCCTTCAACAGATTCAAGGAGGAAGGAGGGCGCGGTTCGTTGATCGCTTGATACTAATCGCCGGTACGCGAGCACCGGGGTGAGTTGATCCGCGAGCACGCGGATTGCAACAGGAACGACGATCCGATGGTCACCCGCGTCGGATTGTGACGCTTGCGTGGATGATCGTGCACGGCGGATGGTTTCAAGAAACCCTGATTGGTCGATACTGGGCATAGATAGGAGTGTATGCGCTGAACCTTTGGAGGTTTGTAGCCGTAGGATGAGGATATGAAACGATTGATACACTTGATGTCTGTGCTCTTGCTTGCCAACAGCGTTGCCTGTGCACAACCCGATGTTGTTGTGCCGACCCCGATGGGTCATGATCCTGATTCAAGTAAATCCGATAACGCTGGCACTGGGACATTGGCATCAGTCTTCGCACAGATCAATGAGCAGGACCCCATCCGACGGGCAGGACTCAAAGCGAGTGTCCTGCGTCAGGTACAGCGGGTTGTGCCCATTGTTGTGATTGTTGAGAATGCAGACTCGTATCTGCATGCGATCGAGAACTGGGAAGGCGTGGTTCGATTCCCGGTGCTCTGGGATGATGGGACGAGTCGATCCCGCGAAGACATCGCACGCTTTGTGCGCTCGTTCGATCCTGAACATGTCATCAAACTCAACGGGCTGGGATCATGGTCATGGATTGGAAACAGACAAGAGAAACAAGACATCTTTGAACAGGTGTTAAGCAAAGCGATCAATCAGATCGCAGGTAAACCCAATCCGTCTGGCATTGGTGGCGCGAATCCCATCGAGATGGATTGGGAAGAATCATTAAAAGACCTTGCTGATACGGGGATTGTTGGTCCGGGGATTGTGATGACCGATGTGCTCGACACCGCTTGGCCGGGCGCCCTTGCGGTGAGTGCTGCAAGACTACAACCGATTTCATTTGTGACCATTCCAGATTCACCCATGCGTTTACCTCTGTCGAGTGAGGATGGCGATGCACTCGAACGCGCAGCGGAACACGCTGCCAAAAGAACAGGGCGATCATGGAACGAAATCGGTGACGATATCGATATGGTAACCCTCGCGATGAATACCGGCACCATGATCAAAACCGGCGGGAGTGCCCGCGCGAGACTTTCGACAACAGACCGGATCGGACGGACGGAATCAAACGGTGCGGGTGAACGATGGGCATGGTGTGGACAGATCATCGGGAACGAATCTCAATCCGTATACCAAGCGATGTGTGCTTTGTTCTTAGAAATCGATCAAGGATTTGTGTGGGACGGCTACTCAAACAAACCACCTTGGTCCGCCTACGACGGGACCAAAGCCGCTGATGCGCTCAAAGAGGCGGAACTTGATGTTGAACTCTACGATCAACCAAGATACACGCTCGAAGACTGGAAGTACAGGATGGTCCGTCCAGTGGGCAATGCAGAAGGCAAACCCGGATCATCCGGATTGTTCTTGATGAACTCCAAAGGGATGAGCAATATGTTCCAACTCCCCGGAGGAAATGATGGACAGGGAAAACCCGGCGATATCCCCCTCTTTGATGTCCCGATGGCGATGCACATCGTGCATTCGTTTTCATTGGCAAAGCCTGCAGCTCGAACAACAGTTGGCGGAAGATTCTTAGAGCGCGGCGTCTATGTTTATGCGGGTTCAGTAGACGAACCGTTCCTGGGTGCATTTGTACAGACGCCGATGATTGCTAATCGGCTTATTGGAAAAATTGCGTTTGCGACCGCGGTGCATTATGACAACGCGGATGTGTGGAAGATCACAGTCATCGGGGATCCGCTCGTCACCTTTGGATCTGCGGGTCAGCGACTTGACGGCGGGATCAAAATCGCGGGCGCGATTGATGTTGATGCAGAATCAAAGCAGCTGCTCAAAGATCAAAGCTTTGCCAATGCAATGAAAAACCTGGTCCTCCTTGGGAACGACTCGGCGGTCGCGAGACTCGCAATCGCGTTGATGAAAGAACAACCCGAGGACTACACAAGTAGTGCAGCGATGATGTCGATCCCCTCGCTATTTCGTGAGGGTGAATTCACAGAAATGCTCAATGCATATGATCGGCTCAGTCCACTGGGGAAGGTGGACGATCTGATGCAGGATATTTTGTGGCTCAGTTCTCCATACCTGCTCGCTCGCTCAGCAGATGACCCAGATCTTCGGATTCATGTCGGTGCCATGCTTCGGGCAAACATTCGTGAAAACCAGAGCATTGAAGATGCAGAAACACTCGCAATGTTCCTGCGAGATCAATCTGTGGACCAAGCAGTCGGAGTCCTCGAAGCGCTCCGGCCGACTCTCAATGAGAATCAGAGAAAGAGGCTCGATAAGGCGATCGCCCGGGTCCGCAAGTAATCACGTCTACTCCAGATGCTTGCTAGAATCTGACATGAAACATATGATCCAACTCGGTGTCAATATTGATCATGTCGCGACTGTTCGGCAGGCGCGATATCCACTCCAGACCGATCCCAACACCGGCGGAGGCGAACCCGATCCAGTCCGCGCGGCGCATGAGGCAGAACTCGGCGGCGCTGATGGGATCACGGTGCATCTGCGCGAAGATCGCAGACACATCCAAGATCGAGATGTTGAGTTATTGCGTCGATTGGTGAAGGTAAAACTCAATCTTGAGATGGCTGCAACGGACGAGATGGTCAAGATTGCGTGCAAGACCAAGCCTCACACCGCGATGCTTGTCCCTGAAGGGCGCGAAGAAGTGACCACTGAAGGCGGTCTTAATGTCGCAGGACAGATGGATCGCATGCGTGAAGTGGTCGCAAAGCTCAAAGCAAGCGGAATGATCGTCAGTGCGTTCATTGATCCGGATTTGAATCAGGTCAAAGCGGCGAGAGACGCAGGGTTTGATGTGTGTGAGGTGCATACGGGCCCCTTTGCCCACGCGTTCGCGATGTGCGGCGGGGATATGCGACAGAACCTGCTGATTGAATCACTCGAAAGTGTACGGGCAGCAGGAGAATCCATCCGTGATCTCGGCATGCGATTCAACGCAGGACACGCACTCAACTATCATAACGTGCACCTGATCTCGGCACTCGAAGGAGTAGACGAGTTGCATATCGGGCATTCGATTGTCAGCCGAGCGATGTATGTCGGGATTCGCCAGGCGGTCAATGACATGAAGACGCTGATGAATCGGTCGCATGGGTAATGTTCTCTGAGTTTGATTCAACACCCTGATTCTAAAGAAACACCTTGCGTTGTTTCAGAAGTTTGCTACCATCGCTGTATGCCGAAATCATCCGCATCGGGGACTGGTGCTTCGCCGAAAAAAACGAGAGCAACCGCAACAAATCGAAACGCACAACGAGGCGGAGCGTTTGTCAATCATCAAGCTGCGATTGATTTTCTTGATAGCAGAATCAACGTCGAGCAGGTCCGTCCAAGCAAGGTTGAAAAAACCGTTTGGGAACTGGGCCGGATGCGTGCCCTGCTCACCGAGCTAGGCGATCCACAAAACGATCTTGAGATCGTGCACATCGCAGGATCGAAGGGGAAGGGTTCTGTCTGCAACATGCTCGAAGGCGCTTTCGAGGCATGTGGATATACGACGGGGATATTTACAAGCCCACACCTGATGCATGTACGAGAACGGGTCCGTATTGGTTCTCATCCGATCAGCGAGTCTGTATTCGATGCAGCCCTTGAGCAATGCCGAGACGCGGCAAACGCGATCGAAAATGATCATGGCCGAGCAACTTACTTTGAGATACTCACCGCACTCGCACTTGTTGTCTTTGCGCAAGAAGCTGTCGATCTCGTCGTGCTCGAAACCGGGATCGGTGGTCGACTCGATTGCACGAATGTTGTATCCCCAAGAATTTGTGGATTGACCAATATACATCTTGAGCACACCGCAATCTTGGGAGATACGCTCGAGTTGATCGCGAAAGAAAAAGCCGGAATCATGAAACCGGGTGCGGTGACGATTTCTACGCCTCAGGATGATGAGGTTTTGAATGTTTTTATCGAGCACGCATCGAAAACAAACACAACACTCAAAGTGCTTGGACAGGACATTGTGTACACCCGTCGTTTCCAATCGGGCGCCTTGCGTGGCCCGCACGCGAGGGTTTGTGTAGGTGAAGGGTCCGGAGAAAACGACGGCGGGTTCGAGCACATGCCTGTGCCATTGATGGGGATGCACCAATCGGACAACTGTGCATTAGCGCTTGCAATTATTCTTGAATTGCGTGAACACGGATTCGATCTGCCAGAACGGATGATCAGCGCCGGGTTCAAACAGATCAACACCCAGGGCAGACTTGAAAAGGTAATGCAAACACCTCGTATATATGTTGATGGTGCGCATACCCCTGAGAGTGTTCGGGAGACACTCAAAGCGGTGGGGGCGCATTTAAACTACGATTCTTTGATCGTGATCTTTGGCTGTGCTGCAGACAAGCATGTTGATTTGATGATCGGCGAGCTTGATCGCGGCGCGGACAAAGTGATTTTCACGCAAGCATCGGATAATCCAAGAGCGATCAAAGCAGACGAGTTGCTCAATCGATTCGAAGCTGGTGAGCACACCGCGATGGCAGAAGCAAAGGATTCTGTCCGCGATGCGATCAACGGCGCTGCGAAAGCTTTGTCCGGGAATGATCTTATTCTGGTCACCGGAAGCTTTTATATTGCCGGCGAAGTGATGACACTTGTGGAAGCAAGCAAAGCTCGACGATAAACTCTTTGTGCTGCGATATGTGTGTTTCATTCAAATCTACATAAAGCATGCAACCGGGGCAGTGATTGCCCATAGAATAATGTTCATAATTTGAATATATTGTGAACTATTATTATTTTCGTTCGTGTTTTTCACCCAATATCCTTATGGAGTTCTACTCATGTTTGAATCTATTCGTGTCGCATCTAAGGGCAAAGCAAGTGTGCTTGTCATTGGTCAGTTCAAAGGCGAATCCCTCAACACAGAAACAAAGGCACTTGATGCTGACGGATCACTCGTCAAAGCAACCAAAAGATCAGAAGCCACCGGCGATCTGGGAACCGTGATCGAAGTGCACAGCTCGAACGGATTCGAACGAGCGCTGATCGTCGGACTCGGAACCAGAGACGGATTCGATCCAGGCTCGCTCCGCAAAGTCGCGGGCAAAGTCGGACGAGCACTCGCAAGCGCACAATCAACGAGCGTTCGCTTTGAGATCTGCAAAGCACTCAACAAACTGAAGAAGTCTGATTCCGTCGACGCGTTCACCGCGGGTGCGATGATCGGTGAAGGGCTTGGCATGTTATCATGGTCCTTCGATTCACTTCGCGGATCGGCAACCACGCTCGCGAATCAATCCAAGCTCGCGATTCATAGCTGCTGCAAAGCGTTTCAGGACGGCGCTGAGCGCGGGCTCGGATTCGCAGAAGGCACCAATATCGCAAGAACACTCTCGCAGACACCACCAAACATCGCAACCCCGATGTGGATTGCCAACGAAGCGAAGAAGCTCGCACGCAAAAGCGGCAATCTCAAGTGCACTGTATTCAGCGGCAAGAAACTCGAAGACGAACGACTTACCGGCCATATCAATGTCGGGAAAGCGTCGGAAAACAAACCTTGCATGATCCGTCTGGAATACACCCCAGCACGAGGTAAATCCAAGAAACCAATCGTGCTTGTCGGAAAGACCATGAGCTATGACTCTGGTGGTTTGTCCATCAAAGTCGGCGGCGGCATGCGTGGCATGAAACGCGATAAGGACGGCGGCTGCGGCGTCTTCGGTGCGATGCACATCATCGCCAATGTCATCAAACCAAACCGTCCTGTGGTCGCACTCCTTGCAAGCGCTGAAAACTCAATCAGTGACGAAGCATATCGTCCTGATGATGTGCTCACATTCCGTAACGGCGTAACGGTGGAAATCACCAACACCGATGCAGAAGGCCGCTTGGTGCTCGCAGATGGATTGTGCTGGGCATGTGAAAAAGAGAATCCTGAGTATGTTGTCGACATCGCAACATTGACCGGTGGAATCGTCACAGCGCTTGGTTCAGTGTTCGGCGGCATGTGGTGTGATGATCCTGAACTGCGTGAAAAGGTCGAAGCAGCAGGCGTCGCAACCGGCGAAGAAGTCTGGCGGATGCCTCACCATGAGAAGTACAATGCGATGATGAGATCACCGATCGCTGATATCCTCAACTCAGCGCCGGTCCGCGAAGCACACCCGATCCAGGGCGCTGCGTTCTTGACCTACTTCGTCGAAGAAGGCGTGAAATGGGCTCATCTCGATATCGCAGGTGTGCACGCACTTGGCAAAGACAGCGAGTACATGTGTGCAGGACCAAGCGGGTTCGGCGCACGATTGCTTGCCGATCTGGTTGAACGCAGCTAAGAGCTCAGTGCATTTCAATCACCGTTGAAGCGAGAAACACCCGAGCAGTTGCTTGGGTGTTTTTTTATGAACACCCGCAACCACCCGAAGAGCAGCAACTCCCCGAGGCGCTCGCGTTGGTCGTCCCCCAACCCTTTGTATTCATATATGTACGCATTTTCATTCCAAGCGCCCATGCCATCAGAAGGATGAAAATGATTGCTGCGATCCCTTTGGGACTCATGATTGCAACCGCGTGTTCGTGCATGTGTGCACGATCCGCGAGCACCAGCGTTTCAAGTAAGAACTTGTCGAAAATAATCCCCGCTGCCAGCGCGACACACGCGATGGTGGAGAGATAGATAACGAGTGCTTTGATCCCAAGGTCCTTGATCAACCAACTCATGGTTGCGACATTGGTTGCGGGTCCAGAAAGTAAAAGCACCAGCGCAGCGCCCGGAGAAAGACCAGCAGCAACAAGCCCAAACGCGAGCGGCGTTGAACTCGTCGCGCAGATATACAGAGGAATCCCGACAGCAAGCATCACGAGTTTGGGCCAAAGTCCTGAACCTACATGCTCCTCGAACCACCCTTGAGGAACAACCGAACCGATGATCGCAGCCATAATGAGACCGATGGAGAGCCAGATCGCAAGATCGACAAGCATCACCCCGAACCCATGGCCGAACACCTCTCTGAATGATCGAATCAATCCCTTCTTTCCTGGTTCTTCAGAAGTTGAAGAACAGCAAGACTCGGGCGCGGATTCTGGAGCACTCGAACAACACGATGTTGCAGGCTGCGGCGTTGATGAACAACACGCACTCGTTGCCTTGTTCTCAACCTGCGAAACGGCAGTTCCTGCGTCATCAGGGTTGGTGATGTTGAGTGACAACGCGTTGGGGTCGTCGATTGAATCAAGTGAATCTTGAGAATCTGTTTGTGATTCACTTCTATCTGTGAGATCGATAAGCAGACCCGCGATGAGCGCGGTGATCACCGCGATGATCGGGCGAGTGAATGCAAAGACCGGACCGAAGAGTCCCCAGGTGAGCGGGATTGATTCTTCGCCTGTTTGGGGGGTTGAGATGGCAAACGCGGCGCTCGCGCCCTTGCTTGCGCCCTGGCTTCGCAGACCCGCTGCAACCGGGATTACGGCGCACGAACAGAGCGGGAGAGGAATCCCGAGCAGAGAAGCTTTGAGGATTGGAATGACCCCTTTGCCTCCGAGATGTTTCATCATCCATTCTCGCGGCACAAGAACATGCATAATCCCCGCGAGTAGAAATCCAAAGATGAGCCAGACAGATGATTCAGTCAGAATCATCCAGAGTTCGTTGAAGAAAGAGGTCATACTCAAGTATACGCAAAATCTGGCGATTTATTCCTTGACATATACCCCAGATTGTTCAGGATAGAAATATCCATTAATTCAACATTACACGAGGTTCACATCATGCAATCACGACGAGAGGTTCTTCGAGGCGGACTAGGGATCTTCGCGCTGGGGTCCATCGGACCAATGGTCGGCGCAGCACTGGGATCGACAGAACTCAATCTTCTCAACCAGATTCAACCCAAACGGATGACGGTTGATCCTGTAAAGGCGTCTCGGCCATTAGCTCCTCGTTTTTTCGATCCCAAACCTCGATTGATTGATGGGTTCAAGTTCAAGTCATGGTTTGAAGGCGATGATTTCCGCGAGGACATCCCATTCCATACCCAGCAAAACGATTTCCAAGGCGGTGAACCCCCATTGCCTCAAGAAGAAGTTGATGTTGTAGTCATCGGAGGCGGGATCTCAGGACTCACCAGCGCCTACGCGCTACGCGAATACAACCCGGTCCTCTTTGAAGTGCACGAACGGTTCGGAGGCAACGCGCAGGGTGGCACAATCAACGGATCTGAGTATTCCCTCGGGAGCGCGTATTTCATTACCCCAGATCCAGGTACGCGATTAAACACACTCTATCAGGAACTCGGATTGCACGACGCGGTTCGGGTGGATGGTGATCCGGCACCTGTTGAGATTGAAGGCAAACTCCACGAGGATATCTGGACCGGTCTTGGGGTTCCCAAAGACGACATCCCCGCGTATGAAGCGTATCGGGCATTGGTCAACGAGATGGCGAACAACTACCCAGATGTCCCGTTCACCGAACCCTGGATGATTGAGCTTGATCGGATCAGTCTGCGTCAACATATCGAAGACGAGATGGGTATGCCTGTCCCCGCGGCGCTCGCAGCTGCGATCCAGGCGTACTGCTACTCATCTTTCGCGGGTGGATGGGAAGAAATCTCGGCAACCCTTGGATGGAACTTCTTAGCAGCAGAAGAGTTTGGAAGATGGGTCTTACCTGGAGGCAATGCCTACATGGCAGATCAACTCTGGCAGAAGCTTTATCCACTTGATCGAGCAGATCCCGAGCATGCACCGCATCTGCGTCCGGGTCGGCGGGTCGTCGATCTACGAATCCAAGAAGACGGACGCTCGCTCGTCACATGGGTCGAGAAGGATGGCACCTTTGCATCACTCTTGGCAAAAGAAGTGGTCATGGCGTGTCCCAAAAACATTGCTCGTCACATTATTCATAACCTTGAGGAAGATGAGGACGAACGCTACAACGCGATGCGCCTTACACGGCGGGCGTACCTCGTCGCGACGGTTGTTTGTGATCGCCCGATCCCGAGCAACTTCTACGATATATTCCTGCTCGAGAACCCGGAAGACTTCCCGATGACTGAAGGGGAAGCAACCAGTTTCATGCGCTATACCGATGTGACCAATGGTTCGTTTACCGCAGGAGAGCACCCCAACTCGATCCCTGGAAAACCCGGGATTTTGACGCTGTATTGGCCTTTACCATTCGAGAGCGCCCGGTTTACATTGATACTCAACGATCCGATCGAAACCTATGCGACTGCGCTTGCTGCCAAACTCCGCAACACGCTCAAGCTTGTCGGATTACCCGACACTTGTGTGCAAGAGATCCGGTTTGCTCGATGGGGGCACGCCTTGCCTTTGGCGCGGGTCGGATTCTTGAACGATGGAATACCCGCGATCCTGATGGAGCCATACCGAGAATCCGTCCACTTTGTCAACCAAGACAACTGGGCACTCCCGGCGGTTGAGAACTCAATGCTTGATGCGCTGAATGTCGCGGAGGCGATCAAAGGCCGGCTTGGATAAATCCGATAGTCAGATTGAACAGTTCCTGCGTCGGCGGGCGGACACAATTACTCCACCCATCGCCAATGAGAGCACCCCGGGTGCGGGAACAAGTTCAGCATTATGCGCTACGCCGTAGACAATCGATAGTAGCAGATTGTTCGAATCTGAATCTGCTCCAAAGTCATGCCCCCAGATCAGGCTGTCAAAATCGATCGGGTCTGCGATATCCATGCTCAGTGGATCTGGTCCTGAAAACCCCACGAACGCGCTCACGCCTAGGGTTGAGTTGTACGCGGAAAAGCCAAGCCCCCCAGAACCACCCTGATATGTTCCCAGTCGCATATCCAGACGATCAAAGGTCAATATATTCTCTCCGAGTTGCATAAATGAACCCATGGGATCGAGCTCGTATGTTGCGACCATGCCGTTGATTGACGAAATGGTTGCACTGGTGTCGAACTGATACCGAAAACTGATAGGATCTCCCAAAGATAAACCTGCGAAGGGGAACCGATCTGCACCGTCAAACGATTCCCCGAAGAGATCAACAATACCGGTCCCTTCGACCGCGAGAATTTCTGCTTGAGATTGAATTGAAGTCATACCGACGGCGAATGCTGCGAATAACACTGGGTTTCTCATAAGTATGTCCTTGCAATATGTATATCTTGCGAAATATTGGTCCACGAACATACCACAATCGGATGATTCCGAAAAGGGAAATCTGGAGGGTCATGGCTAAGATTTGGCTTCAAGCTTTTTAGTGGAGTCAACTTATGCCATACACGCTCACTCCAGACACCGGAATCACACCGGGTTCTGACAACATCAACTACATCAAAGACCACATTGATACGGGTGATCGGTGGGTTTTGAACTTTGGGCCTCAACATCCGGCGACGCATACGACATTGCGCCTTGTCCTCGAACTTGACGGCGAACGGATCGCGCGATGCACGCCGCACATCGGATACCTCCATTCCGGGTTCGAAAAGCTTGGCGAGCATCTCGATTACAACCAGTATGTGACCATCGTTTCGCGGATGAACTACCTCTCACCGATCAGCAACGATATCTGTTGGCACGGCGCGGTTGAAAAACTCTTCGGGATTCAGATCACCAAACGATGCTCGGTGCTTCGCACGATCATGGCTGAGCTCGGTCGGATTCAGGATCACCTGCTCTGTGTCGGCGCTGCGGCACTCGACCTTGGCGCGTTCACTGGGTTCCTCTACGCGTTTAACCCGCGTGAGAAGATCTACGACATTGTTGATTACATCTCGGGACAACGATTCCATCCGGACTGGACACGCGTCGGCGGGATCATGAAAGAAATCCCCGACGAAGAAGTCTTCAAGCGGATGGTCAAGAACTTCCTCCATGCGGACCTTGGACAAGCAATCGCGGACCTTGAGAACCTCGTCAACCGCAACCGAATCTTCATGGACCGCACCCAAGGCGTCGGGATCATGTCGCATGACGAAGCGATCGATTTCGGATTAACCGGGCCGCTCGCGCGTGCGTCGGGTGTTCGTCGTGATTTGCGTAAGGACGAACCATACTTGTGCTACGCCGACAACTGGGACGGCGAAGGCGCTGAAGCGGTCAAGTTCTCCGTGCCGATCTGCCACGAGGGCGATGTGTACTCACGATTCTTGGTGCGTCTTGAAGAGATCAGACAATCCGTCAAGATCATCGACCAACTCATCGACACCATCCCGCAAGGGCCGGTCGATATGTATGTCGATGAGAAGATGACCAAGCCACCAAAGGAAGATGTGTACGGATCCATCGAAGGACTGATCCAACACTTCGAACTCATCATGACCAACCGCGGCTGGGAAGCACCCGTCGGGGAGAGCTACGGCGCTCACGAAACCGCCAACGGCGAACTCGGGTACTACATCGTCGGCGACGGCACCAAGCGTGCATGGCGTGTAAAGACCCGCCCACCAAGCTTTACCAACTTCTCGTTGATGCCCAAGATGATCGAAGGTCATATGCTCGCGGATATTGTCGCGGTGATGGGATCACTCAACATCGTCGCGGCTGAGTTGGATCGATGAGTCGTCAAACTTCATTGATCACTTGCAGTCTTCTTTGGATGCTTACACTCGTCGGATGCGGGATTAACCCGAGTTATACCGTGCGGGTGGACAATCAGAGTTCGAAGTCGGTGCTTGCTCGGCTTGAGCGTCGGCCATCCATGAACAACATGATCGTGATGGAATCGGTTCGCGTGAAGGGCGATTCCGAGGCGGTGCTTGGGCCGCACGAGGCGAGGCCTCTCGAACGGGTGTATATTGTGATTCAAGGGACCTCGAATGTGCATGATCTCCCTGAATCCCACAAGCTCATGCGTGGGTCGTATGTGGTCACCGTGACCAGCGGGTCGGCGGAATCCTGGGACCCCTATGAGGTTTCAGTCAAACGAGAATGAATCTGGGCGGTTGAATACCTATGATCGTGTCTTGAAACCAGTTGGTTTATTCAGAGAAAAGGTACATGATGGCTTGGATCACAAAGAACTCAGCTGATACACAGATCGAAACCCGCGACGAGGCGTATCTGACTCCAGACATGGAGACAAAGCTCCGCGAGGTGTATGTCCCACGGTATGAGCGCCCAAAGGGAGCCCTCTTCGCGGCGTTGCACATGATCCAACATCACTACGGGTGGATCCCACAACAAGCGATGGCGGAGATCGCCAAGGTGCTCGATATCGCGCCATCCGAAGTGCTTGATACGGTTACATTTTACGAAGAGTACTGGGAACAACCAAAGGGTGAGCACCTGATCTCGGTCTGCCGATCGATCGCGTGTGAGTTCTGCAATGCCACCGCGTGCACCGAAGCGATCAAATCGAAGCTCGGCATTGATGTCGGCCAGACAACCGATGACAAGAAGTTCACGCTTGTTGAGCTTGAGTGCATCGGTTCATGTGGCACAGCGCCCGCAGCACTCATCGATGACGATCTGCATGAGAATGTTACCCCGGAACGGGTTGTCTCGATGATCGAACAACTCCAAAACGGGACCTACACCAAGGGTGGAACCGGCGCGGTAATCGAAGACGGCTGATCAAGGTTCTGATTTTTATCTCTCTGTTTATATCTCGATACGATTATTGCTGTTCGCAACACTTAGCGTAACAAAAGCAATCCGTTGTGTGATCGTTGACCATCCCGATTGCTTGCATCATTGCATACATTGTGGTTGGGCCGACGAACCTGAACCCATTCTTCTTGAGTTCCTTGGAGAGCTTTTTCGATAGATCCGTTTGTGCGGGGATTTCTGAGAGATCTTTGTAGTGATTGATCATCGGGGTGTTGTCTGCCATGGACCAGACGAGTTCGCTCAGCGTTTTCCCTTTGGTATAAAGATCAAGGATTGCCTGCGCGTTGGAAATTGTGGACTGGACTTTAAGACGATTGCGAACGATTGATTTGTCTTGCATCAACCGATCAAAATCTGTATTGGTAAACCTGGCAACTTTGTTGGGGTCAAAGTTCTTAAAGAGCTTTCTGTATCCTTCGCGTTTGTTGAGGATCGTTTCCCAGCTCAACCCTGCCTGAGCGCCTTCCAGGGTGAGCATCTCATAGATATGGTGTTCATCCCTGCTTGGAATACCCCATTCTGTGTCGTGGTATTCTTTCTCAAGTTCGGAACGAGCCCATTGGCATCGACAGGGCTCGTTGGTCGGTTTGGTCATCTCGCAAACTCCGTGATATCATACAGCGTGAAAGAAGATAAGGATATCTCGGTAACGCGCGCGGTGGGTCGGTTCTTCGGACATATCTGGGGCGCGACGACGAAACCCGTCTCGACTGATGAACCCGCATCACGGATCGAGGTTGTCTCTCATGATGTCAAAGAATCCCAGAGCGCGGTAGACAACAAAAAAGTGATCCTTCGAAGGACCACCATTGATGAAGTTGAGATTCAAGAAGATTAGTAGACCCGATTTTATGCTGCGATTCGCAACTCTTCGTCATGATCGATTTGTGACACTGCCCAGCGAACAACATCGCGAACGGTGATAATCCCAACACATTTTTTGTCCGAATCGACGACGGGAAGACATGAGATATGATGATCGAGCATCACGCGTGCAGCTGCGCGAAGCGAGGTGTTCTTCCTCGCGGCAACTAGCTGACGGGTCATGATCTGATGCGCCCGGCGTTTGAGACAACTCACATCCGAGGTGCGTTCACCAGGTTTGCCGATAAACGGAGAGATATTCTTGAGCAGATCCCGATCAGAGATCACGCCGACGCATTCGCCTTGATCGCCTTTGACGATCAGGTGATGGTACTTGTTGGATTCGAAGAGATCGCGGATAGACTCGACAGAGTCATCCATCGAGATAATCTCAACAGGCTGGGTCATGATGTCATTGACGACGAGTGGTTCCAACGCAAATCCTTCCGATAGTCGATCCGATGACCAGGTTGGATCGACCCGTTGAATTCGGTGCGATCCGTCTGTGTATTGTGGATCGGCATCGTGGTTGAAGCGCTACACTGCATTATGGGAACACGCAAGAATGATGGGCAGGCTGTGCCGTTTGGACCGGATGCGATATGGGCACCATGGCGCATGGCGTATTTAGAGGACCTCCACGACGGTCCGCTTGATGAATGCGCACCCGATAATGCTGCCGATAACCAACCATCCAAATCGAGCAGCGACACAGGTAGTTTTTTACTCGACTACTGGAACCAACCCCATCGCGATAAAGAACACCATGTGCTCGTTCGCAATACCCATGGGTTGATCCTGCTCAACAAGTACCCCTACTCCAACGGCCACCTCCTTGTCGCGCTCGGCGATGCCCGTCCGAGCTTGACGGATTATGCGCCCGAACAACGCGCAGAGATCTGGAAGCTCGTTGACCAAGCAGCTGCGCTGGTTGAACGGGCGCTTGAACCTCAGGGGATGAACATCGGGATCAACCAAGGGCGTGCCGGCGGCGCGGGCGTGCCGAGTCATCTGCATGTGCATGTGATGCCGCGATGGAACGGGGACACGAACTTCATATCAACCGTGGGGGGGATCCGCGTGATTCCTTCAGCGTTGGAGATGATGTACGAGCGGTTTATGCGAGTGGTTGGTTAAAATTGCGTGCTGCGACAGGCGTTCAACTATGACCCATTTTCCCAGCGAGCAAGAAGGCGATTTCTAGGGATTGTTGGTAGTTCAATCGTGGATCACAGAGGGAGACATAGTTCTTGCTCAGGTCTGCTTCGGTGATGCCGGACCCGCCGCCGAGGCATTCGGTGACATCTTCTCCCGTGAGTTCGAAGTGGACGCCGCCGAGGATTGTCCCCGCAGCATTATGAGCATCGACGGTGAGTTCGAGTTCGGTGAGGATGTCATTGAAGTTGCGGGTCTTGATCCCGGATTGGGTGGTGGTGCCGTTGCCGTGCATTGGATCAACCATCCAGAGGACCGTGCGTCCTTCTGCTTTGACTCTCTCAAGCAATCGCGGGAGATTATCAGCAACCTTGCCCGCGCCCATGCGCGCGATGAGCACGAGTTTTCCGGCCGTGTTGTGCGGGTTGAGCGCGTCGATGAGTTGGATGAGTTCGTCGGGTTGCATGGTTGGTCCAACCTTGACCCCGACGGGGTTGATGATGCCTTTGAAGAACTCGATGTGTGGACCATCAAGTTGGCGGTTGCGTTCGCCGATCCACGGCAGATGCGTGGTCAGGTCATAGAACCCCGATCGACGAGGAACCTTGCGGGTCTGGGCTTGCTCGTAGTAGAGGTTCAAGCCTTCGTGTGAGGTGTAGAAATCAACACGAGATGAATCTTCAACGCGTTGTTCTCCAAGGTTTTCCATAAAGGATAACCCATCAGCAAGGGTCCGGGACATGTGCTCGTATTGCTCTCGGCGCTGAGTAGAAACCGATGCGTTATCGAAGAAGGTGAGATCCCAGTATTCCGGGTGATGCAGGTCGGCAAATCCGCCATCGAGGAGCGAACGGATGAAGTTGAGTGTGAGCGCAGCGTGCTTGTACCCTTCGACCATCAGGAATGGATCAGGGGTGCGTGATTGCTCATTGAAATCTATCTGGTTGACCAGATCACCAAAATAGCTCGGAAAAGTAAAAGATTGACCATCGAGTTCGTTCGTTTCAGTCGGCGATGATCGTGGTTTGGCGTATTGACCCGCGAATCGTCCGACACGCGTGACGGGCATGCGTAAGCCATGAATCAGGACGAGGGACATCTGTAAGAGGATTTTGAGCTTGTTGGCGATGGGTGCTGACGAGCATTCCGCGAGCATCTCGGCGCAATCCCCGCCTTGCAATATGAAGCGTTTGCCGATCTGTGCGAGCGCGATCTCCTCGCGGAGTTTTTCGATCTCCCCCGAGGTCACCAACGGGGGGAGTTGGGCAAGGCGCTCGCGAGCGCTGGCGAGCTGGGCAAGGTCCGGATAAGCGTAAGGCTTGTCCATTTTGCATGCAGACCATGAGGATGGAGTCCACCCGGCAGGTGCGGAACCAAGGTGAGCATCGAGATCGCGTTGTTGTTTTTGATAGGTCATTTTGTGAAACAGAAATGGATACAGATTATTTGGACGCTCGGGGTACAATTACGCGTTGATCGTATTGAAAATCGACGAAGCGATGCCCAATAAGCAACCATTTCCCTGAACCGTGATACAGTGAGGATATGGCAAAGCATCGCACCAACGATACCGGCAGTAAAGAAATCGACCAAACAGTGTCCCTACCTGTGCTCGATTCAAAACAATCAGGCACTCGTTGCGGTTCCAAGGGCGGCGCACCCACGATGGGACGCACCAAGATCGCCCGTTGGCGCGCCGGGGTATTGATCACGGTCAATGTGCTCATGATCGCGCATCTGATCCAATGGTTGATTATGGGGATGACTATTTCTCCGATCGAACCAAGCGAAGCGATGGAAACCCTCGAAGTCGGGGTGATCAATGCGGGCGCCGTCTTGTTCTTGCTCACCTTCTTATCGACGCTTATTCTCGGACGCTTTTTCTGTGGTTGGCTCTGTCATGTGGTGGCGCTCCAGGATCTGTGTGCCTACATCATGAACAGCATCGGGATTCGCCCCAAGCCTTTTCGTTCGCGGTTATTGATCTATTTCCCGTTCTTCCTCGGGATGTACATGTTTGTATGGCCGACCTTCAAAAGAATGGCACTCGCGCCGTTGCTCAAATCCAACGGCATCCATTGGCCTGCGTGGTTGCGCCCGGTTGAACCGATCCATGAATGGTCCAACGGGCTCGTTGTTGATGATTTCTGGGCAACCATGCCCCCTTGGTTTATCGCGGTGCCCTTCCTCTTTATCTGTGGGTTCGCAGCGGTGTATTTCCTGGGCGCGAAAGGGTTTTGTACCTATGGGTGTCCGTATGCTGCGTTCTTCAAACCAATGGACAAGGTCGCGCCAGTAAGGATTCATGTCAATGACGATTGCAAGCAGTGTGGATACTGCACAAGCGTGTGTACTTCCAATGTCCGGGTATCGGACGAAGTCCGTGACTTTGGGATGGTGGTCGATGCGGGGTGTATGAAAACACTCGATTGCATCAGCGCGTGTCCGAATGATGCGTTGTCGCTCGGATTCGGCAAACCTGCGCTGGGCGCGAAACCGATCTCGCCTGAGACATATAAAGAATCCAAAGAAAAGCGTTCCCGCCGATTCGATATGACGCTTGGAGAAGAGTTGTTCGCGTCAGTCTTGTTCTTATGGTTCTTCTTTGCGACTCGCGGATTGCTCGATGCGGTGCCCATGCTCATGGCGGGGGGACTCGCTGCGATTGGTGTGATGATTGTAATGACAAGCGTCAAGCTGATCCGCAAACCAAACGCTCGGATGTATTCCTATTCACTCAAGCTTCAGGGTAAGATCAAACCCGCGGGGTTCTTGATCATATTGATGGCGCTGGGGTTCCTTGTTGGCAGCGCCTGGTCTGGGAACGCACGGTTGATGCGATGGAAAGGCGACATCGCGTTTGCAAAATCCAAAGTCCCTACAAGCACACTGGTGCGTGCAGAGTTTCAACCAAGCGAGACCATGCGCAAACGCGCCAAAGCTGCGGTCCGTGCGTACCAACGGGCAGATTCACCAGAGAACGGCGGACTGGGATGGTCACTCAATGCGGAGCATCGTCTGCGTTTGTCCTACTTCCTGGGTGTGCTGGGACAATATGATCAATCGCTCGATGAACTCATGACGGTGCTCATTGATGGCAACCCAACCGACGAGCTCGTGCTTCAGGCAGGGCAGTTATCGACGATGGCGATTCATCAAAATCCGCCTGAGGGTCTCGATTCGCGTGAGCTCTCTGCCCATCAACGCAAAGCATTATTGGATATTTATCAGCAAGCACTCGATGCGCATCCCAATCTGCATGCAATCCGCACCGAGCTTTCTCGCGCTGCACTCTCTGAGGGTGATGTTGAAAAGGGGCAAGCGTACTGGGCGATTGATTCGTACGATAACGATCCTCGTTTCTTCATCGCCAAAGCCCGATATGCCGGGTTCGGTGGTAACATGGTCGATGCAAAGGCGGAACTCGAACGCGCGTACGCATTGGTCGATACGCTCGATCGCCCTGCAGGTATGCAGATAGATATTGCTCGATCTGCGTTGCAGTATCAGATGAATGAGTATGCCCTCGAGCTTGCCCAAGAGGCAATCGAAGGCGAGAGCGCCACCGCGCTGACCTGGTTGGCAGCGGGTGAAATCGCCAATGCGAGCGGGTTTGCTGATCTTGGCAAACAGCGCGCCCAGCAAGCGCTGACCATGTCTGGGGTGGATCGTCCGATGGTCCAAGCCCGTGCGGCGGGGGTGCTGATGCAACCCGGTGAGACTGATCGCGCCCGAGAACTCCTCACGGATGCTGCAACTCGATCAATTGATCCATTCGAGATCATGTTTATCGCCCAGGGCATGTGCCGAGCGGGTTTGGGGTTGGGTGACGACGAGATGCTCGACCTTGGTTTGGGATTCTGGTCCCAGGTTGTCGAGGATTATCCGGGGATATATGTTATCAGGCATGATTATTCATCGATGTTATATCAAGCAGGCCGAAGTGACGAAGCGCTTGCACAGATGACACGCGTTGCCGAGCTTGATTCAACAAACCCCGTCTATCCAAAATTGGTTGCTCAGTTGCACCTGATTTTAGGGAATACCGATGAGCAGCAGAAGTGGTTAGAGATCGCATCCCAGCGAGAATCTGCGTTGAAGGACGATTGATTCCATCGTTGGTGTTCGTTCGAACTCCGAACATTATTGCAATGTGAACGGGGTCGAATTGCGCGTAGTTTGCGCAAAACATTAGAACATTGGTTATCTCATGCAATTTGGTTTGTTTTTTTCAATCCAAAATTGATATTCGAGCGACACGATGTCGATCTGGATTGCACGCGCTTCATTGTGTCGCGCACCGTGTGTTGCCATCGTATGGCGGCACTCAAATCTCGGCTTCGATCCAGCTACGAACGGCTCGAGGCCCAACAAACACACCGCCCGATATCCAACGGATGGGCACACGGAGAACTCTCATGGCAACTCGTACAAAGAAACACCCTGCGAAAAAAACGGCAAAACGCACCACGACGCGTAAACCAGCAGCGAAGAAAACAACTGCAAAGAAAACAACTGGCAGGAAAACCACTGCACGCAAGACTGCTGCAAAGAAAACCACGACTCGTAAGCCAGCAGCGAAAAAGACTACAACTCGTAAACCAGCAGCAAAGAAGACCGCTGCCAAGAAGACGGTAGCGAAGAAGAGCCCTGCTCGTAAGACCACTACGAAGAAGGCAGCAACCCGCAAGCCAGCAGCGAAGAAAACAACCGCTCGCAAGACTGTTGCAAAGAAGAGCCCAGCTCGTAAGCCAGCAGCAAAGAAGACTACAACCCGCAAGCCGGCAGCGAAAAAAACTGTCGCTAAGAAAACTGTGGCAAAGAAGACCACCGCTCGTAAGCCTGCAGCACGCAAGACAACCGCGAAGAAAACCGCGACGCGTAAGCCAGCAGCAAAGAAAACAACAACTCGCAAGACAACCGCTCGCAAGACTGTTGTGAAAAAGACTGTGGCTAAGAAGAGCCCAGCTCGTAAGACAGTTGCAAAGAAGGCAGCAACCCGCAAGCCAGCAGCACGTAAGACTCCAGCAAAGAAAACTGTTGCGAAGAAGAACGTGGCAAAGAAGACCGTCGCTCGTAAGCCTGTAGCACGCAAGACAACCGCGAAAAAAACCGCGACGCGTAAACCAGCAGTTCGCAAGAACACTGCGAAGAAGACAACTGCTCGCAAGACTGTTGCAAAGAAGAGCCCAGCTCGTAAGACAGTTGCGAAGAAGGCAGCAACCCGCAAGCCAGCAGCTCGCAAGACGACTGCACGCAAGACCACTGCGAAGAAGACTGTTGCTCGCAAGTCTGTTGCAGGACGCATCACCCGCAAACCAGCAGCACGCAAGACGACTCGTCGTCGCGCTGCCTAATGCACAAAGCTTCTCTTAAGAAGCATATAAAACCACACAAGGCACTGGTCCAGGAATGGGCTGGTGCCTTTTTTCCTGTCTGAACGAATGAGTATCCGAGCATTGAGCACTTCCTCTGAGCAACACCATGAGTGCACGGACCTCACCATATCGGGCGTTGATCCTCATAGTTTTTTGGTGTTAATCGACCAATAACCATCAGGAATTCGGGGGTTGATTTGTTATCGCGCCCACGATCCAAACTATTCATCACAAACCGAATCGAAACGATCGAATCAGACCGTATCCTGTTGCAGAATAGTCACTTGAGTGTATATTTCACACAGCGATGCCTCGGCTTCGTGAAGCATACCAGACAACAAGTTCGACGAAAGAACAGATCATATAAAGGAGAGAGAAATGAACAAGGGAATCACAATCGCAATCATCTGTGCATCAGCATCGGGTATCGCAATGGCGGACTCAGTTGATGTTCGTTACACCGGGATCGCAGGGGGCTCAAGCGCATCACACCTTCGTGTTGAGGGCGGCACCTATTACGCTGGTCATATGAACCACGAGTTCACCAGCGGCAGCCGAGCAGGCGATTCATTCGCATCATTCTGTATCGATTTCGCAGAGAGTGCGAATACAAGCGGCGCAACCTACCAGATCGTTGATATCGCGGATGCACCAATGCCAGGTACACCTTACGGGCAGACCATTTCTGATCGTATCAATGCGGTTGTTGCAAACGCGGCAGAACTCGGTTGGATCGACAGCCGCCTTCAAGCAGACACCAACCAGACTGATTACCTCGCAAAGATGGGTGCTATCCAAGCAGCGGTCTGGGAAGCATTCGGAAGTGATGTTCAGATCGATAGCAGCCGAACAAGCAACTCGCTTGCTTCATACTACAACATCCTGATGGATACACAGACCTTTGACAACTCATTGCGTCTTCGTAACCTGAAAGCGATCGTTGCAAACAACCAACAGGACATGCTCTATGTCGTTCCATTGCCTTCAGCTGCAATGGCCGGCCTAGGACTCCTCGGCGGAATCGCAGGCGTACGCACTGTGCGTCGCCGGAAGTAAGTCTTCAGTTTCGATCAATATCCCTTGTTCTTGATTCCTTCAAACACCCCGGGTCCTCCGGGGTGTTTTCTTGTACCAAACCACTGTTTCAATCCATGACTCTCAAAAGCCCCATTTCATGGGTGATTCTGTCGATTTTTTGCTGTAACCTGTTGTCAAACTGTAACTAAGCACATGTAAAATTGGGTAATATTTCTGATTTTCATCTTGATTTTCACCATGAATCGGCTATTTTTATGTAGAGGACGATGTTTTCCATAATGCGTTGCAAGGCTGCAGTGCTATGGTGAGAACTTCGAGGATGATGAGGGCTATTCATGAAGAATATGAACACACTAAAAACAGGACTTATGGTTGCTGCAATCGCATCAATCGCGTCCATCGGTTCAGCGCAAGCTGATCACGCGAACCGCAACGCGTTTGCAATGGAAACAATTGCTGCACATGCTGCAAATCAAGCGTCACAGGCTCAAAAACTGGGTTATGAAACCGCTGCAACTCCGTTGGATCTGGAAATTATTCAGCTTTCAGCAACTTACAATGTTGAATCAGGCGTAGAAAACCCAGGAATCATTCATATCGATATATTCGAGAACACAATCTCAGCACCAAATGCTGGTCTGGGCGATTCAACCGGCACCAATGTATTTGGCGCTGGTTACGGTTCGAACGAAATCGACATGACCCAGATTGAAACAAAGACCAATCCAACGGTCATTGTTCCGCTTCCAACTTCCGCAATCGCGGGTATGGGCATGCTCTTGAGCTTTGCTGGTATCCGATACATGCGTACACGGAAGTAAGCCCTTATAGATCTGATTGATCTGAGATCGACAACTTGTCTTATTACCCGAAACACCAGGATCATCTTGGTGTTTTTTCATATGCTGGTAACTCAGCCCGATAACACAATTTGACCCTTGCAATTTCATTGATTACCGCCGGATTTGGGGCATTTTTTTCGATTCGCTCTTGACGATAGGGTATTTTTGCCTATCCTCGGGGCTGATCGAGATGGTGAGGACCATTTCGCATTGCAACTTGATATTCCAGAGTGGTTTATCTCAATATGTTTTCGGAGAGAGGATCTCAAATGGCAAATGTAAAGACAACCGCGATGACCATCGCACTTACCGGGATGATTGCGGGCAGCGTTGCCTCAGCAGATTCAATCGATTTGACTTACACCGGCATCGTTGGCGGCAGCAGTGCTGCACAAGCACGCATCGGTTCAAGCACATTCCGTGCAGGACACATGTCCCACACCATCAACAGTGGTTCACAAGCAGGACAGTCATTCAACACCTTCTGTATTGAAGTTGAAGAGTACGCTAACGGCGGCTCATCCACTTACCAACTCGTTGATCTCGCAGACGCACCAGACCCAGGCTCAGATTACGGTCAGGCAAAGGCAGATAGCGTCAGCGCGATCATCGCAAATGCACACGCATTGGGATGGATCGATGCAAAGATGCAAGCAGACTCAAGCGACAGCTTGTACCTCGCTCGCATGGGTGCAATCCAAGCAGCAGTCTGGGAAGCACTCGGACATAACTTCCAAGCATCGAGCGGTTCAACAAGCTCAAGCTTGGCAAGCCAATACGCGATCCTGATGGACTCACAAACATTTGATAGCTCACTCCGCATGCGGAACCTGGTTGCTGCGGTTGCAACAGGCGAGCAAGACATGCTCTACATTGTGCCACTTCCAACATCTGCAATGGCAGGTATGGGAATGCTCATGGGCATCGCAGGCGTACGCACGATCCGTCGTCGTCGCTAATCACAGTTGATTGAATCATCTGATTCCAAAAACAACGAACACCCCGTGCGTCTGCATGGGGTGTTTATTTATAACCAGATTTTATGAACAGTTCTGAGCGTTATGAGTCGTCTGATGGCGGATCTGATTTCAGAATCTCATCGTATGATTCGCCTTCGATATTTCGGTTATCGATTTCGAGGAACCGGGTTTCATAGCACCGTGTGCAGTTGCCAAGACAATCTCGATTCACGAACTCACGAGCGATCAGGCCATTGCGTTCGGCAAGGTTGCGTGGATTGTTCACGCAGAATCGAATTTTCCGTTCAGGTTCCATGCGTAATGGTAGTCAGCTATCCCCGAACTGTTTGCGGAGCATGCGTTCGACTTGGATCACATCTTGAATCCCGTGAAACTTATGGCGGGTTGCTGTTTGTGTAGAAGCGCCTGCACCGCGAGCGCTCTCAAAAGTGAGGGTGCCACTGCCGTCGGCGTATTCCTTGCGTGCAAGATGAATGAGCTCGTCGCCGCGATAGTCGCGCTCGGTGATTGACTTGTCGCGATGCACAACAATGATGAGGGCTCGGGTATCGGTGATCGCATAGATCGTGTTCTCTGCAGCACGCTTTGCCCAGATCAGTATTGCGGGATACGCGACAAGCCAGAGTGCAGTGATGATTGCCGGCATCGCAAGCAATGCGCCGATACTCTCTTCGCGTTGATGAGCAGGAGTCTGATACTCAACCCATACGATCAATCCGAACATGATGTCGAAAAACAGGACAATGATCAAAAACCATAACCACGAGCTCATTGCCTGCTTGCGGAGGATCGAAGCGATCGGCTGGGCGACCCACCGGACCGCTTCGCCTTCATCGAGTTCGCGGTCAAGGCGGGGTTGGAGATGTGGGGGGAGGGTGGTCATAGAGCTATTTTACAGTATTAATCCCAGAGGTGGTGGTATTCTTCAGCAAGGCGAGGGAACTTTGCTTTGAACGCCTGAATATCATCTTCATCAAACGGCTCGCCGACAGGTTCTCGGTTTAATCCGGGGGATTCATACCAAAGATCAAACCATTGATTATCGTCACGGGAAGAATCTCTACTTTCCCATATTTGCCCTGGTAGTAAATCCCATTCCGCACATTGAGCAGTCAATGCGGGATCCTCTCCCATTGAGTAGTCTGCAAGGTTGTCGGGATTTTCAAGAATACGGAAATAAGCTACTTTCCCACGGCCAATGACCCAATTGCGAAAACAGGTGAACCCATCATCTGAACACCCACCGCTCGTGAAATAAGCTGCGGCCCACAAATCCCACGTGTACGCCGCATTATGAATGCGCTCGTATATTCGACTAAACATTACAAGTTCTTCATCTGTAAGCTGCACAAGCTGGACTTCAAGTGCTTGCTCCTGCATCCGAATATCCTGACCATTTTTAACTGCTGCGGCAGAATTCATAACTTCCCAAACCCAATTTTCATTCATCTCTTGACCTGTCACAACACCCACCTCTTGCCCCTGTTGACTTCCTGTACTTGCATCACACCCAAACATCAATGTGAGAAAAGACACGAACAACATGATTCGAAATAGGTTCATTTTACATCCTCGCCTCGGCGTCATTGCGATGGCTCTTGAACCACTCGATTGTCCGCTTCATACCCTCTTCAAATCCAACCTTTGCTTCCCAGCCCATCAGGTCTTTCGCTCTTTGTACATCGAGGCATCGGCGGGGTTGGCCGTCGGGTTTGGTGGAGTCCCATTTGATTTTGTCTGCGATTGTGTCTTCGCTTGCGAAACCGGTGAGCTTGGCGATCATGTTGACCAGGTCTTTGATCGTGATCTCCATGTTGGTTCCCAGGTTGATCGGGGTTGGGTCGTCCATCTTCTCGGCTGCGGTTAATAGGCCGTCGGCGCAATCGTCGATGTACAAGAACTCGCGACTCGCGCTCCCCGTCCCCCAAACCGGGAGGAACTCATCACCACGATCAAGAGCTTCAACACATTTGCGGATCAGCGCGGGGATGACATGCGATGAATCAAGATTGAAGTTGTCCCATGGGCCGTAGAGATTGACCGGGAGGACGAACGAGGACTTCATGCCGTACTGTAGTTTGTACGCATCGAGCATCTGCCACGCGGCTTTCTTGGCAACTCCATAGGGCGCATTGGTGACTTCTGGGTATCCGTTCCAGAGGTTCTCTTCTTTGAATGGGATCGGTGTCATGTTTGGATAAGCGCAGATGGTTCCGGTTTGGATGAACTTGCCGTCGCGTTCGATGAGTCCGTCGACGCGTGCTTGCTCGATCAGATGCAAAGCCATCGCCATGTTGGCGTAGAAGTATCGGCCCGGGTTTTTCATGTTCGCGCCGATCCCACCAACTTCTGCAGCAAGGTGAATGATCATCGTTGCTTTGTCTTTGCCGAAGCAATCGTTGTACAGACTTACACATGCATCTTTTTCGGTGAGGTCATAGTTCGCAGAGCGCGGGATAAAGATTTGGTTGTCATCGACCCCTCGTGCGTGGAGTCCTTCGACGATGTGTCGGCCGAGGAACCCGGACCCGCCGGTGATGATGATGCGTTGGTTGGACCAGTTGACTGACATATTTGAATCCTCTTTGGATGGTCTATTCTTGTAAGCCGAATAATAGAGCCGATACAATGGGTTGTGCATAATTGCGACGAGAGGACTCAATGACCGATTCCCGAACATCTGGTTCATCATCTCAGCCGAGCGGGTTGATTAGTTGGCTTCGCCGGCGATTGCTCCCCAAATGCGCCAAGCTCTGCGCCTTTATTGGGATCATCACGCTCGGACTCTGGATCACAGGACGGATACTCACAGATCAGTACAGTTGGTCACAGTATCTTTGGTGGATGCCTTCGATCTGGATGATCGGGGGCGCGTGGTTCATGTTGATCTGCTCGGCGGTCTTCGCGATCTTTTCGCGCCGACCAAGCGGGTTGATGATGCGTCCGGTGTTGTTGCTCATGAGTATCGGATGCACCGGCTATCTTTTCTTCGGGGTTTGGCACCTTCACCGATATATTGTTCGGACCCCGATCCCTGATGATGCCATCCGTATTGTGCACTGGAACCAGGCAGGATTTAAAGCAGATCAAGCGGCGCTGGGACAGCGCGCTATCGAACTTGATGCGGATGTTGTGCTTGTTGCCAACTCCCAGTGGGGGAATGGCCGAAGGACTTTGCTCGAATCACTGGCGCCATTATCGCCCGCAGCAGAATCTCACATGGTGACCAAGGGTTTCCAAGTCGTAGGCAACCCTGGACACTTCCGAATTACAGGCGATGCATTCATTGCATCACGATTTCCAATACTTCGCACCGCAACCGTGACATCCGGGACTAGACGCGATCAAGAATCTGTTTTCAAGCGGGGGAGTGACTTTGGATGGATCGTGCTTGTCGAACTCGATGTTTCAGATACAGATTCACCCAATGAATCGCTCGTGATCTGGTTTGTCGATTTGCCATCAGATCCCTCTCTCTGGCGAATGAACTCCATGCAACAAGTTGCCAACTCCATTTCACAATGGGACGGCACAGAATATGTCAAGATAACACCCGACGGCAAACGCACCGTTTGGTCACGGGTTGAAACCGATCAAGATTTCCCTGAACCTGATGTGATCATTGGAGATTTCAACACGCCTTCAGGTTCTCATTCGATCGGATTGCTTGCCGAGAACATGACTGATGCGTACCGAGCGGTTGGATATGGTCGCACGAGCAGTTGGCGTCCAAAGATTAAATCAAAGCTTGCTCGTCAGCCTTTTAAACTTGCGGATTGGCATATTGACTTGTCGCTCACCGGACCAAATGTAAAGCCCGTTGGATATTCCATCGAGAATACTTCAAAGATCGGAAACTCAGAACACTGGATGCAGATTCTTGATTTGAAACGATAAATATCCGTTTTTGCCACTTAGAAAACACTGCTTGAATGGTACACTCAACACTCGTTTTCAAAGCACAGAACTATCATCCAAAGAGGGACCCCATGAATAATTTGTTATCAAGCACTGTCATCGCATTCTCTATATGCGTTGCAACTCCAACTGCAATCGCAGGCGGCGATGCAAGCCGTGGTATTTCTCTGTTGAACAATGGAAGCTTTAACTATCAAGGGCATCTTGAGTTTGAAGGCCAGCCCGCCAATGGTGATTTCTTTTTTGAAGTTCATCTCCTCGATTCCAATGGCGATGAAATCGACCCACTCTTCGATCAACCCGGGCCAATCACCGTCACCAACGGCTTGTTCGATATGGACATCCAGATGGGTGGAACCCAAGTCGATTCTGAATACTTCTGGAGGAAGTATGGCCATCTCATCAAGAGTATGCGGATCATGGTCGGACAAGTTGAAGGGGGAACATACACCACACTGAGTCCTGATGTTGATCTTGGGTCAACCCCCCACGCTCTTTGGTCACGCTACTCCAGTGCGCTTCAGTTCCCGTACACCGATACCTATGCCAACGATTTTGCCGAACCTGTTACCATGCTCTCACTCACCAATCAGTTTGGAGGCACGGTGCTTGAAGCGATTGCAGGACTTGATGATCCAAGCCCAATCATCTCCGTCCAAAGCCCAACACCAAACGGATTGAACTTCGGGACACAAACTGGCGGTGTACATATAGATGTGGAAGGACGACAAATTGGCCTCATAAGTGTTGCGGATCAATATGCATTCGCGGGGATTTTGTTAACGAATTCTGGAATTCAAAACAGTGCGATTCTCGGCCAGGTAAACTCTGGTGTTACTAGCGCCAATGCATTTCTGGCCCTCAACTTTGATTCTGGAAGGAGTGTTGCACTGGGTACACCGGATTACGCCGGAGATTTTTCCGGTGATATCATCGCACGCAATGACCTTCGCGTCAGAGGCGAACCAACTCGCGACTTCATACCCAACAATCCATCGCCAATCGGTCCTCTTGCGTATGGGTCGGTGAATGCTGCTGGAAACGTGACATCCGGAACTGCAAATATTTCAGCCCAGTGGAATGCTGTTTCAGAATACTACGAGGTTACGATCGCCGATGAGTTTCTAGGTTTCGCGACACACTCGATCACCGTGACGGTTGTTGATATAGCTGAGCCGCGTGTAGCAACTTTCAATACTTTTGGTGGGATTGTGGCTGTGAAAATTTGGGATCTCAACTCAGGCAATATCGCTGTACAAGACAACTTCTCAATCGTGATTCATGATTCGAATCCAACCACAATCAATCGAATCACGGTACCAACAGGCGTAGATGAAGATAAGTACACAGAACAAACCGGCGCAACACTCATCGAAACCAAACCTCGCAATGAACCGGTTGAATCGTTTGAGAACTATGGTTCAGGTGTTCAAAGCAACTAAGAAAATAGCCGTGCTCTTTCTCATTTTGCACAGCTCATCTGAGTTAAAATCGCACTTGTATCCGTTCTTGGCACCGGTTGTAATACCTGAAGTTGATTCGATTATTCAATACGATTAACCTTCTTCAAAGACCATTTCATTGAAAACGCCCCAACCAATGGCCGGGGCGTTTTTTATATGTGTTCTGCGAATCAACAATTTACTGATCGTGTCCGGTGAACTCGGGGAGTTTATGACCCGCGTCCTTGAGTGTCTTCTCGCGTGATGCGAGTTCCATGTCGTGCTCGACCATCATCTTGGCGAGTTCTTCGACAGTTGTTTCAGGAACCCAACCGAGTTTTTCCTTTGCCTTGGTTGGATCACCGAGCAAGAGATCAACTTCTGCAGGGCGGAGATAGCGTGGGTCGAACTCGACATGATCATCGAAGTTCAAACCAACGGAGTTGAATGCCATTTCCGCGAACTCGCGTACTGAAATGGTGCGTCCTGTTGCGACGACATAGTCATCCGCTTCAGGCATTTGCAACATCATCCACATCATCTTGACATAATCACCCGCGAAACCCCAGTCTCGCTTTGCATCGAGATTCCCGAGGTACACCTTGTCTTGCATACCGAGTTTGATGCGGCCGACTGCGCGGGTGATCTTGCGGGTCACGAATGTTTCACCCCGGCGAGGCGATTCATGGTTGAACAAGATACCACACGATGCGTGCATCCCGTAGGATTCGCGGAAGTTGACGGTTGCCCAGTGTGCCATGACCTTGGCACATGAGTACGGTGAGCGAGGCCAGAATGGAGTTGATTCTGATTGAGGTACTTCGAGCACCTTGCCGTACATCTCCGATGATGATGCTTGGTAGTACCGAACCTGTTGACCTGATTTATCTTGGAAATCGCGGATCGCTTCGAGCAAACGCAGCGCCCCCATACCGACTGTATCTGCGGTATAGATCGGCATATCAAATGACACGCGAACATGTGATTGAGCGCCCAGGTTGTACACCTCGTGAGGCTTAACCGTATCAATGATCTTGTTGATGTTGTTCGCATCGCAGAGATCACCATAATGAAGTTTGAGCATCGCGCCGTCGAGATGCGGATCTTGGTAGATATCATCGAGGCGTTCGGTATTGAACGATGATGCTCGACGGATCATGCCGTGAACTTCGTAGCCTTTGGCGAGCAAAAACTCGGCAAGGTATGAACCGTCTTGTCCGGTGATGCCGGTGATGAGTGCGCGTTTGGTATCGCTCATGGTTGGAGTCTTCCCGCTCGTGTGTTTCGTTCAATAACCAACGCGGACGCGCCAGTTTGATGTCTCGGTTCGTATTGTTGGAACCCTACCCGTTCATCGGCAAACAAAGCCAGTGTATTGACCCTGAATTGGGATCGAATTCACCTCTTTTGTACGCAACTCTGCGCCAAGAGGTCATCTGTAGATCAAGATTCAATCAGAATTCAAGGCAGAACAGACAGTTGAGCCTGTGTCTCAACCGGATCAGCACCAATGAGTGAGGATAGAGTCAACATTCCGAACATCCCCGCAAGGAGGACCGATCCGAGAATCACCCAACGGGTTGAGCGTTGAATCGTCGATGAACGCGCAAGAATCAGCAGGATCATGATCAGGAGCATCGGCTCGTGATATCGTTGCCAACTCGCATGGTTGGCACTTTGCGCCAGAACAAACGCAACGAGTGTCCCGATCCAGATCCAGATATCTCGTCGATCGACAAAGCTCAACCACACGGCGAGTGCAACAGCGCCCGCGATTGAACCGAGCATAATCACGAGGGATCGGTCCGCGATCGTCGGAATCTTATTGATGATGCTCCACCACCCGCTGTACCGACCTGCTTCGACGGAATATGAAGATTCAGGAACAATCCCCAGAACGAAGCCGACGAAAATCGCGAACAGGATCCAGCCCCAATGATGTTTCCATGTTTCTTTGAGCTTTGGATAGAGCAGTGGGATGTAGAACACGCTCAGGATTGAGAGTTGCGTCAGGATAAACCCAGGCGTCACGAGGTTCGGTCCTTGGTGTTGATTCTGGAATGTTGGAGGCACCAACCCGCCCCAGATACTCAGAAAAAAGAAGAGTACAGTAAACGCGGGAATGGTACATGCAAGCGCGATGAACGAACGCCCGGTTCGATCGAATAGACTTGAAAACAAGGTTGAAAGTGTAGTCGGTGTCTGGGTTGACGATCCGACCCATGCGCTCAACCAGATCGTTGCAGCGATCCAGATATGGACCTGCCGAAACAAAATGAGTGCGCACAGAATCAATCCCGAGAGCGCCCATGTTTTCCATGTTGGATTTGGACGCAGACTCAAAAGCAGAATCCCAAGCACACCCAACCATCCCGCGTTGTCGGGAAGCAACCAGATCCCGGGGTACAAGACATACATCGATGCGATCATGGGGAGCGCGACCAACGCTGCAACTCTTCCGAACCGTGCGCTCAAGACCCAAACCAGAAACCCGACCAATCCAAGTGTCCACACACTCGCGATGAGCTGAGCACCCATATGTCCGACACCTGCTTTGACAAATGCCGCGAGGATAAGGTGATACCCTGGTGTTGTTGCGGATGCGTAATCGGAGATATCCGGATTGGGGAGTTGGTCTGCGAACTCTGTGATCGCGACCCAGTGGTATTGGTAATCATCCCATGCGCCCCGGCCGCTGTGATTGCCGGAAAGGATGATCGGCCAACTTGCGAGGATGCAAAGAACCAACGCGATCAGGATCGATTGAACCTTGATCCGGGTTGTCACCCCTTGGTTATTGAAATCTTGGTCGAATTGTCTGCTTTGCGTATCTCGGAGCATGGACCACTTCTATCGGCTCGATCTGGTGCCGGTTCGTTGTTTCAAGCAATCAACCACGACTTCTTTTCCATAACTCTGACGATCTCTCGCGGATTTGTGCGAACTGTTGAGCCAGAGCAGGCGTTATGTCGATGTTCAGATCAATAATATGTCCAATACTCAACCATCTCATCCTGATTCTGATCTTGCATCAGATACCGAGCCTGTCGGCAATCTCATCTCTGGGATGATTCGACTCGCACGCCCGCACCAATGGTCCAAAGGCATCTTTGTGCTCATTGGTCCGCTCTTTGCGATTGCAGATGGCAAACTCCAGGATATGCCGCGCGTGGAACTCGCGCTGGCAGTAGGACTTACCTTCTTTGGATTCTGTTTCGCAGCGTCTGGATGCTATGTGTTTAATGATCTTGCAGATGTCCAGCGCGATCGCGCTCATCCTCGCAAAAAACGCCGACCGCTCGCATGCGGGCAGGTTCCCACGGGGATCGCGAAGATTTTCGGCATCGGATTACTCATCACGGGTATGGCGTGTGTCTTTGGAGTATCTGGGGAGCTGCGGATTTGGGTTCTTGGGTTAATCATTCTCTATATCATCAATGTCATGCTCTATTCGGCAGGACTTAAGCACATCGTGATCGTCGATGTCCTCTCGCTTTCTTCTGGATTTGTGATTCGAGTACTCGGTGGTTGTGCAGCGGTGGGGGTCACCCCATCAACCTGGTTGCTCAATGCGACCCTGTTTCTGAGTATGTTCCTCGCATTTGGCAAACGACTCGGAGAGCGTCGGCACATGGGATCTGACGAAGACGCGACCGCGGTTCGTGATGTTCAACAACACTACACCGACCAAATGCTCCGCATGTTTGTGGTGGTGTCCGGAGTCGCAACTCTTTTAACATACACCGGTTACGTTCAAAGCCAAGAGGCTGAATATCTGCATACCTTTGTCACTAGACAGGGCAGTCTAGATGGTGGATTCGGGTTAAATTTACTCTGGATAACGGTGGCGCCCGCGATGCTTGCGCTGCTCAGAACGATCACTTTATTGATGCGTGGCCGATATGACGATCCAACTGATTTAGCGCTCAGAGACAATATGGTCCGTCTGACAGGGCTTATTTTCGTCGCGACCACGGTGATTGTGATCTGGATTCATTGATTAACTGGTTCATTTTCTGTGAATTCTTGAATCTTTTTGCCCTTGGTATGGTAATTCTTGCATGTAAGGCTTTGCGCATTTCCTGCGCTCCAAGCCATTCCGATATTGGGCTCGAATCCTTCTCTGGACGATACAGAGCCTGATAAACCGGGTATTCACCCGAAACTGGTGGTATCTCTTTGTCCCCCATGACGCGTATGTGGGATGAAGCTGCCCCTGACAACTGCCCGAATGCTTGATAGCAGGCGGGCCCTGGCGTGACGAAAGCTGCGCCGGACATATGTGTGACTGAAATGTTGACCTTCGAACGGAGTACATGAAAATGAATAGGGATCAGTTCAAACCCCAGACTATGCGTTGGGGAACAAGAACATTAACAAGCATTGCGGGCGCCATGGTGGGCATCTCTGCACTCGCAACCGGATCGGCAATCGCCCAAGGCTCGCTCGACGAACCAGCAACTTCAGCATCTCCTGAAGAAGGCATCGACTTTGCAGCAATGGCCGCGATGGCAGCTCGTGGAGGCGCGAGCAGCGCCCCATCCAAAGACGGACTCAAATCTTGGAAGGATGTCTCAAAGGACTTCACCAAGGTTGTCTCTACTGCTGATGGCAACTCCTTCTACGGGTTATATGTCAACAGAAAAACCAATCAGGTTCTCGCAGAACTCCCACGCGGGTACGAAAAACAGAATCACTTCTTCGCGATGACTGTCGCGGGCGGAGAGATCTTTGCGGGTTTGCAATCTGGTGATCTGTACACCAAGTGGAAACGGATCGGCAATCGCTTGGCGCTTATCCAGCCTCAGATCGCGGTGCGTTCAACAGGTGATCAAGAATCCAAGGACTCGGTTGAAACAGTATTTACTGATCGCGTGATTCTTGATGTCCCCATCTTGGCAACTGGACCAACCGGTCAACCAGTCATCGACATGGACTCATTGCTTGTCGGCAAAGCGAGCAACTTCTTCGGCGGCTCCGCACGCGGACTCAACAGCAGTCTAACCACTGTTGATTCAATCAAAGCGTTCCCACAGAACATCGAGATTGAGTTTGAAGGTCCTGTGATGGGCGGAACAATGAAGAAGTTCCATTACTCCATCTCACACATCAAAGGCACCCGCGGATTCAAACCCCGCATGGCAGACCAGCGCGTCGGATACTTCGTCACCAACTATACCGATCTTGGTAAGTACGATGCGAAGGAAAAAAACATCCGCATGATCAACCGCTGGCATGTTGAGAAAGCAGATCCAAAGCTGACCTTGTCGCCTCCGAAGGAACCAATCGTGTACTACATCGAGCACACCGTGCCGATCCGATACCGTCGTTGGGTACGCCAAGGCGTTGAGAGCTGGAACGATGCGTACCGCGCGATCGGGATTGAAGGCGCCATCCAGGTTCAGTACCAAGATAAAGCCAGCGGCATCAACATGGATAAAGATCCAGAAGATGTGCGCTACAACTTCATCCGTTGGATCTCCAACGATGTCGCAACCGCGATCGGTCCATCACGGGTGAATCCGATGACAGGACAGATCCTTGATGCGGATGTTGTATTGACTGACGGTTGGGCACGCGTGTTCACTTACCGCTGGGAAGACCTGCTCGGCACTATGGCGACTGAAGGTTACTCACCTGCGACATTGCAATGGCTCGAAGAGAATCCAAAGTGGGACCCTCGTTTGCGTTTGGCATCACCTGCACAGCGCGAACAGATCCTGATCGAGCGCCAAGCTCGCAACGCGGTCATGCATGACACGGCGCTGAACAATGCAACGATGAATGCTGACGGGTTTATCCCAGGCGCAAACATGATCGGAACCCAAGAGTTCGACGGTTTGAGCGGCAGATCATCCCAGGTCTCAGGCATGTGTATGGCTGCGACAGGCAAAGCACTCGACCTTGCCAATATGCGGATGTATCTGAGCATGATCGAAATGTTCGCGACCAATCTCGAAGCAGCGAGTGCAGTAGGAATCTCTACCGCATCCGACGAGCCTGAGATTGACGAAGAAACGCTCGAAATGATCCTTAAGCAGCTCGAAGAAAACCCGGGCCTGCGTGCGATGATTCCACCTGAGTACCTTGCACTTCTTGAGAAATCGGAAGAGCCAGAACCAGAGGAAGAAGCTGAAGAAGAAGTCGCTGCAGACGAAGGCAAAGCAACACCAAAGAAAGATCAAGGCGACCTGATCGATGGTGTTCCAGAATGGTTCGTCGGTCCGATGCTCGCAGAGCTTGTTGCGCACGAAGTGGGTCATACCCTCGGACTGCGTCACAACTTTAAGGGCTCAAGCGCATACAGCCTTGACACCATCAACTCAGAAGAGATGAAAGATGTCAAGCCTTGGTCATCATCCGTAATGGACTACAACGGCATCAACATTCGCATGCCAAGCTCGGGTGAAGTCCAAGGAAACTACTCCTCAGACGGAATCGGTCCTTACGATTACTGGGCAATCGAGTATGGTTACGGCAGCGGCGATCTTGAGAAAGTACTCTCACGCGTTGCAGAACCTGAACTCGCGTACGCGACAGACGAAGACACCTTTGGTCCTGACCCGCGTGCTCGTCGGTACGACTTGTCTGAAGACCCATTGGACTATGCAAATAGTCAGATGGAGCTTGTTGAAGTGATCCGCAGCGGATTGACTGACAAGTTTGTCAAAGATGGCGAATCATGGTCACGCGCCCGAAGAGGTTACCTTATCTCGCTCAACACGCAGATGCAGAGTTTGTCGATGATGGGTAACTGGATCGGATCAGCGTATGTGTACCGCGACAAGAAAGGTGATCCGGGCAGCCGGGCACCGATCGAAGTGGTGCCGGCAGAGCGCCAACGCGCTGCGATGCAGTTCGTAATCGAAAACTCATTCTATGACGAAGCGTTTGGTATCACACCTGAGTTGCTCACGCACACCACTGTCGATAAGTGGTGGGATGACATCAACAGCGTCTTTGCAGATGCAGCGATGCCGATCCATGATCGTGTGATGGGTATGCAGGCGTCCGCGTTGACTATGTTGCTCAACCCACAAACTGTTCAGCGTGTCTATGACTACGAGTTGTTTGTACCTGAGAACGAAGACGCATTGACACTTGCAGAACTCATGGAATCGGTTACCGAATCGATCTGGTCAGAAGTTGGCGAGAAGACGACCAAGAAGTACACGACCCGCAAGCCGATGATTTCATCGCTTCGTCGTAACCTTCAGCGGGAGCATCTCGACCGTTTGATCAGCATGTCCTTCGCGACAAGCGGGTTCAACTCATCAGCGAAGCCTGTCAAAATGCTTTCAATGATGCATCTTCGTTCAATCAAGAAGCATGTTGACACAACGCTTGAATCGAGCGGCAATCTTGATGCGTACTCACTGGCGCATCTCGAAGAAATCTCACATCGCGTGAGCAAGGCGATCGATGCGAGCTACATGTACCTCGACAACATGTAAACCTCTGTTGATTCGTTGAATTTTCAGCCACACACACAAACGGCCGACCCATTACGGGTTGGCCTTTTTTTATGACCAGTGTGTATCTGCTGTTACGATCGGCACGATAAAGAGATCATGAACGACGAACAACCCACATCTTCTGAGCCATCGCAATCCAGGGGATCACGCATCGGTTCATTCATCGCGTGGGCGATCTTGGTCATTGCGGGGTTCATGTGCTCGATGTGGATCATCGCGCCCAAGGTCTATCTGCTCGATGTGCTTGCATCACACCAGATGCTCTGGGGATGGTGTACGCTTGGATATGTAATTTTTATATTGGTTGTTCGCAGATTGAAGGCATGGAGATTCGCAGTTGTAGGATTGTTCTTTGTCTGCTTTGCAATGTATCCGGTTTGCACAAAGCGAGTCTTCACCTTGCCTGAAGTACAGATTGATCAGAAGCCTGACACTGTGATCCGTGTGATCACGAGTAATATCCATCCGGTCAATACGCATTGGAAAGAGGATCTCAAATCAATGTTCGCGATGGGCGCCGATGTCGTGATCCTCAACGAAGTCTCCCCCGAACTCAGCAGGGCGGTCAGGTTTGATGGATATCTAGAATCAACAGCGTATCCACACTGGGTTCATCGATTCTGGGTTGAAAATGAAACTTCTCCGGGAATTATCATCTCCCGCTGGCCGATCCAACACATCGCGCCGTCAGACACAATCAAGCTCACGCAGAATCATCTGTATACAACTATTCAACTCCCCGCAGGGAGAGTTATCATAGGGCTCGCACATCCGTTATCACCTAGAAACAAAAACCGATGGCGAGAAGGGAACCTCGCGATCGAATCGCAGGGACTCCGGATTAAAGAGTTGATTGCACAGACCGGCAACGCAACCCCGATCATCATCGGCGCGGATCTCAATGCAGGTCCAGCACAAACGCGCGCAAGCACAATGCGTGATGCGGGCATGTCGATGAGTAAACCTGTTTTGCGTGTAGGTGGGAGTTTCCCTGCCAACACCTGGGTACCTACTCTATTGCAGATCCAACTCGATGATGTCTGGACGCATGGAAAAATCAAACCAGTCGCATGGAGCGCCTTTGACCTGATCGGGAGCGATCATCGCGGAGTGGTTGTCGATCTTGAGTTCGAATAAAGACGCGGGTTACGAGCGTTTGCCGATGCGTGATCGAACCGCACCGATCAACCGTTGACGATCATTGGTATCGAGCACAAACACTGCGCTGTTGACTGTGTACACGAATCCAAAGGTGAACAACGACGCGAGCATCCATTTCCAATCAATGAGTTCGCCTCGGGATACATCAATAAGACCAGTAAACCCAAGATCTGAAACACGCCCACCCGCGTAGAGCAATCCGATCGAACAGACAAGAGCGATTATCCCTGCGAGTAACGGACGAATCAATGCGATAAGCAATGCCGAACCACGGATTTTCAAACACTTCCCCGCGATGATCGGCAATCCAAAGAGATGGATGACCACAAAGACGAACGCGAACATTGAAGGCGGAGCGTAGATAATCAGATGTTGGGGAAGCGTGTTCATCAGTATAATCGAAGTGATCGGCGCGATGATACCACCGAGGATAATCCAGGGCGCATAGACCTTGATAAAGCCAGCACCGTAGAGAATAAACATCCATGACTCAGAGATTGAACGAGCGACAATCGCAAACGCCATGATCCGCGACATGTAGACCGCGATGGGCATCACTGTGTTGTAGTCCTCAAGAGAAGTCCCGACCCAGATATCAAAGATCGGCCAAACATACACAAACACGACGATCGACGCGGGGATCGCGATCATCGCGGTAAGCTTGGTCTGTACGGTAATCAATCGTTGGAGTTGTTTGCGAGACCCTTCCGCATCATCCCCTGACGCCATCCTGGCGCTGACTGCGTCGGACCCGAACTGCACGCCTGTTGTGCACATCCGAATGTACGCGACGAACCGATATCCGATTCCCCATGCAGCGTTTGCGATTGTGCCGTAGAAAAGATTGAGCAACAACTGAGGAATTTGTTCGTGCAGATTAATCGCAATCTGAACGCCTGTGTTCCATGAGAATGTTGAGAGGACTTGTTTCCGTGCTTCTTTGTCCCCGCCCTTGGTTGAGAACTTGAGCCGAGAATCTTTTGCGATCATGATCCATGATGCGATGAGCATCCCGATTGCAGCGAGGCACCCCCAGGTGATCCCGTGAAGTGTGAGACCGAGCGCAGGGTCATCAATCACAAACACATACCCCAATATCAAGACCGAGATGATGTTGCTTGCGCGCACGCCGATAAACCAGATGTTGTACCCGATGAAGTTTTCTTTGACCAGATACATACTGAGCATCGGCGCGAGGATCACCATCGCAACGGTATAGATCCCCTGCCCGAAGACAAACCATCGCGCGGGACCTGTGAAGTTTTCAGGAAGCTCAAAGAGCGGGATCAGCGCGAAGACGATCCCGAAAGTCACAATCGAGAGCAGCGCACACACAATCGCGATCGAACAGATCGAGCCGTATGATCTTCGAAAAGTCTCTTCATCTGAGTGGTACGCGCTTCCGAGTTCACGGACGAGCGAGTTCTGTATGATCTGCCGAAAGATCGCAGCCATCCCAATATTGGCACCCATCAAGGTAATGATCCCGAACGATGCATCCCCAAGCCAACGGAGTGTCAGAGGAACAACCGCGATACCCAGCGCAAGCGTGCAGAGCAGGCGAGCATAGTTGCCGATGATCCGGACAGATTGTTTCTTCGCTTCGGACATCAAGACTCGCCTTATTGAAGTCGCACTCAGGATTCGTATGCAGACTCATGCGTCTGATCGTCGCTGTAATCTTGATACCCTGAATCTTGCCAACTCTGATCTTCATCGCCCCAGTTCCCATCGGAACCTGTATCATCAATATACATTGATGACCCTGGACTCACAAACTGTAGCACCCGTGCAACAACCTGCATCATGACCCAGCCACCAAAGATATAGAGCGATGTCGTCGCGCAGAAGTTCCCCAGTTCCCCGCGCGGAATCGCGATGACCTGTCCGAGCGCTACACCCATCGGGAGCACGATAAACGGGTCGTAGGTAAACTTGTTAAGCAACCCGTCTGCGAAACTGAACGCGATCGCCAGAATAATCGTGTATAAAGGCAGCGCAAGGAATGGGTTGTCGTTGGCAAAGTGACCAACGAGCCCAGGACCGATGTTCCACCCCGGCGGTTTGTCCGAGTGATCAATCTCTTGAACCGAGGTAATCCCGAGCGCATCAGGTTTTTCCATCCACATCGAACGCGGGATCGGAAGCACCAAGAACAGCTTGACTGAATGGAGCGTGTCGTACTCAAATGGTTCTGGACGTGTATCAATAAAGTACAAACTATCCGCAGCAGCACCCTGACCAGAAAACAAGTCCATGACACCCTGAAGCAAATCCGCCTGGGCGAGCGCGGTCACGCGGGTGCTGAGGGATTCGACACCGATACCAAACTCATGTCGAGTCGAAGTAAATGCTGCGAGGAAGATCACCCCGATCGTCACTGTTGTTCCGAATCGGAGCACCAGCTTTTTGTAGTTCATGTATCGCCAAGTGCTGTAGTAAGCGCCCCATACGAACGCGACAACAATACCGAGCATGTCGCGTCGGCCGAAGGAATCCGTGAAGAGCACACCTAGACCGCCCAAGACCACAAAGCCCGCAACAAACATCGGGATCGGGTTCCACAATCGGGGGACCCATGCCCATGCTGCGAGTCCGGTCGCCAACGCGAAAAACGATGCACCGAACAGATAGAGATAAATCCCAAAGTAAGGTACATACACAAGCACAAGTCGGCAGAACACGCCGAGAAAGAAGAAACTAATCGCAAGCATACAGAGCTTGGGCCAAGTCACATAAACCTGCTTGCGGTTGATCCGCTTAACAATCTGGTTCGAGACCACCCCGGATCGATAGATCAACATATACCCAAGCGTAAAGAGCAAGAGCATGATCGTGTATTTGATACCAGGACCTGTTTTGTCTGAGATCGCGTAAGGATTGTTATGATCAGTCACCGTAAAAGCGATAATGCCTGAGGTGAACTGAAAGACAATCAATCCTGCGAGAAACAGGTTCCGCATCGACATCAGCTCGGTTTTTTGCTTCGCAGCATCGGACAAAATCACGCCACCTAAAATGCACGCAGAAATGAACAAGATGATTGAGAGTAAAAATAGCATGTATGTGCGTCGGAGTGTCGGGTGAGTTCCTGTGATCTTGAGTTCGATTGTGAAACGGATTTCCCTCCGAATTCACGAAGAGTAACGAGATTATCGGCTCATTTACTGACCATCATGAGTCGACACCCATGAATGACCTTGGCTTTTTGGTGCCGCACCCAGTCTAGTCCTCGCTCAAGGTCTGAGGAGCAATTGCTGGTTCAAATCATGCCTTGATTCAACCGAATCACACCTTTGTGTACGCGCACTTAGTCTACAAGTTCGCTCAATCTGGAAATACCTACCAATCAGAACAAGCTCAGTCCTTTATCTGACAGATAACCGCATTTGCGAGATCATCCGCCTTCTCACCGCTCAATGCTCGATCGATCAATCGTCGTTGAGAAGTGGGGTTGTAGAATCGTTCGATAATCTCTCTGGACCTTGCGTACCGCTCATTGTGGGAGGAGGAGTCTGCAAAAAATGTCTGGATACAGTCCGCGAGCGCTTCGACATTATCTTTTTCAAAGAACCCACCGGTTACACCCGGAACGATTGCTTCAAACTCGGGCATTTGACGATCGAAATGGTCGTTCGTGATGACGGGCACGCCGTAGGCAAGCGCGTGCATCACCAAGAGTCCTACAGGACCTGGCATCACCGCGACATCTGATGCGTTGAGCATCTGTCCGATTTCAAGCTCATCGTAGAGCGCGCCGGTGAACACCGCAGAGACCTCTTTGTCATCAGCAAGCTGCTCAAGCTCTGATTTGTGCGGCCCGTCCCCAACAATCAAAATATTGACCGGGTGTCCACGATCTTTGAGGATCGCAGCAGCATCAATGAGCATGTCCAGCTTTTTATAATGATGCAATCGTGTGATATTAATGATCGTCGGGTTCGATGCGTGCTCACCAAATAGATCGTTGCGGGTCTTGTCTCGATCGTCTGACGAAATCTTGGCACGCGTATTGTCCTGCGACTCGCAATCGAGCGCGTTATAGACAACATGGAGTCGATCGGGGTCGAACCCTTCCCCGATCCCGATCATTTTGGATCGGTGCCCATAGAGCAAAAGCCCGTTTGCCAGACCATAGAAAGTATTGCGGATGAACCGTTTGATCCCGGTGTCTTTGCGAACCCATCCATGCGTCCAGAAGTACACTTCTTTGCCTGTCAAACGACCAAAGATCGCAGCGAGCCACATCGCACCAACGGTCGAGTTCCCAAGCAACACCAACGCATCATATCGTGGGTTCAGCGCTGCAAAGACAGGGCGAGGCCAGAACAGAAACTTCCAGAACCGATACCCTTGTGAACGCTTAAACTTTTCTGGTGGGATATTGTCCGCGAGCGCAATCCCAGATCCGAAGCTGTGATCCGCGCCCATAAACACAAAGTCATGATTGCTCTTGTGGAGAAACTCGTCGATGACCGAGCTGCGATAATGCGAAAAAAACTGGTTGACATACAGCACCCGTTTTCGCTCGCTCTTTGATGATCCCATTGTGCGTTCCTCGTCTCAATCGTGGGCTATTTACAAGCATCCGCGTATAACGCTTCATACTGCTCAATAATCCGATCAGGGTTCATGTGCTCAAAGATCCACTCTCGACCCGCAACTCCACGCGTCTGAAGCGAATGCGGATCTGCAAGCAGAGATTCAATCGCGTTTGCGACCGCTTGTGGGTCTTGATTGCAGATTGTTGCTTGCCCATGTTGTTCGAGTTCTTGCCAGGTATCAACACCCTTGGTGGTGACGAGTGTTGTCCCCGCTGCGAGCGACTCATAAAGAACGAATCCGAAGTTCTCTTGGCTCGTCGGGAGTGCAAAGATTTCACACGCACTGAACAATGCGATCTTCGCATCCCCGCTCGCGAATCCAAGGAAATAAGTTTGTTCTTCAATCCCTTGTGATTTCACAAGCGATTTCATTTCTTGAACATACGAATCATCCCCTGTCCCTGCGATCACGAGCTGATGTTTTACGCCTTTATCCGTGAGCAGTGCGGATGCTTTGATGAGCCGATCGACGCCCTTTTTATAGTTGATTCTGCTCAGGAACAAGACCTTAGGTACTGACCGATCGAGACCATCAAACGATTCATACGCGAGTTCAGCATCTGGGAGATCCTTAAACTCACTCAGATCCAAAGGTAGCGAAACCACCCTGCCCTTGGCGGGTTCAAACCAGGCACTTGCTTGCTCAAACTCCGCTTGCGCGGTGCAATGAATCGCGGATGCATCGCGGAGCAGGTTTCTGCCCCAAGTCTTCATGTAGATTACTTTTTTGAGTTTCCGCTGCGACATGCACCAATCGTCGAGCATCCCATGAATACTCAATACATAAGGCTTGCCCATTTGGGTGCAGATCGCTGCTGCCTGTGGGTTTGCGGTGGTCCACATCGCGTGCAGGTGCACGATGTCATACTCTGCGATGATCGTGCGGAACTCATCCATCTGCGCTTTGTTAAGCTTGCCTCCAACACCTGTGCCGCCGGTCATGTGATGCAATTGGACATACGCTTTGCCTGACTCGTCCTGATTCCAATCATCAAGCGTCTTGGAGTTCTCAAAGGTTGCGAGCCCGACCTGGTTGTTGTGCTGAGACATCACACAAAGATCAAGCACCGCTTTGACAACACCGCCCTCTTCGAGTGACATGGTTGGTTTGAAATGTAAAATCTTCATAAATAAACCTTCATTGCTCGATTCAAGCAGGGCATTACTCGCCACGATCCGCAGCGGTGAGTTCGGGTTGGTTCAACTCGCGTACCTTAAGCACAATCATATATTCATACATCGCTTGGAGTTTGCAGTATGTCCACCCGGCTTTGCCATCGAGGAACCCGCCTTTGAGCACATACATGTATCCAAACTTGATCAACGGCCGCATCGGCAGCCTGAGCGATATGTTCTTCATCTCAAGCCGACGGGTGTTGCGATCACGCGAGAAGAGGTTCATGATTCGAACCGGACTCTCTTTGCGTGCACGGATATTCTCGTGGGATTCCATTTCTGCGTACCGGTTGTGCCTGATGATCCACTCGCCGATCCCTTTGGAAAAATTGAAATGATCGAACATGCCTTTCATGTACCCGATCTCGCCGTCGACGACAGGGACTTGATGCACCTCGCGTTCGAACCGGATCAGGTGAGGCTGAAAGAACCGCATGTTGTTCCCCGGGGGCATCGCGTGCTTGATCCATTTGCCTCGGAAGAAGTTGCGTCGGCCACAGTAATACGCGACAGGGTCTTTCTCTTCGGTGTGCTCACCGGTTTCCCACTTCGCCGCGATCCCTTCGATCTCCGCGCGGAGCCCATCAGTCATCCGCTCGTCTGCATCAAGCATAAACACCCATCGGTGCTTGTAGTCAATCTCTTTGAGCCCCCATGTTTGATGGGGACCAAATGAATCAAACTTGCGCTGAACAACCCGTGCACCCATCTCGGCGGCGATCTCTGTTGTCCGATCCGTCGAGTATGAATCGAACACAACCACATCATCACACCAGGTTAAACTCCGCAGCGCACCGGGGAGATTGTTCTCCTCGTTGAGCGTCATGATCATCACAGACACACTCATGATTCAACTCCTCGTTGATCATCTTTGATTGTTCGCGGACCGATCGGCTTTGTGGGTGTCCCTGCATACACTGTCCATTGTGGAAGATCATGAAACACGCTCGATCGTGCGCCAACAACGACGCCATCATGAATCGTCACACCCGGAGCGACAAACACATCCGCGGTGATCCACACATCCGCACCAATCGTGATGGGCTTGGGAATCAAGGGTAAATCCTTATCTTCGTAATCATGCGTCGCGCCGCACAAGTATGAATATTGGCTGATCGTTGATCGTTCGCCGATACGGATGCGCTCGACACAGTAACAATCGACATCATCCCCGATGGTTGCATAATCTGCCATCGACAGGTTCCAGGGTGCCCAGATCTTCGCCCGTGGATACACGCGTGACTTCATCGTGACATCAGCGCCGAACAGCTTGAGCAACATAATCCGCCACCGATGAAATGGCCGAGGGCTCGTTCTGAACAGTGTCAGTTGAACAATGCCCCAGATCACCCGCAACATTCGATTCTTGAATGTGTGCGGGCTCGACGCGTGTTCGTTTTCTTGATGTGTTGGCAGGGTATCGCTCATGAATCCGCCCTCCGAGCTGCATCACTTTGCAGCTCTTTGTTGGGATAAGGACGCTCTTTGATCGCCTTTGCAGGATGCCCAACACAGATGTGCCAAGGTTCAGTGGTCGAGGATTCAATCAATCCTCGCGCCCCGACAACTGTGCCTACCGAGATGATCGATCCGGGGAGCACCAGCGTATCCGCAGCAACCCATGCGTCATCCTCAACCCGGATCGGTTGATTGATCTCTGGATGCCCTGCCCTCAAAGCGTCTCGCATCTTGGTGGTCAATACCGCGAGCTGGGAAACGACGGATCGATCACCGAGTGATACCTTGTCCTGGCAATCAATCAGTGCGTGATCTCCGATGATCGAGAGCTCACCCATTGTCAGATTCCAGGGACAACTTATCCGCGCAGTCTTGCGGATCTTTGCTTTGTGATGAACCTGTGCACCAAAGAACCCGAGCAGTTTTCGGCGGAACCTATGCGCAATGTGAGGCGAGCACCGGAACATCCGAGCACCAATCAATCGCCAGCATGTTTGTTTCCATGCGGGCACGCTCATTGGGTGTCAACCTCTGCGATCTGATCTGGTTCCTCAAGTTTTGCGGGGTTGCCTCGCCAAACGGTATTGGGTTCTGTCGATCGGTAGACGCTTGTTCGTGGGTGGACCTTGGTCCCTGAACCGAGGGTCACATCTGGACCCACATATGCGTCGAACCCAACAAAGCATCCATCGCCGAGGGTAATCGGAGGACGGACGAGCGGGAAGAGTGGGTCGGTCATATCGTGCGTGCCTGCACACAGGTGTGCTTTGGAATCGAGCACGCATCCGTTCCCGATGGTGATCATGCCCAGCGAGTACAGGATTGTGTGATTCCCGACACTGACCCGATCACCCAAACAGATATTCCAAGGCACCACGATATCTACATCGCGCGCTAATGAGCAGTCTTTGCCGATTCTCGCCCCGAACAGCCGAAGGATAGATGAACGGGCGCCTGGTAGTGTGATCCAGAGCAAACGACCGAGTGTGCCCCAGACTAATCGGATAAGTTTTTGTTTGGGTGCCCAGACACTCCGGCGCTTTGGCGCGTCTGCTGGTTGGGTGTTTGTTGAGTTGGTGTTGGCATCTTGGGTCACAGTTGTCCTATCGGCCATGAATGCTGAAAAACGCAGAGACATTGCGCTTGATTGGAAAAAACAACCATCTTTGATCTGCGCGTCTATTGTACTCGGCGGATACGGCCGAAAACGCCCAAAGAGGAACCGATGTCACTGACTAAAAAGCTCGAAAACCTGACCAAAGCCTGTCTGCCGCCCGCGGGCGCTAAGCTCGCCAAACGGATGAGCGTGGGTATGCGTTATCGGTCCCAACTCGCAGCATGCAAATCTGGGTACGAATCCTTTGGTGATCGATACCCACAAAAAACCCTATTCGTCGCGGGATTACCCAAAAGCGGAACGACCTGGTTAGAGAAAATGATCGCGTCATACGAAGGGTTCCACGAGTTGATGATCCCAGAGGTTGCAGCATACGAGATGCAGACCGGGGGGTCCCATGATTACGATCTACCAAGCAATATGTTCACACGCTTTGAGAATGCTTTGGTGCTCACCAAGATGCATGTGCACGGCTCAAAGCACAACGCTCAGATCCTCAAAGAATCCAACATCCGGTATGTCGTACTTTTTCGCGATCTTCGAGATGTTGCGGTCAGCAACTTTTTCTATGTCCGCAACACGCCTTGGCACCCTGAACATACACAATACAAGAACAAAGATACCACAGCGGGGCTGCTCACTTTCGCACAACGGACCCTGCCCGCGTATGCCCAGTGGGTCCAATCATGGCACGAAAATCATGATCCTGAATCAAGTGTGATTCTTCGATATGAAGATTTACTCGCAGACGACAAGATCGCATTGCGATCGATTGCCAAACTCTTCGAACTCGATGATTCAGAAGAAACAATCACCCGAATCACCAATGCCAACAGTTTCAAATCCATGAGCGGCGGCCGATCGACTGGTGAATCTAATGAGAACGCGTTCGCAAGAAAAGGAATCGCCGGGGATTGGGTAAACCACTTCGACGACGAATGCCGAAATGTTTATAAAGAACTTATTGGACAGTTTTTGATCGATTTCGGATACGAGCAATCATTGGATTGGTAGCATTTTTTCCGCACAGGAGTTTCATTGAACGATTCTACACAACCAAACCAATCTCCATCGATAGGTTCATCTTCCCAGAGTGAACGCCCTACGCGCGTCGTCATTCTGAACCAGTACTATGTGCCCGATGTCGCGTCAACCGGGCACCTCCTCCATGAACTCGCAGTGGAACTCGCGGATCTCGGATTCGAAGTCGAAGTCCTTACTGGGCGCCCGAGTTATGGTCCACCCGACACCTGGCAGGACTGCCCGCTCAAAGAAACAGTTGATGGCGTGAAAATCCGTCGGCTCAAAGTCGCACGGTTCGACAAAAACTTTCTCCCTGGACGAGCATTCAACTACCTGACCTTTGTGATCCCAATGATCCTCAGTGTTCTTTTTAAATCACGCAAAGATACGGTGTATCTCTACACCACCAACCCGCCTTTCCTTGGTGTGATCGGGTGGTTCGTCTCGCTGTTCCGCAAGCATCATTATGTAACACTTCTTCATGACGCATACCCACAGCTCGGCATCTGGGTGGGCACCTTCAAAAAGGGTTCGATCATCGAGCGCGTTTGGCTCGCGATCAATCGAAGAAAATACAAACGCACGAAAGAAGCGATCGTGCTCTGCAGCGCAGCGAAGAATCTGGTCGCTGACACTTACCCGATCTCCCCAGAGCACATCCATGTGATCCCGAACTGGTCCGACGGCGATGATCTCTACCCGATCAAAAAAGCAGATTCTGAAATTGCACAATCCAACGGCTTTGTCGATGACTTCATCCTACTTTACTCAGGAAACATGGGGCTCTACTACGACTTTGATACCGTGCTCGATGCGGCCAAACTACTTATCAATGAACCATTCAAACTCGTGCTTGTTGGCGGTGGAGGCAAACGCGCTGCGATCGAAGCACATGTAAAGGAACACAACATGACTAATGTTGTGATGCTTCCATACCAACCTTTCGAGAAACTCAACGATTCGCTCAATGCGTGTGACGCATCGCTTGTCACGATCGCCAAGGGGATCGAGGGGATCAGTTTCCCAAGCAAGCTCTACACATCATTATCTGTAGGCAAAGCAATCGTCGCGCTCTCGGAAGATTGGTCAGAGCTCCGCAGGATCGTCGAACACAATAACTGTGGCATCTGGTCCCCTCTCGGTGACGCGCAAGGGTTGGCAGATCAACTCAAAGTGCTCATCGGCGACAAAGCAAAGACACAAACAATGAGCACCAATGCCCGCGCTGTGTTTGAACAGGGATACACCCGACAGGTCTGTGCTGCCAAGTATGCGCAGGTGCTCAAGCTCGCGGACCCACAGTACAACGCTCAGGAAACCGATGAACGACGAACCAAGCTCGCCAAATGGCTCGCCAGGGGTGCTGCGGTGGTAGACATTGAATCCACAGACGAACAGATCAACGAAGAAGGAATCGAAGCATGAGCAGTATTGACGATCGAAAACTCAAGCTCGTGTTCGTCACCGAGGATGACCCGTTGTATGTCATCCGATTCTTCGAGGTGTTCTTCAAGGAATATCCCAAAGACCAGATCGATATCATCGGCGTGTCCGTCCAAGAAGCTTTCCACGAACCCAAATGGAAAACCGCAAAGCGAATCTTTGGTTTCTATGGACCGATCGACTTCTTCCGGTTGCTCGCTCGATATATCAAGGTCAAAATCCGCGGCGATTCGATCGCAAAGCTCGCAAAGTCCAACGGACTCCCCGTCGTTGAATGCGGATCAGTCAACGACCCAGAGTACATTGAACGATTAAGCAAACTCGAACCCGATATTGTCGCTTCCGTTGCGGCACCCGAGATATTCAAAAAAGGAATCCTCGGCGTTCCAAAGATGGGTTGCATTAATATCCATTCTGGTCGGCTTCCAATCTATCGTGGCATGATGCCCAACTTCTGGCAACTGCTCCACGGGGAAAAGCATGCGGTCGTCACCGTTCATGAGATGGTCGAAAAACTCGATGCAGGTGATATCCTGGGCACCATCGAATGGCCTCTCAAAGACAACGACTCACTGGATCGAGTCATCACCGGTACCAAACAAGATGGTGCACGATTGATGATGGATGTCATACTCAAAATGAAATCTGGTGAGATCGAATCAACACCGCTCGATATGAGCGATAAACAGTACTTCCGCTTTCCGCAATCGAAAGATGTCAAAGCATTCCGCAAACGCGGACACAGGATGATTTGAATGCCCAAGTTTCAAACAACACAAGCCGCGATGTCGATCGATGTAGAAGATTGGTTCCAGGTCGAGAACCTCAAATCCATCGTTGCGCGGGACACCTGGGATGATCGTGAACTCCGTGTTGAGCAAAGCACCGACAAAATGCTCGAACTGATGGACAAGCACGATGTAAAATGTACCTGCTTCATCCTTGGATGGGTCGCAGAAAAATGCCCCCAGCTCATCAAACGCATCGCTGATGCAGGGCACGAGATCGCATCGCACGGCTACGGGCATGATCTGATCTATAACCTCTCCCAAGATGAGTTTCGCGAAGACATGAAACGCGGAATCGGAATCGTCGAAGACATCACCGGCGCCAAAATCCGTGGATACCGCGCCCCATCCTTCTCGATCACCGACTGGTCAATCGACATTCTTCAAGAACTCGGACTCACCTACGACTCATCCGCATTCCCGACTGTCGCACACGATCGGTACGGCAAGCTCGAAGGCATGAACTCTGGAATCCCGATCGTCGAAATCCGACCCGGTTTCCACGAAGTCTGTGTTTCTGTATTGCAAGTTGGTAAAAAAGGCGTCCCATGGGCCGGCGGCGGCTACTTCCGTCTGTTCCCATACCCGCTGTTCAAGTGGGGGGTCAAACGAATTCTTCGTGCGGATCAGCCTTACATCTTTTACATCCATCCCTGGGAAGTTGATCCAGATCAACCAAAGATGACCGGACTCAAACGATCCCACAAGTTCCGTCACTACAACAACCTTGATAAATGTGCATCAAGATTCGACAACCTACTCGGTTCGTTCGCTTGGCGCCCGATCGGTGAGTTCTTGGATGAATACCTCGAAACTCAATCCCGATCCTGAGTCGAGAACACCATCGCATATTGCGATCCATAAATCGGATAATCCGAGATGCATCGGTATCCACGCAGGGCATCTGTTTCATACCCAAGGGTAGTGCACACTTCCCCGAGCATCTTGCGATAGTTGGGAACATGTGACGAACCAAATCGGTTCAATCCTGTCCCGAGATTTTCGATGGATTCAAGCAAGTCGAACTGATCAACATCGCGTGATGGGTCATTGATGTCTGCTTGCCCGTTGATCGCCGTGTCGTACACGCGGAGCTCGGGGAATGATTGTATATACAGATCTTTGTGTACAAAGATATCAAAGTGCGTTCTGCGCGACGGGATATTGATGTCGCTCGATGCCCATGCTTTTCGATTGCGATCTTGAGGGATGTATCGAGGGATTTCAGCCCGGTTCACTTCGCATGTAACCAGATCAATAGATGAAGAAGCACCGAAGGAATCTTCGTTGAGCAGGTAGTGCATCGCTTCACCCGCGTGCTGGATATCAAGCTCTGGTGTGGGAGATGAGCAGTATGATCGGAGTGTTGCGCTCGACAATCCATCGACGGGTTCGCCATCAAGTGTGTAGGTTTTTCGCCCGTCCTGTGTTTCAATCTGTCTCCGTGATGTAAACTTCACTTTTACACCCGGGCGCAATCGGTGCAATCCGATCACTGCTTTGATCCATACGATGTCGATGTGCTCCCCGTCATCGCTTGGATAAAAGATTGCTGCTTCAGAATACACATCTGCCTGCGCACCTTTGAGTTGACTCATCGCGCGGAAAGCTGCTTGCTTTCGGCGAAGCTCAAACTCTCGCCTTGCTTCTGGAACCCAAGCGCTCAAAATTGCTTCGAGCGCGCTGCGATCGCCGATCTCGGATTGGATCAACGACTCGAACCGATCGACAGCGCCGTTGGCGCTGATGAGATCGTCTGCGTTAACGCCATGCTTAGTAGATGCTTTGAGCAATCGGCGCATGGGTTCTGGTCCCGGGACGCGATGAACAACAGACATGGGATCTGGAGCGCGGATGGCTTTGAGGATTCTCGATGCAAGGACCTTGTCGACTCCGAGTTCCTTTGCGAGCCGTTGTGGCCCGCTATCGCCGCCGGGAATTTGCTCGATCACGCGGATAAACCCATTGAGTAGATCTTCACCAGCCTGATTGATCCGGACCTCAAGCGTTCCCATCGCAAGCGATGGTGGTGAGGGTTCTGCGGTGTTTGTTGAAGATTTTGTCATATCCAATCGGCCTTATTTCTTGTAAATCACTGATTTACACCACTATACACGGTTTCGAGGCGAAGTGCATCAAATTTCTTTGTAGTTTCTAGGAAACTTCCTTGCAACCACATGGTGCTTTGGGATATAACACACATGACGCAATGCATTGGGCATCGCGTGTGCATGCATGAGGGCACATGCAATCAATTCGACGACGCGATCAGAGACTGGTTCTCCATCGCGTCAATGATGCATCGGCCAATCATGGGCCGGAAAGTAGAGAGACGAAATGAACACAAACATGCGAACATCGATCACGACAGCTGCAATTATCGCGTTGACTGCAACGGGCACCCTTGCCGGTGACACAACAATCGTTGACTTTAGTAACGGCGCTCAAGGATGGAACGGACCCTCAGGAATCGGCGGCGCCACCAATATCGTGCCCACCGGTGGCAACGACGGCGAGTTCATGCAAACCGTCTTCAATGACTTTGGTGTGACCTTCCGCAACAACTCAAATGCGGCATTCCTTGGAGATTACACAACAGCCGATTCGATCACGATCTCGATCGATGTCCAGGTTGATTATCTCAACTTCTTTGGACAAGATGTCTCGCGCCCATGGCTTCTCGAACTACGCGACTTTGATACCGCACAAGGCGGATACCCATGGACAAGCGCCTGGTTCCTCTTTGACAACATCTCACAAGCGCAGAACTCAGAATGGACAACCTACTCTGTCACATTCGATCCAAACGCGATCGATCTCCCTGCTGGTTGGGGTGGATTTGGCGCTGAAGATCCGAATACATTTGAACCCATTCTCCCTGATGGAGTCACCTTCACTGATGTGCTCTCGGGTGTTGATCAAGTCGCGTTCACTACCCTTCAACCAGGATTCTTTTTTGCGTTTACTGACCACACGATCGGGCTCGACAATATTACCATCACCCACACGGTCTCTTGCCTAGCTGATCTCACCGACGATGGTGAGCTCAACTTCTTTGATGTTTCTGCATTCCTCAATGCATTCACAAATCAGGATCCAATCGCTGATTTTAATGGCGATGGGAATTTTAACTTCTTCGATGTCTCAGACTTCCTAGGCGCATTCACCGCCGGCTGCCCATAAAAAAGCGCGTCTTAAAATATCGCCGTCACCGAAATAAAACTGCCCTCAAAGGCATTTGATTATTACGACTCAACGGTCGAAAGGACTGTTTCAATTATGAACCATACTTCTTCAATCAGCTCACTGGGCGCCTACGCCATCCTCGCTATGGCGACCAGCGGCACACTCGCCCAAGATGCCACCACCACATTTGACGCCGGAACAGAAGGCTGGGTCGGCGGCCACGGCACCTTCGTCGACACCGACACCTCCGGCAACCGGTTCTTGCGATCCGTTGATGAAACCTTCGGCGTCCACTACACAAACAACACCCACACTGGATTCCTAGGTGATTACACCGCATCTGAAACCATCACCATCTCGGTTGATGTGCGTGTCGATAAAATCGACACCGACAACATTCCTGATGGACTATTATCACAGCAAACCCGATCGCTGGTGCTTAATCTGAGAAACTCGAGCTTCGGTAGTGGTGACATCTTCCCTTATGGAGCCGTGATCTTTGTGCTCGATAATCAAATCAATCAGATCAACAACGCCCAATGGCAAACATTCAGCATCACCTTTGATCCCAACTCTGTTGAACTCCCGGCCGGCTGGATAGGATTTGGCGGCAGCGATGACGCCGACGGACCTGTGCTCCCCGAGGGTGCGACCTTTGCTGATATATTAACAAATGTTGACGAGATCTCATTGAGCACATTCGTGCCCGGCGAGTTCTATCTGCAGATCTTTTTCGATTTCTCCGTGGATAATTTTTCTATCACTCGCAATGCCCCGTCATGCCAGGCAGATCTCAATGATGACGGCTCACTCAACTTCTTCGATGTCAGCGCATTCCTCAACGCCTTTAGCGCTTCAGATCCTGTCGCCGACTTCACGGGAGATGGGCTGTTTAACTTCTTCGATGTATCCGAGTTCTTGAACGCATTCTCAGCCGGCTGTCCATAGAGAGTAACTCCACAACTTGCCCCCTCTGAATTTTCTACGGAAGGTTCTTACGGGCGGGTCCGTTAGGATTCGCCCGTTTTTCAATTTATGATTCAACCAATGGTTCGCTCATCACCGCATCCGCCGGCGGCTGATGCCACTGCGCATTCTCGTTCTTGCCGCTCTCCAAATACCACTTGACCATGCGATCAATACCTTCTTTCAAAGGCACTTTGGGTTGATACCCCACCCCAAGCAACTTGTCGGCTTCGAACTTGGTCTCAGTCTTGAACATCTTCTTGACGCGAGCGGTCGAGATCGGCAGATTCTTACCGGTCAGTTTGATCACCACATCGAACGGCAATCCAAGCATCATCCCAACCGCATACGGCATCGCAGGCGCTGGTTTTTTATTCAAACACGAACTCACCGTATTGGAAATTTCCGTGCTCGTTAAATCTGGTTTATCAATGTAGTTGAAAATTTCAAACGATTCGATATCACGATTGGGTTTGTCATCTTGCAAACCCCTGAGGAACAGTGTCGCATGCACGATGTTCTCGACATAGCTCAGTGATTTGATATTGGTACCTTCACCGAACCTCGCGTATTTTCCTGAATCGATCTGACGGATCAACGAATACATGTTTGCAAAGTTGTGCACTCCGAAGGTGACCGTGGGTCGAATAATCAACGCGCGTCGTCCGTCACCTTGATCGACCCAATTGCTGAACACATGTTCACCCTTGAGTTTCGATCCGCCGTAGGGCGAGTTGGGCGCTGTCGGCGCTGTCTCTTCGTGCGGGGTTTGTGCATCGCCGTACACTGCGACGGTTGAGTAAAACACAACATCTTTCACACCTGCCCGATCCATTGCATCGCACACCATCTGTGAACCATGCTCATTGACCGAATAATAAGTGTCGTGTGCAATCCCAAAGTCATGATGCGCTGCAGCAAGATTCACGACCATATCTACGCCTTCCATCGCACGATCGAGTGCTTTAGGATCACGGATATCGCCTTGAACAAATGCCGACTCTGATGCCAATGATCCAGCAGCTGGATCAATGAGATCAATCGTGACGAGCTCATGCCCGAGTGCTTTCAGATCACGATGGAAATATGACCCGATAAAACCCGAGCCACCTGTTATCAATATCTTCACTGCTGACCCCTTGTACATCATCGTCACCAATACTTGTGCAGATCATACGACGATTAGTCGTCAATGTTCGCGCATTGGTTCATACGATTGAATTGTCGGCCAATTCATGCATCATCTCGCGAGTGATCACTCAAAACCCACCAAACATATGGGGCGCGAGCACCACACAGACAGCGCCGCAAAGCAGTGTCAAAGGCCCACCGAACCGGGTGTAGTCCAACCACCGATACCCGCCGGGACCCATGACCATCAGATTGGTCTGGTACCCGATTGGTGTTGAGAACTCACAACTCGCCGCGACCGTGATCGCAACCACGAACGGCATCGGATTCAATCCCTGACTCGCTGCGATCCCGATCCCGATCGGGAACATCAATACCGCTGCTGCGTTATTGGTCATCGTCGCGGTAAACACCGTAGTCAACGCATAAATCGCAGCCAAAAGCCCGTAAGGACCCATCGAGGCGCACACCGAAACGATCGCCATCGAGATATCTTCTGCCAACCCCGTCTTGATCATCGCTTGACCAATACCAAACGATGCGCCGATCACCGTAAGAATCTGGAAATCAATCCCACGACGCGCCTGGGGACCTGTACAGCACCGGGTCAGGATCATTAATCCCGCAGCCAACATTGCTGCAGTCATCGGCGGGAAAATCCTAAACGAAATCAACACCACCAACAACGCCAGAATTCCGATGGATGCCCACGCTCGATCGTGACGCAATGCCGCAGGTGTCCCGCTCTCATTGACCAGATAAAAATCGTTCGTCGAACCAAAGCGTCCTGAGAAACCCGGAGGCGCTTCAAGCAAAAGCGTGTCACCAGGACGCAGACGGATCTCACCAAGCTTGCCCGGAATCTGCTGACCTTGCCTGCGCACCGCGACCACCACCGCGCCGTACCGAGTACGAATTCCCGATTGACGAATCGTCATGCCGACAAGCGATGAGTTGTTTGAAACAACCGCTTCGACGATCCGAAGATTGGGACGATATTGTGAACCCGGTTCTGCCTCTTGCTCATCATCTTGCGAATCGATCGATTCAGGAACGAGTCCTTTGATCTGTTGGAGTTCAACCACTGATTCGAGCTGACCTACAAAGACGAGCACATCACCCGTCTGAATTTTTTCTGTCGGAGAAACCGCAACAATTGAGTCATGCTCGCGCTCAATCCGAGACAAGAATAATCCAGGAAGATTTCGAAGGTTCGCAGCTTCAACAGTCTTCCCTACGATCGGACTCCCAACACTCACCTTCAGCGCCGCATGGTATCCTTGTTCGTGGGTTTCTGCATCCTCAATTGGATTCAACCGATCCGGCAAGAGTCGGCGTCCGAAGATCAATATATATGCGAGCCCAACCACCGCGATCGGTAATCCAACTTTGGCAAGCGTGAACATTCCAAACTCAAGCGCCGGGTTATCAAGTGTGACCGGTCCGCCATCCACAGTCAGTTGTTCGTCAGAGAGCAGCTTTGAGGTAATCACATTCGTCGAAGTTCCGATGAGTGTGCACACCCCTCCAAGGATTGATGCAAACGATAAAGGCATAAACAGCTTGCTCGGTGCGATCCGACACCGACGAGCAATGCCAGCAAGTGTCGGCAAAAACATCGCAACGATCGGCGTGTTGTTAATGAATCCACTCATCACCGCGACTGGGAAAATCAATCGAATCTGGGCACTCCGCTCGTCCTTCGGTCGACCCAAAAGCATCGCGGTAATCCTGCTCATCGCACCGGTTTCTTTCATCGCTGACGCGATGATGTAGAGCATCCCAACGGTCATCACCCCGCGATTGGCAAACCCCTGGATCGCTTCTTCAGGGTTGAGAATCCCCGTCACCAACAGAACAGTCAACACCCCCATCATGATGATGTCGGGCGCAAAGCGTCCCATTGCCATCAAACCCACCATGAGTATGAGCATGATGCCCGTCAGAATCGGTTCCCAGTTTCCCACCAGTGACTACCCCTTGCCGATCGGCTTACTCTGCATCCACCCCGATACCAAGTTCTTTGATCGCACGCAACATCAACCCATGAACCCGAGGCGGCGCACACACGATCCCCTTGTTCTTCTCGAGCCCACGACCGTGTGAAAAATCGAGATTGTGTCCAAAGATGTCCGTCACAAAGGCGCCGGTTTCACAGGCAATACAACACCCCGCAGCATGATCCCAGATCCGTTCAACATAACCCTTACGCGTTGGCAATCGCAGATAGGCATCCGCCTGGCCGCGTGCGACAACCGCATATTTACACTGCGAGTCGAGTCTTGCGGGTTCTCCAACTGTCCCGAGATTGTTCGATTCAATCCACTCAAGAATCCGATCCGTGTCCGACACATTCGAGTGCGCCTTTTCAACCGATCCACACACGCTGATCTCTTCGGTTTCGACATGATCGAGTCGGGTGATCTGAATGGAAGTTGCATTCCCGTCATCACAACTCGATTCCCAGACACCCTGCCCTTGGATCGCGTAGTACAAGCACCCGTGCTCATCACGATGGTCAAAGGGTAACGACATATCAACTGCAAGGTTTGGACACCCCATCACGCCGATCGTCGGAGTCCCATTTTCAACAAATCCGAGCGCTACCGCATACTGTTGATTCCGTAGAAAACCCTTGGTGCCATCAATCGGATCAAGCGTCCAGAACTTCTTATGCGTTGTATCCCCCGCGCCCAGATCAATCGCTTCAAGCACAAGATCCGGGGTTGCTTCATCCCAGACTTCCTTGGCAGCTGCGACAACCGCATCGAGGATCATTGCGTTGTCCTCGTCGCGTAAGAATGTAGATGATTCCTCTGCAACCATGACGAACTCGCCGAGATGCTGTTTGAGCACCATCGCGACTACCGCCTGCGCTGCATAATCCGCGACCGTTACCGGACTTTTGTCGTCCTTGGTGATGGATCGAACCGCATCAAGATTGTTTTGCACCTCTCGGCACACGATCGATGCAGCAACAACCGCTTGTCGTCCTGCTTCTGCATATTGGGCATGGTCAATCATCTTCTAAGCTCCCTCATCATGATCTATTGAATGGTCTATTGAATAATGTTCTTCTCAATCAATGCATCTACCAGCTGTTGAGCTGCCTCTTCAATGCTCAGCTCGCCGGTTTTTACATCAACCTCAGGGCTCACAGGTGCTTCGTATGGATCATCGATCCCTGTGAATCCTTTGATCTCACCCGCCCGTGCCTTCTTATACAACCCTTTCGGGTCGCGTTGTTCACATATTTCGATTGGTGTATTGATAAAGACTTCAAGAAATGTTAACCCTGCATCATCATGGATTTTGCGAACCTGGTCCCGATCTGCCTGATAGGGGGAAATAAAGCTCGAAATCGTCACCACACCCGCATCAGAGAACAACTTGGCAACCTCCCCAACACGGCGGATATTCTCTTTCCGATCATCTGCCCCGAACCCGAGATTTGCATTGAGTCCGTGCCGAACATTGTCCCCGTCGAGCCGATACGCCAAAACTCCCCGTTGGCACAGGGCTTTTTCGAGCGCCACACCCACTGTAGACTTGCCAGATCCTGACAATCCCGTCAACCAGAGGGTGCATCCACGATGCCCGAGCACTTTGCTGCGATCATCGCGTGTGATTTCTCCATCGTGCCAGACGATGTTTGTTGGTCGATTTTTCTCTGTGGATTCACTCATTAATTACTCTCATCAGTGTTCATCTCGAGCTCAATCGTGACAATATCACCAGATCGACCCATTGACCTTCTTATCGGTCGAGAGACTCGATGATTCTGGTCTATACTTCGGCTGATTCATGCCCTCAATCCTGATTTATCACTTGGGAAGCATGAATCATTAGCCGATGATACGAAAAGACACTCAGCACATGCTCGGAAAACCGATCCATGCGCTCTCAGGCACACTCAGGCGGAGAACTTCGGGCATGACCCAAGCTGCAAACTCACAATCAGATCAAGCGCATTACCGCTTGACCCATCTTAAAGCCCTCGAAGCTGAGGCTATCCATATCATGCGTGAGGTCGCTGCTCAGTTTGAGAAGCCCGCACTCATGTTCTCGGGTGGTAAAGATTCGATCGTTATGGTCAAGCTCGCCGAAAAAGCCTTTCGGCCCGCGAAATTCCCGTTCCCGCTCCTCCATATCGATACCGGGCACAACTTCCCTGAAGCCCTCGCATTCCGCGATCAACTCGTCGATGAAATCGGAGAACGCCTGATCGTCCATAAGGTCCAAGACCTGATTGATCGTGGAGACGCGGTCGAAGATCCAGGACCATTCCCATCGCGCAACCGGGCACAAATCCCAACACTCCTCGATGCGATCGACACATACCAGTTCGATGCCCTCTTCGGCGGCGCCCGCCGGGACGAAGAAAAAGCACGCGCTAAGGAACGAATTTTCTCTTTCCGAGATGATTTCGGACAGTGGGACCCCAAGAACCAACGCCCAGAACTCTGGAATCTCTACAACGGCCGATCCCGAATGGGCGAAAACATCCGCGTCTTCCCGATCTCCAACTGGACGGAGATGGATGTCTGGCAATACATCATGCTCGAACAAATCGAGATCCCCGATCTCTACTTCTCGCACAAAAGAGATGTCGTCGATCGTCGAGGCCAACTCGTTCCTGTTGGCGACGCACCATTTGGTGCCCGCGATGGTGAAAAAATAATTAACCGCACCGTGCGTTTCCGCACTGTCGGCGACATGAGCTGTACCGCCGCGACCGATTCGCCTGCAGCAAACCTCGAAGAAATTGTCGCTGAAGTCGCCGCCGCACGAGCTTCGGAACGCGGCGCTCGAATCGACGACAAAAACAGTGAAGCCGCGATGGAAGATCGCAAGAAGGAAGGGTACTTCTAGGACATGAGCACCGACACGAAAACCAAAACCGACTTCTCGACCGATCCAAATGCCAATCAAGGCATGGATTTTTCCACCGATGCGTACCTCGACATGGACCTGCTCAGGTTCCTGACTTGTGGCTCGGTTGATGATGGTAAATCCACACTCATCGGGCGCTTGCTCTATGACTCAAAGTCAATCTTTGAAGATCAGCTCGAAGCTGCGGAATCCGCGTCACTCTCGCGTGGGGACCAACGGATGGACCTTGCGTTGCTCACCGACGGCCTCCGCGCCGAACGCGAGCAAGGGATCACCATCGATGTTGCCTACCGATACTTCGCAACCCCGAAGCGCAAGTTCATCATTGCGGATTGCCCAGGACATGTGCAGTACACCCGCAATATGGTGACCGGCGCATCAACCGCGAACCTCGCATTGATCCTGATTGACGCGCGTCACGGCGTGATCGAACAAACCCGTCGACATTCATTCATTACTTCACTCCTGCGTATCCCGCATCTGGTTGTGTGTGTGAACAAAATGGACCTCGCGGATTGGTCACAAGAAACTTACGACAAGATTCGGGATGACTTTGAAGAGTTCGCAGCTCGTTTCGAAATCACCGACATCACCTTCATCCCGATGTCTGCACTCACCGGAGACAATGTCGTCAACCGATCTGAAAACATGGATTGGTACCAAGGCCCATCGCTTTTGCACCATCTTGAAAATGTACACATCGCAGGCGATCGCGACATGATCGATCCGCGCTTCCCTGTGCAATGGGTTGTCCGCCCGCAAGGCGACGAGCACCACGATTATCGTGGGTACGGCGGCCAGGTCGCATCAGGCGTGTTCCAGGTCGGTGATGAAGTGGTTGCACTCCCATCGGGCATGGAATCAAAGATCAAGTCAATCGATATCGGTGGCGCGGAACAACAGTATGCTTCGCCGCCTCAAAGCGTGTCGATCCAGCTCGAAGATGACATCGATATCTCCCGAGGAGATATGCTCTGCCGACCCAACAACAAACCAACCTCCGGCCAAGACATCGACGCGATGGTCGTCTGGATGGCTGATGCTCCAATGAAGGTTGGTAAGAAGTACACCATCCGTCACACCTCAAACGAAGCTCGATGCGTGATCAAAAATCTGAACTACCGTTTGGACATTGAAACACTTCATCGCGTGGAAGAAGCAGAGGATCTCAAACTCAACGAGATCGGACGCATTTCAATTCGCACGACCAAGCCGCTATTCTTCGATCCGTACCGCCAGTGCCGGGTAACCGGAAGTTTCATCATTGTTGATGAACAAACCAATAATACCGTTGGCGCTGCGATGATCATCGGAGAGTCGAGCTAACGAAGTTCGCTTAAGAGCATTCAAAAAACAGAAACGGGCTGAAGCACAGAGTGCTTCAGCCCGTTTTTTGTATCTTGCTTTCAAAAGCAAATCTCAACGACGACGGCGGAATCCCATCGCACCACCAAGGCCCAGCAATGCCAATGAACCCGGTGCAGGAACCGAGTATGCAATGTTGTCAAAGGCCATTGAGCCCCCAACATTGAATACCACTTGGTCATACCCACCAAGAACATCAAACTCTGAGATCAGGTTGATCGAGTTGTCGCCGAAAATCGCACCATTATCGTGCGTACCACCAGCTTCAAAATCACCAAAGTCAACTGAACTTACAAGTGAACCATCCAGGTAGAATGAAACCATTGAGTGCTCAAGCGAGTTTGACTCAACATCGATAACCGTAAAACCAAAGCTCTGAGCGACAAAATCGAAGTTGAAATGAAGCTCGCCCGCAGGACGGTTTCCTTCGTCATCTGGATCGCCTTGATCATTTTCCTGGATGATCAATACATTGCCGAGCATTGTGCTGAGATCGGTATTGCCCATTGACCATGGATCTTCGAGATCTGGGTCGCTTGTTGATCCGAGTGTTGTATCAAAGATACCCGCAAGATCAAACGGACGGTTCGGATTGATCGCAGAGATGTGCACGCCCATTCCTGCATACTGTTCCGCGACGATCTCGCCGTGAACAAGCCCTGAAAAATCAATCATTTCGCTCGCGCTTGCCACAGATACCAGACTTGCTGACAGCGCCAGCGCTGCTACATATTTCATAGTTCTCTCTCTTTCTCTCTCTTGTAGATTATCCCTCTCTATGCTTTTCAGATTTCTCCAAAAAACAGACGAGTGGGTAATTTACCATACAAGTCCTGTCAGCCAATAAGGAAAACTCAAAATGCCACCGCATTTAGGTTTTTTTCTGAGAAATATCTCGCTCCACAAACCGTGCCCATTCAATGCACTCGAATTCATCACAATGTTCATTATTGGACCTGTCGTGCAGTATCCGATCTCGCGATTCTCACACATCCCATCCCCAGCGAGGCCTATTCTTACTCAATGGATATCCGCGTACTCTCAATCGGCACCCTCTCCGCTCACCCACTCTGGCAAGAGCGAAACCCCGTCCGCACCGGACACTCAACGACCACCCTGATCCAATCTGGTGACATGAAAATGATCATCGATCCGGGACTCCCCGCCCCCGCACTCAAAGCTCGTCTCGGCGAACGCGCCGGGATTACCCCCGACCAGATCACCCATGTGTTCCTGACAAGTTTCAACCCTGAATGCCGGCGCGGGATCGGTCTCTTTGATCAAGCAGAATGGTTGATCTACGAAAAAGAACGAGAATCAGTTGGCATCCCCCTCGCCCAATCACTTGCTCGGATCGCACAAGCGCATGAGCATGCCCACGAATCAGGCGAAGAGTTCCCAGACGACCAACTGACCATGTTCGAAATCCTTCAACGTGATGTCGCAGAACTCGCGCGATGCGCTCCCGCATCTGATTCAATTGTCGATGGAGTTGACCTCTTTCCACTCCCAGGATTCAGTACAGGTCTTTGCGGCGTACTCATCTCAGAACCCACCAAGACCACCCTGATATGCGGAGATGCAATCCCGACCATAGAACATGTTGAACAAGGCAAAGTCCTCCCAACCTGCGCCGATCGAAACATGGCACAAGAGAGTTTTAAAGAAGCGCTTGAGATCGCGGACATCCTGATCCTCGGACGCGACAACATGTTCATCAACCCAACTAATCGTGGGATTTAAACAAGTTTGATTGAACGAATTGGTACATCAACACAATTGATCTGTCGATAAAGAGAACATATGGCGCTCAACCCTCAACAACAGAAATCGCTGCACGAGATGCTCGCTAAGATCAATAATGCGATCGAAAAAAACAACACAACCGCAGCACTCAAAAAACTCCTCGAACTCGATCAAAAAATCCCAAACAACCCCATGGTCCTCTCCCTGATCGGCAAGGCACAAGGGAAAATGGGACGCCACGCCGAGACGATCGCAGCGTATGAAAAAGCAGTAAAGTTCAAACCAAAAGATGGAGAGCTCCGTTTCTTCTACGCGCATGCACTTCAAAAAGGCGGATGTTACGAAGAGGCGCTCACAGAGTATGAACGCGCACTCTACCATGCACCCAAAAGCTACAATGCACTCCGTCATAAATGCTCGGTGCTGGTCGATCTTGATCGAATCGACGACGCGCACAAGGCATTCAAAAAACTCCGTGAGTTTGTCTCGAAAAATGACATCAATGAAAACCAAGCGATAGGGGTCGAGATCGCCTGCGCCAGGTTGTCTCCCAAAGCAATTGAACCTAAAGAAGCAATCGACGGGCTCAATAAATATGTAAACAACGAGCAGTGCGCGATCAACATGCGCACCGCAGCCCTCTGGCAAGTTGGTCGACTCTACGATGTCCTCGGAGAATACGACAACGCATTCGAAGCATACAAGCAATGCAAAGAGCTTGAAAAAACAGATTGGGATGTCGAACTCCACACTAAACGGATCGACCAACTCATCAACTGCTGGACCAACGACGCGAACATCCCGTTCTCAACACTCGACGGATCAAACATGATCTTCATCGTTGGAATGATGCGATCAGGAACTTCACTCACCGAACAAATGCTCGCACAGATCGATGGACTCACACCCGGTGGCGAAATGAACGCGATCACCCGCCAGATCATTCCGATTGATCCCTCTTCGATGCATAACTCAAGACCCTACGCGCTCACCAGATCGAAATACACCAAAGCAACAATCCAGAAAATGGCAAACTCGGCGCATGCAATGTACGCAAAGGTGCCACACACGAAATACCTCACGGATAAACAACCGTTCAACTATGCCCATGTCCCGTTGATTGCCCACCTGTTCCCGGGATGCAAAATCATTCATTGCATACGCGACCCGCTTGATTGCTGCCTATCAAACTTCACCCAAGCATTCGCACGCCCGCACATGCAGACCAACGATCTCTACTGGATCGGCCGATACTACCGAGACTATGAACGCGTGATGAAAGCATGGCACACACTCCCCGAAGTTGACATGATTGATCTTCATTATGAAGAACTCGTCAGTGATCCAGAAACCCAAGCCCGCCGCGTCCTTGAGTTCCTCGATATGGAATGGACCCCCGAGATCTTAAACTTCCACAAGTCGACCAGGACCGTCAATACCGCATCACGCGACCAGGTCCGCCAACCGATGTACACCACTTCGGTACAGAAATACAAGAGATATGAGCATCATCTCGATGAACTCAAACGAGGACTCGGAATCAAAGAATGATCCCGCTTGATTGACCTACCCTTCATGTATGAAGATTCTCCTCACCAACGATGACGGCATCCACGCGCCCGGAATCGAAGCGCTCCATCAACAACTCGTCGGTTCAGATGCCCACCCCGATCCATTGGGTGATATCTTCACCGTTGCGCCCCTCACGGTTCAATCCGCGACATCCCACGGCATCACCTATCACGCACCGTTGATGACCAAAAATACAAAGCTAAACAATCATCCAGGCATTGCCGTTGATGGTCGTCCTGCAGATTGCACCAAACTCGCCCTCACCAATCTTTGGCCTGAAACCTTCGGTCGAGGATCACGCCCAGACCTCGTCATTTCAGGAATGAATGCCGGTGCGAACTGCGGGATTAATGTGTTGTACTCGGGAACCGTCGCTGCTGCGATCGAAGCAGCATTCCTCGGAATCCCCGCGATCGCGATCTCATTGCATCTCGATCGTGAACTCGAGTCTGATCGTCCCAATCCTGATTATGACTTCGCAGCAAATGTCGCTCGCCGGGTGCTCGACCAAGTACTCGCAGGCGGACTCCCAAAACCACACGAAATCCTCTCGATCAACATTCCCGCAACCGGGAGACTCACAGAAGACGCAGAGATTGTCGTGTGCCCGATGAACACGCACGCAATGGTTGACCAGTTCGACGAACGCAAAGCACCCAACGGCGATCGCTATTTCTGGGCATCCGGGAGCGGACTCGACTTCCACGGCGCAGACGCAGGCACCGATGTCCCCGAACTGCTTGATGGCAAAATCACCATCACACCATTATCGTTTGATATGACCAATCATGCACGCATGGAGTTCTGGACACAACGCACCCAATAAAAAACCGGCCGACATCCATAAAGAATAGTCAGCCGGTCCATCTCTACTATCTTGTATGATCAGAGTGTGGAATCTTCGTCGTTGATCGCTTCGATCAACTTCTCAACCAAATCATTAATCATGACATCTGTCAACTTCAGATCTTCCATTACTTCACGCTGGATACCGATGTCTGGATTATCGAGCTTGAACCCGCCGTCGATCATCGATGCGATCTTGTCCGCAGCATGCACGAGATACACAATCTTGCGTGTTTCTGATGGTGCTTCGGTTGGGGTATGATGGAATCCCGCAGCGGCCATAAACGGCGCCGGGAACTTCCATTTTTCACAAAGTGCTTTACCAAAGTCCTGATGATTCGCACCAAAGACTTCTTCTTCGGTTTCAAGCAATGAAACCGAAGGATTCCCCGAGCTATCCGCATTACAACGATCGAGTGCGTCGATCAAGTTGGAACGATCATACTGCATCTCAACCATAATCCCGATATCATGAATCAAACCCGCAAGGTATGCTTCATCTCCAAGCCCCATCCCCAAACGATCTGAAAGCATCTTGCTTGCGATCGCAACCGCATTGGAATGATCCCAGAGTTCTTTGGCACTAAAGAACGGTGTGAGTTCCCCGCCGCGGAAGAGTTTAGCAAGCGATGCCGCAATCGCGATGTTCTTGACTGCATTGAGACCAAGCATCACAATCGCCCGGTTGATCGAAGCGATCTGACCAGGCAACCCGTAGAACGAAGAGTTCACAACCTTCAAAATCCGTGAGCACAACGCGGGGTCATTGCTGATCACCTCATGAAGATCCTGAGCGCTGCTCGTAGGGTCTTCAACAAGTTCGATGATCTTCAGCGTCACCTCAGGGAGGGTCGCAATATGCGAAATCTCCTTGAGTGCCCCTGCAACTGATTGTTCACGCTGTTCCTGAGTAGTCGTCATGCTTCACTCCCGATGTGTAGTGGTTTTCTTACCACCCACATCGGCATTCAACTCACCCTACTTTGGTCATCGTCCCACAATCACTGCACAATCATCAAGTCGCACATTGAACCATGCAATTCATCCAAATAATCAACCCGGACCATCAACACATCCGCAATTAATACATACACTGCTTGCGAACCAACCCCGCCGAATCGAAGTCAATCCCTGCAATTATCGCTGCGATCCGCTCACCCGCACGCCCATCCCCATACGGATGACTCAATCTCACATGGTCTGTATGTGTGATCATACCGTATGCGCTGCGGATCGAATCTACCGTTTCATCCGCATGTGCTGTCCATCCATCACATCGTTCTCGTCCATTCTGGCGATGACCAATATCCACACTCGGACACCCGATCGCGCTGCACTCGATCAACCCCGCCGATGAGTTCCCAACCAACGCGCCACCCGATGTACCGATCCTCTTGAGCAAACCTATAAACAGTGTCCGCACCATCTGAGGCAACACCTGCACATCAATCGGCGCCGACTCAATCGCAGACATAATCCCCCGTCGACCCGGATCAAGATTTGGATGCAACACCAAAACTCGTTGATCATGCAATGATTCGAGCACGCGTTCCATGACTCGTTGCTCTTCATCATCCTCGCGCCCGATTGGATGCATCAACACCACAACCTCAGGCGATCCAAGTTCCGCAAACGCACCATCACCCATCACAGGAATATCTTCAAGCCCATCAATCGAAGATGACCCAACCATATGCACTGTCTCTGGGTGCTCTCCCATCTTGATAATCCGATCAGCACTCGTCTGGGTCGCCGGGAAATGGATGTTCGCCATCTTCGTGATCGCATGGCGCATCGCTTCGTCCGCAACACCTTCTGCGCGATCGCCGCCATGAATATGCGCGAGCGGATACCCACCAATGCTCGCAGCACTCGCCGCTGCGAACGCTTCGATCCGATCCCCAAGCACCACAACCAGATCCGGATCATTCATCTCAAGTGATCGCCCAAACCGTGTGATCCCTTTGCCGAGGGATTCAACATCCGCCAATCGTCCGACCTGCCCGGCGGTCTGCATCGGGATCGAGTCCGCGATCCCGAACTCTGCCTTCACTTCACGAAAGGTCACCGCCGGCTGCACCAAGTGCGACCCCGCAACCACCACCCGAAGCTCACAGTTCTCTTGCGCATGCACCGCGTACATCACCGGCCGAAGCAATCCAAACTCCGCCCGAGTCCCCGTCACGACCATGATCTTTTTTAACTCGTTGTTTAGCTCATCAGTCATTCAAGATCCTCTTCCACAATCGGTACATCCGCCTCGATCGCACGCGTTGCGACTCGCCCAACGACTGTATCAATCGCATACGCCAATATCCCCGTGCCCGGGCGTTTGATGGTCAACATCTCGCATGTGATCGTAGTTCCAGACTCGATATTACATGCGCTGACAACAGATTGCCGTGAAACATCGCGGACATCGCGTTCACAATCGAGGACGCGTTTCTCATTCCGAGTCTCATTTGCAGCGTGAATAGCATCAGCTCCAAGTTCTTTATTGACTTCTGAAAACCCCAATTTTGTGAGTGCTCTATGCAACGACGAGGATTTTGAGATAGGCATATCTGGCTCGGATTTTTTAAACAACTTCCAAAGTTTTCTTTTTGAAGGTCGCTCTCGATCTTCAACCTCTACCTCTGCAATTTGATCAACCAGTCGCCTAAACATTGTTCTCCCAGAAGGCGCACATCGGCATACTTCCACATACCCACCAAGCTGCATTGTCAGCAGTGATGCTTTATGGTCCGGCCCAATTCGCTTTCGATCATCAGTAATATGTTTCTCGATCACACACGCACCCGCAACAACTGCGGTGTTCCCTGTTCGGTGCGATTTCGTGTGATCGCTGTATCCCGTTGGCAAGTTTACAGCATCCAAAATTGCCTGAATCCCACCCAGAGCCAACTTTGGTGCCGGATAACAACTCACACACTGCAACACCGCCAACCGATCCCTCGCCTCATCAAGCCATCCAACCGCACGCACAACCTCATCGAGTTCACTTGCCCCCGTACTCACAATCATCGGCTTGCCCGTCGTCATCAACGCCTCAAGCAATGGCCGATTCACAATATCCGGGCTCGCCGTCTTGTACGCATCCCACGCCAAAGTCTCGGCAACCTCCACCAACTCCATACTAAACACCGTCACGATCGCATGAATCCCGCGCTCATGCGCACGATCAACCACCAATGCCATCTCATCAATCGTCAACTCTAATCGTTTGAGCATATCAATCGGATCGGTTTCACCTGCATTCTTTTGATACGCTGCGAGTTTCGCCGCTTTGCTCATCAACCGATCGGTCTCAAAGAACTGCAGCTTCACCGCATCCGCGCCCGCATCCGCTGCAGCATCGGTCAGTTCCAGCGCACGCGCAACTTCGCCGTCATGGTTCACACCAATCTCTGCGATGATATATGGCGGCTGATCTAACCCGATCTTCCGATCACCGATCTGCATGTGCTGCTCGCTCTCTCAACTGCTCATTCAATATCGCATCCGCAACGATCTGATCAATCCGCGAATCAATATCTATCACATCACCCTCGTTCGTGATGATCCCGCGCCGATCATTTCCCAGAAAACAGTGGGGGCCTGCTGGTGCATTCACTCTGCACATCAAAGCTTCACCAGTCAATGCGATTACCCCACCATCTGGCACTTGCGCGGACGGGAGATCCTGCCTTCGGAAACAGTTGTGATACAACACATCCCCCTCCCAAGGCGACACACTCCCGGATTCATCAACCCGCACCGTCCACCAAGGATGATGCTTGCCCACCGATGCATAACTCTGCACCGAATCACACCCTGATTCAATCAACATCTTCGCCGCATCGTCAATCAGTGATGCCGGACGCACGGGCACATTGGCATACAAAATCACAACTGGAACTTCTGGTGATCCAACTGATTCATACGCATGCCTCGCTGCGTCATCAATCGTCGCAGTATCATGTGCTAGTTCTGCGGGGCGGTCGATCACCGTACATCCAAGCCCGTTCGCACACTTATGAACCTGTGCATCATCTGAAGACACAACAACTCGCGCAATACTCATTGCCTTCTTTGCGGCTTCAATCGTCCACTGCACACACGGCGCACCTGCAACCATCGCAGAGTTCTTTCTAGGCAATCCCTTCGAACCCCCGCGTGCCAGAATGATTGCAATCGCAGCTGGTGAATCACTCATGCTGCAAACTCATTTGAGATCGACTTGGGTTCAATCTGCGAGTCCCGCAGAGCGCTGCACATCTTCTGATACGCGACCTCTACACCATCCTCAAACACATTGATCCCGCGAATGGATTGACCCAACCGATCAACCACCGTGCCATCGCATTGCACATACATCGTCGAACGATCGAGCTGTTCTTGACGCTCATCGGGGATAGGCAATCGCTGAATCCGTTGACCCGAGACACGACCAGGGATCGCATCAATGATCGCACTTCCACAGATCATCAACCACTTCGCATAGAACTGCTCAACTTCCTCATACACCGCATCACACTTTGTCATCCGAGGCACAAACCAGGTTGTTGCCGACCGATCCCCGCGCAATTTATCAAAGACCCCTTGAATCCGTGCGTACACATCATCGAGTCGATCAACCCCGGTGAGCGCCAAATATGTTTCCTTGTTTTCCGCAAGCACATCAACCGAAAGAATATCGATCCCCGCATCAAGCAACTCTTGTGCGCCGACCCCCTCACGCAACATATCCGTCCGGAGCTCAACACTCGATATCCCGTCTTCCTTTGCAAGCTGAACAAAGTCGATCGCACTGGGATGCATTAACGGATCGCCAACACCATCGAAGACCACCGCAACATCGCTGCGTAACTTATGGGCATCACGGAACAACGCATGCGCATCATTCATCGACAACACCGCTCGCTCTGCCGGCTCGATCGCATTGCGTTTCCAAACACCCCAGTCCCCGCTTGCTAATCGTCCAGTACATGTTTCGAGCACAATCGTGCGTGGGCACCGTCGATCTTCGCGTTTGATTTCCTGTCCAAACGCCTGCACACAGCACACTCCGTCGAGCTCTTCTCTCTCAGAATCATTCTTGATGGATTCAAACGCCTTGCACATCGCGCTGAGCCTCGCATCAGAATCCGCGATCACCCGCACCCCCGCATCGCGCAACTCCGGATCAATCCCGACACACACACCCTTGGCAATCGGATCCGCTTGAGGCACAACCGGGATATACCCAACCAACCCACCGATTGTCGCAAAGTGATTCGATCCGTTTGGAGCGCTCTTGTTGGATTCTGCCAATGAATGAATCGTTGTCCGATCAACCACCATCGTTCCGAGACCTGGCACTGCTTGTGAAAACGCGATCCGTTTTTCAGTATCCTGACACCGGAACCGAGCAACCGTTTCGTCAATTAAACCCGGATCAATCATCGCCCAATCCGCACCCATGATGGCGCACGCTTCAATCTGGCACTCACTGATCACCTGTGACAACAACTCAACATCAAGCTGCTCGTCATACACACTGAGCATCCCAACAGATCCGCGCCAACACTCGCTCGATTGCATCCGGGCGCTGCCGACGCGTCGTGTCCGTTTGCCAAACTTCTGCGGGTTCACCCCGACCACCTGAATCTTCAATCGTGAAGGCACCGTTGCAATCAATCGTTCAATCGCTTCAGGGTTCGGTGTCACTATCGTGATTCCATCAAGCTCGCTGGCCTGGTTCACCCGCTCGATGGTCATACCAATCACACTCGTCGACCCAGACACATTCGCGCCAAGATCACGCGGCGTCCCAAGCCCGCCAATCTCTGGATCAGCCATGATCATCGCATGCACAGGCACCCGATTTTGTTTCTGTTCTTGGATATCAACACTCTGGCTCGCGATTGCTTGGTCTTGTTGCAGCTCAACAAGCCCGCTCGTTTGCTTGCTCCCAATCCCCATCATCGCGTCACGACCCGCGATGAGCTGGAGCGCTACAGACTTTGCTGCATCGCTCGCCCATTGAATGTTCTTGATATCTCGCTCGATCTGCAATCGCTGACGCGTATACGGATCGGCATCGTGATTCAGACCGATCACCCGATCTTGTTTCATCCGATTAAAGGTGCCGATCTGGTTGACGATCTCAGTCAAGCTGTACGCGGTCTTCAAATCTGTGACCTGCTTACCCAGATCCTGCACCTTGTAAATCAGCTTATTGAGCTTCTTCTGATCCTTCTGTATCGCAATCATTTTTTGCAAAAGCTGAACCGATTGATTGCTCAGCGAAGCAATTCGCTCGCAATCTTGAATCAACACATTGAGTCGAACCCGCACCAACTCTCTGTACTGCTGATCCCCCCGGCACAAGCCGAGTGTCTCTGGAACAGAAACTTCACCTTGCGCACCAAATGATTCAATCGCATCTTTAAGCGTCATCACTTGGGTGTGCAACTTCCGCACGCCGCCCTCGGATGCATCGACCACAAGAAGACCTTGCCCGACATCTCGATGGAACATCGATTCGAACTGCGCAAGATAAGTCGACATCTGCGCATCTGAGTAGATCGATCGTCCGTGCACATCGGTCTTCTCAACCAATAGAGACTTCATCCGAACAATCCGTTCCCACTCCAACATCTCGATCGTTTGATGCGCATTGATCTCTCCAGACCAAACCTGATGAATCGCAGCGCCCGCAGCATAATACTGCCCGTCGGTAAACCCAAGGTCCTGACCAATGAAAATCACCGGATCACACCCCAAGTATCGCGCTACCGAATAGCACAAATGCGCGACCGTGCCGCCAAGCTCAACATGCCCCATCTCATGGCGAAGATCATCACCCAAAATCAGATCAAGCGTATTATCTCCAACACACAACACCTCACCAGGGAACGCGTCAAGAATCGCCGGGTTCGCCTGAGGCTCAACAACCAATCGAACACCCTCAACATCCGATGCTGTCAACCCTTCATAAAACCGCTTGCTCAACTCATGATAATCGAGCGCCGCAACAAAGTGAGGTTTGATCCCTCGCGCCAACATCGTCTTCAAAACAGTCTGCACCGCGATGATCACCACCGAGTCCCGCACTCCGGGTTCACCGAGCTGCTTAAGATTCCGCTCCAAGCTCGGACCAGCTGCGACAACAACCGCAGGCTTACCTTTGCATGAATCTTTGAGTGATTCAACACCGGCGCAACTCGTGTAATAATCCAGATTCATCAACGAGTTCCGGAAACTGATCTGCGAGTTAGCAAGCGCCGTCACCACATGCGTCCGGGTCGAACTCACACCCTCGCCAAGCACACGTCCGAACTGATCCGCAGCTTTCCCGATCCGTCCACCACTCGGGGGATGGTTCACAATCTCAACCCCAAGCCCGACAACCGCTTCAATCCCTTTGAACATTTGCGTGAGCGCCACCGAGTCATCGCTGTCGGTCAATAAGAAGAATCGGTTGGTGGCGAACATCGATGAGTAATCAATCCGCTCAAGCACACCCCGAAGCAACCCAAGATCAGGCTCGAAGCACAACACCACGCCGCAGTTTCCAAGTCTTTGAAGCATCGTCCCACAGTGATACCCAAGACCAAACCCAACTACCGCAGCACACGCCGACTTGGTTGGATCAAACTGCTCCGCAAGTCGCTCCGCGTCTTTCATCGGCCGACGCTTTGACGCAAGCGCCACCCCATTGAGCTCAGCGCCTGGAACCCCATCATCCGTATCAACAAACGACAACCCGACAGGCACGACCGCCTGCTCGATCATCGCAGCTGCCTTTGGGCTTTTCTCTGCAAGTGCTGCGAGGTTCTTTCTGAGTATCGCATGCTCGTTGGAACCTGTCATTTGCTGAGTTGAAAATAAATCCATCGCGTTCTCCATCGAAATGCTGATTCTGGGCGTACCAACCGCGCACATCTGTTGCACTCACCCCTGTATTATCGGTCGTTTTGTGCTTTATACGCCAAGGATCTCGCAATCAAACACGCAGGAACCCGTTGGCAAGGAGAACCGAATACCATGACAGAGCCAAAACCAGCAAACACCTTCGAAAGGCATCGATGCAGAACAACCTGATGGAACCCACCAACCTGCCCTCACTCCCCGCGCCGGGTTTCATAGAACTCCGAATCCTTGAATCCCCGATCCCCCTGGCGCTCACCTGCATCGCGGTGGGGGTGCTCGTCTTCGCAACCCTGCGCCACTCAACGCACGCAAAGCGCATCGGCCGACCCGCGATTCTCCTCGGACTCATCACAGGAATCGGTATCTACCTCACCGGACATTTCATCATCACCGATCGAGAACATCTCGAAACCCATTCCAACCGACTCGTCGAAGCAGTTATCGCCGGCGATACACAATCACTCAACCAACTCCTGAGTGAAAAAATTGAGGTAAAATCTTCGTTTTTCAAGGTTACGAACAAAGACCGCGTCATCTCACAGATCACCTCGCGAGGCACAACCGCACTCGACTCTGCAACCGTGCGCGATGTCAATACCGGGATACTGGGATCACAGATGGCGCGCACACAAATCAAAGTCCGCGTCAAAGGCGACATGATCCCCCCTTTGAGCTGGTGGTCAGTCGATTGGACAAGATCATCCCCAGACACAGATCAATGGATCGCAACCCACATCGAAGCACTGTGGATTCAAGGATTTTCAAACCCATAGACCGATCTGTATAGTGTTTGCCCAACCATCTGCAAAAAAGACTTTTACATTACCATCACTTCTTCGGAATCCCAACAAGTTGACTTGATTGTAATCGAGTGACCCTTCCTGATTCTGTGTTCACAGTTTCGTTAATCCCTTGCCCGTTGAGCAAGTTATTGGGAAACTGTTCTCGCATGGCAAGCAACGCCCGCGATTGCATCGGAGGCAGCGTCGTCGAATCAAAGTCCCGTTCACCAAAGACACCAACAGTCACCATGCTGCGCGATGGTGCATGATAGTAAAACGCCATCACACCCTGATCTCGGAGTTCACGCACCGCGTTTTCTGCCGATTTGCGGAACTCCGCAAGGTCTTCCCCGCTGGGCATCTGATAATCAGATCGCCCATACAACCCGATTTGCAGCGTATAAACCGCCATCTCACCAAATCGATCTTTCACCGTCCGCAAGTCATATGCAGGATTCGAACCACGCAGCGCAGAACTTGAAGGCGGGACCATCGTCGCGTTCTCAAATATCTTGACACCCATCAGGTCGATGTTGTGAACTTTGTTCAGATCTTCAATCGCTCGTGGATCTTCTTTACCCAGATAGTCGCCGTAGGCAATCACAATCCCGGTTGCTCGCGTGTCGATGAATGCTGTAGTTAGTCCTGCTTCGGATTGAACAATCTGAAGCATCTTCTTTGCCCGCTCCATCCCACCTTCACCAACATTGGCAAGCATAATCGACCATCCGCCGCGATACGCAGGCTCGGTTGACTTTGATGAATCTGTTCTAGGTTCTGCAAGCGCTCGATCCCACACACTCCCCCGTGATGAGTTTCCCCCTTCACTTTGGATATCTGGCGCAAACACTGCGCTCGATTCATCGGTGTAGTACTTTGTGTCTTCTTTCTCGCGAGGCTGATCGCTCGCACACCCACAGAGCAAAGTGCCCAACAAAACGCTCCCTATCACCCCATATCTCTGCTTTCTCAGGATGTTTGGGTATACGAACAAACTAAAAACGCCCTTGTATTGGTCTGTTTTCAAAATAGTCATCATTTTCCTCGAATGTTTTCGTTGGTCCTGTTGTATGTTATATCTCGTAAACAACTCTTGATTCAATACTTAACCCACTGAAGCCAAATTGATTTGTTTTTTGAGCAAGATCAGATAATGGGTCGATACACACTTCACAGGATGATTGGAACATCAGTTCCAACAACTATATGTAGTGGGTGCCCGAGTGGTGGGCACAGATAATGGGCAAGTGGCAGTATGATCACAGTATGCAAAGCATACCACTGACATACACAGATATGAGGCTTTCTGAATGAGTGATATTTCTCCAATCAATAGTTCGGTTGCAAGTCGAGTCGGACGGATCGCTGTTGATCCTTCGATCGCAAGCAATCAAAGCACAGAAGAAGTCCGGGGCCGTGGTGGGGCTCGGCCATCTGATCGTGTTGAGTTCTCCCAGGTATCACAATACCTGAGCAAACTCCAATCCGAACCAACCGAAAGATCCGAACTCGTCAATCGAGTCCGTGATGAAATCCAAGCGGGTACCTACCTCACCGAAGACAAGCTCTCATCAGCAGCCGACGGGCTTCTCGATGATATCAACTTCGCGCTCTAATCGGTATCCTAACAACCAAACACGAATGGCAACATCGCAATGATGTTGCCATTTTTTGTACGCATTTCAGAATCAGTTGTTCGATCTGATCACTTCCAGAGTTGCTCGAATGCAATCAAACCCGCACCGACCAAACCCGCATCATCCTCAAGCACGCTTGCTTCGACCGATATCTTTCGGATCGATTCGGGGAATACCTCTCGACGGACCGAATCACGCACGATATCCACATATGGTTTACCGATCGCTTTGACCAATCCCCCACCGAGGACCACCCGATCCAAACTTAACAAGGTCACCGCCGACGCAATCGCCATCCCAAGCCGATCCGCAGAATCGTCCACAACTGTCCGGACCAAATCATCACCTTGTTCATACGCCTGCGCGATCACCTTCGATTTAATCTTATTGAGTTTTCCATCAGTCAAGCTTGAAAGAATCGAATGATGATTCGATCGGATGAGTTTGACCAACTGATGAGCAATCGCGGTTCGTGAACAGTTATGTTCGACGGATCGAGACCCAAACTGTCCACCAGGGACCAAGATCATGTGTCCAATTTCACCCGCTGAGTGGTGCGCCCCGCGATGGAGCTTTGAATCGATGATTAACCCACCCCCAACACCGGTACCGACCCAGACCCCGAGCATGTTGGGTGTTTCATTCCCGATCCCCGCGCGCCATTCGCCGTAGACCGCGACATTGACATCGTTGTCTGCGTACACCGGGACCCCAAGACGATCGGACAGAGCCATCACAACTGGCGCGTCGTTCCAACGCAAGTTGACTGCTTCGATCACGATCCCTTTTTCAGGATCAATCGGTCCCGGCACACCCAAACCTGCGGTAAAGATTGATGACATTGGAACCTGCGCCTCTTGGCATGCCTGACGCGCCGCTGCAGCGATCTGATCCATCACCGCTTCAAACCCTTCGTTGGCCTGTGTTCGCATCTTGGATCGTCCAAGCACCTGCCCACGCTCGGTGATCACACCCGCTTGGATATTGGTCCCCCCAACATCGATCCCGAGCGCAAGCCGAGTTCCCTCTTCTTGTTGGTCAGCATCGATTTGTTGCTCTTGAATTTCATCAGACATTACATTGCTCCAGTGGGGTGACGCTCGATGGCAATCACTCCAAAATGGTTATACCTACGAAAGTCTTTCCCTATCGACGAACCCGATACCAACACTCAACTTATATCAAACAACACTGCACCATTTCAACCCCAATTTGATCACGATTCACAATTCCAGAATCAACTTCTCCGATCACAAACAATGTAGACCCGCTCCCAGAGACATGCACCGGCTGCTCAACAAGCTGCTCGATGCGCTCTTTGATCTCACCAAGTTCAGGAACCACATCTATCGCAGGCAAACCTAAATCATTGAACAATCCGTGCTCGTCAATCTGCAAGCTTTGAGCAAGCAATCGAACACGCTGTGCATCAATCTGATGACGGGAACACGAATCAAACGCCTTGTATACCTTCCCTGTCGGGCATCCAAAGTCCGGTAAGAACAATGTAATCGGCACACCCGCATGATCTGAGACGAGCCGCGTAATCCGATCCCCAACCCCCTCCACAATCGCAGGCCGAACAATATCGCGGGATTCATCAATAAAAAACGGGATGTCTGATCCAAGTGAACCCGCAATCTTGCACAGTTCATCTTGGGACAATCCCAACTCGAACAGAGTGTTCAATCCACGCAACACCGCAGCAGCATCCGCCGATCCTCCACCCAGACCACCACCCGCTGGGATCTGCTTTTCTATCCGAAGATCGACAGGCAAAGCGCGCCCAACCTTCGCTTCGACGAGTTTGTGCGCACAAACAGCGAGGTCCTGTACTGTCGACCATTCGACAGGATGGGACTCGTCACCATCTCCCCAAACGATCTGGTACCGTGACTCCTGATCTGTTTCGAGTGCTTGGATGGTGATTCGATCATACAAATCAATCGCATGCATCCACGAACAGATCGGATGAAGACCCGAATCGGCATCCAAGGTGCCAACTGCGAGCGCCAGATTCACCTTGGCGTATGCCCGTGTCTGATAACATGGAAAAGAATCATTCATTCTTGTATTTTAGCATCACGACTTCATCAATTTGAACGCACAAGAGTCCATCTCAACGCGTACCTAGAATGAGCTGTGAAGTTTGGTCTACTGAATGACGAACTGATCGGTTCGAGCACAGGAGTTACGCATGATTGTTCAAGATCTTATTGATGCGATGGAACAGATCTCACCGCTCAAACTTGCGGAAGACTGGGACAAGGTTGGTTTACAACTCGGCAACCCACACCGCCAAGTTGTCGGTTCGACCCTGCTTACGATCGACCTCACCGAGCGTGTCCTCCAGGAAGCGATTGATCTCAAGTCAGGCGCGATCATCGCTTATCACCCGCCGATCTGGACACCACTCGATGCGCTGACCAACGCGACGCATACCCAGCGGATCATCCTGGGCGCTGCAGAAGCAGGGATCGCGATTTTCACCCCGCACACCGCGCTCGATGCCGCTGCAGGCGGAGTCACCGATTGGCTCTGCGAGGGGATCAGCGCCCCCGCAGGCGAAGCAACCCAAGGGGTAGTCAAAGGCGATTGCCGAGCGCTCTCTCCCGCAACCGGAGGCGACATCCACCGGGAAGTGAAAGTCATCACCTTTGTACCAAGCGATAAAGCAGACCATCTCCGCAATGCGCTCGGAACCGCAGGCGCCGGGGGCATGGGCAACTACCAACTCTGTTCGTTCAACACTCCAGGCGAAGGCACATTCTTGCCTCAATCCGGTGCCCAACCCGCAATCGGCAAAGTAGGTTCACTCGAACGCGTCCCCGAAATCCGAATCGAAATGGTGTGCGCCCGCCGATCACTTGCGCTGGTCATCGAAACACTCAAGGAGTTCCATCCATACGAAACACCCGCATACGACATCGTTGAGCTTGTCCCCGAACCAATCCGTAAGCTCGGCGCTGGACGCAGACTTGTGCTTGATCAACCCGTCGTGATGGACGAGCTTGTGAATCGTCTCAAATCACACCTCGATAAAAGTCGGATCCGGTACATCAACTCAACCCCCGATGACCATCTGTTCAGCACCATCGCGGTGGTGCCCGGTTCGGGTGGTTCCTTTGCAAGTCTTGCCCGTCAAGAGGGATGTGATCTGCTGATCACCGGCGAAATGACCCATCACGAGCTCCTCGCAGCAAACCATTCCGGCTTAAGTGTATTGCTTGCGGGACACACCAACACCGAGAGAGGATACCTCCCGCGTCTGCAATCACGACTCAAAGAACTCCTCCCGAGGATGGAGTTCAAACTGAGTAAAACAGATCAAGACAGGATTCGAGTCGGTTAATCGGTTAGGTTTGCATCACCAGTTTTTGTGTCACCAGTGTTGATCGTCCCGCTCAAGTTGAGCACTGCTTCAGGCACCTTGATTTCTGCATCAAAGAGCACCTCCGAGAGTTGCCCCGGCGGGATGTACTGGACAGTTCCAACAATCGTGTAGTTCACGATCCCTGTTCCCGAAAAAGACCCGAGTTCGAGCACCGCTGGGAGCTCAAAGACATGCGAAGAATAGGTGTGCAGCGTAGTTTCTGGACTTCGAACACCTGAGAACACATCCTGATCATCAAGCCTCACTGTATAGTGCACCTGACGAAGCGGGAGCGGGTCTCGATTCGGATTGGTTGCTTCGATCAAGAACTCGATCACGGATCGATCGCCGTCCTGTTGGACCTCGCGTACACCAACTGCTTTGAATGTCGGCGCAACTGCTTTGTTGCACCCTCCAAGACAAAGCAACATCCCCAACCCGCCGATCGCGATCGCTTGCCATGAGGACTTGGAATGAACAGTCTTAAATCGATGTATTGTTGATTGAATCATCACACACGAGCGTAGCACACTCGACGCTCGAATGCACACCGATCAGCAATCACAAACGAGTCAGATCTCAATCAATGATCCAAGAACCGACCGATTCCAAGCCTTCAACTTGTGTGGACATGATGATCCAGTTTGGATTATCAGCGCTTTGCGCCAGTTCCATATCAATTTCACTGCTCAGATGAATAAACCCTGTCCAATGGAGCATCAACCATCCCATCACCAAACACCCTATCCAGGCACCCATCTCGGCGCTGCGTTGCTTGCGGATGAGTATCAATATCCCGATTGAAAGCACAACCGTCGCGGTTTTCCACACAGCAAGGATCACGGGTGATTGATATTCCATCATCGCACGAGCAAGCGGATTCATCTCATGCATCCCGGTTTGTGTCACAAACAAGAGGGTGAGATAGAGATCCACGCCGCTCATCGCTGCGATTGCAAGCGAAAGCACCAGCACACGGAACGGCCGACACGCAAACATCGCGTATAACCGCTTGGGCAACGAGCGAACACACCCCGAAACCCAACTACCAGACAAACTGATCCGACAAACAAGATTATCCAGAACGGATATCATCGAAGTTGATTATCGAATCTTACACGCTCTCAAATAACCCCGCCGCTCAACGATGCACACATATCGATCTGCTTGTACGATCTGGGAGAGAATCCGAGTATGAAATAGAGCTATTCGGACGCTCAGAACCGGACTATCTGCAACTCAGCCCACCCTGTGCCGGTTTTGTAATATGAGCACCATGCCAGTTATCCAATGAGGAGTTCGTTATCATCCGTTCTTTACCCATCATGCGAATCGCGATTCTTGTGTGTACTTTGGGGTGTTCAACTTCACTCCACGCGCAACAACTCCGTGCTCCCCAGAATGAAAACCCGGTGTATCTTTCTGATTCACCGATCGCTGCAGACGCGTTTATTCGCTTGCCTGAACTGATCGCACAAAACAATCTCGATGAAGCATCCCGGCTCGTACATCAAACAATCATCAATCATGGTGATCGTCTTATCGAATCCAAGAGTCCAGGAATCTTCATCCCTGTTCGTCAGCGCATGTATCGGTTTGTGCTCGATCATCCGGCGCTGCTGAACGCATACAGACTCAAACAAACACCCGCAGCACGCGTTGGGCTCAATGATCAAGATGGTTGGATCCGCGTGTCACAGGATGCTTGGCTCACCGAACCTGGGATGATCGCCAGTCTGCACAGCGCACAGGTGCTTATCGAGTCCGGACATTTCCTCTCAGCAATCAGAATCCTCGATCGTCTTGTCGATCATCCGGACATGAAATCCCACGCACAACGCGCCGCGCAACTCGCAAACCTCGCTGCAAGGTTTGTGGATTCTGCTCGCGCCTGGGAACACGCAGACCAATGGTCTGATCTTGCAAATATAAATCGCTCACCACATAAACAAGAAACAGTTCCGGACCGGATCAAGAACGCACTGATACCCAATAGCTCACTCGAATGGAACACACGCAACACAGAGCGTACAAGCGAGCCCCTCTCGCTCAAAGGTATTGTTCCAAGCCCACTCGGACAAGCAGTGCTCACCCCCGAAGCGCATCTCGATGAACTTCAAAGCAGTTCGGCAACGCAATCATCAGGCGCGAACTGGATCCCTACCGCATGGACTGCGCCTGTGCTGCTCGGAGATCGTGTGTACACCAACGACGGGATGACGGTTTCTTGCTTTGATCGCTTTACCCTTCGGCCGTACTGGAGAATACAAACCGCATCAACCAACACCGATCTGCCAATCACCCCCGCAGCACGCAGCAGGATGAGCAGAACCTTCGAGGATCAAACAACCATCACCCTCGACAACGGGTCGCTCTATCTCCCGACCGGTATCCCACGCAACGGCACACGCATCGGCGACCCACGCGTCATCAAGGTCGATGCACATACCGGACGCACCCTCTGGTCGATCGACATCCAAGCAATCGATGAATCACTCAAGGACGCATCAATCCGTGGACAACTGATTGTCGACAATGACACAGTCATTGTCGGCGCACGAACAAACAATCGGAAACAGCGCCTTATCAGCTTTGCTGCCATCGGGCTCGACACAATCACCGGTAAAACAAAGTGGATCCGCCAGATCGGTTCCGCGGGATCACTCCCCTTCCAACAAACCGGCCAGCTCGCGCACAGCCCAGTTTTGCATGAAGGCATCGTGTACTGGACCGATTACATCGGGCTCGCCTTCGCGATCGACTCATCAACAGGTGAAGTAATCTGGGCGCGTTCGCTTGCATCCCCTGATCTCTATGACCGGTTCACTCGACCAACCTATGCAACCAACACACCTGTGATCACCGAGCAAGGGATGTTCACCCTGACCACCGATGGCAGACAGATCCTTCAACTCGATCTTCAAACCGGGAACATCATCGCAACACGCGCTGCACAACCCTCGGGGGAATCGCTCTATCTTCTACGCGTCAATAACACACTCGCGTGTGTGAGCAAAAAAATGGTTTCGTTTATCCCAATCACCCGATTTGAAAATGGAACATTCACCCGCACGCAAACCCTCGACGGCGCGAATCCGATCCGTGGACGAGCGATCGTTGCGGACAACCAAATCATTTTGCCCACCAATACAGGCATAAGCATTGTCAATGCTGATAAACCAAGCGTGATTGAGAAAATCGATCTCGATGCGTACGGCAACACCATCGTTACAGACGGTCAAATCCTGGTCGTGAACGAGAACACAATCAACAACTTCCTTGCGTGGAGTATCGCATCAAAGATCCTTGCTGATCGCATCAAAGCTGATCCTGTCGCTGCGATCACACTTGCGGAACTCGCGCATCGTTCAGAACAAACCAACGATATTGTCCCGTATGTGCTCCAAGCGGTTGGTGTCATCAACAACGCACCATTTGATACACAGGATGAACTCAACAAGAACCTGTTTGATGCGATCCTCGAAATTGTTGGATCATCAACATCCAAAAAGCTCAGCACACAAGATCAGACCACCCTCTATTCCCAGCTCGCAACACTCGCACACACCCACAAGCAAGTCGTCGCTCATCGCATGGCATGGGGCAACTGGAACTCCAATCACAACAACCCAGCTCAAGCGATCCGCGCGTACCAAGATATTCTTGACCAACCCGCACTGGGCGCTTCGATGTGGGAAGGCACAAGCATCGCCGTCCGAGGAGAACTCGAAGCATCGCGCCGAATCTATGAAATCCTCAACTCACTGGGATACACCCCGTATCGATCCTTCGATCAACTCGCAAAGACCGAGCTTGAGTTTCTCGATCGCTCCCATGATCCGATCGCACTTGAACAACTCGCCCATCGCTATCCTTGGTCAACAACAACACCTGAAATCTGGTTCAACGCGAGCAAACAGTGGAAATCGAAGAACAAAGTACAATCCGCGATCAACGCTGCAACCAACGGGATTGATTCTGCCATCGCACTCACAGAGTTCGGGATCAACACCGACCAACGCGTAATCGATCAACTCGCGCAGATCGCGATCGCGGGGATGATTGATACAAATCATCCGCAAAACGCACAGTCACTCGCTGCGTCCATCATCAAGGTGTTCCCCGATCTCATGATTGTGATTGACGGGAACAGCATCACCCACGATGAAATCGCAACGCGTACCCGCAAAGCGAATCAGCTCCCCAAGATTGGCAACGCGTTCATTCGTGATGATCAGCCTCTGATGGTGACCGGTTCACCGATCAAACCGGTTCGTCGGATCGATCAAGGCGGGATCGTGCTCTACGCGCCACAAATCGGAAGACTCGATTACATACGCGCGGGTCCAAACATCTTTGAAACGATCTGGACCAGAAACTCAGACACAAACGAAGCGCCGATGATTCCTTGGCAGGACCATGCCCGCACGATTATCTTCTGGCCTCAAGGCACGGATACTGATGATACAGGAACACTCGAAGCGATCGAAACAACAACCGGACGAACAATCTGGACGGTATCCGATCTTCTCATCGAGCTCGATCAACACAGCGCCCGGATCCCAGATGACATCGCACGACTCGATGGTCAGTTCTCAACACCGGTTCAAGGCCCAGTCCGAACCAATCAACTCATCACCATAACTGACGGCCAAACAATCGTCATCACCGATCGCATCGGACGAGCGATCGGTCTCAATCTCCTCACCGGTGAACGACTCTGGAACACAGACCTACCTACCAACCGTATCCACGATATTGACCTTGACGGTGGGGTCCTGGGAATCTGTGGTGAATCAGTCTCCGATATCACCATCGAACAACCAGAAGGCGCAACCAAATCCGTCGTTGCGTCAATCGATTCCCGTACCGGCAAAGCAATCCAGGTCCTCGATCGGTTCGGACAAAGCCCAAGATGGGTCCGAGTCAACGATGACGGCAATCTCCATGTCGCAACAGCACAACGCCTGCTTTCGATCAACACCAAAGCAGGCGGGATCGACTGGGTCGTCAACGAAGATTACCTTGCCGAATCACAAACAGGATGGATCGCAAACGATCATCTTGTGGTGCTCAATGCAGATTCTGAGCTTTTTATGATCTCATTACTCGGTGGCGCACACACCGCGCGCCCGCTTGATGATCGCCAACGAATTCAACAAAGAGGATGGGTTCAGGTTCAACCAGTCATCAGCATGAATGATTCGCCTGATTCAGTGATGGTGACCACCTCACGCGGGATGCTTGTTTTCGATGATGAACGAAATCTCATCGCTGCAGATCCGATGAGCGTGAACACAGACATGATCGATATCGCGTGGGGCGAACAACGAGCAGTCTATCTGCAGCGCCCGCAATCAATTGAAAAATCATCTGTTGCGAATCTGTATCTGCTCGATACCGATGGTGCAATGTTGTTAGATTCATCCGCGGTCGCGATTCCCGTCGCTGCGGATCGAATCCCGATCTCCATAACCGCAATCAACGGCGGAGTAATCGTTGGATACAACGAAGTCTCAATTTTTATCCGTATCCCAACACTGATTCAATAATGCATGCGATCACGCGCTCTGTGTGTTGCTTGCTTCGCGTGGATCGGCGCCTTGCTCGATCGCGGTGATCTTATTGACACGGCGAAGATGTCGGCCGCCCTCAAACTCGGTTTGCATCCAGACTGCGATGATCTTATCGATCAATCGTTCGCCGAGCAGATCCGCGGAGAGACACAGAACATTCGAATCATTGTGTGATCGCGAGAGCTGAGCGGTGAGTTCATCATGCACCAACGCCGCACGAAGACCCGTGATCTTGTTGGCAGCAATCGACATCCCGATCCCTGTCCCACAGATCAGCACCCCTCGTTGTGCTTGTCCAGAGTTCATCATTTGACCAACGAGGTACGCCTTTTCAGGATAATCACAGTTGCGATCACATCCTTCGACGATGATTGCTTCGTATCCGAGGACTTTCAACGAGTCCTTCACGCGTTGCGCCGCGTCCGAGCCGCGATGATCGGCACCAATCGCTACACACAATGGGGAACTTGAGTTTGAATCGCTCATTTGACAATCTCCTCAATTCTCTTTTGAATCAACCCTTCGAGTTGAGTTGCTACTTCACGATAGACATCGACTTGGTATCCGAACGGATCGCCGATCGGAACGGATGCATCCAATGGAAAAACCTTGCCTTTGGATTCTGGGACAAGACGCAGGATTGCCTGTCCGTGTGCGGGTGTCATGGTAAAGATGATCGCTGACTGGTCAATAAGCTCAGGGGTGATCATCTTTGATTGATGTCCAGTAAGATCAATCCCGCGTTCTGATAACGCGAGCACCGCCTGATCCGATGCGGGGAACCCATCTCCCGCAGCAACCCCAGCGGAATCAAAAGTCCATGCGATTTTTGATGTTACTTGTTCTGATATCAGTTGTTGCGCGATCGCTTGTGCCATAGGTGATCGACAGGTGTTCCCTGTACACACAAATAGAATCTTTGAACTCGACATAATCATGACTTCCACAGTTCGACAACTTCTCCAAGTTGATCTGTCCATCTCGTTTCAGAGAGAGCCTAGCACCATCATACCCGATTGACGATGAGATCATCATCACCCTGTTTGGTTCAAATTTCACATTCAATTCGACCAATGTGGATAACTTCATGAGAGAATGGTTGACAACAATGCGCGAAAGTTTTATGTTATCTATTCGAAGAGTTCACACACCGCTGCAGCATTGACCATCCATTCAAAGTTGTTGCCTAGATATTTGAGAGTCTCCACCCAATGCCAGACCAAGAATCGAAGGTCTTGGAAGATGTTCTTGCGCACATCCGCGTAGAGCATCCCACCGTTTCCCGGAGATGGTTCGATGAACTCGAACCATTAGGCATCGTTTCAGGCACCTTTGGTGTGCGTGCTCATTCTGATCTGCATCGCGATTATCTCCGTCGAAACGGGCTCGATGCCTTCAACGACGCGATCCGAAGCGTCACTGGTCAACTCATCGCGGTCCGAATGCTCGGCCCAGACGACGAATGGACCTCTGCTGCTCAAAACGCAAAATCGACCAAAGCAAAGGCAAAGCAGATCCAAGAATCACATACGGAACAAACACCCGAAACCAAAGTAGAAATCAGAACCACAACAGATTCGTTCGCAGCTCAAACATCAACGAAAAAATCCCATGTCGCTTCTGAACGCTCTTGGCTCGATAATGACGATTCACTCCCGATCAACCCCGATTATGGGTTCAATCAGTTTGTCATCGGACCAAATAATGACATGGCACACGCTGCCGCGGTCGCGGTTGCTGAAAACCCGGGACACGCCTACAACCCACTCTTCATTCACGGCGGCGTAGGACTCGGAAAAACACATCTCCTCCAAGCAATCTGTCTCAAAATCAAAGAAAAGCACCCCGGGATCTCCATGCACTATGTCTCGTGCGATGGTTTCATGACTCAGTTCATGTCCGCGGTGCAATCCGGACGCATGGTCGAGTTCCGCCACAACTTCCGAGATGTCGATCTACTCATCATCGACGACATCCATTTCCTTGCCAAACGAGATCGCACGCAAGAGGAGTTCTTCCATACCTTTAACTCTGTCTACCAGGCAAAGGGACAGATTATCCTCAGTTCAGACGCACCACCCGAAGAGATCCCCGATCTTGAAGATCGTCTGATCTCCCGGTTCCTTTGGGGCTTAGTCGTCAAAATCGACAAACCCGGATTCGAAACCCGCGTCGAGATCCTCAAACGCAAAGCAGACGATCGCGGGCTCATCCTCCCTGATATGGTCGCGACTGAGATTGCACACCATATTGATACCAATATCCGCGAACTCGAAGGCGCGATCACCAAGCTTCAGATTGTTTCAAGCATGGAACGCAAGCCGATCGATCTGAACCTGACCCGCAAAGCGCTGGGAGAAGAGTTCGCATCCGCAACCACTGAGACCAGTGTCGGGATCACCATTGAACGGATCATCAACGAGATATCCGCATTTTATCACATCAAACGAACTGACCTGCTTGGTAAACGCCGACACAAGTCCATCGCACATCCCAGACAGATCGGGATGTATCTCTCGCGCCAAAAGACCAATCACTCACTCGAAGAAGTCGGCGCCCACTTCGGTGGCCGAGACCATACCACAGTCATGCACGCGGTCCGGACCATCTCACGCAAGTGCAAAGATGATCCAGAACTCATCGGCCAGATCCGCACCATCGAGTCTCGTCTGCGCTCTAAGTAGGCTTCAAAAATTATCCCAGTTATGAGTATTCGAAACCTTCGATCATGTCGAACTGGGATGAAAAATGCGCCCAACTGCGCCGTGCATAAACAGTGGATAACTTGATCTTTGCGCCCGATTGCGCTCGCCACAACTGACATGCAGATACCAATTGAATCATCCAACTGACAGACATGTCAATTGACCCGAGCGCAAATGACAGTCAACCGACAGCTTTGTTGTTGTTTCGATGTGTTTTAAGTGGATGTTTTGAAATGACTTATGTGTTACCTAGCTTGGTTATCCCCGTAATGGGCGCTCTAATTACTACCACCACCATCAATTCATCTATGTATATATAAACACAAAGACCCTCCCGGATCAGTCAGATCGAGCACACGCACAAACATCTGTACTTGTTGTGGATAGTCTGTGAGATGCACAGATCAGCGTGGATCCGCTCAAAGCTCGTTCATTCGCTTCTAAGCGATCGAATCACAAGAACAGGCAGAGCATGATTCTGGGTGCTCAAGGAGTTGTGAAGCAGACTCAATGCTTCTTGGCGTTCGATTTTCGGAGAGTACGGAAGAAACTTGAGAGTTGCTCGCTGCAACGGGATTGCTCGACCCCAGAGAGAATCTCGCACCGATGATTGAGCCGAGCGTCATCGCAAAGCTCGAACAACGAACGCACAGCACCCGCTTTGGGATCGGATGCGCCGTAGACCAATCTCCCAATCCGTGAGTTCACGATCAACCCCGCACACATCGGGCAAGGTTCAAGCGTGACAACCAGGGTGCAATGGTTGAGTCTCCAATCATTGATTGATTGACACGCTTGCAGAATCGCAGTGAACTCTGCATGACCCGCGGGGTTATTGTCCATCTCCCGTGTGTTGTGAGCCTGGGCAAGAATCTCACCGGTTTGGGTGTCGTAGACAACCGCGCCCACTGGAACTTCACCGAGTTGAGCAGATTGAGCCGCAAGGTCGATCGCGTGATTCATCATCTGCAGATCAAGATCGCGCAATCCAAGATCAGTCGGATGGGCACTCATGATCCTGCATCTTCATCGGTGATTGCATCTTTGTCCTGCGAATCGCGGGTTTGTGTGTTTTTCAACACCCGTTCGATCGGGAAGACTTTGAGAATGAACAATCCAAGTTCGTAAAGCAGATAAAGCGGGGTTGCGAGCAAGATCATCGACAATGGATCTGCAGGCGTCATAAACGCACCCAAGACAGCACTTACCGCGATCGCATGTTTGCGGTACTTGGTCATCAACTTTGGATTGAGTATCCCAACCCATCCAAGCATCACGACCACCACCGGGGTCTGGAATGCGATCCCGAATGCTAAACCCATGTTGAGAATGGTCTTAATGTATTCTGATATCCGGTATTGTTGTGCAATCCCGATATTCGAGGTGAGGTTCATGACGCTGATGATTGGTTTGCCATCTTCTTGTATCGAGATACAAACCCGTTGTTGATGGAGCGCCTCGTTGATCCACACCATCCCGGGCATTGGATCAACCGGATCTGCTTGCAGGATAGGAATGGTCGGCAGCACAACACCTTGAGGCAACGGCGCGGTGAGCACACCAACTTCTCCCGAAACTTTGGCACCAAATCCGATAAAGAACGCCAAAATCACAGGCAGAATGACATAGTACAAAAACAATACACTGAGCACTGTGAGCAACCCAGAAAACGGGATCAACAGGTGCACCACGCGTCGTTCATGTTTGTAGAGTCCAGGAGAGACAAAGAGCCAGAGCTGATAAAGCAACCAAGGCGAACCGAGGAGCACTGTGATGATCAGGGCGATTTGGATCACCGCGCCGAAGGTTTCAAACGGACCCGTCGCGAGCAGTTGTGATCCCTGCCCTGCGTGAACGAGTTGCCTGCGAGCGGGCTCGATAAGCAACTGAAGCAAAGGTCTACCGAACCCAAATGCGATCATAAAGATAGGGACCACCCCAATGATCGCATAAAATACCCGCTTGCGGAGATCTTCGAGATGATCCCCAAACGACATGATCCCAGCATCAGAAAACTGTGAACCAAGCGATGTTGGTTCTTCTCGTCCTGGGATTTGGCTGGCCTTCTTTTTCATATCAGCGTGTAGGGATGCGTTCTGGTCTCAAAAACAGTGTTTTTATCGGTTCGTGAGGATTCGGTTGCTGCGAGTGTACTTGAACGGATGAATTTGTTCACAGATCAAGAAAACCTGACAGTTTCGAGTCTGTAGAACATCTTAGCAAGCGAGTCGTATGTACAACGATGGAGTTGAGGGGAAAGCGTGGATCAACAAGGATTTCATGAATCAGTGATCGAAGCAGCAATCGCCGGCGAGCGAGAAGCGCTCAACTTGCTCTGGCAGCAAACCCGCAGATGGGTCGCGGTGATTCTCCTCGCTCATAAACCTCGCGATGCGGATCTGGATGATTTGTTGCAGGTCGTCGCGATGCAGGTGTGCCGAAAGATTACTGAAGTGCGTGAACCCAAAGCATTCAAATCATGGTTGAGGACCGTTGCGATCAACGCTGCTCGCGAAGAGGGACGAAAAACCACGAGACGGAAACGATCCATGCTCAAACTTGTCGGGATGGAAAAAGCAGATCAGCGCGTCCCGTTGGGTGCGGATATCGCGGCAACTGACTCGGATGAATCCAAACGGATTTATCATGCTGCGATGTCGTTGCCCGCAGGATATAGAGAACCGATTCTCTTGCGATGTATGCGATCGATGTCCTACCACCAGATTGGCGAAGTACTCGAACTCCCGACAACAACGATCGAGACAAGGATTGCCAGAGGCAGACGAATGCTCAAAGAACTACTCAAACAACAAGAACAACAAAGCACAACTCAAGCGAATACAAAGGCCGTTCAAACGGTTGGAGGCATGCGATGAATACTAACGAACACAACAACCAACCAGACAATGAACCAGTTGTCAAACTCCCAGGGGATGAACGCGATGTGCTCGTCTCAAGGATTATTGACGGCATCGCATCGAGCGAAGACTGGAACATCTTCCGTGCGGTCGCATCCCACGATCCGAGCATCTGGTCCGAACTCGCTGACATACAACAGATGCACAAGTCATTGAGCGATACTGTTGAAGATCAGATTTCGATTGCCGATCAGATTGAACTCCCAGGTGGACTGATCGATGATGAACCCTTGCGTACCAAACTCGATCTAGTTTCACGCTGGGGCGGATGGGCAGCAGCAGCAGCAATTCTGTTAGTCTGGCTCTTCGGCAAACCCGCAATGCTTTCGAATCAGATCGATTCTTCAGATAAACCAGATATCGCAGGACTCCCCGGATCGGGTTTGATTGGTTCGAAGATGCTCCTTGATCAAGCGCAACCGGATCAAGCGTTCGATCGGTATCTTTCATCAGGTCAAAGCACCGGACAAGTTGTCGGCGAAATGCCAGAACAGATCGTCATCGAGACCCGTCCTATGCCCGATGGATCGATCGAGGTGCTCTACCTCCGTCAGATTATCGAACGCCAGGTCATCGATCATGCGTACCGTGAGGTGCACAACGAAGCAGGACAGATCATTCCTGTTCCTGTGAAACTCGAACCAAAGCATAGAAGTTCGTATTAAACACAATTTGCAAGAAAATGCGACTGAAACCACCATCGTGCGCATCACAAGAGAGCACACAGATTCAACTTACAACAAAGCATACTCCAGGAGATAGACAAATGAACCTATTGAACATCATCAATAAAAAAGCAGCAATCGCACTGATCATCGCAGCGACAGGGATACCCGCATCGCTCGCCAATGCTCAGTTCAAGGTTGAGTATTCATCGAAAGCAGAAGCTGCACCAACCGTGAAGGACACAAAGAAAAATAGTTCAGTCACGGTTGTTGAGAGTCACGATGACAGTCATGTCTACAAAGTCAAAATCGTGAACGGTGAGATCGAACTCGCAGAACTCGATGGAAAAGCGCTCGATGAAGATCGAGTGAAGGTAAAAAATCAAATCGCTTTGTTCTTTGATGACAATGGAGAGGTTATCCATGAGATCAAAATGCCAGCAGTACACACCACTGGAAAAGCGGGCATGGTCGTTGTTGGCGAACAAACCAAACCAAAGGTGATGCTCGGGATCAATCTTGGCGAACCATCAAAGATTCTCCGCAAGCACCTCAAACTCGATGACAACATGAAAGTCATTTTGGTTGAGAAGGTCATCGACAATCTCCCCGCAAAGATGAGCGGGATGCAGGATTACGATGTGATCGTTTCAATCGATGGCAGCGATCAAGCAACCGATGAGATCCTCAGAAAAGTGCTCTCTGAAAAAGATGCCGGGGACACCATGAAAGTTGTTGTGCTGCGAGGCGGAGAGAAAATGACACTCAAGGTGAAACTCGCTGCATATAACGCGAAGGATCTCGGGGTTGAAGATGTTGAGATTTCAGAAGACTTCGAGTTCCCAGAAGCACAAGAACTGACTGAAGAGTTTGAGTTCTTAACCCAGCTCGAGAACGGCAAGTTTGGTCACATCAAAGAACTTGATCTTGAAATTGGTCGACTCAAAGAACATCTCCAAAAGCAACTCACCGATTCAAGTAATCATCAACGATTTGTTATCGATATGCAATCTAAAGCAATGGATGCAATGAAAAAATCCGAGCGTCAGATGGTTGAACTCCGAAACGGAAAACTCTTTGTGCACTCTGCAGATGAGTTAAACGGGCACATGGATCATCTTCAGCATAACTTGGATGAACTTCACAATCGCTTGGGTAACTCATCTGATCGATTCCCAGAAGTTATTCACGAGCATATGGATGGAATGAACAGCCGACTCGAGGCACTTGAGAGCCGACTTGATCGTCAACTCGACGCGATGACCCAGCAAATTGATCGACTCGCTGAGATGTTCGGACGACTCATGGAATCGCTCGAAGAGATGAATGATTGATTGAATAAACGATGCGATATTTACAGAAATCGCATCTTGTTCGAATCTTTCCGGTAAATCCTTGAAAGAAGAACCGGATTGATCCCAATCAACTCTTGCCGATCAGAATCTTTGGTATGTCCCTGATAGGCGCAAAAATTAAACCACGACGCCGATCCTAATTCTTAGGATCGACACAGGCAGCTGCGTGCTGAGACCCCTCGCAGCTGCCATTTTTAATTGAATCATGAAGATCGCCGATGAAGATTGAATCCCGGAATATGGACTGACTTTCGAATCAAGTGAACCCGATTGGACTTGAATTGGTATGATAGTTTGGACCAAGATTGAGGAAATCACGAAGGATTCGTACGATGAACAACAATGCCCACCAGCCTCAAAATCAGCAAACCGGCGAAGAAATGCTCGCACAGGTGCGAGAAACCTTCGATGCGCTCAAAGCAGAGATAGGAAAGATCATCGTCGGACAGGATGATGTCGTTGATCAGATTCTGCTTACCATTTTCTCACGCGGGCACGCGATGCTCGTCGGCGTTCCAGGATTGGCAAAGACCTTGCTCATCTCAACGATTGCCCAAGCGATGGAACTCGATTTCTCCAGAATTCAGTTCACTCCCGACCTGATGCCTTCGGATATCACTGGAACAGAAGTCATCGAAGAGGACAAAATTACCGGGCATCGCGAACTCCGTTTTGTGAAAGGGCCCGTCTTTTCAAATGTGGTCTTAGCAGACGAGATCAACCGAACACCTCCCAAAACGCAAGCAGCGATGCTTGAAGCAATGCAAGAGCGACAGGTCACCGTCGGCGGTATTCGGCATGTACTGCCAGCGCCGTTCTTTGTACTCGCTACACAGAACCCGCTCGAACAAGAAGGGACCTATCCGCTTCCAGAAGCTCAACTCGACCGGTTCATGCTTCAGGTGATGGTGGGGTACCCAAGTGAAGAAGAAGAACTCGAAGTGATCCGCCGAAGCGCAAGTAAAGGCGAGCAACAGGTCAATCCCGTCATCAAAGCAGATCAGATTGACCATGTACAGAAAGTGATCCAACACACCCCGGTACCTGAGCATGTCCTCAAGTATGCGCTCAGACTGGTTCGCTCGACTCGCGCCAATGAGTCCGAGCAGGTGCCTGAGATTGTCAAGGATTACATTGCATGGGGCGCAGGACCACGAGCCAGCGAAGCGTTGATTCAGGGCGCCAAAGCCCATGCGCTGCTCATTGGCAACGGGATCGTGGGGATTGATTCAGTCCGTGCGATCGCTCATCCGGTGCTTCGGCACCGGATTTTGACCAACTTTAATGCTCAAGCTGACCAAGTGACGGCGGACATGATTGTGGATCAGTTGCTTTCCCAGGTGCCTGAAGACGCGATCAGTGCAGATCAACGAGCACTCAAAGAACAAATCATCCGTTGATCAAAACTGATTAATTTGAAATGGATGCACGATATCTTGGAGCGTATTGAGACTCGATCTCATTTCTGATATACTCTTGGGAACCGTTTTTCGAATCTAATCCAATCAAAGGGATCCTACATTGCTCTCACAGACGACTGAATATGCTCTCCGTGCGATGAGTTGTTTGGCATATATGCCTGACGAACTTGTTTCGACCGCTCAACTTGCGGAGGTGACGCATGTCCCGATGAACTACCTTGCCAAAGTGCTCCAGTTGCTCGCAAAGGCAGAACTGATCACCGGCCGACGAGGAGTTGGCGGCGGCTATCGTCTCAGAAGATCATCCAAGGAAATCTCCCTGATGGATGTTGTGAATGCAATCGATCCGATTGAACGAATCTCTATCTGTCCTCTTGGACATGAAAATCATGGCACAAATCTTTGTCCATTGCATTCGAGACTCGATCAAGCTCATAAAACGATCATTGATCTGTTCTCCAGCATCACCCTCCATGGGATGCTTTCTGAGAATCCAGAAACGCGCCCGTTGTGCAACGCGGAGATGACGACACGGGTTGATCTCACATTCGGTAAAACATAAACACACCCATAGAACCAGAATATGGGTTTGATTGCATTTCCCAAGTTTGTTTTCGCGGTGCATTTTCGGATGATCCTGCTGGGCATGTGGTGTACGATGGGTCTGTGAATATCCCAACAGAACACAAAGAGCAGTCGAAAATGAATCAAAACCAAGAGAATCCAGTTGAGCACGCTTCCGAGGTTGAAGCGGTCGATGTTCATCATCTTGAACAACAGCGCCGAGATAACCGTGATGCGGTCGCCGAGATGGGGTTGCTCCCCTACGGCGAGCGGACAGACAATCTCATGTCACTCGCTAAAGCGCATGGAGCATTCAGTGAAGATGCAGACCAAGCAAATAAAGCATCGAACCAAGCTCGCAAACAAGCGAAGCGCGACCAACCAGATTTGGCAGAAGATCAACTCCCACCGATAGTTGACGATCGTCCACGCGTCAAAGTCGCAGGACGGGTCATGCTCCATCGTGATAATGGCAAACTCATCTGGCTCAATCTCCGTGATCACACAAGAGACACATTCCAGATCGCGGTCTCCAAACGAGACTGTGAAGCCACCGGGTTTAGCTTTGCGAAGGTCCTCGATGGGGGAGATATCGTCATCGCATCGGGTCCACTGACCATGACCAACACCGGCGAGATCACATGCTGGGCAGATTCACTCGTTCCCGCGAGCAAGTGCCTTGTGCCTCCACCAGAGAAGCACGCGGGATTGACCGCAACCGAGCGCCGATACCGTCAGCGTTATATGGACATGTGGTCCAACCCGGAAACCACGCGCGTGTTGATTCTTCGATCAAAGATCATGAGCGCCATGCGTCGTTATCTCGAACGCAACGAGTTTATTGAGGTTGAAACTCCTGTCCTGCAAACACAGGCAGGGGGAGCTGCGGCGCGTCCATTCTTGACGCACATGAATGCGCTCGATCTTGATTTGTCATTAAGGATCGCGCCCGAACTCTATCTCAAGCGATTGCTTGTCGGCGGGATGCCTCGCGTCTTTGAGGTAAGCAGGAACTTTAGAAATGAAGGTCTCGACAAGAGTCACAATCCAGAGTTCACAAGCCTTGAGGTATATCAAGCGTTCGGCAACTACGAGACCATGCTGGAGCTGACCGAGGGGTTGATTCGAGAACTCGCCGAACTCGCTGCGAGTGATCTGAATCGTGATATCGCCTCAATGCCTTTCGGCGAACTGAACATCGACTATAAATCACCATTCGAAAGAGTGACCTACTCAGAACTCTTTGAAAAAGCACTCGGGTTCACCATCGACGAGATCGACAAAGCACGATCGGAATGTGAAAAGCGTGGATTCAAAACCAAAAGCGAGGACGGAAAGGCGATCGATGATATCTTTATCATCAACGAACTCTTCGAAGAAGTTGCAGAGCACGCGATCGATCCCGCAAAGCCAACCTTTGTGATGGATTATCCTGCATCCCTTTCGCCATTGACTCGTCCAAAGCCTGGCACAGAGAATAACGCGGTTCCCTTGGCAGACCGATGGGATATCTTCATTGGTGGAATGGAAATCGGTCCCGCGTATACAGAGCTCAATGATCCTGATATCCAAGCGGAGAAGTTCCAGGAACAGCTCGCGGGTGTGGATGATGAAGAGTCTACATTCCGGAACTTCGACGAAGACTTCATCAATGCACTCAAGGTGGGCATGCCTCCCGCAGGCGGGCTCGGACTGGGAATGGATCGGTTGGTTATGCTGCTCACGAATCAACGATCGATCAGGGATGTGCTTCCTTTCCCAATGATGAAACCAACAAACGCATAAAAAGTAAATCACATCACGATAGAAAAACACCCCGCGATTACGGGGTGTTTTTGTAGATGAACTTACAGGATGGATATTCCTGATTATCCGTCTTGTTCAATGTCTTTCTTTGTCTTTGGTTGCTTTACGCCACGCTTTTGGACATCAACATTGAACCCTTTTTCCATGACTTGTTTGCGATCATGAAGCACATCAATCATCCGGATCATCGGTGAAAGGTCAGGATTCTTGCGTCCCTCGCGGAGGGCTGCAAAGTAGTTCATTGCTTCTTCAAGCGGGAGTGCGCGGAACGCATCGTCGAGTTCATTGATGTCAACGAACTGCTGATCAGGGGTTTCAGAGAGTGGTTTTTCAAGCGCACGCAGTGCGGATGCTTCTTCTGAGGTTGCTCCGGATTCATCAAGAATAGCATTAATCTGAGGCATCGATTCCGCGAGCATTGCTCTGTATGCGATCTTTGCTTCCAAGAGTGAATCGTCGAGTACGAACTTCATCACGCCTTCGATGCCGCCATCATCAGAGAGAACCTGAATTTCATCGGTGACCATTTTCTTGTATTCACGAACGATGTACTCGTTCATCCCGCCTTGGACTCGGCTGAGAATCGCACGGTTGATAAGTTCCTGTGAGAGCGAGCTCTTTCCAACAAGTGGTTTGAGCATCTCTGCGATGCGTCCCATCTCGTCGATGTTGGACATGCTCATGTTTTCGATCATGCCATTGGTCAGTTCCCAATAGAGATCAAGGTTGTCCATCACCATCAACTCAAACCGGTATCGGCGTGAGTAAATCACCGGCATGATCTGCTCAGCGGTCTTTGGACCCACATTCGGGTTTGAACGCAACGCCGCAATATCAGGGAGCTGACGGAGTCTGAGAATTTTGCCGTCAGGTCCGAGCTGTGCAAGCTTTGGATATGGCACATCGGTCGGGAGATCGGAGACACCGCCGGTGCTCCTCTTGGTGTTGATCGATGTTTTAGGTTGGGGTTGAGGCTGAGGCTGTGCTGTTGGTGCCGGTTTAGGCGCTGGGGGTGTGTAGGTTGGTTGCTCCTTGGCAGGTTTGGTCGGTGGCGGCGCGACCTGCGCGAGTGATGGGCTTGCGAGCAACCCAAGGGCGAGCCCGCTGGCAAGGAGTACGGCACTTTGTTTGAAACGCTTCTTCTGAATACTCATGGTTATTTTTTCCGATTCTGTCTGTAATAGTCCGCAGGCATGATCGCCATATACCCTACTTGAGGATATCGTCGTTCAGTTTGATGGTCGAACAACACAATCATCGACCAATCCGCGGGGGTATCCTTTGGGACAGCATCAAGCCGTCACAACTCCAACGCTCGCGGGTACCAATTATGACGCTCAATTTGCAAATGAGTTCCCGATTCTTGGTAATTTGGATCAACAAACCACAATTTTCGGACTTAAAGACCCATGACCACGCAAAACACTGACATAAATAACACTTATAAATCGCTCGCATCCTCGATCGCAGATGCTTCATTGCTCAGAGGCACATTCACGCTCCGCTCTGGGCGCACATCGAACTACTATCTGGACAAATACCGGTTTTCAACCAAACCTGAAATCCTCACCCAGCTCGGCGATCTGTTCAAACAACGGATCGGGCAGATCGAGCAAAGTCTTGGTGATGAGTTTGGCAAAGTGAATCAACTCGCAGGCGCCGAACTCGGGGGGATCCCTCTGGTCACCGTCGCGGGGATCTCAACGGGGTTGACAACGATCTTTGTTCGCAACGCGAAGAAAGATTACGGCACCGCAAAGCAGGTCGAGGGGATCATCAATGAAGGTGATACCGTGATCTTTATCGAAGATGTCGCAACAACCGGAGGCCAAGCGCTCGAAGCGGTTGAAGTCCTCAAATCACTGGGCGCCAAAGTCCCCGCGATGATCACGGTGATCGATCGGGAAGAAGGCGCGCGTGAGAATGTGGAAGCTGCGGGATTGCAGTTCCACGCGTTGTTCACCAAGCGTGATCTTGGTGTTGAAGATGAATAATTTCTATGGGTTAACTCTCGAGTGATTCTTCAAGCTTGCGTTCTTCCTCTGCCTGCTCGTCATAACGAGCGCGGTTTGTCCGATGATCCATCAAGAAGTGCACCTTGCTCGCGAGCTCTTTGCCTGCGAGTTGGGTCAACTGCTTGCGTGCGTGTCCAAGATGTGTTCGTCTTGAAAGATGAACAACGACCATGTGCTCGCATTCAGTCACCTTGAGCCATTCGATCAAATCACTGACATGCATGTGCATCCCGGTCTTTGCTCGCCCTTTGTGCTCGGGATCGAAGAAGGTACACTCTGAGATAATCACCTGTGCTTTGCGGACATCATCACGCAAGAGATGAGCGCCCGGCAAAGTGTCCCCGGTGTATGCAAGCAAAGGGACCTCGTGGTGATTCACGATCTCTTCGCCTTTCTGTTTCATATCCCGCAGCTTTTCCTGAGGCAATCCAACCAGATGCTCTTTGAGCTTGGTGCGTTTCTCAACGATCACATACCCAATCGACGGCGCGGTGTGTTCGGTATGAAACGCTCGAAGCATGATGTTATTTTTGAGTTGGATCTCTTGGTCATGCTCAAGGGTCACAAGTTCGTAAGGCGTTTTTTGGCGCTCAAGGTTCTGGAACCCCGCCATCATCCCCCGGACATCGGATTCGATCCGCTTGTCGCACACAATAGTCCCCGGCCCCATCCCCTGGAAGTTGCGCTGCGAACACCAATACGCCAACCCCCCGATGTGATCCATATGCCCGTGCGAGAGCGCACAGAACTTGGCAGCAAGCGCCGAACGCGGTGCCATGCCCATATCAAAGCAGACATCCATCTCAGGGATATTGATTGAGGTTGCTTCGCCCGCGACGGAATACCCCTGAACGCGGAAAGGGGGGAGGAGAAGAAAACCGAGCGTGCCGTCGCGTGGTGGTGGTTTAGGGATCATTTTGATGCGAACTCCGTTGACAGCGTGTTAGCGCTGAAAATAGTGATGAATGCCCCGCCGACGCGAGGACTTGTGAGTCTAGGCGTTGGATTCAAGATTTGGTGAATCGAGTGGGACGGTGTGCGCTTGGCCGCATTCCGGACAGGTTGGGGATTGAATATTCGTGCAGTCATAGGTGCAATGGATACATTGATTTCGGGTTCGTCGATGGTTGTTCACAGATCGCTGTGTGGCTTTGAACCAGCAGTTGTTGAGCCATGCGAGGAGCCAAGCGATTCCGATCAAAATTGAAATCCGTAATATAGATTTTTGTAGTAAAGCAGGAGCAAACCGGGTGATCGGAGGTTGTCCCGGCTGGTAAGGTGCCATTTTGGGATCAGATTTCGCATACTCAATGAGGGCTGTGTATGTTTGGTCTTTGAGTTCTTGTGAGATCGGGGATTGACGACTGTAAATTTGTATTTCTGGAAGGAAACACGATGTGGTTTCGTATGCTTCAAAGACACCTGCGATTGGACCCGCCTGTCTATCCACTACATACCGTGTTTGAGCGATCGGATTTGGATTTGATCTCTGGTTGAGTTCTTGGCGATCGAGCACTTCAACAGTCTCATTTTCATAGGCGAAATACACCGTAGGGTAATCAGATTGCGTTTTGGATTGTGCATTGTGTATCCAAGAAATCGCGATTGAAATGAATATGAAACATGCAATCCAAATGATGATGAACGAAGATCGTTTCATGGTTTCATTCTAGAGTACAGATCCTGTGGAGTTGCCCGCACTCTGGACAGGTGGGGGAAGGGAGTCCATCACAGTCGTAAGCACAGTGAATGCATAATCCATTTGCTTTTCGTTTGTTGATTTTGGATTGTAATGTAAAGAGATGTCCAAAATGGACAGACAACTTCGCCGAACAGTAAATAAGCCCTGCTTGAATAAGCAGCTTTAACAGTATTATTGGTGAGTCAATAATCGGGATGTATAGACCACTATTTGCAGGTTGAAGATATTTTGTTTGGAAAGTCGATGTTGTAATGCGTCGTTGGAGTTGAGAAAACTCTGAGCTTTGGATTTCATTGTATTCTCCTTGTGATCCTGTTCGAGCCGAGAAGTGAAGTTGACGCCAGCGAGCACCAATGGATAACAAAGAGAATTTTTTGAATGTATTTTCACGATCGATCCATTGAAACTCTGCAATGATGATTGGGTTTGAAGAGTCTATATCGATACACGAATATTCAAAGTCCTTGATTGTGGCGAGATTGAAATCTGAATCATTTTGGAAGCAGTAGATGTATTCTTGTGTGTAAGTGAACCGAGTGGCTGTTTCTGGGAATGCTGTCCGGACACATCCTCCTCGATATTTTGGCGCTGAGATATAAATAACAGTCTGAATAATCAACAACATTACAGCATAAAAGAAGATGGCAGGTCTCCATTTCATCATGATTCCATACGCATCAAACCTCTCATCTGATCCCTCACTCATCTCGCTCGCGTATGATTGTGCCTATGTCTACAGATCAAAGTCCAGAACAACCCGAGTCAAACCCGCCTGAAGCACCTCCCGAATCGAAGACAGAAGAATCGGTCGGCGCGATCATCAAACGCCTGGGTCCGGCAGCCTGGCTCGGTATTGCATGGGCGGTGTTGCCCGCAATTGCGGGGATCACGCTGTTGGTGAAGATGGGCACCGCAACACGGTTTCTTGTGGGGACCGATGAACACCCCGGCCTTCCATTGATGACCGGGATCTTGGTGTACATCGGGATCTTTATCATCACCGCAGGATTCGGAGTGTTACCAACGGTTTCGCAGGCGATCCTCGCAGGGTTCGCATTTGGAATCGCATGGGGTTTCCCCGCAGCACTCATCGGTTTCGCAGGCGCATCGATCATCGGATATTTCATTGCTGGCAGAATCGCACGCAAGAAGGTCGAAGACGAGATCCAGAACCATCCCAAAGCAGCGATTATTCGCGATGCATTTTTGCGTCATGGCAAGATGCGTGCATTGATCATTCTGACCCTGATCCGTGTGCCGCCCAACTCGCCGTTCGCATTGACGAACTACGCGATGAGTGTTTCAGGGGTGAAACTGGTGCCGTTCATGATCGCGACGATCGTGGGGATGGCGCCGCGAACATTCGCAGCGGTCTGGATCGGTGCTCAGGTCGATTCGTGGGACGAGGTTCATAAACCCAAATGGCTCATAATTGGTGGGATCGTCCTCGCGGTCGCGATTCTTATCGGTCTTGGGCAGCTGGCCAATAAAGCGGTTGAATCCGCGATGAAATCTGGTGAGCTCCCACCTGATGACACCGGGGAATAGTCGGGCTACACTCTGGGAATGCACTCTGTAATTGAAACCCAGTCTCAACAAGATCGGACAGATGTTGATTCTGTGCGCACAGTGGGACTTGATGTGCTCGAAGACCGTTCGGCCCAGAACTGTGCAGGCAAAGACTCGGATTGTGCCTGTGATTCGTGCGCCAAACAGAAAACCATATTTGGTCAAGCGGCCTGTATCATGGTCGCGGCGAGCTCGCACGCCAATGATCGGGTCAATCGCAGCCGACTCGGAGCGCAGGCATTGCACTGGGGGGTGCTGTTCATCGGGATGCTGATCTCGCTGCCAATGGTGATGCCCACGCTTTCGCCTGCATCCCAAGATTGGATCACTTCCAACATCTTAACATCCCCAGGCAACTGGAAACTCCTGACGATCTGTATCTTCGCTTCAGCGACCTTCGCCTATGGGTTTACTGCTCGACTTGGACGCGAACGGGTGCTCGGCGGGTGTGACATGCTCCGTCGTCTTGGTCCCGCAGCGATCCTCGGGGTTGCATGGTCAACCATCCCTTCGTTCGCGGGCGTGTTGTTGGTCCTCAATATGGAACCAATCCGCATCGCGCTCATCGGCGATGGTTCAAATACCACGCAACTGGCAATCGGAGCACTGATCTACCTCACTGGGTTTGTGTTGCTCGCAGGATTCGGATTTTTACCAACGGTTTCACAAGCGATCCTCGCGGGGTATGCCTTTGGCGCACCGATGGGGTTCACGCTGGCGCTTGCTGGTTTCGGTGGTGCATCATTGATCGGGTATGAGTTCGTTGGACGCGTTGCTCGGAATCGAGTCGAGCAAGAGCTTCAACGCAAACCCAAAGCGATATTGTTACGAGATGCGCTGGTTCGTGCGAATACGGGACGAGCATTATTACTCGTGACGCTGCTTCGTGCATCACCCAGTGCGCCATTCGCGTTGACCAACCTGCTGCTCGCGTCACTTGGTGTAAAACGAGGGGTGTTCTTCTTTGGGACACTCTTTGGGATGATCCCACGCACCCTTGCTGCGGTTCTGATCGGTGCGCAAATCACCACCTGGGGCGGCGAGATCGATAAACCCAAATGGATGGTCGTCGCAGGGATCGTCGCGATAATATTACTGATCATCATCTGCTCGAAAGCAGCATCGTCCGCGCTCAGGCGCGTCGCAGAACACACAGATACCGCACCTGAGTCATCCGAGACAGCAAGCAAAGCGAAGGCTGATTCAACAATCGAAGGCAAACCGAGTGTTGGGATTACATCGGGTCTTTGATCAGTTGCACAAGCAGAATCATAAATGATATCAGGGTGAAGTTGTGCAAGAAATGTGCAGTCATCGGCGCGATGAGTGATCCGCGCCATTCACGCATAAACGCGAACATAAATCCGAGCGCGATCAACGGCGCGACCAAGAGCGGGCCATAGTTGTGCATAAACGCAAAGAGGAACGCGCTGAGAATCCCCGCGAAGACCCAGTGCGTCTTCCCGCGAAGATGACGGAAGAGTGCACCACGGAAGATGGTCTCTTCTGTGATTGGCGCCCAGATCGTGGTCAATGCATAGAGCATGAAGATGGTGACAAGATCACCTGATGCAACCATTTCAAAGATCGGGTTTGATACCGCGACGGGTTCTGGGTCGCCGCCGGTGTTCATCGCGGTGATCATCCCCTGGACAATAAGCAGGATGACGGTGATCCCAACCCCGATGATGTAGATCGGAACCGAAGCAAGGTACGCAACAATGCCGCAACCGACCTCTTTGAATACGCCTTCGCCTGTGTGCCAACCGATTGCTTTACGCCATGCTTTTACACGCATCCCCCGAACGATCCCCCAGAAAACCAAGAGCGTGAGTGCCCATTGAACAAGCAATGAGAACGGTGCGAGGGTAGGCCATTTATCAGCAACGAAGAACGATCCGATGAGCAACACAATGAAACCTCCAACAAAGAGTGCGTAGGTTTCAAGGAAGACACTCCCGCCGTGAGACGGGACATGGCTTTTCATTTTCATAGATCCTATTGCGAATCGGACAACACCGAAGATCAATAGGATGAGTCCAAGCAAAGGACCAATCAAAACAATCGATCCAACAAGCAAGAAGAACAGCATCATCATCCCAAATCCATCGATCAGGGGTTCGCGTTGAGGGTGATCATTTTCAAGACCGTGTGTCATCGCGACTTTGCCGATGAGTCCGTACCGAGCTTTGAGCTGGTCAATCTGGTCTTGTTCGAGCGATTCGAGCCCGTAGGTATAGAGGGTTTCGAGCGTGTTGAGTTCTGCGATGATCAGGTCATTGGTGTTCTGTTGAGCTTGGACATCTTCGCCATGGATGATTGCGGAGAGTGTTTCTGCTTTGAAGTCGAGGACTTTCTCCATCGCGGCGTCATCACCCATGAACTCGCCGGTGAGCATGATAATGCGGATGCGATCTTCATCGGTTTGCGGAACACCCGGGACATCGATTTGGCTCATCACGGGTTGGTTCTGGAACATTTCGAACCCACGCAAGAAAAGCCGACCCGCGAGATCGACCTGTCCGAAACTCCCTGGCGCGAGTCGATCTGGGGATTCTGCGATCACTTCTTGGGGATGTCCTAGGAGTGTGTTGTACTTCCAATCATCCGATGTGTTCTGCCAACCAACAACGATAATCGTGAAGAGGACCGTGAGTAGAACCGCGATCAGACGCGAAGTTGGACTCCCCGGATCCTTTGGATCGATCGGATTTCCTTGCTTGGTCGTCGGGGAGGGCAAGCCGTGCATCATCGCGTCCGCAACGGGGGACCATGTCGTGGGTTGAGTGTTGGGTGGTGGCGCTGACTCAATCGATGGGCGATTCGCAGATTCCGATGGTTGGTTTTCGCTTGGTGTATTGCTCATAAGATGATCTATACTACGATTTGGTGGTGCGGATGGTAAGTAGAAACGGGCGAATCCAAGAGATTCCAGTCCTGTCATCGGCCGATCAGACGGCACTCCGTTATCCCGATTGTTTGGTTTCTATCACCTTTGAACATGCGTTCTTGAAGAGATAGTGGTTGAAACGGTTGACCGGCTCGAATGACGAGCCTAATTTACCTTCCCAGCACGATTTGTGTGCTTGGGATTGATATGACAAACATGCAGTTGAAACCACGGTTTGAACTGTCCGCCCTGCCCGGTAGGCAGCGTTTCAAGCACGGCTGTTGTCGCTGCTGATCATAATGACCGCTTTTTAAGCATTCATACCGATCAGGAGTGGGTTCAAAGGTGCGATTGATTGATTCGAACTAAGAAGGAGTTGGACCAATGGGTACCACAAAGAAACATACACATCTTCGTCGTCAGACATTCGTCGCAAAGAAGGGCGAAGTTGCAAAGCAATGGCGCATCGTCGATGCAACCGACCAACGCCTTGGTCGCATGGCGACCGAGATCGCAACCGTGCTCATGGGCAAGCATCGTCCAGAGTACACCCCCCATGTCGATTGTGGCGATTTCGTAATCGTCACAAACGCATCGAAGGTTTCACTCTCAGGCCGCAAGGCTGAGCAGAAGCTCCGCTTGACCTACTCAGGTTACCCAGGTGGTCAGAGTGCAGAATCCTACGGTCATCTCCGTGATCGCAAACCAGAACTCCTGATCGAAGAAGCAGTTCGACGCATGCTTCCAAAGAGCCGACTCGGACGAGTAATGCTCAAGAAGCTCAAAGTCTACGCGGGTGAAGAGCACCCACATGTAGGCGTAAACGCAACCAATCTGTACTAAACGAACACTCAATGACAATCGATTGTTTTGTAAAACAACAATCGCAGTCGATGAGTACACAATAAAGAAACAATCTGTCCAAAGCGACATGGCAAGTGTTCATGAGCGTGGATGCGGACAGCGAACGAAAGGTAGATATTTATGGCAGGTTACGAAACCACCATCACCAACCCAGAACTGGCAGGCGAAACCGTCGCTGCACCAGCTGACGCCCAACAAGCAGCTCGTGTGCTTCCAGATCCAAAGCCTGCTGACAAGCACGGCTGGTGGTGGGGTACAGGACGACGCAAAGCAGCAGTCGCTCGCGTCCGATTCCGTCCAGCAGCAGAAAATGGCAAAGGTGAACTCAAGATCCAGATCAACCGCAAGAAGTTCAAAACGGTTGAAGAGTACTTCTCAGAGATGCAAGATCGCAACGATGCGGTTGCACCACTGAAGATCACCGATACCGAAGGCAAGCTCGATATCTTCATCCGTGCTCACGGCGGCGGTTACATGGGTCAAGCACAAGCAATCCGCTTGGGCATCTCCCGTGCACTCGTTGGATACGATCCGAACTTCGAGCCTGCACTCCGCGAAGCTGGGTTCTTGACCCGTGATGCTCGTAAGGTAGAACGCAAGAAGTACGGCCAGCCTGGTGCTCGTGCACGCTTCCAGTTCTCAAAGCGTTAATCAAACACACGCTCTTTCAAGAGCTTGTTTGTACAACATGTTTATATCAACCGACCCGGTTTTCTGGGTCGGTTTTTTTATCGCCTGTCTTCGAAATGGGCAATGCGATGATTGATCGGATACAGTTGATCCTTGCCAAATCAGAAACGCAACATCCTGAAACTTCGCACGATTGACATGATCGATCGTCACGCAGCAATGCTGGCGATTGGTGCGTGTGGTGTGCTTATTCTCATCGGGGTACTCGTGATACTCGTGATTGGTGGGTTCGATGGTGTGCCGGGTTGGTGGAAGAAGATTGATGCAGTCCATACTGATCATGCGGTGCTTGTCGACCAAGGTGAACGATTAGAAAACGCGATCACGACCCAGCTCACCTCTTTGCGAGATCCCCAAGATTCACGGTGGGCAACCGCGATGGATTCGGATCAGATCAACGCATGGTTAGAGACTCGATTAGTGCAGACAATTCAAACTCACCAAGGCAATGACGCATGGCCTGACGAGGTTAGACGGGTTCGAGTCGAGATACTCAACAACCAACTCGTCATCGGGATCCGCGCAGCACATACATCAGGATCATTGATCTTGTGGGCATATGCGAATCTGGAACTCGATGATCAGGGTGATCTGTGGATGACTGTATCACATGCGCATATCGGAACGACGCGTGTGCCGATGGGTGTGCTTAATCGATTTTCAAACGAGCGATTCAATCAATCAAGGTACCACATCGGACGCGGGAGCTTAGATCTCGGCGATGGACGCCATGCGCAGCTGCTCGCACTCCGGGTCAACGGGGGGCGCATCGAACTTGTGATGGACACACGCGTGTCAGATGATTAACTTATTTGGTCGCTCGTTTGGCCGCTGGCGATCTTTGAACTGTTAAGTCAATGAGCTTGCGAGCGCTAGGGGTTTGGATTGTCCTGATGGTGTCTGCGTGTTGGGCAAAGACATCCTTAAACACGGGATCACGATTCATCGTGTGTTCGATCGATTGAATGATTGATGTTGCGCTGTTTTTCAGATTCCGTGATCGCACAAGCGTTGCAAGCAGGGCTGCACCAAGAATCACCGGTCCTTGCGCCGGCGCCGGTATCCAAGGCGAGATCGCATCAACAGTTTGTGTAAGTGCAGATTGAGGATTCGTTGCTTCCTGAATCACCAGATCTGCTTGTGATACTGCAGCATTGATCGTCTGGATCTTTGCTCGTGTCCGAGAGATCGCAGCATCGATATATGGCGCATCGGGCGATCCAACAGGGAGTTGATTCTGTTGGTGTTCGAGCGCGCTGAGTTGTGCTTGCAAATCGGATTGAACAACCACCGCGTCATCGCGCCAAGCAGTTGTGTGTGTGATCGCGTCTTGCAATCCTGTGCATCCTGAGAGTGGTACCAAGGCGCATGCGATGATCAGCATGATCGCAATCAGGTTTCGTGTGCTTTGAGTAATTGAGTTATTCATTGGATTCTCCTCGCGTGTGATTACACTCGCTACAACAACGCGATGAGTAGCGAGCGGGCGGGCGAATAATTAGCGGGGAGATGAGCGAACCATATCACTCATTGGGCAGAAGAATCCTACGACACTATGTGTAGGAAACAACTCAATAGTTGTGCATCACCATTTCTTTGCGCACAAGACGGGTGATGCGGTTCAATATTTATTTATTCTGATCAACGATTGCGCGAGCAGCACGATGCGCCATCGAGTGACCAGACTTGATCGCGGTTACTTTTGCGATCATTGGTCGACCCACAAGCGAGAGATCGCCGATGAGATCCAAGAGCTTGTGATACGCGCATTCGTGCTTGTGTCGTAGAGTATTCTCGATGGGGCCATTGTCCCCAATCACCAGCATGTCCTTTGGTGTGAGATGCGTAAACATGCCCGCTGCGCGCATCGCTTGGGCTTCGTGCTCAAGACAGAAGGTTCGAGCGGGCGCGATGGTGTTGATGTACTCATCGGGATCGCCTTGCCATGACACGGTTGTGTCCGCGATTGATGGGCAATCGTATTCGAGGGTGTAGGTATAACTCAATGATTTTGCGGGTTCGATTATGATTGATGACCCATCCTGCTCGATGAGTATTGTTTTGGAAATCGTGATCGGTTCAGTTGGTGCAATGGATGTGTCGAGCGTTTTCGTGCCTGCGGATATGATCGCGTTTACAAAGTCGATGGATGATCCATCCATGATCGGAATCTCGGTATGATCATGATTGGATTCAACTTCAATCTTTGCATCTGTGATTCCAACGCCTATCAGGGCGCTCAGGACATGTTCAATCGTTGCAATATTGATCGCGCCGGCTGCGACACTCGTGCATCTCGGGCTCATCTGCGCAAATGCAGGGTGCACAGGGAGAGCAGAAAGGTGGTCGATGTGTGCTGGGATCTGTGTTGCGTTGTGAACGAAGAAGATTCCAGATTCACCGGTTGTCGTCGGAGAGATTGTAAGTGTTGATGGCTGAGCAGAAAAAAGACCGGTTCCCGATAGGCGGACTGGGTGTGCAAGCGTGGTGTGGTTGGGTTTCATGCGACAGGGTTAAGAGGGTTTGTAGTCGGCGTCGAGTTTCTTCAGTGATTTGTTCACTTGCCGACAGAACTTTGCGATGTTGCGTTGCGCCGCGATGTTCGCCATCGCGGTTCGAGCAGGCATTGCGGGCACCCCGAGTACTGATTCATTGTCCGCGATGGTGTCGAGGACGATTGCCCCGCCTGCGATTTTGACATCCTTTCCAACAACCGCTTGGTCATTGAGCACCACTGCACCACCGACCATGGTCCGATCGCCGATTGTTGCTGATCCTCCCAGGGTGGTTCTGCCGCAGAGGAGGACATCTTCGCCGACGATGCAGTTGTGCGCGACATGGACCTGATTGTCGAGCTTTGCTCGGTTCCCGATTCTGGTGACACCAAACTTCGCGCGATCGATTGTTGAGCACGCACCGATCTCGACATCATCACCGATTTCTACCGTCCCGATCTGCGGGACCTTGGTGACAGGTCGATCAAGGGTGGCGGTCAGGAATCCGAAACCATCTGCGCCGATCACAGAGTTGGCAAAAAGCAAGCAACGCTTGCCCACAGTGCATCGATCTCCGAGCACAACACCCGGATGGATGAATGATTCATCGCCGACCTGTGCATCTTGTCCGATGTAGACATTCGCAACGAGCACAACATCTTTGCCAACAATCGTATTTTTGCATAGGACGCATCCAGGTCCGATTGACGCGGAAGGATCGATCTTTGCATCTGGATCAACAGTTGCGTTTGGATGGACACCCGCGCTGGGTGCAGCGGTTCCGGGATCGATAGCGCCAAGGATCTTGACGACTGCGACATCTGCATCTTTTACGAAGATGAGCGCTCTGCCTTGAGGGTCGAGTTCTTCGAGCTCGATCCCCTCAGTGACGAGCGCTGCTTGGCAGTCTGAATCTGCCCATTGCTTTGCGAAGCTCTGGGTACGGATAAAAGTGAGTGCGCCTTTGTGCCCATTCTCAATGGGTGCAAGTGTGTGAAGGATGATGTCTGGGTTGCCAATGAGTTGCCCATCAACCATCGCTGCGAGTTCATCCGCTCGGATTGATACGCCGGTGTCGGATTGGCTTTCGGAAAGATCAGTTGGTGTCATGGTCAGCTCGTGATGCATTGATTCGATAAAAAAACGATCGGGATCAAGGTGCAGTGAACTCATTATTGAGCAATGTCACGACCTGATTGGTGATATCAACGCTGTCATGACGGTAGATAACACTCTTGGAGATGATGGATCGGTACACATCAGCAAACGGTGCATCCTCGATCACCGGGAAAAGCGAATCGTCGAAGAGGACAATGTCATATCCTTCGCGATCTGAGATGCGCGAGATTGCGTCGGAGACTTTTTTGTACATCTCGCGGGTTACATTTCCTCGATCGATCGAGAGGATTTGATTGAGTGCTTCGCCGCGTGCTTTGACGATCGCCTGGGTTTCCATCGCTTGACGGACTTTGTCTTTGTACTCTGGGGTTGACCTGTTCATGCCTTCAAGGTCTGCTTGAAGAATTTTGAGTTGACCAAGCACTTCATCGAGCTGAGCTTGGCGGGTGTTTTTGCTCGTTTCGAGTTCAGACTCACGGACCTTGCGTTCTTCGAGCTGATCAATCACCTCTACGATGTCGATCGTTACGACTGAAGTTGGTTGTGCTGGTGGGCGCGATGAGTTGCTTGCACCTGCTTGCCAAGCGAGTGCTGCGACGAGTAAGCCTACAGCAGGAACCATGAAGTTGATTGATCTTGAGTTCTGTGAAAACATCGTTTATCTCCGTGCTTATCTATTTGTACCTATTCAATGATATACCCATCTAAGACGCGCAGGTTGACATCCAACTGTCGTTTCTTTGGAAGAAAGGTTTACCTAAGTCGGATTCTTACGATTCGAAGGCCAAATTTGCTGTTTATCAAGTGATGAATGCCGATTTAGTTGAACGGTAAGTCCACTGTAAAGGTGAACAAACGCTCTTCGTCGTCATCCTCTTTCATGATCGGGAAACCGAAATCGAATGCCAATGGCGCCGGACTCAACGCAGGAACATAGAAACGGATACCAAGACCAACAGAAACGCGGAAATCATCGAATCCGGGATCAAAGGTCACTGTACCCGCATCAATAAACGCGACAATTGAGAAGATGTCCTCATACAAAGGCTGTTCGATTTCTGCACCAACGAAGAACTGCCAGGTACCACCAACGGAATCGTCCGATGGTAAGCCGTTATCGTTGCGGATACCCTTCGGGGATACAGATCGGAAGTTGAACCCACGGAAGCTTTGCCCACCCATATAGAACCGCTCGTAGGTGGGGGTGTTTTCTCGTCCCTGCGGGATGTACCCAATTTTCCCTCGAAGATTCAGCACGGTCGATCGGCCGAGGTAATCTTCACGGATTGGGATGAAGGTTGAGTGGGATGCTTCGAGTTTGGTGAACTCAAAGTCTCCCATGACCTGCTCAACAGAAAGTCTTGTGCGTGATCCGCGAGTTGGACGAGTGAGCGAGTTGAGCGTCGTCCGCACGAGCGAAGCTTCGAGTCCCAGGAGCATGTTTGCGTCTTCAACCGCGAAGATATCAACCGGACGATCCGGTTCGATATTCGAGAGTTCAACTTCTTCAGCGCGGAGTGTCAGGTTGCCGTTCCATCGCGTGCCGAACCGTCTGCCCAGACCAAAGCGTCCGCCGGCTCGTTGTTCATCAAACTCATCGAAGTCGCGTTTGCGGTAGAACAGACTTGCTGATCCTGAGTACTTGGTTTCAAAGAGGAACGGTTCGGACAAACCGATCGAATAAGTTTGGACCCGGTTGCCGGGGAGGAGTTCGATCTGGAATGTTTGACCACCACCGCGGAACGCACGCCCTGAGAAGAACTCGCCAGGGGAGTCTGGGGTGTCACGGATATCGAAGTTGTTCTGTACAAGCGCGATCCGACCTACAACACCAGAGTCAGAGGACACAGCACCGCCGATATCGAAATGGCCGGTATTGGTTTCTTCGATCTCAATGAGCACATCGCGATAGTTCTCTTGGTCTGAAGGATTGAGCGTGATGCGTGATTCAGGGTCAGTAGAGTATTCTCTGCGCGGGGTTCGTTTGCGGGCGCGGGGGAGGAACTCGTCATCCCATACTTCAGCAAAGAACTCCACACCCGGTTGTTGAGGCGTGATCTTGGCACCCGATCGTGCGTTGAAGAGTCGCAACCTACGCAGTTGACGCTTTGAGCGAGCCATCGCGGTGGTGTCGAGAGGCCGAGTCGGACGCAGTTCAATATGACGACGGATCACCTCTTGACGAGTCAGGTCATTGCCTTGAATAATCACTTCGCCTGCGAGGTACTGCTTGCCCTCTGTGATCACAACAATCAGGTCAACCAAAGGCTCGGTCGGATCGCGTTTTTCAATCCGAACGACATTGCGTGTCTGTTCATTGGCAGCATCAATGTATCCGAGCTGTCCATACGCCGAACGGATCGTGTTGATCGATTGATCAAGATCACGCACCGAGTAGACATCACCAGCTTTGATCCGCATCAACCCCGCGACTTGTTTCTGGTCAAAGAGTGGGGTGTTGTCGTTCTCTGATTCAATATTGATCTGCACCGATCGGAGCACATAGAGCGATCCTTCCTCGATGAGGTAGGTGATGATGGACTCTCGGCCGTTGGGTGCGGGTTGGATCAATCGATCTGCACGGATGTCAAGATACCCACGATCACGGTAGAACTCGATCAGGTTGGCGATATCGCCGTCGAGTTTGTCGTCATCGAGCTGACCTTTTCTGAAGAAACTCGCGGTTTTGGTGACGAGCTCTCTTCGGAGTTGTTTGCTTGTAAATGATTCGTTCCCTGAAAACCGGATCGCGGTTACTTTGAGTCGATCGCCTTCAAGGATACGGAAGAGCACCAGTCCTGAATCATTGAGCTCGTCTTCATCAACCACAACGCGTGCGTTGTAGTATCCCTTCTGGCGGTAGAGCTCTTCGATCCGACGGGCTGAGCGATCGATCTGGAACCGATCGATCGGGGTGCCTGATGCGACATCCACAATCGCTGCGATCTGCGCATCGTTGATCTCTTCATTCCCCGCGACCTGGACATCAACAACGAGTCGGCGCTCAAGAACTTCAAAGACGAGTTCAACTGAACCGTCATCATTGATTCCTGCGTACACCTCTACGCGTGAGAATGATCCCAACCGGTTGAGGCGCTGGATATCACTCCGGATCGTCTCTGCATCGAAGATGGTGCCTGAGAGCGAGCGGATGTTGTTGATTGCTTCTTGCTGAGCTTCGATGGTGAGTTGGGTTTCAACATTGTCAATCATAACGGGGATGACGACAACGCTTGAGATGGCGCGATGCTCATAGATTTCAAGACTCTCATCGGATTCTGGTTGCGCTTGGGATTGATTGGTTATTGTCGAGCTATTGGCGTGTGCAATTGGAGATGCTGCAAGCAGAACGCTCGCAGCGGTGATGATCGTGAGTTGATTCACAAATGAACGGAGTTGTGCAGCGTTGAGCGTTGTCATCGTCAATGGATACCTCTGCATGGACAATACTCACAGCGAGCACAGAACACAAATCATTCCACCTCATGATGGTACTTGTTTTGTTGAAATCATGCGCTCAATTATCACCAAAGACGAGTGGAGAAGAATAGAGTATGTACCCGATGGACTGTTGCGTCATGGGGACGATGAGGGACGATCTTTGGAAAATCACGATGTGTTGTCATATGCAGATGCCTCTACTGAAGGCAGATCAGCAATCGATCAGTCTTCTTGGATGCGGATTCGGCGAGGCTTATTGCTTGCCGTTGGATCCGGATGCGTCGTGCTCGGTATGGTATTGGTCATTACGATGATCCGCCCTGAAACACTGAGCACACTGGGCACCGCCGAGCTCGGCGCGATCGTGTCGTTGGTGCTTTTGCCGATCATCACCTTGCTTGCGGTTCGGTATGAGCGATCGGTTCTAAGTCGTTCAAAGAGAACGAATTATAGAGAAATCTCCATAGAGAATGACGAACGAGATCCTGTTTCACATGCAGCGCATGATCGTTCTGATAAGGCGATTCGACCAGTTCAAGGCGCAATCGTCCAGACACAAAAAACGCGTGTTCCTCACGAAGCACGCGGAGTTTAAGTCTTTGATGTTTCAGTGTTTAAACTGAAAAACAATCAGCTCAGGTTCACAGGCATCACGACATACAGGAAATCATTGCCCGCTTTGAACAGACCAGGCTTGTTCGATGCTTTGAGTTCGATCATGATCTCAGGATCATGAATCACTTTGAGTGCATCGGTGATGAAGGTTGGGTTGAAACCGATTTCGATATCATCGCCATCATATGAAACGAGATCAACTTTGATGTTCGCTTCACCCATTTCTGGTGCACGGCTTGAAAGCTCAAGGACTTTGTCATCGCTCGTAAACGCGAGTCGAACGCCTCTGGATTCTTCATTGGTGAGCAACGCTGCACGCTTGACCGCAGAGGCAAGGGTGTCACGATTGAATGTGACCTTGATATCCAGATCGCGGGGGATGACATCGTCGTAGGGGGGGAAGGTGCCTTCAACAAGGTTGGTCGTGAGGACAGCGCGTGAATCGGAAGGATCATCACCGAACGCGAATACTGCTTGGCTATCGGTGATCGCGATATGCACAGGCTCGTTTTCATCGCTGGTCAGTTTTTGAATCATGGAGAGTGCTTTGGACGGGATGATGCACTGTGAGTCTTCGCCTTCGCTTTTGATCGCGACGGATGACTTTGCCAATCGTCGGCCGTCGGTCGCGATCATATCAAGCTTTTTGCTGTCACGGACCATGAGTACGCCGTTGATTGCGTACCGAGAGTTTTCGCGTGCAGCTGCAAAGAGCGTGCGAGCAATCAGTGAATCCATCACACCCGCTTGTGTTGAGAAGAGCGATTTCGCAGCAGCAGACGCAGCGGATCCTTCTGCGATTGCTTTGTAATCTGCAAGCGATGGGAAATCGACGGGATCGAAACCATGCAGAGAGAAGAGCGCGTCTTCGCCTTTGATTTTGGTTGTTTCACCCGATGTTTCAAGTGTGAGTGTGGACTCATTGTCTTCCGCAGAGATGATCTGGCGGAGTTTGTCCGCCGGGACCAGTGCGGATCCTTCTTCTGCAACATCAACGCGACCAATGCGGACAGTCAATGAGATCTCTGCGTCGGTGCCTGAGAGTGTGAGTTCAGCGCCGTCGTCGGACTTCGATGCGACGAGCTTTATACAGGTCAATTGCGGGCGCGGCGAGCGAGACGCGACGACGCCTGAGACTTGGTTGACGGCTTCAAGTAGTGCAGCCCGTTCACAGATAACTTTCATAGCGCAACTCCGTTGGCTGACACACTTTCAGGCGTATTCCTGTTGAGATCGTGCGAGCCGGTTTCGGTCTTTGTTTCGAGGTGTATCTTAGGCGTAGATCATCTCAAACAACGGATTCCTCGGGTCTCAATACTCGAATGTATGCCATATCGTGTGGAACCGACGAAGAAAACCACACGGTGATGTGTTTGGAAAATGGATGGGTAAGCGAGATCGTCAAGCAAATCACGAGCCAAATCAAGAATTGCGTGCGATTCAAGGCGTTTGATTGTGCAAGGATCAGCAAAGCGAGCTAGGATGAATGCTCAACCTGAATGTACGCCACGCCGTGCTCTAGGACTCCAAACTCCTCGTGTAGAGGCGCGGAGAATCCATAGAAGCCACGGCGTTTGTCGTTTTGAATCATATCTGATTGTTCGCATTCGATATGTACTGACACGGCAAGTGGTTAGACAAAGAAATCAGCAGTTTCCATCGTGAAACTCTTTATGAAAAGGATACACATATGTCATACGAAGCCGCAGTGCACGCGCAAGCATTGGAACTCGACCGATTGAGCCTGGAAATGACTGCCGCATCAGGCACTGGTCATCCAACGAGCGCGATGAGTATCGGACACTTGGTCACCACATTGATGTTTACCTCGATGCGTTGGAGTCCTGATTTTCCAAACTACCCAACATCCGATCGTCTGGTTTTGTCAGAAGGTCATGCCGTTCCTGCGGTTTACGCTGCGATGGCAACCCTGGGCGTGAAAGTCGGCAAAGAAGATGACAAGCGTTCGCTCAGTGTTGATGACTTGTCCACACTCCGCGATTGGCATTCAGTTCTTGATGGCCATCCAAACCCAATGGAAGGCGTTGATTTCTTTGACGCTGCGACTGGATCGCTTGGCCAGGGGTTGAGCGTTGCAGCGGGTGTTGCAAAGGCCGCGCGGATCGACGGCATAGATCGTCGCGTGTACTGCATCATCGGTGATGGCGAAGCACGCGAAGGACAGGTCTCAGAAGCGTTGGACTTCATTGTCGATCATCAGTTGACCAATGTCTGTACGATCTTCAACTGCAATGAGTACGGCCAGGCGGACCGGGTATCGGGTCAACAAAGCCCAGAAGTCATGACCCATAAACTTCAAGCTTTCGGATTCGAAGTCATCGAAATCGACGGGCACGCACCAAACCAGATCAAAGCAGCGTTCGACAAGTTCATTGAGATTTCAGCAAACGAAAACACCAAACCGATCGCGATTGTTGCCAAGACAATCAAAGGCTGGGGCGCACCATCAATGCAAGGCGGAGGATGGCACGGCAAACCCGCGACCGGAGAGGCGCTCGAAAAAGCACTCGGAGAAATCGCAGAACGCAGAATCGAACTCACAAGCGCATTGAGCGGATCAGATGAGTTTACCATCGAACCACCATCAGAAGCACCACAGAGGAATGTGAATGACGCTGAGTTGCCGCCATTGAGTACCGCGATGGAATCGATGGATATGGGACATGTGCTTTCATCAGGCAAGTTCGCAACCCGAAAAGCGTACGGCGTTGCACTTCGTGCACTCGGCGCGATCAACACTGATGTCGTTGTGCTCGACGCGGATGTTTCAAACTCAACCTTCTCAGAAACATTCAAAAAAGATGCAGATCTCGAATCACGATTTGTTGAATGCAAGATCGCAGAACAGAACATGGTTTCAGTTGGTGCAGGCATGAGCGCTGCAGGCAAAATGCCGTTCTGTTCGACCTTCGCCAAGTTCATGAACCGTGCATACGACCAGATCGAGATGGCCATGAACTCAGGTTCAAACATCAAACTGATCGGTTCACATGCGGGGATCACCCTTGCTGCAGACGGTCCGAGCCAGATGTCACTCCCTGATATCGCGTGGTTCCGATCATTCTCAACGATGACTGATCATCACGGAAACCCGGGTTGCTATGTGCTCCAACCAGCAGACGCATACGCGGCCTACGCATTGACCGGCGTCATGGCAGAGTATGAATCAATGTGTTACATGCGAACAATTCGTGCGGACACAGAGTTGCTCTACTCGGATGACCATGTGTTTAACCTCGGCGGGTTTGAAACACTCGCGGAAGGCCGAGACATTGTGCTCGCGGCTTCGGGCATCATGGTACATGAAGGCAACAAAGCGGTTGAAATTCTCGACAAGGCAGGCGTCAGTGCCACACTGCTCGACATGTACTCGATCCCGTTCGACACCGACAAGCTGCTCGACATCGTCGGCGAAAACGGCGGGTTCGTCATCTCCCTCGAAGACAACTACGGCGGCGGACTCGGATCAGCAATCGCAGACGCGTTGATGGAATCGGGAGACGGGTTCGAACTCGCACAGATGTTCGTCAAGCGTATTCCAAAGAGTGCTCGCACCCCAGACGAGATGCTCGAGATGTGTGGTTTGACCGCACAAGACATCGCCAACAAGGTGATGGAACTCCTCGGCGTCGCAGTCTGATTGATTCAGATTTATCCGAAGAGTCATAACCAAAGTAACGATCAGCCCTGATTCATATTGAGTCAGGGTTTTTTCTGTGCGCAAAAAAACCGGGCACTTGGCCCGGTTCGTTCTTTGTATTCAGATGTTCAACGCAGGATGGTTATGGACAACCCGCACTGAATGCTGAGAGGAATGCAGAAACATCAAAGAAGTTGTACAACCCATCATTGTTGAGATCTGCGATCGGATTCATGCTATTGAATGCCGAGAGGAATGCAGAAACATCAAAGAAGTTCACCACGCCATCTCCGGTAAGGTCCGGCGGACATTCGAGCACGGTAATGGTCATCGTGTCCGCAATAGAGTTGTTACCCGTCGCGGTTTCAAGACCACTGTCCTCAGAAACGATCGTACCGATGTAGTAGTTACCCGGCGTGAGCGTTGCTGGAATTTGTACATTGGAAATAACGAAGATGTCATCGCCAATTGCCAACGGGCTGTAGTTGCGCTCTTCCATCAATGTGTCAAAGGTTGAAATGATGGTGTTTGTTGATGCGCGGAACTCAAGATTGACATTCCCAGTGGCGCGTTCGCCAATATTGTATGTGCGATGGGTCACGCTGATGTGTTCCCCCCGGTAGTAGGTGCCTGAAGCAGCGTCAGACAGGGTTGCATCAAGGTTTGGGAGTGCTTCAAGCACAGTGATCTGCTGGGCATCCCAGGTATCAGTATCATTGTTTGTCGAAACAGTATCAGTGCCTGTGTCGATCTCTACACCAATCCAGTAATCACCCGGAGGTGTATCGAGCGGGATGTTTGGGGCAGGAACATTAAATGTTCTTGTCTGCATCGCAGCAAAGTCAGTGTTATAGACCCAGGTCGCCAACAAGGTGTCCCCAGAGGAGATGTTGTTGTTGGTAGAGAGGTACACCCGAAGCGTGTATGAATCAGCAGCAGGGTTGTTATTCGTTGCGTTAGCAATTGAAACTGTTGCACCTGCATCGAGCGATTGCCCTTGGAAAACATCAGTTGAACCCCCGGCACGGAACTGGAGCGCCTCAAGGTCAAAGATGTCGCCTCGGGTGACGCCTTCATAATCCTGCATGCTGGTTACGAATCCTCCCCAAAGCTTGCAGTATTGGCCTCGGGTTGTTCGATTCGATGTTGATGCAACAGCATGAACATAGCGATTGTCGTCTTGGGTGTAATACATGCCCGAGCCTGACATGCCGCCCCAGACTGTATCGAGACAGTTGCCGCCGCCTGTGAAGAGTTGCATTTGATTGCCCGGGCAAGCATCGATTGTTCCTGACCAGAAGTACATATCGCGACCGTTGTGCAATCCTGCTGTTGGGCAGTTTTCAGATGGGTATGAGAAGTTGTTGTATGTTCGGCCCTGGATGGTCGCACAATCTTGTCCTGCTGCCCAAGCGAACCATCCGGTGAGCATACCGATGTTTCGTGATGAACCGCGTGAGAGTCGGATGAGCCCGACATCTGCATCGAAATCACCATTGTTGACATAGTCGGTTCCCGCGAGGTAGGTTGTGCCGAAGGCATATCCATAGTTTTGGATGACTTCATCACCATCGGGTTGACCAAACGGTCCATTGTTGCTGTCACCATCCCATGCCGGATAGACATAGATGATGTCAGCCCAGTCATTGATGACCAAGCCATTGGGAGTGCGAGCATACACACAGTGAGCTGCTGCGAGCACAACGCCTGAATCTTGCATTGAACCAGAGCATGCGAACCATCGCTGTACGCCTCCGGTATCGGTAAACCGCATAATGAGTTTCACATTGCCCGAGCGAGGCCAGCTATCGAGTGATCCTGCAAGGAACATGTTTCCGAACGATTCGGTCGTTTCTTCGAAGGTGTCAACTAAGTTGTTGAATCCAACATAATCGCCCTCGATGCTTTGCTCGCCGATATTCGATGAGTTGGCTCTCGGAAGTTCGCGTATCTCGCCGGTGATTGCGTCGAACGAGGTCATGGTTGATTCAAGACCGGTTGTGTTTCCTTTTACGATTCCAGGTGCCACGGGTTCAGGCATCGGCATCCAAGGGATCTGATCGAACGGCGGATGCGGGAGCATGTTTTTTTGGTCCTGCGATATCTTCGCTCGGAAAAGTTCTGGGATATTCACACCAGAAGTCGGCGCCACGGACAAGCCGTCAGTTGGGACCGGACGCAGTCCTTCACGCAGCGGTCGGCTTTGGTCATTTTGTGCGGATGTGTGTCCACCAAGCGCAATCAGTACAGTCATCGCTGCAACTGATGCTACGGATTTCTTCCATTTCATACTCATTCTCCCCATTGCTCGATATTTCGAGCACCTCTAATGTGAGAGAAGTAACTACAATCTTTTACAGATGCGCACACAACCACTGAGCCTACATGTTGGCTCAGCAGCAGATTCCGATTGTGATTTACCCCTCATAAGACTTTCCCATGTGCATGGGTTCGATGGGGGATTGTACCCTAGCGATGATTCTGATGCAAACTCAATGTTGATACATGAGAACTTGATCGCGCGATATTACGAGTTAAGAAACAGCTTTCTCTGGTGCAGTTTCGATCAGAACTGGTTAATGTATATGCTGGTTGAACATATATTATTTTTTGAGTACACCCTATTCAGGGACAGTTCACATTGATCGTTTGAGGAATTATGAGTAAGAGATCCAAGCCAGTTAAAAACATGCATGTTGTCTATGACCCGCAAGTGATGTGGGTGCTCTCGAGCCCGATCAGGGTTGAAGTGCTCGGTGCGATTTGTGCGATTGGAAGTTGTTCAGTTGCAGATATCGCAGATCACACAGGCAGAACACGCACATCGTTGTATCCACACATAGAACAACTCCTCGAAGCAGGTCTGGTCCTTGAGGGCGAGGTTCGACTCTCAGGAAAGCGATACGAACAACTCTACGAACCGATCGCACGAGCAGTCGGCACGAAACATCAATGGGATGATCCAGAAAATGTTGCGTATCACCAAGCATACGGCAACGCGGTCGGACGATTAATGTCGAGGATGCATGAACGCGCGACCGCTGATCCCAAAGCGGTTATCCGAGGAGACGCACGCGACACACACGCCGGATATTACAATGCTTGGGTGGATGACAAGGCGCTCAAAGAAATCAATAAACATGTAGACGCAATCCGAAAAATCGCGCTTGAGTCTCGTCCAGATGATGATCATCGGCTCGTCAATATCGGGATTCTCATGTCCAACGATCGACGAAAATCATAAACGAGCTTCCAATTGAACCTATGAAAAAGAGGCACCAACAATCAGGTTGGTGCCTCTTTGAGCTTTGAGATTCGTCATTCACTGATGTCTTATGGACAACCCGCTGCGAACGCATTGAGGAATGCGGACACATCAAAGAAGTTGTACAATCCATCTCCTGTGAAATCTGCAATCGGGTCTTGGGCAGCAAACGCATTGAGGAACGCAGAGACATCGAAGAAGTTGACTGTGCCATCACCAGTAAGATCTGCAGGGCACTGATTCGTGATGTTGATCGTCGCGAAGTCCATCTCGACGATCGGGCTCATTCCTGTCGCGATCCACTGGTCATAGACAATCTGTCCTGTGCCATCAAGAGTTTCATCCCGTAGGAACTCGATGTACTCTTTGCTTGTTGTCTGGTAGAACACACGAACTTCAGCTTTCGTTGCACCTGCAGGCACTGTGTACTGCGTGTCGTCCCAGTAATCGCCATCCGCGTAGGTGTATGCGATCGGTTGAGCTTGGACTGATTCAAAGTTCGCGTTGGTGAACCCGCGAGGCGGGATCCGGTTGTCCTTGTACCGCTTGTTACTCAGAACAAAGTGGAACCCAGGTCCTTCTTCAACACCAGTGAGCGCTGCAACCGCTGCATCTGCACCGAGCTTCGCTTCGTACACCTTGGTATCACCCGTAGTCAGCAACGCAGTTGTGTAATCGTAATGGCCGTTCTCAGCGATCAGCATGTTCGAGCTATCAAGGAACTGCACATTGATCCACATCCGGCGTCCCTCAGGATACCCGGTTGGGAGCTTGTGGCCTGTCTGGTTGGTGATGCGAGCATTCAGACTTCCATCAACCATCGAGAGTTCAAGATCGGACGCATCGCGGAGCATCTCTTCAGTTCGACTAATAGATTGTGCAACGAGTTCAGGGAGGAGTCCAGTTACAAAGTCGTTGTCATTGAGATTGCGAATCGCGTTGAGTACCCAGTTGTTGCCGCCATTGAATGAATGGGTCGACATGTTCGGACGATTATCCTCAAAGCGACATGCTTGTGAATCTGATTCAGGCATGTGACAGTCTTGACAAGATGAAACACCAGAAAGTGCTGTTTCATACCGATCACCAATCTCGATCGGTCCCTGAGCAAAGTCACTCATCAGCCATTCTGAATAAGTACGCTCGACTGGGAATGTGTCATACACATTGTTGGTCGGGTGAGGCGTATCAAGCGTGTTGAGTACATATGTTCCATCAGGTTGTGCAGTGAACACAGGGTTCGAGACATCATGACAGGTTTTACAGAGTTCCGATGTTTGATGATACGGGGACTGCTCCCAATCGTGATAGAAGAAATCCGGTCCTTGGTCATAGGGTCCGCGTCGACGGTCTTGGGGATCCATCACGAACGAACCTGAATGCACTTGATCTGGTGTTGGTACATCAGCGCCAAGATCAGTCAGGATTGCAAGGTCCACGCCTGGAGAAATGCCAGGCTGGAACTCAGGGTTCACCATCCGGTGACACGCGTTACAAGAAACACCCTGCATATCGACATCATTGAGCGCAGAACCATCCGTCGGAGTTGATCGCCCTTCAAGCCAACCACCCGGGGTATGACAACGTAGGCAAAGATCTCCTGCAAAGTCCGCGTCTTGGTTCGCAACACTCAGTGCAGCAATGAAAACGGGGTCACGCATCGCTTGGCCCATCATCGATGCAGACCATGTTGAGTACGGTTCATGCTCGTCGTCATAGAACCCGTGACAGCTTGCGCAGATCCCAGAATCAGCCATCGGATGATCCTTGAGCAACGATCCAGGCTGTGAACCAGGTAATCTAAAGTCATTCAGGGTCGTTGGGACCGGGGTAATGCCGCCACCACCCGCAAAGGTCGCTGCGACGAAACTTGCAGTGAGTGCTAACCCACCAATTACGCTGCCCTTCTTCCCAATATTCTTCAATATGACAGGACGGGGGGACTTGCCGAAACGAAAACCAGCATGCATAGTGATCTCTCCACAGAATGATATCAAACGTGTGATTATTGGCGTATAGAACAAACGCCTTCACACTCTGATATTCTTATCGATTCGGTGATGAGATGCAAGAACTTCCATGAAATACAGGAAATTCGGGTACAATTTCATGCAAGCGAGCAAGTTGTTCAGTTTAAATACAAGACTTTAAGGTCTTGTTTGGTTATCGGGCACTGCTCATGGGCATCCAGCAGTGAACATGCTCAAGAACGCGGATACATCGAAGAAGTTGAAATTCAGGTCCCCAGTGAAATCGGCAATCGGATCTTGGGATGTAAATGCGGACAGGAATGCCGAAACATCGAAGAAGTTCAATATACCGTCACCGGTCAAGTCCGCAGGGCAGTTCCCAATCGCGTTGTAGTCCGCGGGGCTGTGGAGCTCCTGAAACAATGGATCGATCAGTTCAATCAGGACAGTGTCGTTACCGACATTGATCCATTCTGACTGATCCATCCATACGCCGCCTGCTTCTGCTTCATCGGACCGCTCGTCGGCGGTGGTGTTGTCGATCCCGTCAATACTCCATTGGATATGGTCCGCAATGAAGTTACCGTCACCAAACGGGGTGCTTCCCGATGAGTTTGGGAAGTAGAGACTGATGCTGTACGCGTCAAGCTCGAATCCCGCGAAGAGCCCAAGGCTCGAAGCATTGAACTCCAAAGGCTCGTTGAACCCTGCATCATCATCAAGATGAATCGTGAACGATGTCTGTGCAGGGATCACCACGCCATCAAATGTTGACGGGCTTGTGTATCGGCGCACCTCAGATGTGTTGTGCGAGCAGAATCTCCACCCCTCAATCGAGATTGGTTCATCGCTTGAGTTAAAAAGTTGGAGCACCTCTGACTCAGGATGAATATTGATAAACTGGATATCGCGTGGTGCTGCAGATGCGCTCATGCTCATGCCTGAGATGAATGAAATGACTGCTGTGGTTTGAACTCTCATGATGTTTCCTCTCGCCCCTCGGCTGGTAAAGTAAATAAACTGTTGTGCCTATATATTCACCTATGGTTGAGCAATTCATCACCCACTCTTTGGTGGGTATGAAAAAAGCCGGTTTCACCGGCTCAAACAGAGTGCTATGAAAAAACCAGGACTTGATTAGTCACATGCCTGAGTGAACAACGATAAGAATATCGAGATATCAAAGAAGTTGAAGTTGCCGTCGTTGTTGAGATCTCCGCGGACATCTTGTGAGTTAAACAAGGACAGGAACGCAGAAACATCGAAGAAGTTGAGAGTGCCGTCACCCGAGAAATCGACATCACAGGTCAACACAATGTAGACCCGGTCGTTCTCGTACACCACGCGGTACACGCGTCCGAGCCCCGCGTCTGGCATATCTTCGACATCGAACTGTCCGTTGATTGTGCCGCCATCAATGATGTCCCATGTATCACCAAACAACGGCAAGTACCCACTGTCAAGGTTCATGGTGATCGTGCCGTCAAGATCAATAGTGTCCGAGTTGCCCAATACCAATCGGTCAAACTCGCCAGGAGCCAACCCACCCAGATCAATCATCATGCTTGATGTTGGCGCAAGGTGCACCGCATCGATGTTGAACTGTCGTGTGAGACCACTCGGGTTAAGCGTGCCGTCGATATTGAGTTCGCCAACAAGCACTCCATCCCCTGTGATTGTTTGCCCTGCGCCGAGTGTTCCAACAAACCCCGCGCTCGCAATAATCTGCGCGTCATTCTCGTTTCCCGCAGTCGCCATATTGATCGTTCCAGTGCCTTCAATTTCACCATCAGTTAAGAACCGGATATGTGCGTTGAAGATCGCATCATTCGAGTTGATCGCGATATCGCCATTGTTCGTGAATGGACCTGCGAGATCAACGATCCCGCCTTGTCCGCGGATTGCCATCTCACCTTGATTAGTGATATTGGTCAATGTCGCGACACCGCCTGCAGGCATCTCAACAACACCCGTTCCAGTAGAATCAAATGTACCATTGACTATCGACACGCCGTTTACCATTGCAACTGAACCATTGTCGGATCGGTACTCGCCGCCGCCGGTATGGTTTCCTCGAAGCTCAAGCGATGCTGCGGGATCATTCCCGTTGATTGTGCCCAGGTTGATGATTGTGCCACCATCACGACCATCGATCATCCCAGACCCTTGAACTACTTGACCCGCACCAAGGGTTGCATCGAAGATGCCTCCAGTGAATATCTGCGCATCGTTGTTAGCCTCATTGACCAACATGGTGATCATCCCGGTTCCATCAATCACAGTATCTGTCATGAAACGCAGGTGTGCATTGAAGATATTGTTATTCGAGTTAATCGCGATGGTTCCATTGTTCGTGAGCGGGCCGGCAAGATCAATAAATCCGCCTTGTCCTCGGATGCCCATCTCACCAAGGTTGGTGACATTGGAAAGCGTGGCGGAACCACTACTGGTCATATCAACAATCCCTGTTCCTGAAGAATCAAAGGTGCCATCATCAAGATTGAGTCCGCCAATCAGCGCAATCGATCCATCGTCAGATCTGTACACACCCCCGCCGGTATGATTTCCTCGAAGCTCAAGCGATTTTGCAGGATCATTCCCATTGATAGTGCCCAGATTAATGATTGTGCCACCATCGCGACCCTCGATCATCCCAGATCCTTGAACTACCTGACCCGCACCAAGGGTTGCATCGAAGATGCCCCCAGTGAATAACTGCGCATCGTTGATACCATCAATGACCTGCATGGTGATCAACCCGTTTCCATCAATCACAGCATCTGTCATGAATCGCAGGTGTGCATTGAAGATATTGTCATTCGAGTTAATCGCAATGGTTCCATTGTTCGTGAGCGGGCCGGCAAGATCAATAAATCCGCCTTGTCCTCGGATGCCCATCTCACCAAGGTTGGTGACATTGGAAAGCGTGGCAGAACCAGTACTGGTCATATCAACAATCCCTGTACCCGATGAATCAAAGGTGCCTCCATCAAGAACGAGCCCACCGATCATTGTAAGCAAACCATCGTCTGATCGGTACATTCCGCCGCCGGAATGATTTCCACGGAGTTCAAGCGCATTCAAACCGTTCCCATTGATGATACCCAGATTGATGATGGTGCCGTCACTGCGTCCGTCAACCATTCCTGATCCTTGGACGATTTGATTCATCCCGATGGTGCCGTCGAACAGACCATTCGTATAAATTTGAGCATCACCCGGATCTCCGTTCGTTGCCATATTGATCACGCCGGTACCACTGATTGCTGCGTTCGCATCAAAGCGAAGATGGGCATTGAAAACAGATTCGTTGATGTTGATATCAATCGTTCCATCATTTTGAACACTGCCGTTGAGTGCTAAGGTGTCGCCGCTCCCAAGAATATTCATATGTCCAGTGTTCACTATGTTCCCGATCGTGGCGATTCCATCTCCGACTTGAATACGGCCGTCGTTCATGGTCGAGAACTCACCACCGGTAACAAAGGACCCATTTCCTAAAAACAAGTTCGAACCGTCAGCGCTGATCATGCCGGTCGCGGTTTGGTTGACTACACCAGAAAGCTGAAGCCCATCACTCTTATTCACATCAGCAACAATCATCCCCGAGTTGATCATGTTGCCCGTGATGTTCCCCGCACCACTGATAGTGTGTCCGTTCGCGTGCGTGATTGTGACACCGTTTGCCAGGAGTTGCGCATCGAAACGACTTCCTACGCCGTTGAGCATAACTGTACCTGATCCAGAGATTGTTGAATCAACCGCAAAGCTCAGGTGTGCATTAAACACAGATGCAATCTCGTTTACGATCACAACCCCATTGTTGAGCAAGTCCCCGTTGAGCGTGTGTGTTCTGCTGCTGCCAATTGCAAAAGTCGCCAGAGGGTTTGTAATCGACATCCCGCCGAGGGTGAAGTTGTTCGATGTGGAAACGGTATATGCGCCAGCCATGCCCAGGATCGCATCCTCACCAATTGCGTTGGGAATGTTGGATCCGGTCCAGTTTGCTGCAACGTTCCAGTTGCCATCGACGGCAGACGCCCAATCGATAACTTGTGCTCCTGCGGATGTGCCTGCGAGTGCGACGATGGCGCATGCGGAGAGTGTCTTTGCGTATTTCATATTGTGAATCCCCTCGTGATCTTTGATTTCGGTTGAAAAACTGATTTGTGCAAAAATCAGCGTACCATAATAATCAAAAAAACCGATCAAAAACCACCTTACTGAGGGGTAATTGATCGGTTTTTCATATTAAATATCTGGTATCTAAAAGTCTGTCAAAGTATATTCACGGGCAACCAGCGCTAAACGCGTTGAGGAATGCGGAGACATCAAAGAAGTTATACAGACCATCATCCGTAAAGTCCGCAGCTGGTTCCATCGCCGCAAATGCCGCCAGGAATGCAGAGACATCAAAGAAGTTCAGATTCCCATCCCCCGTCAGATCCGCAGGACAAGCAGCAAGCTCGCCGTTGGCAACAAGTGTGAGTGAAATGAGTGCGTCAGCGCTGATTCCATCAATTGTTGGAGTGAAGATCACCGAAGCGGTATCGCTGCCAAATGTTGGCAACTCGAACGGGATATCAGGGAGTGCAACACCATCAATGGGGACTTCAACCATCACCGCGTCAGGGGCGATACTCATCGTGACTGAGAGCGAGTTTGTTGAGCTCATCTCAAGCTGACCAATGATCGGCAACACAATCGGAAGCGCCTCGATCGGTATATCGGTTGGGTCCTGTCCTGGCAATGATGTATTGATCAACATGTCAAGCTGGGCAGTAACGAGCACCGTGATATCGAAGATATCAGGATTCGCAGTGGGGGTGATTGTTCCCGCACCCAATGCAGTCTGTGTCAGCGTCGCCTGTGAGATCCCGCCGATCTGTCCGAGCGGCAAAGTGATCGGTACTCCACCTGGATACAAGAACGATGGGCTCACGGTATGGAAACTGCTGTACAAAAGTGAAACGGAAAGATCAGTTTCACCCGCTGAACTGTTGAGCAAATCTATCGACATCCCCGCAATCTCAATCGTGTTCAAATCAAAGTTTGGGGAGATCGTAAACGATCCCGTCGGATTCGTGTCAAGCGTTGTATCGGCCTGCATTGAAACCGAGGAATCAATAATGTGATTCCCTGATCCGCCAAACAATCCCGGACGGGTTTGTGTGCCGTCAGGATTCGTTTTCGGGTCATAATCACCGATGAGTGCGCCGGTTGAATCAAGCACGATCATCGAATCGATATTGGCGCTGCTCGCGTTGGTATCGAGTGTGCTGTCAAAGTCTTGTGCGCTTGCGATCGAACAGGCAATCCCCGCGACAAGAAGGATAGGCAAGGTGCGTACATTGATTAGTTGGTTTTTCATATGTTATCTTTCCTGATTGAATCATTGAACAGTCGAACAATTCTCGTTTTACGGGCACCCAGCGCTAAACGCATTGAGGAACGCAGATACATCAAAGAAGTTGTAAAGTCCATCCCCAGTGAAATCCGCAGCAGGTTCTTCTGCGCTAAACGCATTGAGGAATGCCGAAACATCAAAGAAGTTGAGCAACCCATCACCAGTGAGATCCGCAACACAAACCGTTGCTTCACCAGTGGCAACAATCGTCGCGGTGCCCGTGAAGGTCGCAGTGCCAAGCTCGGTTCCATTTTGATCAGTCAAAGGCTGGGTGACATCAAATGCGATCGTCGTCGAAAGCGTAACAACACCATCGTTGACAACAAGGTTGCCATCGAATGGAGATACGAACGGATCCTGCGTACCAAGATCAAGCATTTGTGATCCTGTGCCTACAAGTAAAATGTCATAATTCACATCAAGCAATCCACCCAGATCAAAGAGTGTGTCTGGGAATGCAAACGCGTTTGCGGTCACCGGTACCGGTCCAACAGCAACGCCTGGGTTTGAATAGGAAAGACTGCTCCCGCTCATCGATGCATCTGCATCTCCAAAAAATCCAAACGACCAGTTAAAACTCAGTGTCTCGTCGAGCTCAACCATCAGATCGGTCATTGAAATTTCTGAGGGGTTACCCGCATCATCAATCTCGATCTCGATATTGCCTGAAAGGGAACTCGAGTCCGACGCACTGCTCGATGTAATACCAACATCGATTAAAATGTTCACATCAACGGAAGACAGTTCTGGATCAACTGTAAGCGATACAGGCGTGCTCGCAAGAGCGCCCGCTGAAAGAGTGAGTGCAGCTGCAGCGCCGACCAGCGCAGTGATTGAGTGTGTGTGCATGAAAACTTCCCCTGAGTAAATGAGTGTCGTTCTTTGACTAAAAAAGCCGGATCAAGCCGTTAAGTCTGACCCGGCCGAGTTTGTTAAACCGGTTTGCCTTCCCAGATGGGTTTATGGGCAACCAGCATTGAATGCATTGAGGAATGCGGAAACATCAAAGAAGTTGTAGTTCCCGTCACCCGTAAAATCCGCGATCGGATCCTGCGAAGCAAACGCGTTGAGGAATGCCGATACATCGAAGAAGTTCAGGTTTCCATCGCCTGTGAGGTCTGCAGGGCACATCGCTTCACATGCATCAGAGATACCGTTGTCGTTCTCGTCAGCAGCATTTGGATTCACGATCTTGAATACTTCGCCGCCGAAGAGGTCGGTGATGTAAAGCTCGCCAGCCTCGTCTTGACCGAATGATGAGAGACCGAAACCAAAGTTGAAGTGGGTGGTCCGTGAGTAATCAGACGGATCAAGTGTCCAAACACTCCCGCCGCAGTAATCACCAAAGAAGTACTGTCCCTGGAACTCTTCGCCGAGTTCACATCCGCGGTAGACGTATCCACCAGTCACCGAACAGTTGCCCCCCGAGTGGTTGAACTCATGGACAGGATCAACCCAACCAGTTGCACTACATGAGAGTCCCGTCGAGTGAAGCCCCTCGCGGCAGCGCCATCCGTAGAATTCGCCGCCGACATTGCCAACATTGTGATTGATTTCTTCCCACTGGTTCTGACCAACATCCGCGATCCACATATCACCGGTATCTTTGTCAAAGCTTGTACGCCAAGGATTGCGAAGACCGTAGAGCCAGATTGAATCAAGTGCGCCTGAATCCGCAACGAACGGATTGTCTGCAGGGATCTCATAGTTGTGATTGTTGTCTGCAGGGAAATCATCGCCGCCGTCTACATCGATACGATGGATCTTGCCCATGTACTGATTAAGTCGTGAAGCACGGTTGCCCGGATCATTGCCCGAACCACCATCGCCCGCTGCGACATACAAGTAACCGTCAGGACCAAATGCGAGCCAACCGCCATTGTGGTTTGAGAATGGTTGGTCCATGAACATCACCAAACGAGCAGTGCCCGTGTCAGCAACATTCGCATCGCCTGCGGATACTTGATACTCTTCGATGTAAGAGTCGCTGCCGCTACCGATGTAGTTGACATAGAACTTGCCTTCGCCGTCAGCGCCATCGACCGCGTAGTCTGGATGGAATGCAAGTCCGAGCATCCCTTGTTCGTTGCCGCCGCTTGTGCCGCCGGTGACGATTGGATCGATATCCATAAATGGAGTCGCAAGCAGATTGCCGTCCGCGTCAATAACACGGATAGCGCCTTCTTGCTCGATAACGAACAATCGGCCTGATCCATCACCTGCGTGCGTAACGAAGACAGGACGGTCGATCCCGGTTGCGATTGATTGGGTAGTCAGCTGAGCGCTGGTTACGGTTCCGGTCGCTGCCAATAGGCATGCGCAAAGTACACGATTCATGTTGGTCTCTCCTGGGTTCACTGTTTGATCTGTTTGCCAGATCCTCCGGCGGTCACAGCATACAAACAAAAAGGCTGTTGAAATGGGCGAATGCCCGTGTCTGTCGTATTCGTCAATATCATATGCCGGGTTGCTCAAGAATCAGAATGATCCGCAGATCACACGAACAACTCATGTAATAACCCGAACAAACTGTAAAAAAGCTAAACTTATGGGCACCCCATGCTAAACGCAGCAAGGAATGCTGAAACATCAAAGAAGTTAAATGATCCATCGGGCTCAAAGTCCGCAATCGGATCCATCAACGAAAACGCGTTGAGGAACGCTGAAACATCGAAGAAGTTGAGGTTTCCATCACCCGACAAGTCCGCAGGACATGCCGGCGGGCAATCCGTTGAACCAGGTCCATTCCAAATGCCGCCGACAATGTCGCAGGTATTAAAATCGAACTGCACACATTGCTCGGTTGCTGGAATGAAACAAGCGCCAACACATGATACATCACCGCATGATGTCCCTGCACCGTTCCACATGCCACCAAGATCAATGGTTTCTGCTTCCGTGAGCCCGTCCATACAGGTCCCATCTTGGAGACAAGCAGCACCAGTCGGATCGCCTGAAGATTCAATAACCGCACGGATAACCCAGTCGCCACTCACTCCAAGTGCACACGCGCTCAACCATGTTGAACCATCGACTTTGACCGTGTTTTTTCCGCTCTGACAACCATCCGCATCTGAAACAATCGAAGGCAAGGTCGGGTTGATATTGTTCGAGTTGAGGAACTTGAGAGAGATCACAAACTCTTCATTTGCTGCAACTGGGATCGAGATGGGGATGGTCTGGTTCTCGTCTTTGTATCGATACTCATTGAGCACCCCATCAGTAAGCACTGGACCACTCAACTCGTCTTTGATAGATCCAGGGCTTGGGAAGTTTCCCGCGTTGTACACGATGATTGCATCCTCAAGCGATTGAGGCTGCCCCCCCCCGAGTGATCTCCAAAAGATTTGAATCGCGACGATGTTGCCGTCAAACGGGCTCGTCAACCAAACCGCCGCCTCTTCACCCGCTGCAAAGCACGGGCAAATCGCCGCATTTGAACCCCCCGCGAGCGAGTCGTTTTTAACAACAACTTCATCCGCAAACACCGAGGTTTGGGCACCCAAAGACACGATTCCAGCAGCACAAAGCGCTGCGATATTTTTCAACTGACGCATTCGATTTCTCCTCCAAAGCCGATTCGGCACATATATCAGTCGCACGATCGCCCATCAAGAGTGTATCACAGATGATCTACGAACAAAAGATAAAAACCCCGAAGATACAAGGGGTTTGGAGGCTCTCATCACATATTGTTCACATACAACCGGTCGTTATCGGGCGTTACGTCCTTATGGACAACCCGCACTGAACGCATTGAGGAACGCGGAAACATCAAAGAAGTTGAAAACGCCGTTCCCATCGAAGTCCGCGATCGGGTCTTCAGAACTGAATGCTCCAAGGAATGCAGACACATCAAAGAAGTTGACAAGCCCATCATCAGTCAGGTCCGCAAGACACACCTGAGCACAAGAACCCGTCATCGAACAGAATGGTGATACCCGAGCAATGTCAGATCGAGCAAACCCGTCATTCGCATTCGAATCCGCAACAACCCACTGCATATACAGGTCTTGTCCATCGAGAGAAACATCATCAATCGGATAGATCAATGTGCCATACCCATCGCCCGCGCTCATGCCATTGAGATCAATCGGACCCACAAGCTCGTCTTGTGCGACCACGCCATTCACTGGCGGACTCGAAGAGATCGCAACCCATGCCTGGGCACCGCCGAGTGCAAAGTCCAATCCAATCTTGAATCCGGTGTTGCCAATATTGGGCGGTGTCACCGCGATCATCTTGGGAACAAACCCGCTTGTGCCCGCGTCCCCGCCAGCAAGAATCATCGGGTTGGGAGTCAGTTCAGAATGAAGAGTTGGGCGATCAAACGGGAATGTCTCTGACGCTGCCCGCGGGTCGGTGAGTGCGTTGTTGATAAAGTCTTGCACAAGGTTCTCATCAGATGGAGAGAATGCGATCGGTGCGAATAATCTAAAATCAAGATTGTCAAACACAGGTCCGCGCCCGTTGCGCTGAGCATAAAAATCAAACACATCATCCATTGTCTGCATGCCGCCCGTGTGATTAAACCGATCACGGATACCCATGTTTCGAATGGTTCCCATGCGGAACGCACCGCGATCACTGTTGAATCCGGATACTTCATTGCGTCCAACATCCTCTTCCACCGGACGAATGCCGTTGGTCACAAAGGTGTTGGTCGTAAAGAGCGGCGCCACATGACAGTTATTGCACTGTGATCCTTGATACAGGTTCCATCCCTGAATTTGATCTGCAGTCATCGCGTTGGTATCACCCGCATTGAACAAATCCCAAGGCGCCTGGTCAGGCACCAAAGTCCGTTCATAGGTCGCAAGCGCAAACGCAATCCGGGTAGGTGTAATTTCAGAATCCCCGAATGCCTGCTCAAAGAGCAACGGGTACGACTCATTGGCAAGAATCGCATCGTTCATGTCCTGCGGTATATCCGAAGCAAGCGCCAAAGGCTTCGCGTCCTCAAGCTTGGCAACCACCTCAGGCCAATCCCGCTCCTGATGTGCCATCTCTACATCATTGAGAATCGGACCCAAGGATTGTATTTCTAAACCCGTGCTCGCGCTCGCAATAACAGCGCCGCTAATCGGATCAATAAAATCACCCTGTGCTCGACCGTCCCAGAACATGTTGTTCGCATACATCGCGGTAAGCGTCGTCATTGATCGACGCCCAGTTGTTCGAGGCGACAAATCAAAGTCCTCATCACGAACATAATGCCCGCTTGAGTCAGCTCGAATAAGACCCGGAGAACCCGTCACATCATCGGGTGTCGCAAAGATACCATCGAACGAAGGGTTCACACCGATCCGAGGATCAACCCCGCCCTCGGCTGGAATATGGCAGGTGCCACAAGAAATCGTGTTGTCGCTTGAAAGCTGCTCGTCCCAGAAAAGAATCTTTCCAAGCACCCGCTTCTCTTCAGTCACCGGATTCTGAGGCGGCGCAAACGGAGTCCACAATCCGAAGACGACCCCGCCCTCTTGCTCGCCTGTATTCTTGTCTTCCGCATGCGCATTGAGTGATGTGACACTCAACGCAACCACAGCGATCGCAGGGATAGATTGGTATAAAGGAGTAACGAGTGAGATCAAACTGCGCATAAATTGTTTCCTGGGTAGATTGATGGCCTATCAACCTATCACACAGTATACAGCAATCAACTCCCACCGCAACCCTCAAGATGAAGATCAATGCTTGTTTTTAGCCGAAAATAAACGATTTAGATCATTCAATCGCTCAGTCTGCAAGCTAATTAGGAACCAACAAGTTCTTCATTGGTCTCAAATCGCTGCAATGCTGCCAACAACTGCTCCACTTGTTGAGGAGGAGGCATATTGAGCATCCGACGACGCAACGCAGTAATGGTCTGCAATGGTTTGTCCTCGATTAGCAGATCCTCTTTGCGTGTGCCGCTCGCTGCCAGATTGATCGCGGGGAACAATCGTCTCTCTGCGATCTTGCGATCAAGGATGAGTTCCATATTCCCGGTGCCCTTAAACTCTTCAAAGATCACCATGTCACCCTGCGAACCGGTATCAACCAAACAGGTCGCGATGATCGTGAGTGATCCGCCCTCTTCGGTATTGCGAGCTGCGCCAAAGATCTGCTTGGGAACCTCAAGCGCCTTGGAGTCAATCCCCCCCGACATCGTCCTGCCAGAGTTGGCATGCTTGTTCGAACGGTTGAATGCTCGTCCAAGTCGTGTAAGCGAATCAAGCACGATAAACACATGCTTGCCGTTCTCGACCATAAGCTTGGCGCGTTCGATCGTGCTCACTGATATTTCAACATGCCGAGCAACATCATGGTCATTGCTCGATGCAAAGAGTTCGATCTGTTCTGGTTTCCAAGGCTTATCAAAGGGTTCGTCCCCGTCACGCTGCGCCGCGTTCCCGTGGAAGGTACGAAGGAAATCAGTCACTTCTTCCGGACGCTCATCAATGAGCAGCGCCATGACATGCACATCCGGATGATTCCGAAGAATCGAGGTTGTGATATCTTTCAAAAGCGTTGTTTTCCCCGCTTTGGGAGGCGAAACAATCAACCCGCGTTGACCACGCCCAATCGGACAGAACAAATCAATCAATCGACAAACCGGCGGACACCCCGGATACTCAAGCGTGAGTCTCGGTGCCGGATCAATGCTTGTCAGATCCGCAAATCCCTTGCGAGATGCGAAGTCTTCAGGGGACATGCCTTCGATCTCGATGAACCGCTCGACGACCGGTCTGGGTTTCCGTGGACCTGATGGTCCTCGTCCGCGTCGACGCCGACGAGGTTTTTTCTCAACCACCTCAACCTCTACATGCAACCCATCGCGCAGCGGCAACTCTTCACCGAAATGAACGGGTACAAACGGGTCGTCCGGGCCTTCAAGCATCTTCGAGGTGGAATCGGACAACTGCCGGATTCGACCTTCAGATCGCTTTGGCCATTCTAAAATGCCGGTAAGCGTGGTTGTAGACATAAGTTTTCTTGTTCAACAACAGACCCGATGCTTAACACACAAAGAAGTCTACTGTATTGGGAATGTGTATCGTGTCGACCATGCTCGTGTGAGCGAATGAGATCCAGATGATCCATTGTCTGACATTGATACGCCTGACGAAGTATACACCAGATATCGTCAGAAACCTAATCTAGATTTTTCGATCCGTTTTTACCGACAAACCAGTCTCGGTATCTAACTGGCAAAGTTCGGCTAAGATATGACCCGAGTCCGTTATCGGAACCCGCGTTCGTTCGAGCACTGGATATTACATGCAAACACTGAGAGGCATCCCTGTTTCCTCCGGCTATGTCATCGGCCGAGTCTTCGTCATCGAAGATCAAGGTGCACTGCGCGTCAAACGAAAAGAGATCGATACCGCCAATATCCCCGCAGAACTCGAACGATTCGAGTTTGCCAGGATGTCATCGATCAGCGAACTCAACGAACTCCACAAAACCGCCGCCGATGAAATGGGCAAAGAAGCAGCCAAGATCTTCTTGTTCCATATCGGGGTGCTCAACGATCCTGCGATTCTGAATCCGATCAAAAAAGCGATCCAAACAGACCAAGATAACGCAGAATTCGCGATCTCTAAGACCTTTGCAAAGATATCGAAGAAGTTCGCCAATCACCCTGATTCCACCTTCCAGTCCAAGGTTGACGATCTCCGTGATCTCGCAACCAGATTACTCAAGGACCTCGATACTGACCAAGAAATCAGCATCACCAACCTCGAGGAAGGCACCGTCATCGTTGCCCGTGATCTCACGCCTTCGCAAACCGCAGGGTTCGATCGGACCAAGATTTCAGCATTCGCCACCGCACTCGGAGGCCCGACAAGTCACACCGCGATTGTCGCCGGCGCACTCAATCTGCCCGCCGTTGTTGGGATCAAAGGGCTATTACGCAATGCAACAGACGGACAAAGAATCATCGTGGATGGCTCAAAAGGGGTCATTATCCTTGATCCCGATGAAGAAACAATCGAGCGGTATCACCAGGCGCAACTTAAAGCGAGACAGGTCAGTCTATCGCTCCACGAGTTCGCCAAACTCCCCTCGATTACCGCTGACGGCGTCCCGATCTCGTTGCTTGGAAATATCGAGTTCGCAGAAGAAATCGACCAAGTCATCAACGATGGAGGCGCGGGGATCGGGCTCTATCGCACCGAGTTCCTCTTCCTCACACAAAGCAGACAGCCAACCGAGGAAGATCACTATCAAGCGTACAAAGAGTGCGTTAAACAGCTTGATGGCAAGCCTTTAACAATCCGTACAATTGATCTTGGCGCAGACAAATACACCCAAGAACAAGAAGAAAACCCCGAACGGAATCCGTACCTGGGGTTGCGTTCAATCCGGTATTGCCTTGCCCATCAGGATATATTCCGTACCCAACTCCGCGCAATCCTCCGCGCAAGCGCTCACGGGCCAATCAAAGTCATGTTCCCGTTGATTACCAATATCGCCGAGTTCCGCACAGGCAAGTATTTCATTCGTGAAGAAATGGAAGAGCTTGACGAGCAAGGAGTTGCGTACGACAAAGATATCGAGATTGGAATGATGGTCGAAGTACCCGCTGCAGCACTCATGGCAGGTGCATTTGCACGAGAAGTCGACTTTTTTTCCATCGGAACCAACGATTTGGTGCAGTACACCCTTGCGGTTGACCGAACCAATGAACGGGTCGCTTCTTTATATACACCGATCCACCCTGCGGTGCTCAAACTCATCCGAGATGTTGCCCGTGCCGGGCGTCGATATGACATACCCGTGTCATGTTGTGGCCAATCCGCAGCAGATCCCGCATTTGCCGCGTTGCTGCTGGGTCTCGGGGTGCGTAGTATCTCTGCAACAGGGTCATCCCTGCCGATGCTCAAAAAGACCATCCGCAGCCTGACAGTTGCCAAATGCGAACGGATTGCTAAAAAAGCGATCAGTTTCGATTCCGAAGCCGAAGCCGCCAGCTATGTGCGGTCGAGGCTCAGAAAACTTGTCCCCGAGGTGTTCGACGGGCGTCCCGTCGACTAACTCGATTTCTCGTGGCCCCCCGCCTGGTTGCATGGTTGACACCCATGCCAGTATCAAGCGGAGCCCAGTGATTGATCCTCGGCCAAAAACAACGACGCAGCCGTCGCGATGAACCCAAACTGGAGTCATGCGACCGGTCGCCAAGTGATCCTGGTTTGTACGCTTTGCGCGATGAGAAGAATCTGATACAGATTCATCCCGCGAGTGTGCCCTGTGTGTTCCATTTCGGAACTCATATGTACTCGGTGAACAAAGTCGACTGCTGCCACACTTCAGTGAGCATCGAGTGCCCATGCACCGCGCACATACAAAGACACACACAAAAGACACCCAAGTGATTTTTCATTCATGGTGCTTTGTCTATGCGCTCTCGATTGCCGCTGGCTGATCATTCACGATCAGATATACAAAGGTCAGATTCAATCATGACAGACACACCAGAAAACAACGACACCCAATCCGAATCAACTCCAAAGACTACAAAGAAGACCACCAAGAAAACGACCAAGAAAAAAACGACAAAGAAGACAACCAAAAAAGCTGTCGCGAAAAAAGCGGCAAAGAAGAAGACATCCAAGCGAGCAGCTAAAAAAACCGCCGCTAGGACATCACGCTCAAAGAAAGATGCAGAAGTTCTCGAAGAGCAAGACGCGCCTGTTGTCGATGAAGTTGAAACGGACGAAGAAACCGTCGAACCTGAATCTTTCGAAGAATCAGAAGAAACCAACTCAGAAAACGAGTTCGATTCCGATACAGACTCAGATGAGGAATCTGAGAAAAGACCATCCCGCCGCCGCTCACGATCAAAGAAGGTCTCATCCAAGCAAGAAGCGCCCAAGACCACTAAGAAGACAACGAAGAAAACTACAAAGAAAACAGCTTCAACACGATCAAAGTCATCCGAGCCCGCAACTCAGGCAGAGATGATCATCAACTATGTGCCAGGCGAAGAATGCCGTGTCGCAATGGTAGAGGACGGCAAACTCGAAGAACTCATGGTCGAACCCACCGATCGTGTCTCACGCGTAGGCAATATCTATGTCGGTCGCGTCACCAACATCGAACCTTCAATCCAAGCAGTGTTCGTTGACTTTGGTTCGGAAGAAAACGGGTTCTTGCACATCTCCGATCTGCACCCGCAGTACTTCGCCAAAGGCGATGAGAAAACAGAACGCGTCGGTAAAAAAACCCCACGCAAAAGCCGCCCGCCGGTTCAAGACTGCATCAAACGCGGACAAGAAATCATCGTCCAGATTCTCAAAGAAGGCGTAGGCACCAAAGGGCCAACCCTCACAAGCTATCTCTCCATCCCAGGACGATTCCTCGTGATGATGCCAGGGATGGACAAGGTTGGTGTGTCTCGCAAAGAAGAAGACGAGGACAAGCGCAAAGCAGCAAAGCAGATCCTCTCACAGCTCGAACTCCCAGATGGTTTCGGATTCATCCTCCGCACCGCGGGGTTCGATCGCAACAAGGCAGAACTCAAACGAGACCTCTCATACCTCGCTCGTTTATGGAAAGACATGGAGTCAAGGCGCAAGGGCGGAACAAAGCCTCGTCTGCTCTACACCGAATCCGACCTGCTCGTTCGTTCAATCCGCGATCTCTTAACAAGCGAAGTGAGCAGGGTCGTTATTGATTCCGAACCCGCACTCAAACGCGTCGCGCGATTCATCAAAATCGCAGCGCCACGATCCGGTGCAAAGCTCTCCCATTACACAGGCACCAAACCGATCTTCCACGCCTTCGGCATCGAAAAACAAATCGATGAAATCCATGCCCGCGAAGTGATGCTCCCCTCCGGAGGCCGCCTGGTCATCGACCAGACCGAAGCGCTCGTTGCTATTGATGTCAACTCCGGAAAATCCCGTGCTGCACGCGACGCAGAAACAAACGCATTTAAAACCAACATGGAAGCAGTCGACGCGATCTGTCGACAACTCCGTCTCCGCGATCTTGGAGGCTTAGTCGTCAACGACATGATCGACATGCGATTCCATTCGCACCGCAAAGAAATCGAAGCAAGATTCAACGAACGCCTCAAACGCGATCGCGCGAAGTCAAGCATCGCACCAATATCCCCGTTCGGTCTCCTCGAAATGACCCGCCAACGCATGCGTGGATCAATGGAGTCCCAACACTTCGCGGACTGTCCAACATGTCACGGCCGAGGATTGGTCAAACGACCAGACTCCGTTGCATCAAGCGCCCTGCGTGATCTCGCAGCGCTGCTCGATCATCCCAAGGTCCACCGCGCTGAACTCGTCGTGAACCCGCGTGTCGCAAGCTCGTTGCTCTCAACGAGAAGACAAAGCCTCACGCGAATGGAACTGATTTCAGGTAAAACCCTCGATGTCCGCGTGTCCGAATCCCTCCCAATGGATCGTGTTTCGTTCTACGCGTACGACCAAGCAGGATCAGACATCTCCATCGAGAAGCTCAAACCCGCAAAACGCGCCGAACCAAGCGTTGTGGTCTGGCGAGATGAAAGTTCTACTGACGGCTCATGGGCAATGGATCCGCTCGACGAAGTCGACGAAACCACCGTGCACAAACTCGCAGAGGAAATCGCACGCAAAGCAGAGCTCGCCGAGCATGTGCAACTCCCAGTCGAAGGCAAACTCGACGAAGAGAGCGATTCATTCAATACTAAACGCCGTCGCCGTCGTGGTGGACGCAACCAAACCCGCGCTCAAGATGAGTCAGAGACAACCGAATCAAGCGATTCGCAAGATCAAGGCGAAACGAAAGATTCCCGCAAAACCGGTTCCCGCAAGAACGACGCAGAGAATCAATCCGATCGCCCTGTGGAACTCGACGAGAACGGCGAACCGATCAAGAAAAAACGCCGCCGTCGTCGTCGTGGACGCGGTCGTTCAACCGAAAATACAGAGTCAACAACCGACACAGACTCCGAATCAAAAGATTCAGACGCACCTCAACAATCATCGCAAGAACAATCGGCAAACGATGATTCGCAACAAGACGATCAGCCGCGCCGCCGTCGACCGCGGCGTCGACCAGCAAAGGGTAAAGCATCCGAAGATACCCAGGCGCAAGCAAAGGCTCAAAGCGAATCTTCTGACACATCATCAAAGAGTCCCTCCGGCACTGCAACCAATGCAGATTCCGATCGGGTCACCGAACCCAAACCCGAAAAGCGTCCCCGCCGTCGATCTCGATCAAGGAACACAGAGTCAGCATCTTCCGAGCAGGCAAAGCCCGCACCAAAGGATGAGCCCGCCAAGAAGACCCCCGCAAAGCCCCGTCGCGGCTTGTATTCAAACTCTCGGCGTACTCTCTCCGCGAGCGAACTCGCCAAACTCGGTCTTGAATAACTTTGATCTGAGGAGTCCAAGTGGGCACGCACCTGAAGAGTTCCACCCGCCGCATTCTTGTCCTCGGTTCAACCGGGTCCATCGGCGTGCAAACTCTCCAAGCAATCCAACACCTCAACGCCCTCCACGATCAAGGTCGATCTTCAATCCAATTCCAAGTGGTTGGATTGTCTGCGGGATGTAATCACAAACTGCTCTGTCAACAAGCAGAGCAGTTCGGCGTGACCAACATCGCGCTTTCAAAGATTCCATCGGGCTTTGATCAATCAGGTTATGACCTTCGGGTTGGAGACAATGCGCCCACCAGACTTGTTGAAGAAATCCAATGCGATCTTGTCGTCGGCGCAATCGTTGGAATTGCAGGCCTTAGATCAGTCCTTCGTGCGGTTGAGCTCGGGACTGATGTCGCGCTGGCAAACAAAGAATCGCTCGTCGCAGCGGGCGAACTCGTGATGAATGCCGCTCGTCAATCGGGCGCTGCGATATTGCCCTTAGATTCCGAACACGCCGGCGTCTGGCAATGCCTTCAATCGGTATCGGACAAACACTATTGCCCGCCTGCGCACGCGCCATCGTGCATTGATCGTGTTGTCCTCACCGCCTCAGGCGGACCCTTCCGAGAAAAAACACGCGACCAAATCCATCACGCCAAGCTCGGCGATGCACTCAAACATCCCAACTGGTCCATGGGCGCGAAGGTAACAATCGACAGCGCAACCCTGATGAACAAAGCGCTTGAACTCATCGAAGCGCATTGGCTATTCGATCTCAGCGCTGACAAGCTGGGCGCCGTGATTCACCCACAATCAACAGTGCACGCATTGATCGAAACCTGTGATTCATCAGTCATCGCTCAACTCGGAGCGCCCGACATGAGAGCACCGATCCAGCACGCGCTCTGCTCACCACAACGCATGACAGGATGCGCCGAAAAGCTCGATGTCACCAAGCTTGGACGCCTTGATTTCATCGAGGTTGACCCCGCCAGATTCCCCGCGATCGGTCTAGCAATGCAGGCAATATCATCCGGAGGCAACGCCGGCGCCGTGCTCAACGCAGCCAACGAGCAAGCGGTCAACGCATTCATGAACGGGCAACTTGAGTTCGGGATGATCGATCAATCCGTGGTCAAAGTGCTCAACGAGTTCACCATCGAACCAATACACACCATCGAAGATGTGTACGCTGCGGATGCCCACGCGCGCCAACTCATGGATCGGATGTGTTCGATCAAAGCGGGGGGGCGCTGATGGCTATTTCCTCAACACAACTCGCCCGTGTGCACACCCAGCTCAATCAAATCATGAAACAGATCAACGCGGGTAATCTGCAATCCGCAGGAACCGCAATCACCCAGCTCGTCCGCAAGTATCCAGCGCTCGGCGAAACTAACCATGTCGCGTCAGGGTATTTCACACAAATCAAAGAACAAGACCGCGCGATCTACTACGCACAACGCGCCCTCAAAGCAGATCCAACGAATCCCGGATACCTCGTCGCGCTCGGGGTGCTACTCGTACAAATCAACAAGCACGAAACAGCAATCGGGCACCTCGAACAAGCACTCAAAATCGACCCAAAGACTCCCCAGGCAAAGGGCGTGCTCGCAGTCTCCTACACCCAGCTCGGCAAAGTCGCCAAAGCAAGAGCAATGTTCAATCAAGCAATCGCAGACTCACCCGATGATCATGAATCTGCGATGAACCTCGCGCTCCTCGAATCAGATATCGGCAACGCGAATAAAGCAGTAGAGATGATGCAACGACTCATCACTCGATTCCCTGATAACCCAGTGCTCCACGACTCATTGTGCATGTTTGCAACCTACGACGACCAGTTGTCACCATCAGAAGTCTTCGATATTCATAAACAGTTCGGCAACTGCATCCAATCACGTGTCCGCGCGCCAAAGTCATACACAAACGATCCCGATCCCAACCGAAAAATAAAACTCGGTTTTATCTCACCAGATTTCATTCAACACTCGATCGTTTATTTCCTCGAACCGATCTTCAAAAACATAGATCGCACCAAGTTTGAAATCTGCATGTACTTCACCGCCACCCGTGCAGACGAAACCACAAACACACTCGAATCCCAAGCAGATATCTGGAGACACTGCTCCGCAGGAATGGCGCAGGCACACAAACAAGTCGTGCAAGACCAAGTCGATGTCCTCTTCGAACTCACCGGCCACTTCGCATCAAACCTGCTCCCAATCTTCGCCGCCAAACCATCGCCCGTTTCTATCTCCACAATCGGATACGCCAACACAACTGGATTAGACACGGTCGATGCACGGATCATTGATTCAATCACTGACCCATCGCCTCAAGCAGACACACTCGCGACTGAAAAGCTCATCCGCATCGACAACTGTTTCCTGTGTTACGCGCCCCCCGCAAACGCACCCGCAGTTGAACAATCACTCCCAGATCGCCCGTTCACATTCGGTTCATTCAATGACCTACGAAAAATCTCTCCAAGCACCTTAAACACATGGTCAGAGATCCTCCTAGCAAACCCAAACGCCGTGCTCATGCTCAAGTCATCACGATTCGGAGACCATGAAGTCTGTGAAGAGTTCACCACCCGGTTCAAAGATCGAGGAATCGATCCGTCACGATTGATCCTCAAAGGCCGAACCCAAACCCTCCAAGAACATCTCGCGATGTACAACCAAATCGATTGTGCACTCGACACATTCCCATACACCGGAACCACCACAACCTGCGAATCACTCTGGATGGGCGTCCCGGTGATCACACTCACAGGCAACACCCACGCCGGACGCGTGGGTGCATCATTGCTTCATGCGGTAGGGCTTGACGAACGGGTCACAAACGAGCACCAAGCATACATCGACTGCGCAACATCAAAGGCAAAGCAGGGTTCCCCGTCAACCAATGATCGCATCGCCCTCCGAGCCCAAATGCAAAGCTCACCACTACTCGATGCACCAACCTACACAAAGAAGTTTGAATCAATCATCCAAGATCTCTGGTCATCATGGTGCCAAAAACAAGGGGCAAGCAAATGAACATCACCTGGCTCGCTTCATATCCAAAGAGCGGCAACACCTGGGTCCGCTTCCTCCTCCACGCCGCGATCTATGGCACACCAAAGAACTCGCTCGACATCGCAAAGAAAATCCCCGACATCCATCGCCCGCTTCCATTCGATCCACCAACCGACAACAACCTGCTCTGCAAAACACACTTCGCGTATTCACCAAAGCACCCGAAAATCGCCCAAAGCAAACGCGCAGTCCTGATCATCCGCGACCCACGCGATGTGTTTTTCTCCGTCCTCAACTACCGCCGCCTCTCCGGGCTCTCGCAAGAAGAAGTCTCCGACAAACTCTTCGCCCAACAGTTCATCGCCGCACAAGGCGATCCAAACTTCAAGGCACTCGGTTTCGGCACCCTCGAATCCCATGCCCGCTCATGGCAAGGCAACACACAATGCCCTGTACTGACCATCAAGTATGAAGACTTAAAAACAGACCCATCGACAACGCTCAAGCAAATCGGCAAGTTCATGGACCGCGACTTCACAGACGACACCATCGCCGCCGCGGTCAAGTCAAGCTCGTTCGACTCGATGCGTGCAATGGAAATACGAGAAAAACACCAACAATCAAAGCGATCGCAATCAGGTTCGCAGTCTCAATCCCTCTTTGTAGGAACCGATGCTGCGAGACAATCAAAGGTCTACTTCATGAACACAGGCAAGACCGGCCAATCCCTCGCATCAATCTCACCCGCGATAGAGAAAGCATTCAACGAAACATTCGCGCCCTACATGGAATCGCAAGGGTATTCAATCTGAACTACGCATCATACCCAAGCAACGCACACGCTCTCTGGTAATCATCATTCTCACGGAACGCTTGGAGTACCCGATCTTCAATCGGCTTGCGCTCAAAGTACTGAATCTCTTTCTTCTCAGACCCTCTGCCCAATGACGGATTCGTATCGCCTGTGATGGTCGTGTACGATTGCCACTTATTTTTGTACCCCGCATCGAACTCTAGAGAGAGATCATCGCAGATCGAACGAAGAACCGTATCAGGGTCTTTCGTAAAATCCTCGTATCGATAAAACCCGTGCTCATGTGCAAACTCTGCAAACTTCATGCAGCCATACAAGTACTTCTCAAAGTTCAGCTTAGGCTGCACAACCGGCAACTGAATCAATGACATGTATTGATCAATCGGATGCCGAACAGTGGTCGCAAACTTGATGTCATACACCGCGCTGAGTGAATCACTGAGCGCGAATCCGTGCTTTGGTTCGGTAAAAGGCACACCGATGTAATCAAGATGCGACCAATCACGAAGCACAAACTGATCCCCGCGACCGCTCGCCCGTGACTCACACAGAGAGACAAACTGAAGCATATTGGGAGGCCGCAACTTCCAATGAGCAACATCCTTAAGGTTCACCAATCCAAACCATTTCTGTGCCTGCATCATCGGTTTCGTCGTTCTCAAATCCGCCGGATGAACCTCTGAAATCAGCGTCACATGATCCATACACCCGATGCATTTGCTGATAAGCGTCCCGCCAGATCGGGCAAGATTCCGTATAACTCGAATGATCGGTTTTTGACCCATGATGACCCCGCATATCCCTAGTGCTTCTGCATCCACGCCCATTGCTCAACAAGCCCATCATAGATCGATGTAGACGGTGAATACCCAAGTTCTTCCTGAGATCGTTGAAGATCCGCCCATGTTTGTTCAACATCTCCCGGCTGCATCCCCATCTCTTTGATAATCGCATCCTTGCCGACAACTCGACCAATCGTCGCAATCATCTCGTTGAGCGAAATTGGATGATTCCCGCCAAGGTTCCAAACACGATACCCATGCGCATCAATCCTCAGATAGGATTGAATGATCCCTTCCACGATATCGTCAATAAAGGTATAGTCTCGGCTCGATGTGCCATCACCAAACCTGTTGATCGATTCACCCTTACTCACTCGATCGAGAAAAAGACTCATCGCCAGGTCGGGTCGTTGCCTCGGCCCAAACACCGTGAAAAACCGGAGCATCGCAACGGGGAGTTTGGTCAAGTGATGGTGCGTGTTCCCGATGATCTCACAAGACAACTTCGTTGCCGCATAAGGAGAGATCGGATCATTCACACGATCAGTTTCCGCGAAGGGCACCTTCGTGTTGTTCCCATACACCGAACTCGAAGAGGCGCATACCGCCCGCTCGCATCCCGCCTGGGACGCAGCGCTCAATACAGATTGAGTCCCAAGCACATTGGCGCGGGCATACCCAACCGCATCCGCAATACTCGGGCGGACCCCCGCCCGCGCCGCCAGATGAATAACCCCTGTCACGCCAGCACTCTTCATCACATCGACAAGTGCATGTTGGTCGCAGATATCAACTTCATAAAATGAGAACCGTCGATCCCCGTCAGACGAGCGCACTTCATCAAGGTTATTTTCTTTCTGCTCGCGTGGATAAAACAGATCAAAGTTATCGACACCAACCACCGATGCGCCTCGCGCAAGCAACGATTGACTCAAGTGCGAACCAATGAATCCCGCACTCCCCGTCACCAATATGTGTTCATTGCTCAACATAAACATGCTCGTAGTTGGCGATACCGATCAACCGAATATGATTCTATAGACCGCCGCGTTCAGATATTAATCGACAAAGTGCATAAAAAAAGCAGGACGCCATGTGTCCACGGCGTCCCGCTGGAGGAGAGAGAGATCTAACTTTTAATATACAGAAAATATTATCTTCAAGTTGCATACACGCCCAATCTCACAGAAAGAACGCCATACGACCCAAAATAGACCGATATAAGTGCTTTGTTCGTATAAAAAACTGCGCAACGAATGTGGATATTCGTATTGGACGCATCAAATGAGCACGATAAAATACAAGTTGATTCACCGCTTGTGATTGCGATGATTGATCCTTCTACAGTTTCAACGCACAACACGAGCATGTTCGATACGCGCAACTCCAAAGCGCATTCCCCCAAAGACTCATCAATGAACGAGACAGATTCATCATCAACCACCCCGATCGAAGCAGACGATCAACCCCCGCCCGCGTCTACCCAAGACACAAGCGATGGGATTGCTGTTGAAGTAATCGATACGCAAAAACTTCTCTCTCAAAGCGAACACGATGAGTTATCCAAACTCATCAATCGTGTCCTCGTTTCAATTCCCAACACTGGAAATATCCGTGTCTGCATTGTTGATGATCAACGCATGAGCAAAGACCACCTGCAGTTCTCCGGAATCGAAGGCACCACCGATGTCCTCACATTTGATCTTGCACACACCTTTGTCCCAAACCAAGCGTCCGGATTCGACAACAAAGTAATCGACACTGACCTCACCATCTGCTTCGATCAAGCGAAGCGCGAATCAAGCAACACAACACACTCAACCATCCACGAGCTCCTGCTCTACACAACCCACGGCGTGCTCCACTGCCTGGGATACAATGACCACGACGAAAAAGAATACCAACGCATGCACAACAAAGAAGATCAACTATTCAAAGCCGCAGGACTCAACGCACTTTTCTATTGCGAACCAAAGCCTGATCATGGAGCACAATCATGATCGCTGCCTGGTGGTTAATCGGTGCCGCAACCAGCGCACTCATCGCAGGCCTACTCGCCTCGCTGGTTCTTGCGATCAGCTCGCTCTCTCGTCTACGCATCGCCTCAAAGCTGCAAGACAACGATCAAGACGACGAAGTAAAACGCATCCGAACAATCCTCGATGACACCCGAGGCCACGCCGCCGCAGTCACCGCCGCGTGCTCAGTTTTCCAGCTCACCACCGCGTTGTGCTTGGTGTTCTGGGTTTCCACAATCCGCCACGAACCATCTCCTACCTGGATCGCGATCACCATCGGACTCGTCCTCGCACTCGCTGTCCAATGGATTGTCAGCACACTGATCCCGATGGGGGTCGCCCATCATATCGGCGACGGAACAATCATCGCACTCGCCCGACTCATCCGTGCGATCCATGCAATCTTCATCCCCCTTCTTCCAATCTGGCACTTCACCGACGAAGTCGTCCGCCGACTCGCTGGTCAAGACAGCTCAAACAAAGACACAAACATATCCGTCACTGATCTCCGATCAATCGTCGAAGACACCGAATCAGAAAACTCACTCGATGAAGTCGAACGAGAAATGCTCGAAGCAGTCGTCGAGTTCCGTTCAACATCCGTTGAACAAATCATGACCCCCCGCACTGAGATAAACGCGCTTGAATACACCGACAACCTTGAAGAGGTGCAGGCATTCATCAACAAATACGGACACTCTCGTCATCCAGTATTCTCAGAAAACCTCGACCACATCGAAGGCATGCTCTACGCCAAAGATATCCTCAACTGGATCATCAACCACGGCAACGACGGCAAACCCTTCATCCTCTCCGAAATCCTACGCGATCCATCATTCGTTCCAGAAACAAAGACTGTCCGTGAACTGCTCACCCAACTCCTCGCAGACCAAGTCCACATCGCAATCATCCTCGATGAGTACGGCGGCACCTCCGGACTCGTCACCATGGAAGATATCGTCGAAGAAATCTTCGGCGACATCCAAGACGAATACGACGACGCAGAGAGCGTTGCTTCTGTAGAAATCGACATCGATACACAAATCGCCGAAATCGACGCACGCACAGAAATTGATGACGCGAACGACGAGCTCGACTCACTCAATATACAACTCCCCGAAACCGATGACTACGACACAGTGGGGGGGTTCATCAACACCATCCTCGGACGAATCCCAGAGCAAGGCGAAGAGTTCACACACGAAGAGATCCGCTTTGAAATCCTCGAAGCAGAACCAACCCGCGTTCTCCGTCTGCGTGTTTCACCAGCACCAGAAAGTGCAGAGGATCCAGAAGAAAACAAAGAACAAAACAAAGATTAACTCTTCGTTTCACGCTTTCGTGTAGAGTCTTCAGCAACAAGACCCGCGCTATTGGCAATGCACGCAAGCTCAATGCCGCGCGTCTTCTTAAGCTTCCTGCCGATCGATTCCCGATGGTTCTCGATGGTTTTGACAGACCGGAACAGCGCCGCCGCAATTTCCTTGATCGTCATGCCTTGCCCGAGGAACGCAAGCACCTCAAGCTCACGCGGAGTCAGCGACTCCAAATCACCAAGCCGAATAAGGTTCGAGTTAAACACCTCGTGCTGACCCTCAAGGATATGCTGTGCTTCTTCACCCGCTGCGATGCGTCGGGTAATCACCAGAATCCGATCTTGATCAACATCTTCATCCGCCGCGATCAAGCTCATCCAACTAAACTGCTGCTTGCCATGCCAAACGGTTCGCAACAAAACCGATTCGTTGGACTCTTTAATTTTCTGAAACAAACCAATTCGCTCTTTCGCCCATTCTTCTGAAAACCCAATGTCAAACATCGATTTACCGATGAACTCATCCGGGGATCGATCGGCATCGTTAAAAAAGATCCGAACAGACTGCTCGTTAATAAAGAGAATTTGACCATCCAACGACAAAAGCGTCACCCCAGTCGTCGGATCAGTTGTAAAGTTGTTCCAAATTTCATTCTTCATAGCAAATCTCAAAGTAGACTTTCCAAAGGCGAGTAGATCGTTGTCGAGCAAAATCATGGACTATGCCCAACAGGCACACCCCATTCATCATCCTACCATAAAGACGATGCATCTCAAAATATATAACACACTGTCGAATCAACTCGAAGCGTTTGTCCCCACAAACCCACAAGCTGTATCCTTTTACTCCTGCGGGCCAACCGTCTACGACGATGCCCACATCGGGAATTTCAGGTCTTTCCTTGCTGCAGATCTTTTGCGCCGTTGGATCGAATCTCCACTTTGTGTAATAAAAAACACTCAGAATTCTTATCATACCGGAACAAGAACCGTCACACAAGTCATGAACATCACCGATGTCGGACACATGACAGACGACGAAAACGCCGATGGAGCAGGCCAAGACAAGATGGAAGTCGCCGCAGAGCGAATCCTCAAAGCAAAGAAATTAGGTAATCTCCCCACAGGGTCAAATGTCGATCCTCAAGACCCTTTTGCCATCGCTCGTTACTACGAAAACAGGTTCAAAGAGGACGCAATCGAACTCGGACTCAAAGTCGCAATTGACGATCGAGATCGTGATTCAAAAACCCCCACATTTATGCCCCGCGCAACCGACAACATCGACAACATGAAAACCGTCATCGAGCAACTACTCATCGACGGGTTCGCATACCCCGCCGGCGAACCTGGCAACCGAGCAATCTACTTCGATGTCCAAAAATTCGAAACCTACGGCCAACTCTCAGGCAACTCCATCGAGCAACTCAAAGGCGGCGCCGGCGGCCGAACCTCCGACGAAAACACTCAACAGAAAAAGCACCAAGCAGACTTCCTCCTCTGGAAGGAAGACGCCTCCCACAAAATGAAATGGTCCTCGCCAACCATCCCAAACCTCTCCCATGATGAACAGTGGGGCGAAGGCTACCCAGGTTGGCACATCGAATGCACCGCCATGGCACTCGCACGCCTCGCAACCGACGGCCTCAAAGGCGCCCGCAACAACCATGCCCAAATCGACCTCCATTCAGGTGGTGAAGACAACATCTTCCCACACCACGAATGCGAAATCGCCCAATCATGCTGCTTCACAGGCAACGACTCCTTCGCCAAACACTGGTTCCACCCAAGGTTCCTCAAAGTCGAAGGCCAAAAGATGTCCAAATCCAAAGGCACCATGCACACCCTCCGCGACCTCACCGCCAAAGGAATCGACCCCGCCGCCATCCGCCTAGAACTGATAAAAACCCACTACCGTGCCAACGCCGACTTCTCTATGCAAGGATTAAGAGAATCTGCTCGTCGTATTCAAATATGGCGCCGAACGGTGAAGGAGATAATGGCTGCGATTCAGATTAATAATTCTGCAGGCTGGACACATTCCGGATTTATGATGCTGCCGGAATTTGTTAAGGCATTGGATGAAGATCTCAATATTGCTCTCGCAATCTCTGTTCTCGAGAGAATGCGAGCACAAGCAACAATCGGTATAGATATTCCAGATAGTGCAACCGCCGAACAAGGAAGTATGATTGCAGAGGGTCGACTCGCACGTATTGAGCAACATGTGGAGTTTCAAGCAGAGAAACAAGAACTTCCTGAGAAGCCACATGATTCTGTGAGTCAGTTGAGGGTTTACAATGATCCTTCTACATCTGATTCTGAAAAAACTCTCGCAGCGATACATCTGATCGATAATATTCTTGGGGTTATATTCCGCCCCACAAAGAAGGCACAAGAAACCTCCATCGCCATCTATCAACCCGGCGTCACCCCCTCCGAAGAAATCGAATCCCTCCTCATCGCCCGCCGAGATGCCAAAGCATCCAAAGACTGGACCGCCGCCGACGCCATCCGCGACCAACTCACCGCCATGGGACTCTCCATCATGGACAAACCCGAAGGTCAAGTCGAAGTCGCACCCATCAACTAACCCCTTTATCTGATCTCACCCCTATCATCCACACATGCTCTGGACCATCTGGCGAGCCATCACGATCGAGTTCTGGCGATTACTCTTACTCACCGTATCAGTCGTCGTCGCGACCATCGCATTCGCCGTCACCATCAAACCCCTCGCCGACGGCGCACTCTCCGCGGATCAAGCGATCCGCTTCATGTTTTACGCCATCCCCCCGATGCTCGCCTACGCCCTCCCCTTCGCTGCGGGGTTCGCTGCAACAATCACCTATCACCGCATGTCTTCCGAAAACGAAGTCACCGCCGTCTACGCATCGGGTGTGAGTCATAAAAGATTCATCTTCCCCGCCCTCGCATCAGGGATCGTGCTCGCCGCAGGTCTCCTCGCCCTCAATGACCAAGTCATCCCAAGGTTCCTCAAAGAGATGGAACGCATGGTCACCCAAGACTTCGCCAAAATCTTCGTCAACTCACTCCAGAACGGCGAATCCGCCACCATCGGTAACAACGAAATACACGCAGACTTCGTCGAACGCATCCCCCCAGAACCTGGCTCACCCGTCATCGACCAATACCTCCTCGGAGGCGTCGCCATCGTCAAAGCAACACCCGACGGCACCGTCACCATCGACGGCACCGCCCGCAGAGCATGGATCCAAATCCTCCCCGCATGGGCGCTCAATGACGAAGACCGCGCCCGCATCGGCAACGACGACGCAACCACCGTCCTGATGAAGTTCATCGACATGACCATCAATCGGGAAGGATCGCCCATCACCGTCGACCCCTTCACGCTCCCCGCATTCCCAATCCCGCGCGTATTCAAAGATGATCCCAAGTTCATGAGCGCCGCCGAAATGCGATCCCTCCGCGATGATCCAGACCAAATGAACTGGGTCGAAACCAAACGCATCGATCTCGCCAAAGGCATCGCATCCAACCAAGTCTTCCACGAAGTCGCATCCAAAGCACGCGCCGGAGGCACCATCGACTTCCACCTCGCCCAAGGCGGATCAATCACCATCCTCGCTGGCGGATTCACCCCAAATGAAGGCCAATGGGTCCTACTCCCACAACCCCAAACCAACCGCATCGAAGTCCAAGTCATCGACGCATCAGGAAGAACCGATCGTTTGCGTGCAACCGGCGCATCACTCATCCCAGAACACACCTCTTCTTCCTCCAACGACCCGCTCCAATCCCAATCAGAAAACAGACCGACCCTCGACTTCACCCTCAACCTCACCGGAATCGAAGTCCTGGGTTCACTGACAAGCGACCAACCAAGCACCGAGATCGCAACCACAGAATACAACAACCTGCGTTTCGCATCCGACCCGCTCGATTCACTCCTTGCAATGCCAAGCCCAGAACTCATCCCCTACGCCCAAGCCTACATCGACTCCCCATCCTCAGGAAACACCGAGTACCTCGTCAAACCCATCACACGACTCAACAAACAAATCAAAGACCTCAGAAACGAGATCATCTCCAAAATCCACGAACGCTGGGCAATGGCCGCCGCCGCAATGATCATGGTCATCGCCGGCGCAGTCATCGCACTCCAACTCAAAGACGCCCAGCCCCTCACCGTCTACCAACTCAGTTTCTTCCCCGCCCTAGGCACCCTCATCCTCATATCAAGCGGTCAAAACTCAATCCACAACGACAGCATCATCGGCATCCCCCTCATCTATTCAGGCGTCGTCATACTAGGAATCTACACATGGTTCGCACTCCGAAAAGTGAGTCGGCGCTAAATCATGTCAAACCCGAATCCACACCAGATCACACCCCGAACTCCCTGGTGGAACACCCTCGCCCTCAATCCACACATCCCTGTCGCAATCATCCTCGCCCTGCTCGTCCTCCGACTCGCCTGGCAGTTCGTCTCCCCCTTCACCCTCATCGAAGACGAAGCCCATTACTGGGAATGGTCACGCCACCTTGATTGGTCCTACTACTCCAAAGGCCCAGGCGTTTCATGGATCATCTGGATCTCCACATCCCTCCTCGGAGTTTCAGAGTTCGCAGTCCGCACGCCCGCCGCAATCGCCGCCGCCTTCGGCGCCTTCGCTGTTGTGAAAATGACAAAGATCCACTTCCAAGACCGCCGGCTCGTCTTCCTCAGCGCCATCCTCTACGCATGTGTCCCGGGATTCGCCGTCGCCGCAATGATCATGACCATCGACTCACCCTATGTCGCATCCTGGGCATGGGCATCCTACTTCGCGCTCCGCGCCATCTTCGCCGAAAACGATCGCGCCCGAAAAACAAGCTGGCTCTGGTTCGGGCTCTGGATCGCGATCGGGTTCATCTTCAAATACACCATCCTTCTTCTTCTTCCAGGTATTTTTCTCGCGCTCTTTATCACCCGAAAAAACCGACCGTCGTTCAACCCCAAACACTTCGCCCTCGCCATGCTCATCGCCTGTCTGGGATTAATCCCCGTAGGAATCTGGAACGCCAACCATGATTGGGCAACCGTCCGCCACCTCCTCGGACACCTCGACATGCCCGGAGGCGACACCCAACCAACCGCCGCCTACCACGCAGATCCCTGGACCATCCTCTGGATGCTCGAATACATCGCCCTCCAACTTCTCGTCGGAGGACCAGTCTTCATCCTCGCGATCTTCGCGCTCATCAACTCCAAAAAACGAGCAGATCAACACACACAACTCGTCATCCGCGCGATGTTGGCAATGGGTCTTCCAATCCTCTTGTTCTACTTCCTCGTCTCACTGGTCACCCAAACCGAAGGCAACTGGGCAATGGCCGCCTTCGTCACCTTCATCCCGCCCGCCGCATGGGCAATCATCGACGGCGTCCAACGAAAAGATCACCCCATCAAGTTCGCATGGGGCGCCGCAATCACAATCGGCGCCGGAGTCCTCTTCATGTTCCCAGGCGCAAAGTGGATATCAAAGCAACCCGTCGTTGGGGATCTCATCCCCCTCTACCGCATGACCGGCATGAAAGAACACGCAATAGACGCACAGCGCGTCATCGACCAACTCCAACAATCAACCGGACAACCCCCCCTCGTCATGTCCGAACACTACGGCAGAGCCTCACTCCTCGCCTTCTACCTCGATGGACACCCAACCGTCTACTGCACCAGCGCACAAGTTGGAGGCCGAAAAACCCAATACGACATGTGGGCACACACAGACCTCACCAACCCGGATACACTTGCCCACATGCTGGGAAAACCCGCCGTCCTATTCGGAGGCCCACCCAGAAACTGGTCCTGCGCATTCGATCAACTCAAAGACATCGGACAACTCAACGCCGAACCCAAAGAACACAACACAACCTACACCGGACTCAACTTCCACACATTCGATTCATGGGTGCCCCGAAGTAAAGCAAACCCTCAAACGGACCAAACGCAACCATGACCTACTTATCGCCCGCCGAAAAAAAACAAAGACGATTCAACCGTCTGCGAACCGCCGGGATTGTTCTCGTCGGGCTGATCATCGCAACCCTGCTCGACTTCCCACTCCTCCATCTGTTCTACATCGATCCCACAGTATACATTGATGACCACGACTGGTACCGAGCGCTGCGCGTCCTCGGGTTCATGGGCACCTGGATCGTTGTCGGCATCCTCTTCGGACTCCACGACCGCAGCAGACACCGCGGATTGTCCATCTTCTACGCAACAATCTCCGCCGGGATCATCGCCGAACTGCTCAAAATGACATTCGCACGAGAACGCCCCGTCCATGAAGGGGTCATCCAAAAAGGGTTCTATCACTTCCGTGGTCTTTTCTCCGGATTTTCCGACGCAACCAATCTCGGATTCCCATCAAGCCACGCCGCCGTCGCCTTCGCCGGCTGCCTCACCCTTGCCGCCTTCATCCCAAACACCAAAAGATTCCTCCTCTTTCTGGCAATCGGATGCGCCATTACCAGATTGCTCACCGGTGCCCATTTCACCTCCGATGTCTACCTCGGCGCCATCATCGGCTGGCTCGTCTCAATCTTTTTTGTCAAAATCACTCCCGCACATAATCCCGTATAACCCATCACCCGCACCTACCATTGATCACCAATGTCCACACTCGATCGCTACATCGCACGCCAGTACCTCATGAATGTGATCGCGCTACTGGTCATCCTCTTCAGCTTCGTCCTCGTCATCGATATCGCCCTCAACATGGGTCACTTCCTCCGCCTCGGAGAAAGACTCGCAACCCAAGACACAGGTCAAACCCCCGGCGCAATCAGACAATGGATCGTCACCGCGCTCATCATCGGCGACCTCTGGTGGCCAAAGCTCCTCCAGCTCTACAACTTCCTCATCGGCATGATCCTCGTCGGCGCCATGGGATTCACCTTCTCCCAAATGACACGCAATCGAGAGTTCGTCGCCCTCATGACCGCCGGGCTCAGTCTCCAGCGCGTCATGCGCCCCGTCATCGCCGTCGCACTCTTCTTCACCGCGCTCCAAGTCATCAACATGGAACTCATCATTCCAAGAATCGCGCCACTGCTCGTCAGAGGACACGATGATGCAGGCACTCGCCAACTCGGTGTCGCAAGCGTCCCCCTCACCCTCGACGGCTCAGGAAAACTCTTTCGCGCCGCATCCTTCAACGCCGACACCGACACCCTCGAAGGTGTCTACATCCTCGAACGAGACGAACAAGGAAAAGCAACTCGCGCAATCACCGCCAAATCTGCAATCTACCGCAACGGAGGATGGGACCTCCGCGAAGGATTTGCCCAATCCCGAGGCCGCGCCGTCCTCGAACAACCAACCCCCCTCACCCGCATCGACTCATCGCTCAACCCCGACGAACTCCGCATGAACCGCTACGAGTCCTACTCCCAGGCGCTGAGCTTCCGTCAAGTCTCACAAATGCTCAACCGATCAACACTCACAGATCCAAACAAACGAGCAAAGTACACCCGCATCAAATGGGGACGCATCGCCGTGATGATCTCAAGCATGCTCGCCCTCATCATCGCCATGCCCTTCTACATCACCCGCGAACCCCAGAACATGGCAATCCAATCCATCAAGTGCGCCCCCGTCGCGATCATCTCCATCATCGGAGGCATCCTCGGCGCCAGCGCCTCCATCCCAGGAATCCCCCCCGCCCTCGGCGTCTTCATCCCCGTCATGCTCCTAAGCATCATCGCCATCGCCCAAGTCAGCTCAATGAAGACCTAAGCTTCTCCCAGCTTTCACACGAAAGTTCTTGCTTCCAAGCCAAAAAACACGATGATACAACAAGCGCCCATCGCATCATTCGGAGTTATCCCATGGCCTCAATCGTCTTCTACTTCCAAGTCCACCAACCACACCGCCTCAAACCCTATTCCGTCTTCCACACGGACCCCTTCTACTTCCACGAAGAAGCAAACGCAGAGATCGCCGAGAAGGTCGCCGACAAGTGCTACCGTCCGACCACCAAGCTCATGCTTGATCTGATCAAACGCCACGAAGGCAACTTCCGCATCTCCTACGCCATCACCGGCACCGTCATCGAACAATGGAAAAAGTTCACCCCAGATGTCCTCGACCTCTTCGAACAACTCGCCCAAACCGGCTGTGTTGAGTTCGTCGCCGAAACCTACTACCACTCCCTCTCCTTCCTCTATTCCCAAGAAGAGTTCCACCACCAACTCGACATGCACACCAACCTCATCGAGCAACACTTCGGCCAAACCCCAAAGGTCTTCCGAAACACCGAGCTCATCTACGCCAACGATCTCGCAAACGCACTCTCCAAAATCAAAGACAAGGACGGCAACCCAAGATTCCTCGGAACCATCTGCGAAGGAACCGACAAAAACCTCGGATACCGCTCGCCCGCATACCTCTACCAACCACCCGCACACGACGGCAACCCAATCATGGGTCCCAACAACCGCCCCTTCGGTTTGATGCTCAAAAACTACAAACTCTCCGACGACATCGCCTTCCGCTTCTCAAACAAAGCCTGGGAAGAATGGCCCCTCTCCACCGAAAAATTCGCCAAGTGGGTCCACAACATCAACGGCGACGGCTACCTCTGCAACCTCTTCATGGACTACGAAACCTTCGGCGAACACCAATGGGCAGACACCGGAATCTTCAAGTTCCTAGAAAAACTCCCCGAAGCAATCTTCGATGTCGCACACAAACAAGACGGCACAACCGAAAACCACTTCATCACCCCATCCGAAGCCCTCCAACGCTTCGACCCCATCGGCGAATACGATGTCCCCGAGTTCATCTCATGGGCAGACTCCGAACGCGACCTCTCCGCATGGAGAGGCAACGCAATGCAACACAACGCACTCGAAGAAACCTACCGCGTCGAACGAATCCTCAAAGGTCGCATGGTCGAGATCAAAGCAAAGCAAGACCCAAAGCAATCAGAAGAAATCGACCACATCCTCAACGACTGGCGCAAACTCACCACAAGCGACCACTTCTACTACATGTGCACCAAATACTGGGCCGACGGCGATGTCCACAAATACTTCTCCCCCTACGACTCCCCCTACGACGGATACATCAACTTCATGAATGTCCTCGACAATGTAAAAACACGCCTCGCAAAAGTCTAAAACCGTTTCAGTTTCAACCAAACGGAACATTTGTGCCTTGTGTTTTATACCCAACTCTGTACTATGGACAAAACAGTCCAACAGAGAGGGTAATTATATGTTCACCAAAGCAATCGCACTTATCGCCGCAATTACATCCATTGCATCCGCACAAAACGCCTTCACCTATCAAGGCGTACTCAACGACAATGGCGCCCCCGCCGACGGCAACTACGACATGCGCTTCTCAGTCTGGACCGACGCAACCGTCGGCCCTCCAGACACCTTGATCGGTTCCATATTCACAAGCCCAGCCACCCCTGTTGTCGACGGCCTCTTCACCGTCAACCTCGACCTCGACGACGCCGCCTTCCAAACAAACGCACTCCGATTCATCGAGATCCAAGTCCGCTTCGACGGCGACCCGCTCTACACCACCCTCACCCCGCGCCAACAAATCGTCTACACCCCACGCGCCTTTCACGCACTCACCGCAGACGAAGCTTCAAGCATCGAACTCCCATTCTCTGGATTCGGGGTACCAGCCAAATCGGAAATCTCCGTATTCAATATTACAAATGTCGACACCGACGGCGGAGCAATCTCCGCCGTCGCTCCCAAATGGGGAGTCATCGGAATGGCAGGCAATACAACGCCATATCCCGGAGTCCGCGCGCCAGCGGGGGTCCTAGGAGTCGGTGAGGGGAGCGGTGTCTCCGGATCAAGCCCGATGGGTATCGGTGTATATGGCGTCACCATCAACGGTACTTCCGGCGAATTCGCCGTACTCCTTGATAACCCCGGAAACGCACTCCAAGCCCATACCTCAGGCCCTGGTCACGCAGGTATCTTCCGCAAAACACGAACCACAGGCGCGGTCTCAACAATCCTCGTCGAAAACGATTCAAGCACCTTAGCTGCCATCGGCGTACATTCAATCATCACACCAACAAGCCCAGGTCCCAGCTCAACCGCAGTCCTCGGCCAAAACAACGGCACAGGCCTCTTCGGAATCGGTGTCTGGGGATCACACGCAGGCACCGGGTGGGGCGTCTATGGCTCGAGCGTAGACGGACTCGCAGGCCGCTTCCAAGGTGATGTCTCCGTCCTCGGCACACTCTCCAAATCCGGTGGCTCATTCAAAATCGACCACCCACAAGACCCCGAAAACATGTACCTCTCACATTCCTTCGTCGAATCCCCAGACATGAAAAACATCTACGACGGCGTAGTCACCCTCAACAGGCAAGGACAAGCAATCGTCACACTCCCAACATACTTCAACGCACTCAACCAAGAGTTCAGATACCAACTCACCTGCATCGGTGGATACGCCCCCGTCTACATCGCCGCCGAGATCGAGTCATCAACCAACGCCCAACAGTTCGCCATCGCCGGAGGCACCCCCGGCCTCAAAGTCTCCTGGCAAGTCACCGGCATCCGCCACGACGCATGGGCAAACCAAAACCGAATCCCAACCGAAGAACTCAAAGAACCAAGAAACCAAGGCAAATACCTCAACCCCAAAGCCTTCAACCAACCCAAAGAAAAAGGCATCGACTACATCCAACAAGCAACACCTTAATCTAGTCGCCTATTCGCTGAGGGCTCTGTGTGATATGATTGCATGAATGCCAAATCAAACTTCGCAAAGGGGTGAGTTCGCGAATGTTTCATGACAAACAGATTACATTAAGTAGTCCTCTCACGATGTCAAACGCCTTTAGGTTTCCTTTGCAAAGCCGCGCAGCACGCCGTGATCTGCTCATCGGCGGCTTTGTTCTTTTTATCCCTATAATTGGTTGGTTGCTCAATATGGGGCATCGCATTGTTGTTACTCACAAAATGCTCAACGCCGATGACAATCCTTGGCCGGCTTGGGGCCACCCGCTTGAACTCTTCAAGCACGGGTTAATTGCTTTTTCCGGTATGGTTTTCTACCACTTGCCAGCAATCGCGATTGCTCTTATCGCTGATAAGCTAGACAACGCGATGCTTGGTGTACTTGCCGCCATCTTCTGGGTGCTTGGAACTTGTGTGATTCCCGGATACATGACTGCATACTGTGTGAACTATGAGCCCCGTGAAGTGTTCAATGTGCCCCGATCTATGAAGCGTGTATTTCATGCTCGAAGGGCCTACTGGAAAGCATGGGGTATCACCATCTGTGCGTTGGTTTTTTCATTTGCCGGACTGCTCGGTTTCGGACTGTTTTTCTTTTGGACCAGTGTTTGGTTTTGGCAAGCCGCCGCTTTTTGCTTCGCAAATACCATGATACGAACGACTCCGTCGGGTGATAGAGATACTTCTCAGTAAAAAGTCAATTAATTCCAAGTTAATCTGATCGGGATATAAGTAGAGTGAAAATCTATTTTGCGATCCTTCGAAGAAGTTTTTCTACGAGGAAGCAAGCAAGGCAAAGAGTGATGATTAAACCGAATGGTGAAACTCCGCTCTTTGTATTAGCGGGGAGAACCTCATGGGGATCAAAGATCGGGACATCAAGAGCCTGCGCCAAATCCCTTGCGGGATCCGAGGAATCTCTATCTCCAAAAACTGGACCGAAGTGAATTTCGTAATGACGGTCAACAATTTGAAATGTCCCGCCTGGAAAATCATCCCCTGTGAGCATCGACTTTAATGACTCTAAACCAAAAGATTCATGATTTGTATTTAGAAATAAGCCTGACACAGGGTCCATCATTTGAATTCGATACATTTTCATAAACATCAGAATCTCAAGTAAATAAGTCTCGTCTACAATATCTACTCATTAAAAAAACAAGCTTAGTGTCATGTATATCTAAATCCGTGCGCTTTTCTCACCCACAAAACCGCCCCCCGTGCGCAAAATCATGGCACTCCCCAACACTCCCCTTGAGCCGCAAAATCAATCTGCGATAATTCCCACATGCAGACAAGAACAAACAAAACAGATCCAACCCCAACCATCACCAACGCACTCCTCGAAGACCTCTTCAATCCCTCAATCTCATCACTCGACCTGTGCAATCTTCATCAACTCTCACTGACCCAACTCGCGGATCTACTCGAATCCGAAACCTTCCAACGCGCATCGCAAGCAATAGAACGAATCGCAGCTGCAAGAGATTCAATCATCGAACCCGAATCCCGCGCACTCGCAAAAGCTCGACTCGCCGATCAACTCAAAGACCAACCCGAAACCCCCGCCCACGCCGAAACCCAGCGCAAAGCCGCCAACAAACTACTCGCGACTCTTCGCCCGCACAAGTGCGAGCCCGTTGCGAATCGCCATCCGCTCGAACCGAGCGCAGTGCATCGTCGAAGTCCCCAAAATCTCCGCCAACGCGATCCGCGAGATCGGAACTCCGCCGTCAAGCCCATACCGTCGATTGAAAATCACCCGATCCCGCTCATCGAGCAGATCGAGCACCGATTCAATCCGCCGATCGGGCATCAACCACCGCGTCCATGGGCTCACGATCCGTGTCCAATCCTCGATCGCATGCCCCGCCGGGATCCGCCGCCCCGCCTTCCCCGTATTGGTCGGCCCCGCGACATCGGGCTGCTGGGATGCAAACCGAGTGATCGCCAACCCCACCGGCGACGCGATCCGCCCTTGATGTGAAGGATCAAACCGATCAATCTCATTGCTCGCAATCTGGATCGACCCCATCAACAAAAACGAAACCCTGTTGGGCGCAATGGTATCAACCAACCCACCCACCCGATGCTCAATCGTTGACAAAATCAATCCAAACTGCGAACGCACAAGCATCCCCTTGAGCAACCCCGCCCACCGCAGATCGGTCTCAATCAAATCAAGCGCCGGCGCCGAAGGCGACGCCCGCTCAATCCCCGCCAAGCGCCCGCTCGCCCGATGCACCAACGCGTGGTACGCCCGCGCCCAACACAACTCTTCGTACACAACCGTTGGCTCAGGGGACCGCATTGAATCAATCAAACTCCGCAGATCAACCTCGCCCCGCACGCGCAACGAACTCGTTGCCGGAATCGATTCCAACGCACTCAACACCTCCGCGTTGATCGTTCGAGATTCAGGAAGCTCAAATGATTCCATCAACCCAACCCGCGCCGCGCTGATCGCACGCAACACCGCATTGTGTGATCGCCGAGCATGCGCCGCGATATCCCCAGGCTCAATCCCGCGCAATGATGCCCGCAATGCAAACATCTGATCCCGCGTAGTGGTCGGCCCCGGATCAGTGAATATCGGTTGATCGAGCTGATTATCAATCCGCATCAGCACCTTCCGAACCCCCTCGTGGCTGTGCCCGGTTCTCGCCGCGATCCGTCCTGCAGCTTGTGACCTGGACCATCCCAAACGAGCGCGGTATTGCTTTGCCCATCGTTCAAATAGCTTGAGTGTTGATTCCGGAATCCGATCGAACCGTGCAGCTTTCCCCAATCGATCGGTGTTGAACGATTCAAACCATTCGACTGCGGATTGCATGAAGATGACGGATCTGCGTCCCCCGCCGAGATCGAGTCGGCGGGCGATGAGCCCGAGCCGACGATATCGTTCGATCGATTTCCGACTCACGCTCCAACGCTGAGCGAGCGAGTTGATGGTTTCGTAGGGCTCGTGAATGTCGTCAGCGGTGAGTTTGGCGGCTTCAGATATTTTCTCTGCGATCGCAGAAAGATCGCCGCGTAATGCGTCGCCGGCAACGAGTGCGGGGGAATCAATGTCTGGGCGATACCCTGTGATCCGGAAGACGATCCAGTCTTCTGGATACACCCCTTCGGGATCGACCTGTGGTCCAAGCCCGTCGATGCGTTCGAGGTGTCGGATGAGTGTCGGTTTCGACGCGTACCCAAGCTCGGAGGCGAGCTGGGCAATGCAGGGTGTTTTGGCTTGGGAGATTGCGGGCACAACGGAGTTTACGCAGTTGGTTGGGGGTAGGGAGTGGCGATTCAGTATGAGATCGCAGGGGATTGGTTCAGGTAGGTGTTGTCAGTGAGTTGTTTGAGGAGGAAGCTGGCAACATCTGGTCGGGAGATGTTGGCCTTTGCTTTGGGATCATGCTTTGTGAAGCCGTGCATGAATGGGGATGTGAAGTCTTTCTTTGTGAAACTGCCTGGCCGAACTACGGTCCAGTTGAGGTTGCTGTTTTTGATGTATTGCTCTTGGAGCGAGTGATCGGCGAATAATCGACGCATGAATAGTGGGGCGATCAGGTATTTGTACTTTGCGGGAAGGAGTTGGTGGCTGTCACCTACGCCCATTGAGGAGAGGCAGATGAGCCGATCGACATTGGTTTCGTGCATGGCTTGGACTATGTTTTGGGTTCCTTTGGATCGGAGCTTGTCTTTGTTGAGCAGGGGCATTCCGAGGGTGCAGATGACGGCGTCTTGATCTTTGATTGACTCGAGTACGGCGTTGTAGTCTTGGACATCGCCTTTGAAGGGGTGGAGGTTGGTGTGGGGTTGGGTGAGCTTGTCTGGGTTGCGGGTGAACGCGGTGATTGTGTGGCCGAGTTCGAGGGCTTGTTTGATGACGAGTTGGCCGACACTCCCGGTTGAGCCGAAGAGGGTGATGTTCATTTGGGTATCCTTTGGGTGAGGTTTATGGGTTTTGACAAATGCTTTACACAGTGTCAAGTGGATTCAGCTCAACCGTACGATATACTTGACACAATGTCAAGCAAAAATAAAAAGACACGGAAAAGTATTCTTGAAGCGACCTGGAAGCTCATGGAGCGTCAGTGTGGGCAGGGTGTTCGCATGAGTGATATCGCGAGCGCTGCGGGGGTTTCGCGGCAGGCGGTGTATCTGCACTTTGATTCGCGGGTGGAGTTGATGATCGCGACGACGAAGTATGTCGATGAGGTCTTGGGTCTTGATGAGCGGTTTGCGTGTTTACAAGAGGCAAAAGACGGGGGGCATGCGCTTGAGTTGTTTGTTGAGGTGTGGTGCAACTACATCCCTGAAATTTATGGGATCAGCAAGGCATTGTTGTTGGTTCGTGATTCTGATGAGGCTGCGGCTGCGGCGTGGGACGAATGCATGGGATGCTTACGGTCGGCGAGCAATGAGATTGTTGATGGGCTCGATCGCGAGGGGTTGTTGTCGTCAAGTTGGGATAAGGAGGAGGCGGGTGAGCTGTTGTTCGCGATGCTTTCAGTGCAGAACTGGGAGCAGCTCACGCTTGGGTGTGGGTGGACATTGGCGGGATATGTTGAGGGGATGACACTGATGTTGAAGCGGACGCTGTTGGAATGATGTTGGGGATTAGTCATCGTGCAAGGTGTAGAGATTCTCAGGGCGTGAGATTGCGAAGGAATTAACAAAGTCGATGTACGACTCGGCGATGAGAAGAGAGTTGGCGAGGGGTGATGACATGTATGGGTGATGATTAGAGATGACAGCCGACGGCAAAGGCGGTGATGAACGAGCTGACATCGAGGAAGTTGAACTGTCCATCGTTGTTGAAGTCGGGTTGGAGTTTGATGAAGGCGCTGATGTCGAAGAAGTTGAGTGTTGAATCGTTGTTGAGGTCCGCGGGGCATGGATTGGATGCGGGCGCAAGGCGGAGGGAGATTTCGCCTGAGGTGTTGGTGGGGATGGCATTGCTTGTGTCGGTTGCGGCGTACATATAGAAGGTGTAGGTTCCTGCGGGGAGGGTTCCGGTTGTGGTGCCGAGCCCGGTCGAGAAGTAGTGTGGTGATGTTTCGTCGGGCTGAACTCCTGGGATGAGTTGTGCGACGAGCGGTTCGTTTCCGGCTTGATCGACACGATCTCCAAGGAAGATGACGGAGGTGTCCGCGTCCCATATGTTGATGAAGTTTCCCGGTTCGAGGTTGCAGCGGTTGTTGATGATCCAGCGCTGCGGGGCGGCGTGGATGACGACGCCAACTCCTGGGCCTGCGGCGATTGCGTTTGGGCTGACGGTTGCGCAGGCGGCGGATTCAAAGGTGAATGGTTCGTTTGCGATGACTTGGAGTGTGAATCGCATCGCGAGGCATGCGTGGCTGATGACTTTGTCTTTGTTCTGGGTGTCGGGTTGGGCAGAGGCGACAAACGATGCGGTGAATGTGTGTGCGCCTTGGGGATTAATGGTGTAATCGAGATGACCTGAGTTGGTGAATGCGTTTTCGATCCCTGCGGGTGAACCTTGAGAGGTTTGATCACCTGACCAGTTGGTGTTGGGGTGAAGATCGCAGATGAAGGTTGTGGCGTCGGTTTCTGGGCCGGTGTCGAAGCGGGCACCCCAGATGATGGAATCGAATGGGGATGTTGATTGTGCAGTTACTTGTGAAGTAATGCCAACTGATTGTGAGAGGGCGAGGATGATGTATGAAATCTTCATACATGCTGTTATCGTGTGGGACAGGATGTTGTGATGATAATTTGAGGTTCTAATAGGATGGGAGATGCCCTGCTTGAGCTACGAAATTGCGGGCGAATTCGAATGATGGGCATGTTAAGCTGGAGCCGTCGATGGGGTGTTGATGTTGAGCCAGTTGGGTTTGGCGGCGTTGAGGATGTTGTGGTGGGTGAGTTTTTTGAAGAAGAGTTCGACGGCTTGTTGGGCTCTTGCGTCGGGGTTGAACTTGAGGAGTTCTCCGATATAAGTTCTTGCGAGGTCGGCGGGCCAGTTGTGGGATTTGGCTTGGGTGGTGATGAGCCAGTCGAGGCGGAGGTTGTTGCGGAGGCGGACACGTTCGAGCATGGCGCTGGCTTCAGCGATCATCGGGGAATCTGCATCCTCAGTTCGGCACATCCAGGTGGCGTAGACGAAGGGTAAGCCGGTAAGGTCGTGCCAGGCTTGGCCCAGATCGATTTGGTGTGGGTATCGCACAGCAGGGGGGGAGTCGACGACGACTTTGTCGCCGATGAGCAGGACGGTTTGCGGCCAGGCTTCGTCGGGGGATTGGGTGGGTTCGATTGGTGGGGTTGTAGATTTTTCGCGGGCGTCGAAGGGTTTGAAGTTGGCTTTTACACCGTGCTGTTCGCGGAGGATGATGTCGGCGAGCATGACGGAGGTGTGGGAATCGGTGTCGGCGTGAACGGTGGTGATTTTTTCGGGTGGGACGGCGGAGAAGAGGCGGACGGTGAGGGTTGGGCCGTCACATCCGATCATACCTGCGGGGATGAGGGCGAGGTTGTTTTTGGGATCAGCCGCGTCAACGATGGATGCGAGTCCGATGTCGGCGGAGCCTTCGACGACCATTTGCCCGATGCGGGCGGGGACTGCTTTGATGAGCTGGCAGTTGGTCCAGGTGTCGAGTCCTTCGATGAGGGAGACGGTGTTGAGGAACTGAACGGCGGCAATTTTGGTGATTGGGTTGTTGGATTGGGTGTTCATGGTTGTTTTTCGGGGCAATTGTGGGGTTTTGTATTCAGGGGATGTGATTGGATGGTGAAAGAATCACGAAATTGCGAGGATGAACCGATAGATTGGGTGGCACTGGTCTATTTTAGCCGTACATTGAGGGAAGGCCGAGAAGATGAAGCTTCACGGGTGCACACTGATTTTGGGTTATTTCGGTCGTTCTCTCTCTTTCGAACCGGGATATTCAAGTCTGATTGAGGTGTTGCATGAGTGGGGGTTTGAGCTCGGTATACGAAGTGTGCTGTGAGAATGGCATGCGGACATCTGGATGAGATGGATAGGAATTACGCTCGGAAATGTTCAGCATATGGTGGGTCCATAGGGCAAGATAATGAACATTTGTATTGATCGCACTTTGTGAGATTGATGCAGGATTGAAGCGTTTAACGAATTACCTACCCACCCGGCGTCGGGTTGCGCTACAGCCCGGCGTCGATTTTCTTTTTTGGATTTACTCGTTTGGTCGGCGGATCGGCAAAGTTGTGCCGGTTGGTGAGCCGATAACTCTGTAGTGAATGAAACACATATTATTCTGATCGGTGGCGGCGGGCACGCGAAGGTGATGCTCGATGCGGCGCTATGCGCTGGGGTTGCGATTCATGGGTTTGTTGATGATGATTCTGAGGCGCCGATTTCGAGAATGCGTGGGTGCCCTGGGTATATCGGTGGGTTTGGTGAGGTGACGCGCAATACGGGTTGTGAGTTGATGCTTGCGGTTGGTGATTTGGGGCTGAGGGCAAGGTTGATTGAACGGATCGGGGATATTAGGTTTGCGCAACCGATTGTTCATCCGGGTTCGATTGTTGCGTTGAGCGCCAGTGTTGCGTTGGGTGTGTTTGTTGGGCCGGGCGCGATTGTGAATGCGAGCGTGAAGATTTGTAGTCATGCGATTGTGAATAGTGGTGCGGTTGTCGAACACGATGCGCGTGTGGGGGTTAATGTGCATGTTGGGCCACGGGCGGTGCTCGGGGGCGGTGTGGTTGTTGGAGATCACACGCTGATCGGGATTGGTGCGACGGTATTGCCTGGGGTGAGGATTGGTCGCGGGTGTGTTGTTGGTGGCGGCGCGGTGGTTGTTGGGGATGTTGAGGATGGGGCGGTTGTGGTTGGGGTGCCAGCGCGGAGTGTTGGGGTTGGGATTTGAAACCCAATGGTGGATAGATGGTATATTCATTGAGTGAATATACACGAGGGAATACAAACAGTTTGTTCTGAGTGTGGCGCGTGTCCGACGGATATGGGCGATCGTTGTGATATGTCGAAGGTGTTCAGGCGGCGTGTTTGTCGTCGGTCAACTTGGGTGTGGTTGGTGATGGTTGTTTTGCTTGGGGTTTTGGGGTTGCCCTGGGTGCAGGTTGCGATCGGGCACTGGGGTTTTCGGAACGGGTTCCGTTTGCTTGGGAATATGAACGCACTGTACGATGATCGCGCGGACATTGAAGTTCGTGAAGCGGAGTACATGGGGTTGGTTGATCCTCCGATTCGTTGGAGTGATTTGGAGCGGGTTGCCTTGGGTGATCCTGATGCGATTGAGCATTTTCGAGTGTCTGTTTTGCAGGTTGCGGAATCGTCGCACGGGTATCGGAATGCGTATATGACCTATCGGTTCGCGATTGGGACACCGAGGTATTATTTTAATCCTGAGCACGGTGGTGTCTGGAAGTTTCCTGACGATGATTATCCGGCGACATTCATCAATAGATCGTATCGGTTTTCAGGTTGGCCGAGTTATTGGGTGAATGAAGAAACGGAGCATTGGTATTGGATGGATTCAGTACGGATTGATGAACCCGAGTTGCTTGATATAGATGATCTCGTGCATCTTGAGAAAGTTGAGCGCCGCGTTTACTGGGACAATATTTTGTTCGCAATGAGTGTGGTTGGTTTTCTTGGGTATGTTGGGTTTCGGGTGTGTGTTTGGAGGCGGGTGCAATGGAAGCGGGGGATGTGCATTGGTGCTTCGATCGCGATCGCGCTTGGGTTGGTTGTTTTTACTGTTGGGCGTAAGCAAAAAGACTTTGCGGGGCATGGAGTTTCGGGGCAAATGAATCCAGTTGTGCAGAGTACTCTGGCGCCTTTGAGTTTGGAGGAGTTGAAGGATGCGGTTTCAACGGATGCGGGGGTTCGTGATCTGGCGGCATTGCTTGATCGCGATTTTGGGGAGATGGAATCGCCGAGTGATCTTGTGGCGATTGAGATGAGTTCAGATGTTGGTGAGGGCGCGTATATGTTGAGCTTTGGGTATGGGTATTTTCGATTGATTGGATTGAATGTCCTCGAATCGGCTCGATTAGAAAAGGATGGTTCATACACGGAGGTGCCCGTATTCAACGAGCAGTCAGGGTCTAGGTCTAGCTCTAAGTCTTGGGTAAGGAATGGGATTGCGTCATTGGTATGGGGTTGGGGGAAGCCTGTAGCGAAGGTGTATGGGGTGTTGGTTGAATATCAGAACTTGTTCTTTGTGGGGATTGTGTTATTCGTGCTTCGCTTTGTCGTGCGGTTGATCGGGCGGGGTGTGTTTCGATTTATACAATGCAGGCGGATGCGCAAGGGTGTTTGTGCATGGTGTGCCTATCCATGCGATCTATAAAACCATCAGTTCATCGCGTTGGGTGAACTTGGTTATTTGAATAGTTATGAAGTGGTTCTTAGTCTTCTGAATCGAAGACGGCTTGGCGGCGGAGTTGTTGGGCGCGGTCGAGTAGGTTTTCGTGTGCGCCTTGGGGGTCGGTTGCTTCTTCGACTTGGTCGAGATCGAAGTGCCATTCGATGGTGTTTTTGAACTTGTGGGGGAGGGCGGTGGCGATGAGGTCTGGTCCGGGGTATTCGTAGAGGGGGGCTTTGGCGGTGCGGAGTTCGTTGATTGGTTCGTAGCCTTGGAGTTCGACGCGGAGGTCATATCCTCCATAGAAGGTGAAGCGGGTTTCGACGGGGGTGACTCCGACATTTTGGTCGTTGATCCAGACGCGGGCGCCGGCGGGGGATGAGGTGACGCGGATTCGGCGTTCGACGCATCCTGAAAGCAGAACCAATGATGCGGCGGCGGATGCGATGAGGGTTGCAGTGGTTGCTTTAGGCATCGAGGGCCTCGCGTTCGGATTGGGACTGGGACTGGTTTTGGGAGGAAGACTGGTTTGGGTTTGATGATTCTGTCGGTTCGTCGAACTCGTTGCCTTGGAACATTGAACCGAGGTAGGCGTTGCGGACCATTTGGTCGTTGATGAGTGCTTTGGGTGTGCCTTCGGCGAGGACTTTTCCTGAGTTGAGGATGTAGGCGCGATCACAGACGCGGAGGGTTTGTTGGACATTGTGATCGGTGATGAGGATGGAGATGCCGCGTTGGGTGAGTGAGCGGATTTCTGCTTGGAGGTCTTCGACGGCGATGGGGTCTACACCAGAGAAGGGTTCGTCGAGGAGGATGAGCTTTGGATCGGTGACGAGGGCGCGGGCGATTTCGAGCTTGCGTCGTTCTCCACCTGAGCAGGTGCGGGCAAGGTCGTTTGTTTTGTGGGTGAGGGAGAAGCGCTCGAGGAGTTCGGCGGCTTTTGCTTTGCGAGCTCGGCGGTTGAGAGAGAGGGTTTCGAGGATGGCGAGCAGGTTTTGTTCGCAGGTGAGTCTTTGGAAGATGGATGGTTCTTGGGAGAGGTATCCCATACCGAGTTGTGCGTGTCGGTACATTGGGAGGCCGGTGACTTCGGTGTTGTTGAAGATGACGCGTCCGGCGTCTCGTTCGACCATCCCGATGGTCATTCGGAAGGTTGTTGTTTTGCCTGCGCCGTTTCGTCCGAGGAGTCCGACGATCTCTGCGTGTTCGACTTCGATTGATACGCCGTCAACGACTGTTCGGTTGTTGAACGATTTGCGGAGTTTGATTGCTTCGAGGAGGGCCATGGGGGAAGTGTAGGGGGGAAAAGATGGGGGGACTGTGTTGTATGGACACAGCGGGGGAGGGAATCAGTCGATGAAGCGGAAGGTCATGGGGTATCGGTAGAACTCACCACGGTTGGCGGCGGTGGACGCTTGGATCATGCCGACGAGTGCCATGACATAGAGGGGGATGTAGAGGAAGAAACCGGCGCTGCAGGTGATGATTCCTATTGGGATGAGAATGATGGAGAGTACGAGGAGGGATATCTGGAAGTTGAGGGCTTCTCGGCCGTGATCATCGAGGAATGGTGATTCATCTTTTTTGATGTTCCACATGATGATGGGGATGACAATTGCGATGAGACTCAGGACAACATGAGCGAGCAGCGAGAGGTGCATGAACATGGCGTATGTTCGTTCATCGTTGCCTGCGTCGGGGTCGTAGGCTTTGCCTTGCTCGTTAACAGGCGGGGGGCGATGGGTTTGTTGTTGATTGAAGTTTTGTTGGTTCATATCCCATTATTCCAGTCGGGAGAATCCCCGTATAGGTTGATTGGGGGAATCGGTGGTGGGATTTCACAAAAAAACCGGGCGGGTGCCCGGATGGTGGTGGGTTTGAGTTGTATTGGCGGTATTAACCGCGTCTGCGTATGAGGAGTGTGGAGCTGGCGAGGAATAGAAGAGCGGATGAGGCGGGGGTAGGGACGACGGTGACGGTGATTTCGTGGGATGCTTCCGAGCTTTCAGAGGTATAAGGGCTGGAGGAGAAAGCTGAGGCGAAACTCATTGTTTGGAAGGAGTATTCGCCAGCTTCAAGGGTGATGGTATCCTGTACATTTATTGTGCCTGAGAATGTTAGATATCTGTAGACGATATCTGCTGTATCTTGGTTTGAAACAAGCTTCGAGAATGAAACCATTGATCCACCCAGATAACCAGATCCAGTTAGATAGCCCTCCACTTGCAATGTGGTGGTTGTATCCAAAGTAAATGTAATAAAGTTGCCGAAGGCGGTGTTTACGCCGACGAAGCGGTTGCCTGAGAGTGTTGTGGTGCTAGCTGATGCGAAGGCATTGGAATAGAACCGGGTGTTTGTGATTGTCGATTCAAACTCGATATTTGAGCTTGCTTGGTTCGTGATTGTGTTGCTGAATGTATGTGAGAGTTGTTGGTTGATATTGTGGTATTCAACGATCGTGCTTTCATGAATTGAAGGGGAGTCTTGGTCGCCGAAAATATCGATGATGGAGTTGAAGTTTCTGTTGTCTTCGAGATGTGTGATGTCGGCGGATGCGGCGAGAGGCATGGTTGTGAGGGTTATGGCGGGGATGATGAGTTTGGCAGATATCAATTTGGGTTTCCTTTCTATTGAATGTGTTTGTTCTATTCAATCGGTTTATGTAGATGGATCACGCGATTTTGGATGGTATAAAAAAACCGGGCGGGTGCCCGGTTGTTGATGGGTTTGAGTTGTTTTGGTACGAGT
>CAXBJM010000006.1:0-151760 GCA_963976235.1 uncultured bacterium
CTATCCTTTGAGACATGCAAGCGCCACACCACACCCCGGATTCATCTACGCACCGCTTATCGGTGATGATCCCGTGCAAGAACAATCAACGCACAATCGGGCGCGTGCTTGATTCAATTAAGGGACTCGCAACCCAACTCGTCGTGGTGGATTCAGGTTCAACCGATGGCACGATGGACATCGTCAATGCTTGCCGGCAGTGGGTGGGGAGCGATCAGTGTGAGGTGGTGCTTATCGAAACCCATTGGCGCGGGTATGTCAAAACCAAACAGCTCGCACTCGATGCATGCAGCCATGAGTACACCCTCTGGCTCGATTCGGATGAACCCGTCACACCCGAACTCGCAACGGGTATTCGAGACGCGATGGTAAGAGGTGTTGATGCCGCGACGGTGAATCGGGTGGTTGAATACAAGGGCAAGCTCCTCACGCATTGTTGGCAACCAGAGTATCGACTCCGTTTGGTAAAAACCGAGCATGTTCATGGTGATCGCGCGCGATTCAACGGGATCGACCCCCATGATTACCTTGAGGTTGATCCACCAATGAAGGCGGATCTGATTTCAGGGACACTGATCCATGACTCATTCGAATCCTTCGCCGATCATCTTGAGAGTCAACGCAAGCTCTCGTTGACCAGCGCACGCTCGATGCATGCGATGGGTCGGAAATCGAGCCCATGGAAAATGATGACCTCGCCACCGGGTGCGTTTTTGAAGCAGTTGGTGATCAAAGGTTCCTGGCGAGACGGGTACGCGGGTTGGTTGTGCGCGGGGACCTCTGCAGCGGGCGCACTGATGAAACACATGATGCTGTATGAGTTGTCAAATCAAGATTAGAACGGGTGAATTTAATCGTCTTGATTTGTTGCTTGAGAATCACACTTTTTGAGTAGGTCGGCATCGCCTAAATGAAGCAGTTTTATATGCTCAGATTGAGTTGCGTTGTTTTGATACAGGAGATCAAGCACGGTGTCGTGAAGAATTTTTTCGTTCACGATTTTAAGCCCTCCCTTAAGTACCAACCATGCCTCAGCGTCACGGTCTGCTGCAAGGTAGATGAGATGAGCTTGGCCGAGTCTCTTGCCGAAGTCTAGGTTTAACGCGAATTGCATAGCATTGCGGAGCATACCGATATTGGTTTTTTTCGGGTTTTGATTTTGCAGATAATCATCAATTTCTTTTAATCTATCATTATTGCGTTTTACAAGTTGGTTCAGTGTTTTTTCCCCTGAAGGCATAGCCCGGCCGAGAGCCGCAGCATAACCCAGTTCAACGAGCAAGGTCTTGGTGACATAGGGCAGGTTGTGTAGTTTTTTTTGGCCTTCCAGTGTGGAGTCCATTTTCAGTATCCAGCTGTTCACCCGATCATTTTCATTCAGAATTCTGTTATTGAGTACGAGCCAATCTCGAAGTAGTTTTGGCTCAGAGGGGGCTTGGCCGGCATTCGGCTCGATGTTATCGCGTAGCTGGGTGAAGGTTGGCCTAGCTTCTTTGTATACCGAGATGAGTTTATTTATTTCATCTGCTATATCAGATAATCTAATAATACCATAAAATGGTGTCTTGTATGTGGCGTTTTTCCAGAGCCATTGATAGGCCTCTGTTGCCCCTGGGTAATCGCCATCTCTTACAAGTGCCTTTGCGTTTATGTGCATTTGAAATACATCTATGTGCATTTGATATACATCAACCTCTACAGCTTTTTCAGGTGTTTCAGCTTGGGCTTGCATGGGCTGTGCAGATTCGTTAGGGTTGGCTAATGCTGCGAGCGAAAAAAATGAGGGTGCCGCGAGTGAGGTGATGATTAGGAGAGATGTGTGTGTTGCATTGTTCATAGGAAAGAATATAGTGGCAAAGGGATCAAGCGGGTTTATGTTGAATCACAAGTTTGAATGACATGTTTAAAGTTAAGAGATAACACTGGTTCATGCCGGTGCATACCGCTCAGCCCATGCCGAGAGCATGTTGGCGACAAAGTCCGCATCCTTGGGTTTGGTGAGCATGTGGTCCGCACCATCGATTGAGACGAAGCTCTTTGGATGTTTTGCCCAGGTAAAGATCTGAGCAGCGTTCTCAACCCCAACAACAGAATCAACGGGAGAATGAAACACGAGCAGCGCTCTTTTGAGTGAGCTAATCAGTTCTTGCGGGCTTTGATTGCGGAGATCATCAATGAGTTGTTGCCCGACAGTGAATGGTCGACCGGCAATTGAAACATCCGCGCGGCCGTGTTCTTTGAGATCGTCGGATGCAGAATCGAACAGATGGATGACATGCTCGGGGTCCGCGGGTGCTCCGATGGTTGCGATCGCTTTGCATTCAGGGATCTGTGATGCTGCTGCGAGTACTGCCGCGCCGCCGAGGGAATGTCCGATGAGGACACAGGGAGCGGTGCGGTTCGTGCGGAGCCAATCTGCGGCAAGGACAAGATCGCCGATGTTTGAGGAGAATGTCGTGTCTGCAAATTCGCCTTCACTATTTCCTAGTCCGGTGAAATCAAAGCGGAGGACCCCGATCCCGAGCTTTGACAACGCTCGCGAAATTCTGCTGGCCGCAATAACATCCTTCGAGCATGTAAAGCAGTGGGCAAACATGGCATAACCACGAATATTCTCACTGGGCTCGTCGAGGATCGCTGCAAGCTCAGCGCCGAGGGATCCGGTAAACTTGATCTTCGTGGTCGTCATAGATTTCCTTTGTCTTGGCTGTCATAAGTGATCAATAGGTGTACAGATCGCAAGATCATAGCGTGAACTGACGATGTCGATCCGCCAAGTCTTTGAAATCACGCGGCCTATGATTCGAGCAGCGCAGGCGTTGGTCCTGCGTGGATAGCGGAGCCGAGGGCGATCTGATTCATATGATCCCGCCCGGTTCGGCGAATGCCCTGAAACGGGGCAGAACGGCACGACAACATGGGTGATGATAATAGAGACGGCGGCTCAAGAAGCCGGGGTTCACGAGATGGTTCAAGAGGCGGCAACGGCAATAGCCGATCCGGCGGAGGCAAAGGCCGAGGTCGATCCGGTGGTGGACGCGGACCACGCGACAAGAGCGCAGACAAAGAACCAGAACGCAAACGCACCATCAAAGAGCCTAAGGGCGGATGGTCAGACGAAACATTTGATACCGACAAGACCTTCGCAGATCTTGGACTGAAAGATTCCATCCTCAAAGCAATGGACGAGCTTGGATTCAAACATCCAACAAAGATTCAATCAGCGCTTATTCCTCTGGCGCTTGAGGGCGGTGATATTCTTGGTCAAGCAAAGACAGGGACGGGGAAAACCGCATCGTTCGCGTTGCCATTGATTGAAATGATCGAGCCAGGGGATTCGATGATTTCGATTATCCTTGCGCCAACTCGCGAGCTCGCGATTCAGATTAAGCAAGATATCGAAGAACTCGCGGTGCACACCGGACTGAAAGTATGTGCGATCTACGGCGGGCAATCAATCAATGTCCAAGCAGATCAACTCCGCAAGGGTCCAGAGATCATCGTTGGTACCCCGGGTCGTATTCTGGACATGATCGAACGCCGATACCTCGATCTTTCAGAGGTTGAGTTCGCGGTACTCGACGAAGTGGACCGGATGCTCGATATCGGTTTCCGCGATGATATCCGCAAGATTCTGGGGAAATGCCCCAAGGATCGTCAGACGGTCTTTGTGTCTGCGACATTCACCGATGAGATCGAAAAACTTTCTCGTAAATACATGCAAAATCCAGAGAAGCTCGAAGTTTCCGCGGGCGCGTTGACGGTTGATCTGGTCAAGCAGGGGTATGTGACTGTGGACCCTTGGGATAAAAAACGGATGCTCGTTCATCTGCTTACCCACGAAGAACCCGCACTCACCATCGTGTTCTGTCGTATGAAACGCACAGTTGATTCGGTGGTTCGATACCTTGAACGCAAAGGGATCAGCGCACATGCGATTCACGGCGATCTATCGCAGGCAAAGCGCAACCAGGTCATGACCAAGTTCCGTTCGGGTGATCTTGCGGTGCTCGTCGCATCTGATCTTGCTTCACGAGGGATCGATGTCGAAGGCATTACCCATGTCGTGAACTTTGATCTGCCCGATGATCCTGATTTGTATGTCCACCGGATCGGGCGAACCGCTCGCGCGGGGAATGACGGTCACGCATGGTCGTTGGTCATGCCGAGCCAAGGTTCGTTGCTGACAGAGATCGAGATTCTGGTGAACTCTGAAATCCCCAAGCTCGATTATCCAGAGTTTGATGCGCGTGAGCGCCCTGACGACTGGAAAGATGAACCAACCGGAGGCCGACCGGTCTATGAAGTGAAGGGTGCGCCATCAGAGCCCAAGAAGAACCGGTTTGAAACCGCACAAGTACCTGTTGTTGACAAGCTTTCTGATAAAGATTTAGCATCGAAGTTCCCAGGAGGGGTCGTGCCGACCAAGCTTCCAGGGAAGATGATGGGCGGCAAAGCAAAGCGTCGCGGCCGATAATCGAATCAGCAAAATCTAGGTAGGAGTTCAACAGACTCCTTTACAGCTGCTCATGAGCAGCTGTTTTTTTGGATTGGAAGCTCTGTAGATGGGGTGATGGAAAAAAACACCTTAAACAAGGTGCTTTATAATCCAAAATCAAATCTCTTTGTTGTTTATGAGTGGCTTGCGGTCGTCGCTTGCTCACGCGATGATCTCGACACAGATTCTTGTGCTGAGGATTCTGATCGGATCGAACCAACCACACTCGGGTTCATCTCGATGTGAAGTTTACTCTCAGCGTGTGACGCGGATTGAGTTACTTGGGTTTCTCGTGCCTGAGTGCTCGCAGGAGCGTCAGGTGCCCCTTCCATGGCTTCACGCATGCGTCTGCCAACCTTGAACTTCACAGTCCGCTTGGCAGGCACAGGGACACGCTCAAGCGTCTTGGGGTTCTGGGCAATCCGCGGAGCGCGGTGTTTCACTTCAAAGACACCAAAATCACGGAACTCCAAGCGGTTCCCATCGCCGAGCTCAACGATCACTTCATCAAGAAAGTTCTGGACAACCTGCTTAACAGCCACGCGCTTCATGCCTGTGGATTCAGCGATTCGGTCGATCAAGATTTTCTTGGTGATCGTATTCATGGTTTCTCTTTCCTTCATATGTTCTCATTTCAGGCAATATGGCCTGAATATATCTGTGCATTAACTCAACAAAGCGATTTCTCGCGTTTATACGGAGTGGCTTATGTGTACACCGGGTTGGCCAATGATCGTAAATGATCTTTGGTGACCCGCATACTCGGGGTGAATGCCGAATACGCTTGTGCTCAGAAACATAATTCCCGCGTGATGAGTATGGCAGACAAATGCCCTCAGGTCAATGGGGAGCACGATGTCTTTTGCGATCTCTTTATTTGCGCAAGATCGAGTGAACAAAGCACTTGCAATTGCATTGTATTGCTGCTATGGACTCTATTTATGGAACACGATTCAGACCCAGATTCACGCCCGTCCCTCGGCAAACCCTCATTAGGGACTGGTATCGCACTTGCGCCGGGGGTGCGTGTGCCTGCGCAGTCGATTCAGATTACATTCGTTCGTTCTTCAGGTCCGGGTGGGCAAAATGTCAACAAGCGATCAACCAAAGCTCAGCTTCGCATACGCATCGATGACATACCGCTTAATGATCGAGCCCACGCTCGGTTCTGTCGTCTTGCTCGCGGCGCGATCAACTCTGTGGGGGAACTGGTCCTGAGCGCAGACGACACCCGATCGCAATCCCGCAATAAGAAGGCGTGCATGGATCGTCTCCGAGAAATCGTGATGCGAGCGATGATCGAACCCAAATCAAGAAGGGCAACCAAACCCACAAGGGGATCGATTCGGCGTAGGCTTGAAGACAAGAAACGGCGATCCGAAACCAAGCAGCGAAGAAAGCCTCCGGAATAACACACGAGTAATCATGGTTGAAACAGTGTCATCTCACTCATCAAAGTTTGCGATTGCAATCGAGCTATCAAACCCCAACGCATCAGTCGGGGCGCATGCGGTTGCGTTGTTTTCACTTGAAACAGAGTGTTCCAAGCTCGTCGATTCACTCCCGGTGCCCTCTTCGGTTCGCAGCGCCGATGCATTGATGGTTCTTGTTGAAACGCTATGTACAAAGCATCAAATCGTTCCAAGCGAGATTGAACGCGTCATTGTTTCTATTGGTCCAGGCGGATATACAGCGTTGCGGATTTCATCGACAACCGCCAAGGTGCTCGCCGATACGATCGGTTGTTTGTTGATCGCGGTCCCCAGCGCTGCGATTGCGAGTCAATCGATCGAGTCATCACAGCGCCCGGCGCTTATCGCGCTGGCGTCAAAGAACAACCAAGCCCACTGCACATTGCTCGCTACAGATGGATCACTCGAAGAGGTGGGGGTGATCGATGCGTCGAAGATTGAAACATATGCAGTGCATTCGATTGTTGGAGATGCACACCTGCCCGCGACATTTGTATTCCGTGCTGCTCAACTCGGTATCGAAATCGTTCCGATCGAACTCGATGCGCGAAATGTACTCAAAGCATCGGTTGGTATTGAACCGATCAACCCGCTTGAGCTTGCGCCGCAATACGCCCGCGAACCCGATGCAGTGACGCAATGGCGCGAGCGATCCAAATAGAACGAACGATTATTCGGTCCGAATAACTCAATCCTCCGTTGATTTGAGTCTCATATTCATGGTTCATCGCGACCAATGAGATCCTTGTGAAGTTAGGCAATCTACGCGACGATATCCGGTATTGCGGGTTCGCACCCAAATCCTTTGGGATTACCGCCTGCAAGATCACGGAAGGTCATCAGTATGGTCGCGCAACAACAAGATTGGTCGGATAAAAAAGTATTCACTACAGGAGAAGCAGCAAAGGTCTGCAAAGTGAGTCAACAAACAATTATCCGATGCTTTGATTCTGGTCGGCTCAACGGATTCCGGGTCCCCGGATCACGATTCAGACGCATTCCGCGCAACGAACTCATCCGTTTTATGCGAGAAAACGAGATCCCGCTCGAAACAATTGGTTCGGATCGCAAGCGCGTCTTGATTGTCGATGACGAACCCGAAATCTTGTCATTGATCACCGACCTGCTCGAAGGGGACGGCCGATTCGAGGTATGCCAAGCATCAACCGGTTACGACGCAGGTATCGAAACCGAACGCTTCAAACCACACTTGATCGTGCTTGATTACATGCTCCCAGACATCAACGGCAACATCGTCTGCCAACGCGTCCGTGCATCGGAAACAATGCCTGACACACGCATCTTGTGTGTCTCCGGCGTTGTGGAATCAAGCGAAGTTGAGATGCTCAAAGGTGCGGGAGCAGATGATTTCTTAAAAAAACCATTCGACCTTCGTGAGATGATTTCGAGGATCGAGATGCTCTTAGAAATTGAATCGGTGTAGTTCAACCCCTGTGAAACACGAGTACAAATCCCATGCCTCAGGAATCGAACGAACAAACTGAACTCAACGAAAAGCAAGTCGAGATGATCTTGTCGAACATTGATCGTCTGCCCACTTTGCCCGCGGTCGCGACCCGACTACTCATGGTGAGCAGCGCTGAGGATGTGGATCTCGAAGAAGTGATCGGACTCATCGAGTCCGATCCATCCATGAGCGCCACGATCTTGTCGATGTGCCGAACCGCGGATAAGGGGTTGGGCGATAAAATCACGACGGTCCGTCGAGCGGTCATCATGCTCGGACTCGAAGCAGTTCAGGTCGCTGCGCTGAGCGTACATGTTTATAATCAACTCGAATCTGAATCAGATGATCCAGATTCAATGGTCTTTGATCGTCCTGGGTTCTGGGTGCATTCGCTCGCGGTTGCTTGCGGCGCTGAGTGTATCGCTCGGTTCAATCCCCAACTCGGTGTCAGCCCAGAGCAAGCGTACATCGCGGGGTTGCTCCATGATCTTGGGAAACTTGCGTTGGACCTTGTGTTACCCAAGGCGTATGACCGGGTACTCAACATGTCCAAATCGCGTCAATGCGGGGTGTGCCTGATCGAACGAACCATGCTCGGTCTCGACCATCATACCGCAGGCAAGCGCATGGCTGAGCACTGGAAACTCCCCGACCCGATCCGTGACGCGATCTGGTTGCATTCTCAGCCAATCGAATCATTGCCTGAAGGTTCAAATCGTCCCGTGGTATCGGTGGTCACACTCGCAGAGTCCTGGGCGCGTGATATGCATCTGGGATGGGCAGGTGATTATGGCGAGCCATTAGATCTCTTCGAGCTTTCCAAGAACGCAGGGGTCGACTTTGATTTCTTCAAGAACAATGCGTCTGAAATCATCGAAGGGGTTTCATCGCGTGGGCAGGTCCTGGGACTCGGCGAGCATGCCAAGCAAGATCTGCTTATCGAATCGCTTACCGCTGCTAATCGTCGATTGGCGCAGCTCAATCTTGAACTCCGCAAAGATGTTTTCGAAGGCAAATCTGTCCAGAGATTGCTCGATGCGGTTGATGTGTTCCATCGGTGCGCGAATCCTGGGGATTCAACACACAAGGTATTCAGCGCCATGGTTGAATCTGCGGGGGAACTCATCGGGACCAATCGAGGAGCGGTGATCTTCCAATATGCGGACGATAAACCTTGGTACACCATGATTGTCGACAAGGGCAACATCATCGGGCACCCCAAGCGGGTCCAGTCGCCCCAGAGCGAGCACGAGATTGTTCGTCCGGGAATGCTTGCCGACGCGACCGCTGCACAGTCAATGGAACTCGCAGCGCTGGATTGGCTCAGAGAGCTTTTCATGTCCATCAAAGAGATCGGTGCGCCGATGCTGATCGGATCGAAAGACGCGCAGGCAGACAATCAATCCGCTCAGCCCTCATATCTTGTCATCATGCCCAAGCTTGGTAGCGGGATCGAACGGATAATCAGCACACCAAACTTCGGGATGGTTCGTCAGATCTGGCACCGTGCATTGGTCCAATCCATCTTGGTTGAGAAAGGCAAACGAGTCGGGGAAGAACTCGCATCTGCGAATCATTCCATGACTGCATTGCGTCATGAGCTCACAACGAAGGAATCGCTTGTTCAGCTCGGGAAGATGGCCGCGGGCGCTGCGCACGAGATGAATAATCCGCTCGCGATCATTCGAGGCCGAGGACAACAACTCTTCGAGCGGGTAGGAACAGAACGCGAGCGAGAATCCGCCCGCGCAATTGCTGCCGCATCTGATCAGTTGTCCGATCTGATCACCTCATTACATATGATCGCGGACCCGCCGCAGCCTGTACTTGCGCTGACTGACCCGGTCCTCATGGTGCGCCAAGCTATTGAAATAGCAAGAGATCGGTGCCATTACCAAGGGATCAAAGCGCGGGTTCAGGTGCAGACCGATGGACCGATCGATCCGATCATGATGGACATCGATCTGATGTCTCAAGCGATCGCAGAGCCCATAATTAATGCGGTTCAGGCAAGTCCGCAGGCAATCATTTCGGTTTCCATTGAACCCGGACTCCGAGATGGCCGACTCAAGGTACGGATCATAGATCGCGGATCTGGATTCACGAGTCGGTCGATCAAACACGCGTTTGATCCGTTCTTTTCCGAACTCAAAGCCGGTCGAAGGTCCGGGCTCGGGCTCGCCCGTGCTCGGGGATTGATCGAGCTGCAAAAAGGGGAGATTTTCCTTGGTAACAACCCCGGTGATATCGCCGGCGCCGAGGTCACAATTCTCTTGGAGAGTAACCTGACGAATCTTCCACTCGCAGCGTAGCGAACCAGGCAGATGAGACAACGATGAAGAGATGAGCAGTGTTCCATGGAACGACACCAAGAAACCAAAAATAACAATCTCACATCGACTCCTGCAATCTCAGGGAGTGATCCCGAATCTGTGAATGATCTCGGTGTTCGTGTTGTCGCTGTGAGCCCGCGAGCATCAGTTCGTCGTCGTCTCTCAAGCATGCTCCATGGACACATTGAATCCATCAGCTTTGTTGAAAACGAAGAAGAAGCAGTAGAACATATTTCCACCTCAAACTGTGACATGGTGATCATCGAACGGGCGCTGCCCAATATGGATGGTCCGCACAGCGACGGAATTGATCTGCTCGATCGCATCACGACAACTCATGCCGCGATTGTCGGGGTTATCATCGGCCAAGCAGCAAGCTCAGACGATGCAGTCCGTGCGATGCGTGCAGGTGCGTGTGACCTGATCTCCATCCAGAGCAGAAACGCAAAGACAACCCGCCGATTACTTGAATCCGTGAAGCGTGCAAGCAGAGTGCGCCAGCGCGACGCACGAGTCGATCGTCTCAAGAAACTCTGTCATAAGCTCAACACTGCCCGCCAGGATGTCTCCGGACAGGTTGGTGATCTGTGCACGGATCTGATGAGCGCATATCAGGACTTATCCGAACAGTTTGGAGATGTGAAAGTTGCGACCGAGCTCAATGTGTTGCTCCGCCAAGAGCTTGATATCGAGTCATTGCTCCGCACAATGCTTGAGTTTACACTCTCAAAGATCGGTTCAACCAACGCGGTTGTGTTCTTGCCGACCAACTCTGGTGATTACTCGCTTGGCGCGTATGTGAACTATGACATTCCCAAAGACAGCGCAGAGGTCATGCTTGATCAGCTCGCCGATTCACTCGCGCCTCTACATGAAAACCAGAACTCGGTGCTCGCGATCTGTGGTCGCGACGAAATGGATGAAGCAATGGGGAGCGATTCGCATTGGCTCGAAGACGAAGCCGCGATGGTTGTGTCATGCCAAGTAGATGATGAGTGCCTCGCGGTGCTCACGCTTTTTCGTGATGAATCATTGCCATTCGAAGAAGACGATATCCGTACGCTGAGCATCATATCCAAACTCTTCGGCGAACAACTCGCACGCGTGATCCATGTCCACCATCGCCATCTCCCCAAAGACCAATGGGGAGATCTCGATTCGGGTCTTATGGACAACCCTGATGATGGTCCCCAAGAAGATGATGATTACTTCTCATCAGGCGATGATTATTTTGGATTCGCCGCCTGATCGGACTCAACAGCTTTCACTGAGTGACTCTGCAAACATCAACGAGTTCCCATCGGGATCGAAGAAGGTCGCGAGCTTGACCAGCCCGTCAATCTCGATGGTGTCGCCATCAAATCTGACATCCCGAGATTCGAGCGTTGATCGTGCGCTTTGTATATCCGAGACGCCAAAGGTTGGTGTCGCTCCACCGATTTTTACTTGCTCAACTTGACTCACGCCTACATTCACGCCGGGAACTGGTGATTTCATCTCTGCCCATCCGATATCGTCGAGCTTGTAGAGCAACTCAAATCCAAGCACTTCGGTGTACCACTTGATCGATTCGTTCATGTCAGAGACACTGATTGCAAGGGTGAGTTCTTCGTTGTAAGGCAATGTCGTGGGCATCGGGGACTCCTGAATCCGGGTGTACTTGAATGAGATTCCTAAAATCGACTTGACACGAATATATAGCAACTATAAAATAGTGTCAATCGAAATCTGCAAGATTGAAAGAATTTTATGCCCGCATCCGCTCATCTCAATCAGGTCTTCGTTCGACGCTGGGCAGTCCCGATCCTTGCTCAGCTCGCAAGGACCGAAGGCTGTAAGTTTGTGCAACTCACCAATGCCCTTGATGGTTCCCGCGCTTCGCTCAAATCATCGCTTGAACTGCTCGACACCCTCGGACTCGTCATTCCCAACCCCGGGCACGGGCATCCGATGCGCCCGGAGTACATATTGACCACGAGAGGCGAAGCAATTTCAAAGCCTGCATTCTCATTGGTCCACGCTCTGGAAAAAATGAATGCTGTTGATATTGGATTGAAAAAATGGTCCATGCCGACGGTTCATGCGATCGCAATCGGATCAGATCGATTCAAAGCAATCACGGATACTTTGGGGGCTGCAACTGATCGCGCTGTCTCGCTCGCGTTGACGGATTTAAATACACAACGGCTGATCCAGTGCACCCTTGTTCCGGGACGCCCGCCTCGCAACTCGTATTCGCTTGCAAGAAAATCTACGAAGGTCGCACCAATTCTTCAGGACATGCAATGGGCGATGACAGGTTCGTAGGGTTGATCACCAGACTGAAATTATGGATGCGCTTTTCCCAAGAATACAATGCTCGGGCGAATCTCCCCTGCAGGGTCTATTTTACGAACACACGCTGATGTAAAAGCGTTAGACTATCCTGTATAGGGATCGGGTGATGTGCACCCGTTGCCCGCAGGAGATATGACATGATGGACATCCTATTTGGTGATCTCGCAACCTGGTTTACCGCTCCGGCACTTCTCGGCACAGGATTCCTTTTGATCCAGCTCGTCCTCGGCGAGCTCGGCGGCGACGGAGCGCTCGATGTCGACCTTGATATGGATCTCGATGGTGATCACCCCGGCGCTGAGTTCGGGTTACTGAGTGTTCAGTCCATCTCCGCCTTCTTCATGGGGTACGGGTGGATCGGTCTGGCAGCGTACCGGTTCCTTGATATCGGGTTTACCGGTGCAGGACTCGTCGCGGTTGCTGCAGGCGCAGGCGTTGCCTGGTTGATGATTTACTTGCTCAGAACATTCCTCAAACTTCAGAACAACACCAATGTAACTATTCGACAAACCGTTGGGCTCGTCGGCGAGGTCTACGCGACGGTTCCTCCTGCGGAAAAAGGGAAAGGCGAAATCATACTCGTCATCAATAACTCCCAGCACAACTTCTTCGCGATCCAAGAAGGCGATGAGCCAATCAACACACATACACGCGTTCGTGTCATCAGAACAGTTGAAGCAAGCAACCTGATTATCGTCGAGCCAACCACATAATCGTGGGTCAGTTCATACCCTGACCCTTCATCCGTATCTACAATTTCATATCAATCATTCACAAGGAGAGTCCATGTATATATCCACCCTTCTCGCACAATCAGATTCATCAGGCACGGGGATGTTCGCCATCGTTGTCGTCGCGGTAATCCTGTTTGTGGGTCTGTTCGTCACGATCTTCCTCGCCAGCCGATACCGAAGATGTCCATCGAACCGTATCTTGGTGATCTGGGGTACCGGGTCAAAGGAATCCGCACAGTGTTTTCATGGCGGTGGCAAGTTCGTCTGGCCGGTCATCCAAGACTTTGCCTACATGTCGCTCGAACCATTGGTGATCGAGATCCCGCTGCAAGGAGCGCTTTCACTCAACAACATCCGCGTGAATGTGCCCTCTACATTTACTGTGGGTATCTCCAAGAGCCCGGTATTAATGAGCAACGCCGCAGAGCGTTTGCTCGGGCTCTCCCCGCACGCGATCCAAGAGCAAGCCCAGGACATCATCCTCGGCCAGCTCCGCTTGGTCATCGCAACACTGTCGATTGAAGAGATCAATAAGGACCGCGAGAAGTTCATGAACCTCGTGAACGAAAATGTTGCTGAGGAAATCAATAAGATCGGTCTTACACTGATCAATGTGAACATCCGCGATATTACGGATGAGTCTGGATATATCGAAGCGATCGGTAAGCGCGCCGCTGCAGAAGCAATCAACCGTGCAAAGGTTGAAGTTGCCCAGCAGGAACGCGAAGGTGCGGTGGGTGAAGCAACCGCGGTCCGTGAACGAAATGTGCGTGTCGCAGAAGAAAAAGCACTCGCAGAGCAAGGGCAGAAGAACGCAGAGCAGCTCCAAAGAATCGCGATCGCTGAGCTCGAAGCCCAAGCAGTCATCGGCGAAGTAGAATCTATGCGAAACCAAGAGATTGCTGCTGCAGAACGCACCGCAGAAACAGTGGCAGCCAAAAAAACCGCAGAACAAGAGCAGCGTATCCGAGTTGCAAGCGCCGAAGCATCCGCAGTCGATGGCGAAAACACCTCGTCGGCAAAGGTCGCTCAATCGAACGCGGAACTCGCTGAGATCCGAGCAGAAGCAAGCCGACGCGCCGATGTTGCTGCTGCCCAAGCGCGTCAGCAAATTTTTACCGCCCAGCGTGAAGAAGAACTCGCCAAGCTCTCGAAAGAGGAACTTGCACCGCAAGAGATCGAGAAGAAACGGATCGAGATTCAAGCAGAAGCGTCCGCAGAGCGCGAACGCCGCGAAGCACGAGGACACGCCGATGCGGTGCTTGCCAAGTACGAAGCAGAAGCAAAGGGTGTCCAACAGGTCCTCGAAGCAAAGGCTGAAGGTTATCGTCAGCTCATGCAATCGTGTGCCGAAAACCCACGCGTTGCCCCGACCCTGCTCATGATCGAACAACTCCCCGAACTCGTCGCGATGCAGGTCAAAGCGATACAGAATCTCAAGATCGACAAGATCACGGTCTGGGATTCGGGCAATGGAGGAGACGGCAAAGGGAACGCAACCGCCAACTTCCTCAGCGGCATGATCGGATCACTCCCACAAGTCCACGAGCTCGCCAAGCAAGCAGGTATAGAACTACCAAGCGCACTTGGACAGGTTGTGGATATGGATGAATCCATTCCTGTGGTTGAAAAACCAGCAACGGATGACAAAGCATAAATCTAATGCGTCAGTACGAGTTAAAAAAACACCCCGGCAAATGCTGGGGTGTTTTATTATGCTTGTATATCAGCTTCGATTGTCTTCGATTCAATCATCAAAGTACAATGTCGCATCATCGGGAAGATCCACCAAGAGTGCATCGCGATCAATGTTCTCGATTTCAAGTTCGTTATCAAACCGACCTGTTTCCTGATCGGGGACATGCAGATTGCCTTTGCCCGAAGTGCCTCGAAGTCTGCGTTCAACACGCTTGCGGGCACGCATGATCAGTTTAATCGGCACCTCATCGAAGGGCATCACCTCACGGAACCGGTTCATCAAGAACCGCTCATAGTTATTTGTGAATAACTCAGGATCATTCACCACCAAGACAATTGTCGGTGGTGCAGTCTTCACCTGCGATGCGAAGTACACCTTCGCTTCAGTGCCAAGACGGTTACTCGGACCGCGCTTCTCAAGAATACCCTTGATCACACGGTTGAGCTGCCCGGTGCTCACGCGTGAGTTGTTCTGCTCATGAAGTTCGAACGCCAGCTTCATGGTTTCTTTGACATTGAGTCCTTCTTCCGCACTCATAAACGAGATCGGTGCGAAACGCAATCCGCCGAGTTCCTTGCGGAAGTACTCTTCATAGCGAGTAGGGGTTACTTTTCGTCCCTTCTCATCAGACGCATCTTTCGCGACATCCCATTTGTTAATCACGATGACGACGGGCTTGAATGAATCAACAATCATTTTGCCGAGCTGTTCATCGACCTGTGAGATCTCGGTGGTTGCATCAACCATAAAGACGACAACATCTGCTCGCTTGATCGCGCGTTCTGCTCGATCGAGCGCATACCACTCGATATTGTCCTGGAAACTCTTCTTTCGGCGAAGCCCCGCGGTATCGATCGCGAGTATCGACTTGCCGTCATACTCAAGCTTCACATCCACCGCATCGCGTGTGGTGCCTGCGATCTCGGAAACAATCATCCGGGGTTCACCTGCGAGACGGTTGACCAGTGTTGACTTGCCTGCGTTGCGCTTGCCGACAATCGCGATCTTCATATCGACTTCTGGTTCTGGTTCAAAGACCTCATTGGGAGTGATCTCGTACAACCGGTCGAGCAAGTTTCTGCGGAAGTACTTGCTCGTCGAGCTACAGATAAATGGCACACCGAATCCAAACGCGGACAACTCATACGCATGGGGTTCCCAGCTCGAATCATCACATTTGGTTGCGACAACATAAACACGGGTAAGATCAGAGTTCTTCGAACCCTTCTTGTCTCGTCGTCCAAGCTTTTGTTCGCGCAACATCTGGCAGATCGCCTGATCCTGCGAGGTGATCCCCGCCTGGCAGTCCACCGCAAACAGGATGATGTCTGCGCCAGAAACCGCGTCAGCGATCTGGTTCTCGATATCTTTGGTCAGGGATGAAAGATCCTCACCGATCTCGTTGTACCGCTTGCCGTCTGCGACATAGACGCCGTACCCGCCGGTGTCGGTGAGTTCGACCTGCTTGACGGGTCCCTTCAGATCCGGGTGCGTCAGCTCAACGACTGTAGAGAGCCGATCGCGCGTCACCCCCGGCGTAGGATCAACAATCGCGATCCGTTCTTGGGCGATGAGATTGAGCAATGAGCTCTTGCCGACATTGGGTCGGCCGACGATGGCAATTCGGGGCATGGGCATAGTCGAGGATCATAGACACGATCCCGCAAAAGCAAAATTATTGCGCAACAATCGAGCAACAAACTCTGTATAAATCGAGTGAGAGGAATGATTTGCAATGGTTCGGGTTATCTGCGAAGTTTCAGATCGTCGATCAGTTCTTGGTGTGATTCCACAACCCTGGTCGCACCTGCACCCACAAGATCATCAATCGGGGTCAAATCTGCCAGCCCGATCACCCGCATCCCTGCTGCAACCGCTGCTTTTACACCCGCGGTGGAATCCTCAACCACGATGCAACGCGACGGATCATGCCCCATCTGCGCTGCAGCATGGAGGAATAACCCCGGATCAGGCTTCCATTTGCCGATCTCATAGGCGCTGAACATCGTCTGCCGACTCGTCCCGTCGCGATGCCCAAACCGGTCGATCAGTCCAGAACCTCCGAGTGTCAACCGAGCTTTCTCAAGGGGCGCGTTGGTTCCAATACACCGATGAGGGGCCTCGTGGTCCATCGAATCGAGCGCATCAAGCAGTTCATGAATCCCACACAGTGCAGGTACCCCAAACTCATGGATCTCGTTATACATCTGTCTGCGATATTCGTCCATTAAATCAGGGAGTTTCTTGCCCACCTTGTCTTCCACATCAACAAGGATATCAGATAGGTTTCGACCCTTAAAATGAGCGATCGAGTACGCCTGATCAACTTCCCACCCAACCCCAGTCACACATCGAGCAAGCACCCGATTGGTCAAAGGCTCGGTATCCACGAGCACCCCATCACAGTCAAAGATAATCAGTTCGGATTCAAGCATTCAGGAGGTACGCTCCGCACTTGGGGCGGGTTCTTTCGTATCTGCACGCATAAACAAAACATCGCCTTTCGCGATCGCTTGTCCGGGTTTGAGTCCGTACTCCCCGTTCCATTTCGCAAGTTCGCTCAGCGGTGCGACAAACCCAGCGTTGCAATCTTCAGGATCTACCAAATGATTACAGCTCCAGTTTCGCCAAAGCTCCGCCATTTTTTCAGGCATCACAGGCGACAACAACAACGATGCGATCCGCAGCGCTTCCCCGCAGGAGTACAGGATTGAGCTCAACGCGTGCTCGCCGTCATCAAGTGTTTCGAGCTGCTTAGCGAGTGTGAATGGTGCGGAGTATGAAATAAAATCATCGACATGGCGAACGATGGATCGTCCTGCATCGAGCATTGCATTGAGATCCATGCGTTCTAATGCATCATTTGCATCCTCAACCGCCTGTTGGACAAACTCTGCAATCTTGAATGTCCGATCTGGATCGTCCGCTGCTTTTCCTGCGTTTTCAAGTGCTTTAAGCGCGGTTTGCAATGATGTGCCGTTGTCGAAACCGAACTCGCCATTGCAGGTGCCTTTGACTTGTCCGTCGAAATATTTGTTGAACATATTCCCGACTCTGCTTGTCGAGTTCCCAACAGAGTTGGCAAGGTCTGCGTTGTACACTTCGACAAATCGTGCGTGTGCAAAGTCCGAATCATTCGCGCCAAGTGGTCCCTGTGTCGTCAGGAACCATCGCATCGCGTCTAAACTGAACTTCTGGGCGTACGCTTCGAGGAGATCGATCTCGACGAAGTTGCCGAGAGATTTGGACATCTTGGTGCCCTCCGCGATCCAGTACGCATGTGCGTACACCGTTTCCGGTGGCTTCTTCCCCAGCGCATGCAACATCGCAGGCCACACAATCGCGTGGAACCACACGATGTCCTTTGCCATCAGGTGAACAACCTCACCTTCCCAGTATTTTTGCTTCTCATCGGAATCAACGATCGTCAAGTAGTTGCACAGCGCCTCGATCCAGACATAGATCCGGTGCGAGTCATCGCCGGGCATTTTGATTCCCCAGTCCGCATCACCCTCTTTGATCTTCCGTGAAACAGGCACCTGTCGTAAACCTTGCTTGAGTCGGCCGAGCACCTCGTTCTTGCGTGCATCAGGAAGCACACGGATCGCATCGGATTCAATCTGCTCACGCAACCAATCCTCATGCTTGTCGAGCTTGAAGAAGTAGTTCTGCTCGACCCGTTTTTCCAAAGGCTTCCCAGTCACCGGTGAGTTGTAATCGCTTTCCTTCGCGACCATCTCTGTGAGGTACTCTTCCTGCGATGGATCGTACCAACCCTCATAATCACCAAGCTCGATATCGCCTTGCTCCATCAACTTGGTGATGTACTCGACTGCTTTGGTCTTGTGCCGATCCTCGGTTGTGCGCACAAAGTCGTCGTTTGAGAAGTTCATCAACTCAAACGCGTCCTTGAAGCGCTCAGCATTGATCGTTGCCCATTCGTACGGGGTTTTGTCATTCTCACCCGCCGTCTTGCTCACCTTCTCGGCGTGCTCGTCGGTTCCTGTGAGGAAGAACACATCGCGCCCCATCAATCGCTGCGCACGCGCCGCGACATCTGCGATTAATGTCGTGTAACAATGCCCAATATGCGGGCGATCATTCACATAATAGATCGGAGTGGTGATATAGTACGGCTTCTGATTGGTGTGGTTCGTGGACATCACCAGATTGTAGTTCTGTCGAACCCACAATGGTGCCTCATCGTACAGCCTTCATGTGGTTTCACATGCGGATTCAACTGACCAACGAGTTTGTTGGTCAGAATAATAACTAACCGCTCGTTCTGGTCTATGCTCTCTTATTCTTGGGAATAGATCCCAATCCACGAATGTTTTCTTTACTGAAGAGAAGGGCAGGAACCAAGTTGGAGCGAAACAAATTCGAACAGCTTGCTCTTGAGCACCTGGATGCGGTCTACCGAATGGCACTGCATCTCGCCCGTCAGCCTGAGGAGGCTGATGAGTTGGTTCAGGAAGTATATGCGCGGGCATTCCGACCTCACACCATCGAACGGTTTGAGGATAAGAGTGCTCCTGACGATCCGACTTCGGGGTCGGGAGGCATGCGGTCATGGCTATTCGCCATCTGCCATAATGTGTTCTACACCCGGATAAAGAAACAAGCCCGTCAACCCATGGCGGTCGACGAGTTCTTTAACGAATCATCAAGCGAGTTAATGCCTGACGAAGCGCCTCCTGTCTGGGACCAATCAGGTCTTGATTGGGAGCATGTCGATGGTCGATTAAAATCGGCAATCGAGGATTTGAAAGAAGAGTATCGCGAGATACTCATGCTGTGGGGCGTCGATGGGCTCAAATACCGCGAGATCGCAGAGATCGTCGGGGTCCCGATCGGCACCGTCATGAGTCGACTCCATAGAGCGCGTAAGCTCTTAGCGGATAAGCTCATGAGCGATGAAAAAGTAGTTGATGATCTCGGACTCAGACTCCTATCATCCGAACCAGATTAATACCCGTTGACCAAAAGGAACGAACAAACGCAATGACACACGATCAGAACCATCCCGAGCACGCACAGGAAAGCAATCAGCCGATGAATATCGCTGTATTGTTGCGAGCTGCCGCCGATGGCGAACTCACTGATTGTCAGTGCGAACAACTCGATGCGTACATGGCGCAAAATCCAGATGCGGAGTCCCAAATCGGGTTTGAAAAAGCGCTCAAGGACTGCTGCGGGCGCGTGATGACCAAGCCCTGTTGCCCTGATGTGCTCCGCAATAAGATCCTCGCGATGGCAGGATCCGCAGAAGACGATCAGGCATACGCCGAACGGATCCAAGCATCCAACCAACAGACGCGTTCACCGAGTTTCTGGTCGCGTTCTCCGATGATTGGGATTGCAGCTGCGCTGCTCATCATGGTCGCAGGCACCATGATCTGGCAGAGCGCCTCATTCTCCAATATTAATGACGCACCAAGCAGCCTCAATGTTCAGCAAGCGAGCTATTACAACCGGGTTAGCAACTTCGTCATCGACGAACACAACCGGTGTTGCAATGAGAAAGCTGCCAAAGCAAAGTTTATCGAACACGATATGGGTCAAGCGGTCGCGTACTTCAGTGATCTCTTCGAGTCACAAGTTGTCATCCCTGATATGAACATCGACGCAGAATCCATCGAGTTCTTCGGCGGCGGGGACTGCCAAGTCCCCTCCACTTCAAGATCGGGGCACCTCCGATTTAATGCAATCGCATCCGACGGCAAACACATTCCAGTGAGTCTCTTCATTTCACCTGATCCTGAACTACTCCCGATGGAAGCAGGCACGAAAACTTACCCGATGAACTCCAAAGCATGCTCCGAGGCGGGGGTTCAACTCTTCGGCTGGACCAACAACGGCATCCAGTACCTGCTCGTGTCCGAAGCATCAGATGAAATGTGCGCCAAGGTACGCCAAGTCATGCGGGCGCCATCTGATATCGGCGCGATGTAATCCCCCGAATTATGCCGGTTTTATAGTTCCAAGAAACCCGAATCCCCATGCGGGTCAGGGTTTTGTTAAAATTGGCATCGAATGCGCTCCATCATCGCAGAATGTATGAACTAAATACCCATCGAACCGAGTAAGATAGAGAAGGAACAAGGAGTGCCCGAAATGACGATGAACAAAACCTCAATCCAGTCTCTTTGCCTGCTCAGCGCTGCCCTCATCGCGGGGTGTGCCGGCTCTGCATACGCACAAAACGCACTTGGGGATGGCACAGCACTCGATGCGAACACGGGACAGAACGGTACAAGAAACTACACCCGTCCCAACTTTGCTGCAGAACTCAGTTTTCGCAACTCCATCGCGACCGGCAATGCGCCCGGTGGACTCAGTTTCCGGGGAGATCTGGGGTACCGCGCTGCGGGAGAGTTTTCGGGTGATCTCGGATCAGATTCCCTCTTCGCGTTCCGTCGAGATTCACTCTATTCCGGACTTGCAGGCATGGGGATCCGAGGGACCGACGCGCTCCAGTACCAGTTCGCATTGACAACAGGGTCAATGCCGCCGCAGAACCTGATGGGGAACATGTCGCTCGCACGCGATAACTACTACAACCCAAGCCAGTACCAAGGGTATGGATCGACTACTGGTCAGCGCACACAGACCAACACAACACTTGGATATAACACCGCGACGGAAGCGCTCGATAATCGAGGGAATCTGCTCTCTGCATCCGAACCAAGCTTCGACTCAAACTCCATGCGAGGAATGCTCAGGTCATCTTCAACCTATACCACCACCACGAATCTTCAGCCCTCCATCTTATCAGTTTATGAACAAGGGGTTGATCTCAAACCCATCGGGCTCGTCGCGTCGCCTTTACTTGGTGTGACCTCTACGCCGATGGCAGAAGATGAAGAGTTGAACCCGCTTGTTGCTCGCCCATCGAATGCAAATACGAACCCCCGGGAAAACAACGGACTTGGTGCCGCTCGATTAACCACCTCGTATGACGCACTTGTTGATCAAATGCGTGAGCGCGTCGAAGCAATGCGGCAAACGACAGAAGAGAAATCAGCTTCGCCGATCGACATGAACGAAACGAATGATGAATGGCTCGTGCGGCAGATGCAGGACCTCCGTGAAAAACTCTACGGCAATAAACCCGCCAATGAGAATGCGCCAGATGAATCTGATTCTACCAATCCAACCGATCCTACAAACCCTGAGTCTACAGACCCCACACAGTCCAACATGACGCCTGGGTTATTGAAAAATGACATGGACAGCCCACTCAACCAAGCGATCAGTGACAAAATCAACGGGGTAGACCCGGACGACAAGAAAACTGCGAGTAACTTAAACCCTTACGACCCGAACTACATGACTATTGATCCACAGACTCTTGAAGTCCTTCGCCGCGATGGTGAAGAACGAGTCCAACAACTCATCGATCCCCGTCTTGCGGATCGGGATGTGTACGCTCAGCACATTGACGCAGGTCAAAGTCTCATCTCCGAAGGCCGATACTTCGATGCGGAAGAACGCTTCACCCACGCGCTGTCGATCAAACCTCGCGATATTTCCGCACAACTCGGACGCTTTCATGCACAGATCGGTGCAGGGATGGTGCTGAGCGCTTCGGTAAATCTCCAAACCCTCTTCTCAACCTATCCCGAGATCATCGCATCGCGCTACACAGGCAATCTACTCCCAAGCGAAGGGCGGATCGAATCATTGATAATCCGCCTGAAGGAACGAGCAGGGATCATTGTTCCTGAACTCAGCACCCGCGCAAGCGAGGGCACTCGGGTTCAGGTTTCCGCTGCGATGCTCCTTGCATACCTGGGATACCAAACCGATGACCAAGCAACAGTCCAAAGCGGGCTTGATCTTGTCAACGAGATTGGCTCAGAAGCGGATCGTCGATTCGCCAGTCTGCTCGGACAGATCTGGCTCACCAAGGAATCGTCGAGCCCAACCGGGGCAGATTCATCAGATGGAACACCAATCGACTGATCAGGAATCATGAAGAACGCCATGGATGGTCATGATGGTTCGATCGGGCACTCGCTGCGCGACTACTGGACAACGGGAACGATTGCCGCGCTCTGTGATGCAGTATCCGAGTTCGGGAAGATCAAAGTAGAACTCCGTGACGAACGCGGATTCGTACTCGATTCAAGCTCATTCCCAGAAGATCAAGGCCTCATCCGACCAATCCCTGATGGCGCAACGGTCAAGCCCATCATGATCGACACTCAAACCATCGGTTCGATCATTGTGTATCCCGCAGCCGATGAATCTTCGGATGAAACACGAGTGCTCGTTGATCGCATCGGGCATCTCATCGCATTGGCAGTGAGCGAAAACTGTTCCGATGTCTCTGAGTTGCGTTATCGTATCGAAGAGACAGGCGTGTTGTACAAACTGAGTTCGTTGCTCGCCAAAGGTGGACGGGTCCAAGACATGCTCGGACTCACGCTCAAACTCGCACTTGAAGTGCTCGAACTCGATGCGGGTGCGATCATGCTCTTGCCTGAAGACTCGCTCGGCATTGCGCACGATGATATCGAGAACGAGCTAGAGCGATCCGCTTCAGTCGGGCTCGGGGAGGATTGGCTCGACAACCCTGTGCCTTTGTCCAAAGGGCGCCAGTTCGACAAATCCTGTCTCCTTGGTGAAGTGATCGTGTCGGAGAATCTTCCGAAAGACCCAAGGGTGTTGGTCCCCAACGAATGCGATCAAGAAGGACTCATTGGATTCCTTGGCACCGGCATGGTGTTCACAAATCGTCCGATCGGGGTGATCCGTCTCTATTCAAGAACCCCGCGCGTGTTTACTGCCGCCGAGCAGAACTTGGTCCGTTCGATCGGGGAATCCGCAGCTGCAGCTGTCGAGCAAGCACGACTGCTCAAACTCCAAGCTCGCCAAAGAAGAACCGAGCGATCCCTTCGCATCGCGGGCGCGGTTCAGAAACAGATGCTCCCAGTGGAGACACCAAGGTTCGATCGCATCGAACTCGCGGGGCGCTATCGACCAACCCAAGAAATCGGAGGCGATTTCTACGACCTCTTCAATGTGCATGATCAACTCGGAGTCTTAGTCGGCGATGTCGTGGGCAAAGGAGTCGTCGCGGGCATGATCATGAGCGCTGTTCGCGCAACGGTTCGTGCGTACGCTGAGCTCTTTGATGATCTCTCACAAGTCATGACCCGAACCAATGAAGCAGTCTGTCGAGACACAACTGTTTCAGAGTTCGTAACCATCTGGTATGGGATGATCGATCCACAGACCCTTGAGATGCGGTATGTCAACGCCGGGCACGAACCCCCATTGCTTGTCCGCAAAGGTGATTCAGGTTGGCAGATACACTCGATCGATGGCGCGGGGCTGGTCGTCGGGGTCATCGAATATGAAGAATACACGATGCACACGATTGATCTTCAACCAGGTGATTTTCTGATCGCGTACACCGATGGAATCACCGATGCAATCAACTTCGATATGCAACGATTCCGAAAAGATAAACTTCAACAATCAATCATTGATATTCTTGAAGAAACACCCGATGCCAATGCGCAGCACATGCTCGAGCGCATCTTCTGGTCCATCCGTCAGTTCAGCGGCTTGCAATACCAAGCAGACGACGAGACGCTGGTGGTTGCGAGGATAACTCAATAAGCACCATGAATCTGAGACTATACAAAAACACCCCACATCAATGATGCAGGGTGGATACTGAGTGTAGTTTGGATTCAGTTCAGATCATGCCGCGTATGGGCCGTCATCATCTGTTGCCAGCCAGTCCGACATGCGGAATGATTCACATGCTTCGTCGACCTGTTCGGATAAGTTCTCGAAGGTGCTCTCGACTCGGCTCAATGCTTCTTCAACGCGTGCGATGCTGTCCATGGTGTCTCCTTGATCGTCATCATCGGCACGGTACCCCGCCGATCTCCAACTTGCGTCAATACCAGAGAATGGCAATGGCTCAGGGGGAAGGGTTTCAGTTTCATCACGATGAAGTTTCAGATAAGGCAACGGGAACCTCCAAGAACAATGGTGTGCACCACTGAATGTGCATTTAACATCGACACAGAGTTCCATGAACTCAAGTCCAATGCCCAAAGCGGGTTCCGGTTATATGGATTGTCCGGGATAAAGGGGGACATACCCCTTATGTCGGTCCGAATTACTTGACTGATTGAGCTTTTCTTGGTCAGCGTTACTCGGTGTCGGCTGTGGGGGGCATAGGGGAAATTGCCTCAGGCGCACTCCCTCGATCTCCAATCTGAGGCTCAGTCCCAACCATGATCCGCCCCAGATTGCCGCGATGCTTGTAGATCACCAAGATCGCCAACATTAACGAGACGACAAAGAACGGCATCCCATAGTTTGGAATCTCACCCTTGATGAGTTCGATCTGCTCTGCTGGTAAATGTTCCCAATCAGTCCGGGTCGACGCTTGACGGGTCATGAGCGTGTGATACTGAGAAAACACCAACCAGGTCCACATCGGGAGACTCGCAGCGGCAGCACTCGACGCCAAACTCACATAGCGCCAAAGTGAGAGCACCACCAAAAACACGACCAATCCACCCGCTGCGGGTAAAGTCATCGCGGGCATCACCCCGATCATCGCGCCCATGCCGGTCGCGACACCTTTGCCGCCTTTAAATCCAAGCCAAGGCGTGAAGATATGCCCAAGCACCGTTGCCAACATCACACCCAGCCACCAGAACGCGTCAGGCGCTTCAACACGCATGGTGCCCAAGGTGCCCATAAAATGCCCTGCGATGAGTGTGGGCATCAAGCCTTTAGTCATGTCGAGGAAGAAACACGCGTAGAAGAATCGTTTGCCCAGTGCTCGCCCGAGATTGGTCGCGCCGATATTGCCAGATCCAACCGTGCGGATGTCGATCCCGTTGAGTCTGCCAATCAGAAAACCGAAAGGCACAGAACCAGCAAGAAACGCGATCGGGATGAACATCCACCATTGAGGGTTCATGGGATATCTTTCATCAGAATTTGAAGGTCTTAGTCAAGAAATCGGCGTTCGAGCACAGCAATGATATTGGCAAACACATCGTCGGGTGTTCCGGTTGCATCCACCCCAAGGTATCGTTTTCCGTCCTTGTCCGATTCGACCAATGAACTGTATCCATCGCGGACCTTCGCGTGGAAGATCGCGCCCTTTGCTTCCATCCGATCGAGTAACGGGTTGAGTCTTGATGCTGCGGTCGACTGATCAACCTGGAAGATCAATGTCGCGTCGGGCTCAACCCCGCACATTGCGATATTGGCTGCCGCTTCGATTTCTTCATTTGGAATCCCGCCCGCAGCACCCTGATACGCATAGGTCGATGCAACAAACCGGTCTGCGACAATCAGATTGCCCTTTTTGAGCGCCGGATCGATCACCTGTTCGCAGAGCTGCGCCCGTGATGCCATATAGAGCATCATCTCGCATCGCAGGCTCATTTCTTCGCGATCGAGATGTTCAAGGAGCGCGTCGCGGATTTTCTCTCCGATCTCCGTGCCTCCGGGTTCTCGCACTTCGGTGACTTCGATCTTTGCTCGTTTGGTTGCGTCCAAGAAAAGCTTGAGCTGGGTGCTTTTGCCCGATCCATCAGGTCCATCAAACACGAGGAACTTCCCCGCAAGCGCTTTGGCGAGTCGCGCGGGGAGATCGTATTGCCCGCAGGGGAGTTGATTGTCGGATTGATTGTTCTTTGGCATGGATTTGACCTCAAGCTCGGGCTTTTCGATCAGCGGGGAAGTGGAATCGGTCGATTGGATGGTCGTTTTCATACTCACGATGAAGAGTGTAGCGTCTCACGAGCATCCATGATGCGTTCTCGCCAAGGAGATCCACCTAGATTTGCATCGAGTAACTCCAAGCGGGTGATATGTCTGCGTGCATCGATTCGATCCGTTTCCGACCCGTTTTCGATGATGGATTCAAGCATCAACGCCCATGCTTGCCAGTAAGTGCTTGTGTGATTCCCGGTTGCGTCAATTCGCTCACTCAGGTCCACCAAGGCGCTGAATGCTGACTTGGTTTGTCCAAGCCCGTTGAGTGTCTGTGCACGCATCAGTTCGAGCTCATCGGTAGATTTGCCTTGTTTCTTGGTATCGAGTATGAGCTGATCAAATGTCGAGATTGCTGCTTGTGGATCGAGCTCAATTTCATTCATCGCTTGACGCTTTGTCCACATATCCGCACTGGTGAGCTCGAATCGGTCCGCTGCCAAACGCATCCGCAGACTCAATCCCCGTCGGATTTGTGGGTCGGTAAACCGATCGATCATGCCCAGCACAGTCTCCTCGTAGAGTTCGCCTGCGAGTGCGCCCTCGCGAGTCTTGGGGGTAATCGGATCGAGTACATCCAATCGAGCAAAGTCGGTAAGGAGTTGGGCAAAATCAAGGCGCCAAAGATCGCGTTCGACATGATCGGGGAACAGCTTGATCGCCAGCGCAAGCCGATCACGAAGCAAATCCTGTTCATGATCAGGTGTTGCGAAGATCGCGCCAGAAATTCCATCCCCAGCATGTTCATGCTCTGGAAACCGTTGAGCAAGCTCGGTGAGCGCCAACGCAGATTGTTTGATCGACTCATTCGTGTTGATCGCGCGTCCGAGCACACCGATCTGCCAGAGCGCCGATGCAGCTTGTATTGGGTCCGATGGGTTCTGTGCGATCTGCGTGTACAACTCTATTGCCTGCTCACGGGTGTCAATCGTGTGTGACATGGTATTGGCAGCGCCGAGCAAGATCTCATCGGGGAGCTGGGCGCCCATCTGCGGGGCGCTCGTCGATTGAAGAATCAACGAGATCCGTGTATCAATGTAGTTGCGGATCGACTCGTTGTTCCGCGCTGCTCTGCGGAGCTCGACCATCCGTTCCCACGGGTTGTCATGACCATGTGCCAATCGTGATTTGGTGATTGCTTCACGCACGATCAGACCCCAGACGGCATCGATGCTCCCCGAGCGGGTGACAAACGGAGGCAGATCAATCATCATCTCGATATCAGGATGCTCAAGACCCAACGATACCCCCGCAAGCACAACCTGCGCAAGTGTGCTCTGGTTGAGTTCAAGGTCATTGCGCAGCTCGATGAGTTCAAGGACGATCGCTTGGGCTTGTTCCGTTTCGTCAAGCCAATCAAGCGCCATCGCCAAGGTCAGCGCCCGCTGGGCATCGGTGTTGGGTTCGGTGTACATGACATCTGAGAGCGCATCAACAATCGCGCGGACCTGCTGCTCAGCATTGTTTTGTTGACTGTTGGAATGTTTGAGGATTGCATTGATGAGGGTCGCCTGCGCATCAAGGATCGCTGCTCGTCCGTCTGCTTGCGCGAGGGGATGGATTAACGCGCGGATTTGACTCGCTGCAAGGAGTGATTGGTCGCGTTGGTCATCGTCCGCGTAAGCATAAAACACGGAGAAACTCGTCCCCGCCTGGGTGAGATTGCTCATGATCTCGCTTGCCGAGCTGATCCGTTGTTCGTTTGAAGCACCCAGTGATCGCGTCGCGAGTTCATCAACAGAGTCAGGGGTAATCAGATCATTGTAGGTGACCACGCGGTAGTCATCAGTCCCATCGCCGTGGGTCATCCCGATTGCTCGCATGATGCCCGTCGGGTCTTCATCGAGCAACTGGATGGTTTTGATGCGGGTCCGTCTGCGTCCTGTCCGTTGGTTCTGTGGGTTGAGTTCGTTGAGTTCCTTGAGGATCTGTTGTTGTCCCTGCGCCCATCCCATCTCGGTGCGTTGGATAGATCTTGTGATGAGCAATACCAGATCGGGTTTGAGCGAGAGTGCACTGCGCAATCCCTCGACAGGATTCGACCGTCCACGGGTATTGATATCTGCGAGCCAATCCGCGACGACTTGCTTATTGATCGGGGTTGCCCGCGCGAGCTTGTGTTTGTTCATGGGTGCAAAGCTGATTGTGTGCTCTTCATAGGATCGAAAGAGCACCACCTGAAACAGCTGTGTCGGGCTCAACCGGTCGATTGATTGGAGCAGTTGTGATTGGAGATATGCAAAGCTATTGGCAGTTGCGCCAGAACCATCCACGACATACACAATCTTCCTCGCAGCTCGTGTTTGCACCCCCGCGAATCGGACGGTGGGGGGCGCTGCGCTCTCGGGTTTGGCAACCTGCGCGTTCGTCGCTTGGAGCGCTGCCAGAGACACCGGGTCCATCGCGGGCTTGGTGTATTCCAAAGGAACAAGTCCTGATGTCAGCGCATCGATCGAGTCGGGTCTTGTTCTGGGGGATTGAGATCGAGTTGTTGAACGAGGTTGTTGCTCGGTTTTGGATGGTTGCTTGATCTCCGGGAGATCAGTCGGAGGCGGGAGCTCGAACTCCGCGATCGGTAACGGGTTGTTCTCCACACTATTGGCGCTGATCTGCATCCCGATATATGCAATTGAACCAATCAGGGCAGTGTGCACCAAGATTGATACACCCGGAGGCACAGTCCACCGGAGCCAGTTGTTCTTTGTTGATGTGTGCTGTGAGTTTTTCACCGCATGATGGTAGTGCGTTTAAGGCGTCGGGTTGGGTGTGCGATCAAACTCGCCGCGATCTGCAGGAGTCTGTGTCTGAGCGGATTTCGCGGCTTTTGGATCGCCGTGAACATATGGATCGCGATATTTGGGTTTAAACAACAACCGATCGATACCGATCGCACCCGATCCCAGGAAGAACACCGCGCCCGCCATCGCAGCGATCGAGAGTTGCCAGAACAATGCCATGTACGACATCGGCGCCCAAACCTCTGCTTTGTTTGGGATGAACCCCAAGATTGCATCGTTCGATTGGACGACAGCAGGACCAAAGTGGGTCATCCACATCGCGACGAGCATTACACTCAAGATGCTCAACGCACTGATCCGGGTGAACAATCCAAGAATCAAGAAGATACCCGCGACCAACTCTGTGATCGCGGCTGCCCATGCCAGCACCTTGGGCCAAACCCCGGTCCCCATCATCGCGGGGACGATCGGATCGATCGGAAGTGAGTCTTGGGTGAGTCCCGGGTTGCTAGCTTTGGAGATCATCAACGAGATGGAGTACAGCCTTTGGACCTGCATTGTCTCTGGGAAATCCGCTGCGGAATAGACCTTGGAGGAATACTGCATCGGGTGGAGATCAAACGATGGATCATTTACTGGTAGCTCAAGGTTTGTTGGTGCGTCTTCGAGGCGTTGCTGAAGACCTTCGAGTGCTTCTTCAACATCCTCAATCGCTTCATCGATTTGATCCGTTCCATCTGGAATCATAGATTGATCGGATTCATGTTCGCTTGGTTCTGCCGATTGGTTGGGGGTGGTCGATTCTGGATCTGGGAGTATTTCCGTAGGTACGCCTTCAGGGGCAATCGGTGAAATCGCGATCGGTATGATCCCGACATTTGCCAGCCTTGCCGCATCATCTCCTGAGACTTCATAGGTGCCCACAAGCTTGCCAGTGCCAGCCCATAAAAAGGTAATCCCGAGGATGATCCGGAGGAATAAGCTCGGTAATGTCAGAGCAATTTGATCGCGCAGCCGCATGGGTATTCCCTCTTCAGGCGTGTTCGTCCCGGATAGTACAGATGTAATACTCGATACCAGGACGGTTCATGACGAAGTATCTCTTGGATTGATCGGCAAAGTAGGGTAATTTGCGCCAATCATACCGATTAAGACAATCGATCGGGTTCGGGGTGTCATTGACCAGAATTCGGGCATATCGTGTACCCGCTGCGGATGTGGCGGAACTGGCAGACGCGCTGGATTTAGGTTCCAGTGGGGCAACCCGTGCAGGTTCGATTCCTGTCATCCGCATTCTGAATCTCATCATTTTGATCGGGATACCCACAGAAAAACGCCCGGAACATGCTTGTTCCGGGCGTTGTGCGTTTTGGTTGTGATGTCTGAGATCAGCGTTGCTTACGGACAGCCGTTGTTGAAGCTCGACAGGAATGCCGAAACATCAAAGAAGTTGAACACGCCGTCTGAGGTGAAGTCTGCAACCGGATCGCCCGCACCGAATGCATTGAGGAACGCGGAAACATCGAAGAAGTTCAATGATCCGAATGGCTCTGCCATGTCCGCATCGTTACATCCCATCGCAACATCTTCGCAAGATGTTTCAACAAGTTTCACTGCGTCGACACCAGCTTCAACCACGGATCCTTCACCAAGGTCAGAGACATTGAATCGGATTCGGACTTGGCTTGATGGATTTGCAAAGATCGAATCGAGATCGAAGCTGTACTCGTTCCATCCTCCGCCTTGGGAGTCTGGACCGAGTGTGTCGATCGTTGTCCATGAACCGCCGTTGTTGTTGGAGAGTTGAACAGTCATTGAATCGTCGACCGCACCAACATTGTTCGAGTACCACAATGAGTAGGTCAGTGTTGCATTCCCGTTGGACGCATCCATTGCAGGTGAAGTCAAGATAGTTGTGCCGTCATCAACATCGGAGTTGCCTGCGACATTGTCCGTGAGGTAACACTGTCCTGAACCGTCTGCGTCCTGGAGAGGATCACCACGATCGCCGTCACCTGCGGGGACATCGCGTTCCCAGGCGCCGTCTGCAACGGAACCTGAAACAGTCCATCCTGTATTCGTCTGGAAGTTGTCTTCAAAGATTTCAACAATTGAAGACACAACATTCACTGAGAACACGTTGCTTGGCGCATCGTTTGGGAAGGTTGTTGTAAAACCGTCATCAGTGCTCGCAGCGAAGTAGTAGCTCACATCCGTACCACACGCAACACCCGGGAGGATTGCTGAGTAGGTGCCATCTCCGTTGTCGGTTGCGGGGATCGGCGCGAATCCAGATCCGGTATTGAGCATGAGATCAACGGATTCAATGATCACCCCATCACGCACAACAGTTTTCACCGAGAGCACTTCGCCGCCGGCGGGGCTGATCGACGCGGGTGCTGGCTGTGCTTGCCCCAGCGCCATCGGAAGCAAATCAGCATCAAGACGGACCACGAACAGTCCTCGTTCGATATCAGAAATGATGATATTCTCTGATGGGAAGAACGGGTAGCTCGACCATGCGCCATTGAACTCGGCGCTGTCTGATCCTGGGTATGTGTCGAAGTGAGCGACTTCAACCGGGTTTGATGGATCGAGCGCGTCAAACACGCGGAGTCCTGAACGGTAGTTTGCTTGGTACACGACACTGTCTCTGGTGTAGAGATTGTGATCAACTGCTGCTTTCCCAGTGGTGTAGGTACCAACGAGTACAGGATTGTTGAGATCTTCAACGTTGATCACGCGTGTTGTGGTGACTGATACTGTGCTGCCCTCATCGAGTTCGTCGTTGAGGTATAAGTATTTGCGATCAGTCGAGAGCCAAACCTGATGTGCGTACCCTGCGTTGGGGTAGAACAAGGTTGAGAGTGTAAACGGGTTGTCGGGGTTGGAGACATCAACGATGCGGAGTCCTGTTGATGAGAACCCTCCACTGAATCCACCAGCACAGAACGCGATCTCGCGTCCTGCGTGGACGCCCTCGTCCCATGTGACAACCTGTGCATCGTGGACATACATTTCGGTCCATCCGCCGTCGATTGATGGAAGTTCCGGGTTTGAGATATCGATATGGATGAGTCCGCCGTTGCCGATGTTCGCGCCGGAGAGCCAGAGCGTGCCTGCATCTTCGTTGACAACGATGTTGTGTGTGGTGGAATATCCGCCTCCGGTCCAGTTACGAACGAGCGAGACATTTCCATTGTCGATGTCAGAGAGGTCCATGACCTGGATCCCTGAACCACCTTCGGACACGCCGTAGGCGTAGTCGCCGACAACTTTGACATCGTGCCACAAGCTTGATGGGCCTGTGACGGTATCAACAATCACAGGGCTCGTCGGGTTGGTGATTTCTACGAATCCGTATCCACCTTCGAGTCCCATGATCGCGTATTCGCGTCCGGTACCTGAAACATACCCCCAGCAGTCGTTGCCTGAAACGCTGTTGACTCCTGTGAAGTTGTTGAGTGGGATATGAGCAAGCATCGTGATGCCTGAAGCATCGAATCCACCGCCGCGTTGGGTCGCCATGCCTTGCGTCCAGACTGGACCATAGACCGGAGGCTGGGCATCAAGAATCTTACGGACATCATCATCGTGCGCATTGGCCGCAGAACCTGCGAGCATAACAACCGCACCCGCGAGGGCAAACAAATGACTACTGGTACGGATAGGGCAACGAAGACCCGCATGATGAAGACCCATAGGGAGATTCCTTTCGGTGTACTCACAACAGACAGAACATGCTCTAATCTGAGCGAAAGACAGCGATATATAACTCGTGGGTCAATCAGAAACGCAAAGTACGATACGATCTGAACATAAAGAGACCCGTCTGCTTGAATAAGCACATGATTATTCGTCAGGAAACCCTATTCGGTTGCGAAAGTCTGGATTTCTCTGGTGGAAAACCAACCTTTGACTACACTCAAGGTCATGAAATACACTTCTGCATGCGTTGTTTGGTTCACGGTTGGCATTTTGGGCATGGGTACTGTATTGGCTCAACCCGAATCTACGACCGAGAACAAGGTTCCCCAGAATGAAATTCCTGAACTCCAGTCGCCTGCTCATCAACCGACACTTCTGCTTGTCGATGATTCAGTGATCCCAAGTGTCGAGGTGCGATGGGTTGCCAATGGGGAAGTGCTCACATTCAAGGGTGATATGCCCTACACCGCGCCCGCCGGGGGCGATCCGATCGCGAAAAATGTGAAGTGCTATGTCGCACTCGGAGGCACCCGCGTCGAAACAGGCGCGGGTCATCCCAAAGGGGCCGTCATCCGACTTGGTATCACAAAGATTGATGGCAATCGTGCCTTCTTCGCCAACATCGATCCCCACACCGAAATCGAGTTCACAATCAAAGGGGTCCGATTCAATCAACCCGTCAAATACCATCAAGGGACTGGGATGATGCATCTCAAGTACGCGATTGGTGATCTCAAAGCCTGCGCACTCCCCGGTACCGCACGAAATCAGTACCTGCTCTCCGATCCAGAAGACACACTCGGTGGGCGCGTAATCGCGGGAGAGAACGCAACGCCGGGCGCTCTCGATGGGCAAGACTCAAATGGTTCCATGACGGTTGAAGTAGATGAGCACGATCAAGCATTGGTCAATATGTTCGTCCGGGTCCCCTTTGGTATGCTCCGTCATCTTCAGGACCCGTGGGTTAGCGATCTCCCGGGGACTTTCTTTGAACCAATCCACATGCATGCAGAAGCAGAGTTGATACCGACAAACGCTCAGAAACTTGTTCGTGAACCGATCGTTCCCGAAGAGAATATCAACTCAAACAAGCAGGATAACAATGATGACTAACCTGTCCACCCACGATCAGCTCGCGCTCGACGCTGCGTACGAGCAGGCATGCAAATCCTTGAGTGAAGGCGGTATCCCAATCGGGTCTGCGCTCATCAATCAAGCCGGCGAGATCGTCGCACGCGGGCACAACATGCGTGTGCAATCCGATGACCCTACAGCGCACGCGGAAACGGTCTGCATCCGCAATGCAGGTCGGCGACGGGATTGGCATACCCTCACGCTCGCATCAACCCTATCGCCCTGCGCGATGTGTACAGGCACCGCGATCTTGCATCAGATCCCCCGCGTAGTGATCGGAGAGCACACCACATTTATGGGTAGAGAAGATTGGCTTGCGGCTGAATCGGTCGACATCGTGCTCGCGAACGATCCCCGATGCATCGCGATGATGGAAGAGTTCATCGCCCGTCGTCCGGACCTGTGGAATGAAGATATTGGAATCCCGCCTGAACAAGATGCAATGTAAAAGCTAGACGGGGTTTTAGTTCACCGTGCCGTACATGCGATCTCCCGCATCACCTAAACCGGGAACGATGTATCCCTTTTCGTTGAGCTGTTGATCGAGCGCCGCAGCATAGACCGTCACATTTGGATGATCTTTCTGTAATCTCGTGATCCCCTCGGGCGCAGCGACAAGACAGATCATCCGGATATCCTTGGCGCCTGCTTGCTCGAGCATGTCGAGCGCTGCCGAGGCGCTCCCTCCGGTTGCGAGCATCGGATCAACGAGTATTACGGGTCCGCTGTCGATATCAACCGGGAGTTTGTTGAGATACGCCTGAGGCTCAAGTGTTCGCTCATCGCGCGCGAGCCCAAGGTGTCCAACGCGTGCTTCAGGCATGACTTCGAGAATCCCATCGATCATCCCGAGTCCTGCGCGGAGCACGGGGACAATGGTGATCGTCCCACAAATGATTTCACAGGTCGTTGTGGTGACGGGGGTGATGACTTCTATGGTTTCAGTGGGGAGTGTTCTTGTCACCTCATACACCATCAATCCTGCGATCTGGGTGAGTGCTGCGCGGAAGATCCGGTGTCCTGTACGGTGGTCACGGATTGTTGCAAGCTTGTGTGCGATAAGCGGGTGATCGAAGATGACGAGTTTAGGGTTGGGTGCAGATTTATCCATGCAGAAAGTGTACACAGTAATGGGGTTTGATGCTTTGGATAGGCAGTGGATAGAAAAAAACCCCGCACCACAATGGCACGGGGTTTATGGAGGATTTATTTCTCTCACCGATTACTCGGTTCGAGTGTTTCCGATGATTATGGACATCCAGCGTTGAACGCGTTGAGGAATGCCGAAACATCGAAGAAGTTGAAGAGGCCGTCATCGGTGAAGTCAGCAATTGAGTCCTCAGCAGCGAATGCGTTGAGGAATGCTGAGATATCGAAGAAGTTGAGATCGCCGTCACCGGTCAAGTCAGCTTCACATGATGATGAAGGAACAACAACTTCAGCTGAAACGGTGACACCTGGGTCACGCCACATGCCGAGAGTTACATCGCCCATTTCTGGAGCCGCATCAGTAACGAACGAGTAGTTGTAGGTTGTGCCCCAACGGATCGCGTTTGCGTTTGGATTCGATGCAAATGGAGTTGTTGACCATGAGATACCGCTTGCGCCTTCGACTGGTGCCCAGTCAGTTCCGTCGATCAAAGCGTCAACTGAACTGTGGTAGTCGATGTCGTGGAAGTAGTGATCGCTTGTTGAACCTGAAACAGGAACCTGGAATGAACCAACTGACATGTGCGAGTTCTGGTTGTGAACCGCGTAGTCGTAGCGCCAAGTGCCGTCACCAAGATCGGTTGCCTTTGAAGCAACTTCGAGCTTGCCTTCACCAGGAACAGCGATGGTTGCAACATTCACGCGTGCGTCAGGCATGTTGGTGCCCAAGCCGTGCTCTTGCCATGCAATCATTGCTGATTCTTCACGGTTTGATGCACCAGTTGTTGATGCGCCACCTGATGAGTTTACATTCATGCGCTCGTAAGTCACATTGTTGTAGCTGGTCGGAACGCCTTCGCTGTTTACTTGACCGAACTCGTCCTTGATGACATACTGGCCTTCAGCGAAGTATGTAGCGCCTGGTGTCTGCATGTCTGAGCGTTTCACTTGGATTCGCTTGTACACGGAGTTACCGGTGCTATTGATCGAGGTGAACGGGTAGGTGAACTGTCCGTCCCATGCGTTGATTTCTGAACGAGGACCGAGGCCGCCTTGGTCGCCGTTGAGTCCAGCGCCGTATGGATCTGAACAACCAGGACCGAGATGGGAGAAGTCGCCGCCGCTGCCACAACCGAAACCACAAGCATTACCTTGGAGTGAAGCAAATGAATGCTTCACGAAGGTGACGCCGAGTTGTTCCATGCGGCCGTCGGAGAGACGGAAGATCGAAACTTGGATAACAGGGTGGAACGGCGTACCGTCTACCCAGCTGAGATTGACATCGCCTGCGTTACATGCGGTGGTACCGATTGAGTATCCACTGATGTCACCGACCGTGCCGTAAAAGTTTACATCGTCGAGTGAGCCACAAATAACGTCGGGTGCTGCGGCGGCTACGCCACAGCATGCAGCGAGAGCTGCGATTGCTGTAATACGAATCATCGTGTTTTTTCCTCCAGAAAGTGGGGTATTTGGGTTACAAGTACAGAGTACACGGAGAGTGGGGACAATTACAACCAATTCTCTCGCAATTTAGAAAGAAAAAATACAAACAAAAACCGGCCATTGCTGGAATTGTGCTGCTGCACCCTTATCTGTGTGAGAATTTGCTCAAATTGAGTCTGCTCGTCTACAGTCCTTCACTTTGAATCGTTTGCCCAATAACCCGATGATCGAACTTCAGGGTCTTGTCTATCAATACCCCAATCAGCCAACGCCGGTGGTTGATATCAACCTTCTTGCGATCAACTCAGGCGAGCAAATCGTTCTCACCGGACAATCAGGATCTGGGAAAAGCACCCTACTCCATCTGATTGCGGGTCTTATGGATCCAAGTTCGGGTACCGTTTCGATCAAAGGGACATCTATACATAGTCTGCGTGGATCAAAGCGAGACCACTTCCGAGGCTGGCACATCGGGATGGTCTTCCAAACATTCCAACTTCTTCATGGGTTCACGGTGATCGAGAACATCCTCGCTGCACTGATGTTTTCGGATTTGCCTCGCAAGGAACATCGAAACCGGGCAACTGCATTGCTCGAAACGCTCGGGGTGAACATTCCAAACGCTCGTATCAGCGATCTGAGTGTTGGTCAACAACAACGTGTCGCGGTCGCACGCGCGATCGCTTGCACCCCGGCGGTGGTGCTCGCTGATGAACCGACGGCAGCGCTTGATCCAGAGTATGCATCCATTGCGATGGATTTACTCCAAGAAGGATGCCGAGCGATTGATGCTGCATTGATATGTGTAACGCATGACACTTCGTTAATCAGTCGGTTCGATCGTCACGAACGACTTGAGGACCTGTGTTCAGTCGGGGGTGCTGTTTGATGGCATTGACAGATTGGAACATTGTGACTCGTTCAATGCGCAGCCGATGGTTTTCGACGCTGTTGACCATCCTTACCGTTGCGATTGCATCGGGACTGATGACGCTCTTAATTTCTATGCGCAGTGCAGGCGAAGACGCTTTCCGCAGAGGCACAGGCAATGTGCAGATGTTAATCTCGAAAGAACCCGGTCCGCTTGCCAGTGTGCTCAACTCCATGTTCTACGCACAAGCTCCAGGTAATCCGATCTTGTTCGATGAATACGAACAGCTCGTTTCTCAATACCCCTTCGCGTGGACAGTGCCTACCCAACTCGGGGATTCCTATGCGGGCGCGCCGGTGATGGGCACCACCGAGGGGTTCTTTACATCCTTTCAACCCGCAGCGGATCGAACATGGTCTTTGAAATCGGGTACCTATTTCAACAGCCCATTGGAGGTCGTTGTCGGATCGGATGCTGCAACGACTCATCGCTTGAACATCGGGGATTCAATCACCTTTGATCATGGCACATCGAAGAAACCTGGAAGTCATGAACACGACGAGTTTGAGTTTGTGGTTGTTGGAGTTCTGAATCAAACACTGACCGCACATGACCGGGCGCTCTTTACGAATCTGGAATCTGCCTGGTTACTCCATGCGCATGATCGACGAGAGTCCCAACTCGGGCACGGCATACATACAACCCTTGAAGATATTATCCCCAATGATCGAAAAATCACAGGGGTCTACGCATCGCTAGGAGATCGGAAAGCAGCACTTATCCAGGTGCTTGGCGCTTTGCGATCAGACCCGAACTGGACCATCGCAAACCCCGCAAGCACCGTCGGGGGGCTATTCCAAATCGTTTCAAATATCGACCAGATCCTCCTCGCGATGGCCATCGCAGTCATGTTCTCCTCGGGTATATCGATCTTGGTTGCATTATATAACTCAATGGATAATCGTAGAAGACAAATTGCAGTCCTGCGCGTGCTCGGCGCATCAAGGCTGCGTGTGTTCAACTTGGTATTGACGGAGAGCGCAATGATCGGCGTGCTCGGTGGGTTTGCAGGTTTGGGGATTGCATTTGCTGCAGGGCAACTCGTCTCGGGTGTATTGCAATCGCGTGTCGGGATTGTTGTCAACCCTGCGTTGCCCGCTGACGGGTATCTGATGATTGTGCTCGCGACAGTTGCGTTGTCATGCATCGCAGGGGTGATCCCTGCGATCGTTGCGTATCGCACGCCGGTGGTGCGATCACTGCGTCCGGTTGGATAAAGTTCAAAGAGGAGATTCCTTTGCGTTGGTTCTGGTTGTTCATCTTGGGATTGGTCATTGTGACTGCAGGGTTGTACACAAAGCGTGTGCGCACAAACACTGTTGTTGTGCAACCCCCGCCGACAACGCGTTCAACGCGTCCACCGCGCGAACGAACCCCACGAACAGTTAAGCCCAAAGAGATCGTCGAACCCGAGATCATCGAGAAACTACCAGAAACGACTGAGCTAGTTGAGTCTGAAAACGGGATGAACCCCGAACCTGTTGCATCAGAGACAACTTCGGGTGTGATCACAGATACAGATTCGATAGCGGATGCAGTTGGTGTCGATGAGCCTGAAGATGAGTTCGTTGAAGTTGATGCAGTCAAAGATGAGATTGACGATACGGAAATGCCAATCGAAACAGTAACTCAATCTCCATCCAATGAACCAGAGAATCAAGAAAAGCGAAGCGCGACTGACGGAACTCAGATTGTTCAGGAGGAACCAATCAATGAGTTGTCGATCGAGCCGTCGATCGAATCATCTGTCGAACAAGTCATAGATCCCATCATCGAACCAATCGTTGAAGTTGAGCCCGCTCCATCATTCGAACAAATCACAGATGGATCATTCAGAGTGCTCTCAACCGGCACCACTATTGTCGGCAAGGGTACACAAGATGACCCATTCGTGCTCGATTGGATCACGCTTCGCTCAATCGAGCAGGTGTTCAACCCAAAGAAGGACATGGATGAACTCCCGGATTGGCTCGACATACTGAACGAGCGCTATGTCAAGATTATCGGGAACACCCTCGTTCCTGTGATCGCAACAACAACACAAGAGCTTTTGGTGATGCAGAATCCTTGGGATGGATGTTGTATTGGGATTCCGCCCTCGCCTTATGATGCGATCGAAGTGATATTGAATCATGATGTTGATTTTGGTTCGAGTGCTGTTGGGTTCGGCACAGTCGAAGGCGTCTTCATCCTTGATCCCTATGTCGTTGACGGATGGGTGCTCGGATTGTACATCATCGAAGACGCAACCTACCGCAGCGGCGACGGCATCGCATTTCCTGACTTCTAAACATATAGATCACCCAAAGAAAAAGCCCCGCAACGGGTTCGTTGCGGGGCTTGGTTTAAATCGTGTGTTACTTGATATTAATCATCATTGTCGACCAGTGGTCCCAGTGAATCGGGATCTGGTTCATCACCAGATTTACAACTCAGTAGCAGTCCTGCACCAACGATCGCGGAGATCGCAGACGCGACGAGGATCGCAAGTTTCGCGTGCTCAAGATCAGTTGGTGATTTTGCGAATGCGAGGTTCGCGATGAAGATCGCCATGGTGAAACCGATTCCACCGAGCGTCGCAGCACCAATGATGTGTCTCCACGAGACACCCTTTGGCAATGTTGCCAGTCCAATCTTGCAGGCAAAGTAACATGCAATTCCAATCCCGAGTGGTTTACCGATGAACAATCCGAGGATGATCCCCAATGATGCAGGGTTGGCAAGGTTTTCGGTGACCCCGCCGTGGATGGGGATGCCCGCGTTGGCAAGCGCAAAGACCGGGATAATCACGAATGCTGCCCACGGATGGAGCACATGCTCGATTCGATGCAAGGGGGGAAGAACCTGGCGTGAGCTTTGCATAATCGCATTGACCGCTGCTCTGCGTTCTGAGGAAGTCGTGATTGAAGCGCTGTCATCATCCGCATTCGAGAAAATATCGATCGCTTTTTTGGTTGAGAACACATAGTTTGTAACATTGACTCGTGCATGCGCCGGGATGGTGAGTGCCAAGAGCACACCTGCGATGGTCGCATGGACACCAGACATATAGACAAAGTACCAAAGCGGAAGCCCAAAGACAAGGTAGAGTGTGATCCACCGGACACGCATGATGTTCATGACAGCCAAGAGGGCAACAACCCCGCCCGCGTACGCGATGTAGTTGAGTTGGAGATGATCGGTGTAGAACACCGCGATGACGATGAGTGCGCCAAGGTCATCCACGATCGCCAAACTGGTTAAGAATACCTTGAGTGAGTTTGGAATGCGTGATCCGAGCATCGCAAGGATACCAACCGCAAACGCGATGTCGGTCGCCATGGGGATACCCCAGCCTCCGATTGTGGGTTTACCAAAGTTGAGCGACGCGAATATTAACGCGGGTCCGATCATGCCTCCAAGAGCGCCAAAGATCGGGAGTGCTGCTCGCTTGGGTGATGCAAGTTCACCTACAAGGATTTCTCGTTTGATTTCGAGACCAACGACGAGGAAGAAGATCGCCATGAGCAGATCGTTGATCCACATCGCGGTGGAGTGTTGCTGATACCACATCGGCTCATCAGTGACGGGTTTCCAACCATGCGCGCCGTGTGAATCATCTGCGTGATGTTCACCGTCGACGACCATGGACAGGTCTTCGACGGTTTCTTCGATTGCATCGGTAGCTTCTTCGATGAGTGAATCACTGCTGTCCAGACTGTTGTCCAGACTGTGATCTTCAGCATGCTCATCGGAATGAGGATCTGTTGCATGTGAGTCCGTGTCGCCGTGCCCCGTATCTGCGTGATCGGGCATGTGCGCGACAGCGATGGTGGTTTTGGTCTCGTTGAAGATCTCGTTGTAGGAGTCCGCGTAGTCTGAGTTTGCCCAGATCATCGCGATCGCGGTCATGAGCAAAAGCACGATCCCACCTGAGCTTGAGAGCTTGGCGAATCGTGTGAACGGGCGAGCAAGGCGCTCGCCTGGCTCACTCTTTAAATCGTGCGCAGCGGTTGGGATATGATGATCGTCTGACATAAGTCTGTTTCCTCATCCTTGAGATGCGGTATGGATAGCCCCACATCAGGGGGTGTGATAACCTAGAAGCCTGTATCTATATCGTTCCAAGGGGACAAGGATGTTGAGCGGGGATTTGAACTGAATGCTCATTTTTGGACTTTGTGCAAAGCTCGCAGCGCAGATATACCTAGGCGTTTGTCAAAATTGAGTAGCCTCAAATTGATAATTCGAGATTGAACTCAGTTCTGGAACGCATAAAGCCCATCAAGATCCAGAATCCGGGTGAGTTCATCGAGTGCATCGGTCAGTAATGTCGCGAGCTTTGGGTCGAGCAGGTCATTTGATGTGAGCTCGTCTGGGTAGTGTTTTTCAACCCATTCAACGAGGGATTTGTACAATGAGTTTGTGAGCATGACCCCTTGATGAACCGATGCTCGTTCCTTCTCTGTCATGACTACGCGCAGACGAAGACACGCAGGGCCGCCGCCATTGCGCATGGACTCACGGACATCAAGATAGTGCACCGTGTTGATCGGATTTGATTTTTCCTTGATCATCTGATCGACAAAGGACGCGACGCGTGGATTTTCTTTGGATTCGAGCGGCGCGATCAGTGCCATTGAACCGTCGTTCATTGTGACGATCTGAGAGTTGAAGATGTAGCTCGTCACCGCATCTTGGAGTGAGAAGTCGGTGTTGTGCGCCTCGATAATATTGAGCGACTCACCCAGAGGCCCCGCGATATCAGTTATCAACGAACGCGATGTCGCGAACGCTTGCTCGTGATAGAAGAAGACATGCTCGTTGCCTGTTGCGATGACATCGTTATGGAAGACCCCTGCGTCGATCGCGTCTGGGTGCTGGCGGGTGTGCACGGTATTGATCGGATCGAGCTTGTGCAATCTCGCAATCGCGTAGGTCGCAGCGCGGGTTTGGCGCGATGGAAACTTGCGTGCACCACCCGCGGTATCTTCACGATCGAACCCGTAAACGAACATTTCAATCCCCGGCTCGCCGTGCTTGGATGTAAACCTGATGTGATTGGCAGCGCCCTCATCCGCATAGCGCATCTGATCAGGCAATGGATCATGAACAGTGAAGTGATTCTCGTTGTTAAAAATCTTGCGGAGCATCCTCGTGGTGGTGGGGTGCTCGAGAGATCGGTGGTAGTTCGAAATCAGATTCGCGGGGGTAAAGTGGACCTTGTTGTCTGCGGTGTCGGCGCTGGGTGAAACGGTCGCCGCGTTGGCTGCCCACATGCTCGAAGCGCTCCAGATCGCGGCAAGCAATGTCGGATCGCTCTTGTGAGCATCTTTGAGGAGTTGTTCATCTGTCCCTTGGAATCCGATTCGACGCAATGCGTTCAGATCGGGACGGTGCTGGGGAGGGAAAACGCCTTGACTAAGTCCCAGATCCATTAGGGTCTTCATCTTTGATAAACCCTGGAGCGCTGCTGCTTTGGGTTTGGATGTTCCCCCTGCATTGGTCGCGGATGCGACATTCCCCGGGGAGAGCCCAGCATAGTTATGTGTGGGGCCGATGAGTCCGTCAAAGTTAGTTTCGCAAGCGATGGGCATGAGAGTAGGATAGGACAGGCCGATTGGATTTTTGATGGATTATTTGAGTGGAATCGGTTTCCCGTGCGGGTCGGTGTGCTGATTGGAGAGATCGGGATCGATCAGGTGTTCGAGCTGCTCAGCGGTATCGTGCACATGGTCAGGGCTCAGCCCTGCCTCATCCACAAGATACCCCTCCCATTGTCGGTGCCTGCGGATGATCGCAGCGCCCTGATCGTGACCAGATTGGGTGAGTTGGAGTTCGTGATCGACCATCTCAACAAGATTGACTGCAAGTGCTCGATCTATGGCTTTGCGTGTGCGCTTTGGTGAACCGATTGTGTTGATGAGTTGCTCGCGTGAAGCGTGCTCATTGGTTTCTGCGAGTCGATAGAGCGAACCGAGGATATCTTCGATCGCGACGAGATTTCCAAGCTTGCGTTGATTGCGTGCCTTGGCAATAATCCCATGCGATGGGGACGCGATCATGACCAAGGTCAGTAACGCGCCCGAGGTGCTCGCCATCATCCCCGCCGCATTTACACCCATCCACGATGCGAGCGCATACCCAATGATCGCGGTAAGCAATGCGATGATCGCGCTGGTCAGGATCTGTGTGATCAATCGATCGGTCAACAATCGGGCGGTTGCTGCCGGGCAGATGAGCATCGCGATGACCAAGATGGACCCAACCGCTTCAAACGAAGCGACTGCAGCAATCGCGACAAAGGTCATCAATGCCATATGCATGAACCCCGCGTTGATCCCTTGCACCGTTGCGATCCCCGCATCGAACGATGCGATGCGGAGTTCTTTGAAGAATGCTACGATGAACAGAATGACCGCGATCGTTGTGCCCAAGAGCGTCCATATCTGTCGTGGGACTTCGTCGAGCGTTCCGGTTTGTAGAATTTGATTCCACTGGGTGGGCGATGCGATCCAGAACAGAGTCTGAAGATTCCCGTGAAGCACACAGTCCGCATCAAGATCAACACTCCGAGCGGACGCGTTTTCAAGCAAGAATACTCCGAGCGCAAAGAGGACTGAGAACACCACCCCCATCGCGGCGCCGGGCTCAACTTTGCCAAGACGCTTAATGATTTCAACGAGTATCACCGTCACAAGCGCGGAGGCAGCTGCGCCCACAAACATAATCCCCGGAGAGCGGGACTGGGTAATCAGGAACGCGCCAACCAATCCGGGGAGGACCGCATGCGAGATTGCGTCGCCCATCAAGCTTTGTTTACGCAGTACGAGAAAGTTGCCCAGCAAACCGCAGGACAGCGATGCGAAGATCGCCGCGAGCAACGGGAACAGGTCAAGCGTCAGAAAAGTTTGGATCAGTTCGGGGATCATTGAGCATCTCCGAACTGAATCCCGCGTTTGCGGAGCGCGTTTTCGAGTTCGCAGACAAGCTCATCAGTAAGCACATGCTCAACCTGGTCAACTGACCAATCGACATGTGTGGGCGCGATGTCCGCATAGGACACAAGGTATTGTTCCCAGAGCTGGTGATTCCGATGGATTCGTTTTCCTTGAACTCGACCGGTATCGGTCAGCACAAGCGTGTCTTGAGATCGAGCAATCCATCCTCGCATGAGCATCAGTCGGATGAGGAACCCGGATTCAGGTGGTTTAGATGCGCCATCAACTCCCGACTCAATTTCGTAGAGTGATTCAAGCACATGATCGCGCGCGATGAGGATTTTGAGTCTGAGCCTACGGATAGAGTCTGCCAATACTCCGCGTGTTGGTGCAAAGAGCATTGAGATCGCAAAGAATGAACCCGCGACAAGCACGATCACCGCGCCCGCGGGTTTGCGGGGGAAGAGGGCACTGATCGAAGCGCCCATGTATCCAGAGAATCCACCGATTAGGGCGCTGATAAGCACAAGTCTCCAGAGCCGATCCGTCCAGAACCGTGCAGCTGCGGGGGGGATGATGATCATCGCGACGATGAGAATCAGTCCAACCGCTTGCAGTCCTGACACAGTGATCAGTACGACCAATCCAAGCATGATCGAGTCAACGAGCCAGACAGGCAACCCGGTGGATCGCGCGAAGGTTTCGTTAAAACAAACCACCATGAACTCTTTGAGCATGACAAGTGCGATAATTGATGCGAATATGCCGATGAGTCCCATAAGCGCTGCGTCGGATCGGGTCATTGCAGCGGTTTGCCCATAGATGTAGTGGTTGATCCCGGCGCCGCTGCCTGATGAAGAGGTTTGAACAATCGAGAGGAGCACAATACCAATGCCAAAGAATACTGAGAGCACAATGCCGATCGCCGCATCTTCTTTGAGTCGTGAATGGTGCAAGATGAGATGGATGCATGCAACGCCGATGATGCCTGTCACTGCCGCACCAAGCATCAGCAAAGGCATCGACCTTCCAGAATATCCAAGTGATGTCGCTACTAAAAACGCACCCGCGATCCCGGGAAGAGTTGCGTGGCTCAGCGCGTCCGCGGTGAGCGAACGCTTGCGCAAGAGCGCAAACGATCCGATCACGCCCGCGGCGATTCCCAGCAGTGTCGTCCCCAATATCACCGCATTGGTGTTGAACCCGCTTTGCAATGTCAGCGTGTCGAGGATCTGTTTCAAGTTGACGAGTTGCTCTTCCATGCGTGCGTGTTAGTTTCCCTTTGCTGCTCGCGCGACCGCTTCGGCTGCTTCTGCCAAGAGGGTGAGTCGTCCGCCGTAGGTTTTCTGAAGATTGTCCGCGGTAAAGACCTCTCCGACCGGTCCCGACGCGACGATGCGCATATTGAGCAAGAGGACATGATCGAAGTATTCGGGGACGGTTTGCAGATCATGGTGCACAACGATCACCGTCTTCCCGTTGGCGCGGAGCTCACGGAGGACATCGATAATCGCTCGTTCGGTTGCAGCATCAACACCCGCGAACGGTTCATCCATGAAATACAGCTCGGCTTCTTGTGCCAAAGCGCGGGCAAGGAACACGCGTTGTTGTTGACCACCTGAGAGCTGAGAGATTTGACGCTTTGCAAAGTCTGCCATCCCGACGCGATCGAGCGCTTCCATCGCAGCGAGCTTGTGTGACTTTGATACAGGTCGGCACCATCCAATCTTGCGATACCGTCCCATGCACACCACATCAAGCGCGGAAACCGGGAAGTCCCAATCGACGGATTCACGCTGGGGGACATATCCAATGCGTGATCGGGTTTGTTTGTAGGATTTGCCCCAGAACTCAACTGTTCCTGCAGCACTGGGGATCAGACCCAGGCACGCTTTGATCATCGTGCTCTTTCCCGCGCCATTGGGACCAACAATCGCGATCAGTGCATTGGATGGCGCATCATAATCAACATCCCACAGGACAGGTTTGCGAGCATACGCGACAGTCATCGCATGAATGGATACCGGCGAATCTGCCGAGTGTTCAGGTCGGGCATCGAGAGTTGATCGCGCTTTGAGTTCTTGTTTGATCATGGTTCGATATCCGTGAGTTTCCCATTCATACCTGATGCGGGGATGTCAGCGCCCAGGGCGCGGGCAATGAGTGTCACATTGTGATCGATCATCCCGATGTATGTCCCTTCGTAGGTGCCTTCTTTGCCCATCGCATCCGAGAAGAGTGAACCACCGATGGTGACAGAATGCCCGCGATCATGAGCGCCCGCGATGAGCGCACGGATGTTGCGTTCGGAGACAGTGGTTTCAACAAAGACCGCTCCAATCTTGCGGGTGACGAGCAGGTCAACGATTCGCTCGATGTCACGGACACCTGCTTCGGATTCGGTGGAAATCCCTTGAATTCCAACTACCTCGAAGTTGTAGCGCTGTCCAAAGTAACTAAACGCATCATGCGCGGTCACCAAGACGCGCTGTTCGTCTGGGATCGAACCAAGGGCTTGTGATGCGTATTGATCGAGTGCCTTGATCTCAGTGATGAGCTGCTCAGCATTCGCGTCGTAGAGTTCTTTGCCATCGGGATCATGTTCGATGAGTGCGCTTTGGATTGTGCGTGCTGCTTCACTCCACGCGATCGGGTCCATCCAGACATGGGGATCATGGTGTCCGTCATATTCTGGAGGCGAAAACAGTGTCTCACGATCAAGTGCGTCAGTGACCGCGTAGACCTTGGTGATTTTGGCAACGCGTTCGAACGCGTCGATCATCTTGCCTTCAAGATGAAGACCTGAGTAGAAGACGATGTCCGCTTTCATCAATGTTTGGATATCGTTGCGGGTAGGCTGATAGAGGTGCGGGTCGATCCCCGAGTTGATGAGGCCTTGAACCGATCCGCGTTCGCCTGCGATTCGTTTGGTGATATCAGTAATCATCCCGGTCGTGGTGACGATGTTGTAGGGCGTGTTGAGTGACGAGCCCGAATCGCCTGAAGCACTTGCCGGTGATGGGGGGGGCGTCTCGTTACACCCAATAATCGCGATCATGAACGGGAGAATGATCAAGAGTGAGCGAATTCGTTGCATGGTTGATCCTTTTAAATGTAGCCCATGCTACATGTAGCCATAGCTACATTAGTCAGTAGAGAACCCTCATGCGGATCCAGAATGGACAAATTGATGAAATTTGAGCAGATATTGTCCTCTGAACCCTGATTGGGGTGCGATTTGATGATCTGAACTTGACAATTTGGCTTTGGTCGCGTTCGCTCCATGCCCGAAGAGTCTTTATGGAGATATCTCTATAAAGGATAGAATCCAAGTTTTGCACCAGTCCAACCAGCTTGTTCCAGCACCCACACCCAAAGAGATTCGAACAGATGGCCAAGAAAACCACCACCAAAAAGACGACCAAGAAATCCGCCAAAAAGACGGCGGCGAAGACCACCAAGAAGGTGGGTAAAAAGGTCGCGAAAACCACTACCAAAAAAACATCGAAGAAGACAACCAAGAAAACAGGCAAAAAATCCTTTGGATCAAACTACAAAAAGGGTGACGCGACGGGCAAATCCTTGGTGATCGTAGAATCCCCTGCAAAGGCAAAGACGATCAACAAGCATCTGGGCAATGATTACATTGTGCTCGCATCAGTCGGGCACGTGCGAGATCTGCCGAGCAAGAATCCGAAGGGTGTGAAGGATCCGGTTCCGGGTGTGAAGATCGATAAACGGTTCCAACCCAGCTATGAGATCCTCAAGGGCAAAGAGCAGGTCATGAAGGACCTGAAGAACGCATCGAAGGATGCGCTGGCAAGCGGGGGCACCGTTTGGTTCGCGACCGACCTTGACCGCGAGGGGGAAGCGATCGCCTGGCACCTTGCACAGGAACTCAAGATCGAATCCAAAGATGCACAGCGAGTGATCTTTACCGCGATCACGAAGAAAGAAATCGACAAAGCATTCCATAGCCCACAACCCATCGACGAGGAACGCGTCAATGCCCAGCAGGCTCGACGGATTTTAGATCGCATCGTTGGGTACCAGGTGTCGCCTTTGCTTTGGAAAAAGGTTGCGCGTGGATTGAGCGCTGGGCGTGTGCAATCAGTCGCAGTGCGGATCATCGTCGAGCGAGAACGCGTCATCCGCGCATTCATCCCTGATGAATATTGGTCGATCCAGGGGTACTTTGCACTCGATAGCGCCAACGCGAGCAGCCTTAGTCCAGAGTGGAAAGATTTCCTCGCAGAACGCGACGAGAAGGGCAAGGGCAGGACGGTCAAGTCCCAGAATGCGTGGCTTGCTCGCAACAATACTGTGCGTGCAGAACTCGTTGAGTTCGATGGACAGAAGTTTGATCCACGGATTCTCAGCGCTGAGATTGTTCCAGTGCCTGAAATTCTCAACGAGGACACGGTTACTGAACGCATCGCAGCGGTTGCTGTTGCATTTGGGGGATCGACTTCGCATGATCTTGGGACAAGAGTTGCCAACGTCGCAGCATCTTGCGGGCTCAGCGAGATCAACACAGAGATTACTCAAGACGAGCGAGGCCGCGGCCCAGCGATGTGGAAGCGGAACATCACAGGTGTCGTCGATACTGATGCGAAGTACACCATCGAATCAATTGAAACCAAACGAACACAGTCGCGACCAGCAGGTCCGTTCATTACCTCAACAATGCAGCAGTCCGCGTCATCGCGCATTGGGTTTGGCGCACAGCGCACCATGCGCGCGGCGCAGGGGTTGTACGAAGGTGTCAATATTCCGGGTGAAGGACCTGTCGGTTTGATCACCTATATGCGTACCGACTCCACCCACATCGACGGCGAAGCACTCAACGCGGTCCGCAACCACATCGAATCAACCTACGGCAACAAATACCTCCCCGAGAAACCCAACTTCTTTAAATCGACCAACAAAGATGCGCAGGCAGCGCACGAAGCGATCCGTCCAACGGATGTCTCTCGTCACCCTGATGCGATCGCCAAATCGCTCAAACCCGATCAATACAAGCTCTATAAGCTCATCTGGGAACGCTTTGTTGCGTGTCAGATGGTGCCTGCAAAGTGGGATGCGACAAGTGTCATGATCCGGGGAGGGGTAGGCGCCAAGGCACTCTTCCGCGCAACAGGACGGACACTCGCATTCGATGGTCATTTCCGCGTATCGGGTGTCCCAACATCAGGCGACGAACTCAACTTGCCCAAGCTTGAAGAGAAGCAGCCGATGTACCCGTTCGATTTCCAGGTCAGCCAGAAGTTTACTGCGCCTCCAGGGCGTTTCTCCGAAGCAAGCTTGATCAAGATGCTTGAGTCCGAAGGGATCGGACGCCCATCAACTTATGCAAGCATTATCCAGACGATCCAAGATCGCAAATATGTCGAACAACTCCAACGGGCGTTCTATTCGACCGATCTCGGAGAGGTGGTCACGGATAAGCTGATCGAGGGATTCCCCAAGCTGATGGATCTGAGTTACACGCGTCAGCTCGAAGAAGAGCTCGACAAGATCGAAGATGAGCATCTCGACTGGATCGATATGCTCGAAGCATTCTACGGCCGATTCTCAACGAGTCTCGAACGGGCGCACGAAGAGATGACGCATGCGAAGGCAGAAATTAAACCCGCGCCCGAAGAGTATCGGTGTGAAAAATGTGACTCATCGCTCGTCTATCGGTTTGGTAAGAACGGCCGATTCCTGAGTTGTTCGACTTACCCGGATTGTAACTATGCGTGCCCGTGTGATCGTGAGGGCAAGCCTCAGATGGCGGAGTTCGTGGATGTCAAGTGTCCCAAGACCGGGCGTCCGATGATCCGTAAGACGGGTCGGTTTGGCCCGTTCTTGACCACGCCTTTGGAAGAAGGCGAGACGAATGATGACGGTTTGATCTTGAACATCGACAAGAACGGATTTGTGAATGCACCCAGTGTGCCGCCATTGGAGACGGATCTCCCTTGTCCAAACTGTGATAGCCCGTTGAACCTTCGCAACGGTGCGCGTGGGCCTTGGCTCGGGTGTTCACGATTCCCTAAATGTCGAGGCCGAGGCAAATGGGCAGGGCTCGAAGAGGAGATCAAGTCCGATCTCGAATCCAAGCTCGCAGCACACGAAAAGCTTCATCCGGTTGCAACCATCACCAGGATGGACGGCACGGCGCTGACCGATACAAAGGGTAAACCGGTCGCTGAAGCGCCAAAGGTTGAAGAGTTAGTGATGCTTGAAGACCCAAGAGCCGCGACGAGCAGTTAGCGTTGTCTATCATGCCTGTGGTGAGCTCTTTGTGAATACAGGTGCCTGATGAATCTCAAACCCAAGGACATTCTACGAACAATCGGGGACTGGGTACATGACCACCCTGATGGTTGGCTCAATGTCTTGGGCGCGATTATCGGTGCGATCACCGCGATCGGTGCGGTCATGTTTTCGCGAGGATTGATGCGCGCGGAACATTGGACCGAGCATCTCCAAGGCGAGATGGCATGGTGGTTGTTGCCGGTGATTCCGATGGTTGGTGCGTTGATGACGGGGATCTTGGTGTATCGGTTTGCACGCGAAGCAGGCGGGCATGGTGTCCCTCAGGTGCTCGACGCGATCGTCCGCAAAGGCGGAAAAATCCCCGCACGCATCGGGTTTGTCAAAGTTATTGCAAGCATCTGCACCGTCGGTACCGGTGGGTCCGCGGGTGCAGAAGGTCCGATTGTGCAGATCGGTGCTGTGACGGGTTCAGTGATCGCACGGCGGATCGGTGTCCCTCGTCGGCACATCGGGACATTGGTCGGTTGCGGAGCTGCTGCGGGGATATCGAGTATTTTTAATGCACCCATCGCGGGAGTGTTCTTCGCGCTTGAGATTTTACTTCGTGATTTCTCGCTCAAGACCTTCACCCCGATTGTGATCGCATCGGTGTTTGCGACCGCGATGACACAGGTGATTCTGGGAGAGAACAACGCGATATTCTCGACTGAGCTGCCGAGCTATGTGTTCAGTGTGCTCGAACTCCCGAGTTATATTGTCCTTGGGGTGCTTTGTGCATTTGGTGCGTGGGCGTTCACCATGATCCTCGAACGCGGGGAAGACGCGTTCGATAAACTCCGTCTGCATCAGGTGCTCAAACCCGTGCTTGGGGCGCTGATGCTCGGGCTCCTAGGAATCTTTGGGATGTGGGCATTCGCGGAAATGCCAGGCAATGAAATTCTCGGCGACGGACATCATGCAATCCCTGCATTCTTCGGCAATGGGTACTCAGTCATTACCCATCTGCTCGATCCCGCGAGTTATCAGTCGAGTGATATCGTCTGGGGCGCAATCGGCGTGCTTGGATTTTTGGTCATCGCAAAGATGCTCGCGACCACTTTCACACTCGCGTCTGGCGGATCAGGCGGCGTATTCGCGCCCGGGTTGTTCACCGGCGCTGCGATTGGTGGGGTGTTTGGGATCGTGCTTGATAAAGCGGGGTTGATCGCGGATGGTTCATCACCCGCGTCCTACGCATTGGTGGGGATGGCAGCGGTGATTGCGGGGACGACCTTTGCGCCGATGACCGCGATTTTGATTTTGTTTGAGATCACCCGCGAACCTCATGTGCTCGCGCCGATTATGCTCGCCGCGATTGTTTCCACAGCCGTGGCGCGCAAGCTCATGCCTGATTCGATCTACACCGCCAAACTCAGACGCGCAGGTGTGCGGATCGGAACGAGCAGAGACATGTCATTGTTGCGTCATGTTCCGGTGTCGAGTGTTGATTACGCGGCGTTACCACCCGAGCCGATCTATGCATCCGATCCACTCAGCAAGCTCATCACATTGCATGCGCATCATAATGTCCCTGATTTCCCAGTGGTCGATGCCGACGGCAAGTACATGGGGATGGTGACTGGTGCGGATATGCGGACCGCACTGATCGATCGTGAAGCGATCCCGCTTTTGTTGGTCGCTGAACTCATGCGTGAAGATTTTCCGGTGATCAAACCCGACGAGCACCTTGATACCGTGATGGAGAAGTTTGCAAGGAATGAGATTTCGAGCTTGGTGCTTGTTGATGGTTTCTCAGGCAAGAAACCAATCGCATTGGTCACACGCTCAAAAGTGATGGCACGATACAACGCCGTCCTCGATGAGGGGTGAGGGAACCATGCGGCGATCAGTCGCGTATGGTGCTTTGAGAATCACATGCAAAATAAAACAACAAACAAAGCATTGGGCGTGTGGGTTATATTTATACTCGCAGTTATAGCAATAGCGAGTATGATTATCTCCAAACTACTGCTTTCTGTGGGACCTCGTGTGAATCACGGCTCCCAAGGCAAGTCTTCTTCAAATGTGAGATCAATATTGCAGGCGATTTGGATTTACAGTTCAAATCACAATGATGTCTTCCCGTCTGAAGACCAGTTTCCGGAAGCTTTGCTTGAGTTGGGTTATATTGACGATGACCAACTTGTCTCTCCTGTTGAGATAGATGATCCGATTTCATATATCTATGTGCCTGGCCCAAGTGGTTTTAATGCAAAGCGGATTCTTATCTACGAAGATCCAACCCACTGGAATGATTTTGTGATTGTGGGCTTTGCCGATGCCCATGTCGAAAAACTGGATCACGCAACTTTCAACAGGATGCTTGCCGAGCAGATGCAGGATTAATTGGTTATCATGGTTGTGATGCATTGCTCGTTCTGATAGAACAAGATTGAGCGAATACATATACGGATAGGGATGCAATGACCGAACAGTTTTCAGTACATCAATACAATCATCAACTGAATGATCGTCCACTTTCAATGCTGGCGGTTACATCGCTTGTGTTGGGGATTCTGTTTTTATGCCTCGGACCTTTGGCATTCATTCCGTTGATACTTGGAATTGTTGCATTATCGAAGACAGGTGCTCGTGGTCCCAAGAAGGGGATGGGATTGGCGATTGCTGGTATCTCTCTTGGGGGAGTTGGTGTGTTAGGCACTTGCCTGTCTGCGGGCATACTTTTGCCTGCACTGGGCGCTGCTCAAATGAAAGCTCAAGAAATTATCAGCCAATCAAATCTTCGTACATTGGCACAAGAAGCAATGCTGTATGCGCAGAGCAATGAAGATCAGTTCCCTGCGATAGACGAATGGCCAACGGTGCTCGTAGACCAAGGGGTGATCGATGAAGATGTGTTGATATCACCTGCTGAAGATGGCGATGGGGTTTCATACATTTATCTCGGCGGAGAAAACACCTTTGACGCAGGGCAAATCCTTATCTACGAGGATCAAAAGCATTACATTGATGGAGTGCTCGTCGCGTTTGCGGACGGCCATGTTGAGATGGTTGATCATGTGACCTTTGAACAGATGCTTGCTGACCAACTCGCTGGTCAACCTGACCCATAACAGCAGTTCGGCATGGTGCTATCATCAAAGCATGAAATCATTACTCACGCTCACTCTTTGTGTATTAGGATGTACACTTGGCGGATGCTCATCGCTCTGGCAGGATCATTACACCGGGGCGCCAATCGGGCGCTTCGAATCGGTTGAAGACACGCGCGTGCGTGAGGTGCCCTGGCAGCGGATTGATGATGCGTTGTACGAAATTGATATCAATCGCGCGAGTTCAGATATACACTTTGATGATTGGTCAGACGAGCAGAAACTCGAAGAGCAGGCGACGCTTTTGCGTGGATTACAGATTTCAGAAGACCCACGCGATGTGATCATGCTCGGACGATCATCATTCCATACGACGGATCGGGTTTCTGCTCATGATGACTCTTTGCACGAGTTTGCCTCATCGCTCGGTGCTGATTATGCGATCTGGTCCTCGGAGTATATTGGTAAAACAGATAAAGTGATCGATCAGCCCGTGTATGAACACGGGTATCAGTGGAACTCGTACCGGACTCAGTCTGGCAAGTATCAACATCGGTACGAACCTTGGCATCGTACGGTGTATGTCCCGGTGGTTGTGCAGGCAGACGAGTTTGCGTGGCTGGTGTATTACATCCGATTGAAGGACGATCCTCGCGAGTTTGAGTGAAACGCAAGCGCACGTTTTCGGTATAATGAGTTATGAACTCAACACTGACCAATGCCATCGCTGCCCTTTCGTTTCCAGCAATCTGTGCTTCTTCGCTCATTGCTGAACCAGACTACAACGACATCGTCTCCAAGCATGTCACTCCCGCGATCGAAGCGGGGATGATCCCCGGCGCAGTCATCGGAATCTACAAAGATGGCGAAGTGAGCTTCTACCCGATCGGTACACTCAACTACGATCAAGACCAAGCGCCAACTATTGAAACACTCTACGAGATCGGTTCGATTTCTAAGGTTGTGACGGGGGTGTTCTTCGCGGATGCGGTCCGTCGAGGTGAAGTCACACGCGACACGCTCGTCGATGATCTCTTGCCCGACGGATACAAGGTGCAAACCAAAGAGGGTGAAGACCTGAAGCTCTGGCATTTGACAACGCATACATCCGGGTGGGGGACCGCGCCGGCGAATATTTCACCAACCGATGGCGAGCGCCCGCTCTTGGGGTATACCAAGGAGATGATGTTGGATGCGGTGAATACCATGCCGCTCAAACAAGCGCCGGGTGAAGCGTTCGAGTATTCAAACTTCGCCGTCGGACTGCTCGGCACACTGATAGCGGACAATGCCGAGGGTGAATACGAATCAATGGTGATCGATCGAATCATCGAACCACTCGGGATTGAAGATTTCATCATCGACCTCACGGAAGATCAGCAACAACATCTCGCACCAGCAACCGTTTCAGGGCAGAACACCAAAGCATGGGGAAAATCAGGTTCGATGGACCCCTGCGGCATGTGGGTGACCAACGCGCCCGGATTGCTCAAGTTCGCGATGGCAAGCATCGATCCCAAAGATGGAACGCATGCAGGCGATGTCTACCAATCCGTCGAGAACTCGCGTGAAACACTCTACGACATCGAATCCGGGGGCAACCTCTGTTCCGGTTGGTTCAAATCACCCGACGGTTCAACCTTCTGGCACAACGGGATGACCGGCGGATACTCCTCCTACATGGCGGTCAATCCAAAGCATGACGGCGCGGTCGTGCTCCTCTCCAACGGCGCCGCATTCGAAACAACCATCATCGGAGAGAAAATCATTCAAGAACTCTTTGGGATGGTTACTGATCCAATCTCCACAGCGCCAAATGTTGCGGTGGATGATGAACAACTCGACAAACTCGTCGGCGTCTACAACTCCGCAACCTACGGGTTCGACATGACCATCTCCGAAGCCCAAGGCAACCTGCTCGTCCAACTCACCGGCCAACAACCCCTTGCCCTGGCAGCGCTTTCCGATATCCGATTCAAGATCAAAATCGTCGATGCAGAAATCGAGTTCGAAGTCCCCGAAGACGGCAACGCAACAAGCGTGACGCTGTTTCAGAACGGGATGGAGATCAAGTGTGAGCGGAAGGATTGAGGGAACATTGAGTCGAAATCTGCGTATCGTCAAAGATGAAGATGACTTTCAGCAAGGTAGATTTGGTAATTCTAGCGGGGCTTATCGCAGTAGTATTTTGGATAATGACCAGGCCATTAGCCGTTTGCGTCTTGCGTGAAAATCCTGATGTTTATAGACAATCCATGCTTCGGTCTCTCATTACTGCGATGAACAACTATTCAGATGAGTTTGATGGCCAGCTCTTTCATGCTGATCAATGGCATGAGACAATGGATCCTTGGCTTGGTATTACTTCAGATGATCCGATTTATTTTTGGCATGATTCACAAGCATTATACATTCTTCCTATACCATGGAAGACATTGCAAAGACCGGAGAGTATTTCAACAGAACAACTCGCTGTAATTCCATTTATGTTTGAAGATCCTGATTTTCAGGAAGAATTCACATCGGTTTCATTTTGGGATGGGAAAGTGCGTTCGATCACCGATGATGAGTTTGCAAAGTTGATTGATACGAAGCTGGGAATTCCACTTGGTGTAGTGAACCCTTAATCTTCCCCGAGTGTTTTCTTCCGCCTCAAGATATGGTGATAGTGCTGTGCGAACCGATGGGATTCATCGCGAACCTGTTGGAGTAATCGCAATCCTGGGTTGTTGCGTCCGAGTTTGATCGGTTCGGTCGATCCGCGCACATAGATCAGTTCTTCCTTTTTCGCGAGTGACACGACCATCGGCGGCTGTACATCGAGCTGCTGGAATGCATCCATCGCGGCGTGGAGTTGGCCTAGGCCGCCATCAATCAGGACAACATCTGGATAAAGCTCGTGCCCTTCGCCTGCATCGCGGTATCGACGAGAGATCACTTCACGCATGGATTGGTAATCGTCGTTCGCTCGCCCGTGCGAGAGGTTTGAGAATGATTTGATGCGGAATCGGCGGTACTCTTGTTTGAACGGTCGTCCGTCGATGAAGCAGACTTTCGATGCAACGGTTTCGTTGCCTTGCAGGTGGGCGATATCGAACCCTTCGACGCATCGGATGGGTTTGTCCATGTCGAGCGCTCGCTGCAAACTTGCGCAGCCTTTGAGCGGGTCGATGTATCCGATCTCGGATTCGGGTTGCCATTGATCAGATTGCGAGGCGCGTTCTTCGAGCTTCTGAATCGCGTTGATCTGATCGCGAAGTGTTGCAGCAAGTTCGTAGTCGAGCGCTTCGGATGCTTCTTGCATCTCGACGACGAGTTCCTTGAGCATCGTCGAGCGCTTCGATTTGAAGAATCGGACAAGGCGGGAGATATCCTCGCGGTATGCTTCCTTCGAGATTGATTCATTGCAGGGGGCGGTGCATTTTCCGATCGCGGCGAGCAAGCAAGGGCGGAAGAACTTGTTGTTCTTGTCGCCTTCGATGATGTCGAGCGAGCAGGTCCGGAACTTGAACACCGCTTGCAACGCATCCACCGCGGTATGCAACGGCCCCGCAGAAGTGAACGGCCCAAGAATACTCGCGTTGGAAAATCGAGGGTCTTTGGTGCCATCCGCTTTGATCCCTGTCGGGTTGCGCGTCACGAACACACGCGGATAATCTTCCCGCATGGTGATGACGAGATACGGGAATGTACGGTCGTCTTTCTGTGCCGCGTTGTGTCTGGGATGGATGTCCTTGATTAAACGATTCTCGGCGAGCAATGCCTCCCATGCGGTTTCGGTGGTGAAGGTATCAAACAAATGGACTTCATCGAGCAGCTTGTTCTTGCGTGGACCAAGATCGGTGGACGGAAGGAAATATGACGCAACCCGATCGCAGAGCTTCGATGCTTTACCGACATAGATAACGATCCCTTTATGATCCTTCATGAGATACACGCCGGGGAGCGCATGGAGTTTGCGGGCATCGGTGTGCAATCGTGTCATCCGCGCTGCGCGAGACTCAGTCCCCCAAGGCGGCGGATCAGACGCAGGTGCATGGCCTTCGTCGTCAAGAAAAGATGTATCAGGGTCATCAGACACAAGAGATGGTATCACTGGGAGGGCATGAAAAAACACTCAGCCGACGGACTGAGTGCATTGGTTCGTGTTCTATGCGTGATTTAATCGTAGATGTAGTCCGGGCCGCGCCACTGCTGCCATTTCTTCAAGCGGAAACGCCAGAAGTTCTCTTCGAAGTTCTTCTGTGACTCGGGTGACCATTCTTGGAAAGCAGGAAGCATGCGTGCTTCGGATGCGACCTTGCGGAGGAGGTCTTCCGCTTCTTGAACAGTCAAAGGCTCAGCTTCACCGGATCGGATCGCAGCGTGGAGCAGGTCTTGATACATCGCGTTGAGGTGGGCGTAATCCTCAAGGGTTGTTTCGGACAACGGCTGTTCGTTGAGACGCATCGCTTCTGCACGAAGGATGGTGTCCACAGCGCGGGCTTGGTGGCGCTGTCCGGTGGTCCGCTCGACGCGGCAGCCGGAGGAAAGAGCGAGCACGGAGGCTCCTGCGACGATTATCAGTGTTTTAACTGTGCGATTCATACTCACTCCATCGGTTCTCGGACGGCCTGACATAAACAATATACGACCGAATCTGACGATTGTTCATCGGACAATATCAGCCCTTAGGATAGCGCCAATAGGCACATCATCTCAATCCCTATCCCAATTGCTTTATCATTGAAATCAAATGTTGGGGTGTGGAGCCCTGGATAAGGCTCGGTTTCGCTCTCGTTGAGACCCATGAGGTAGAAACACGAAGGCACCGCAAGGCAGTAATAGGAGAAATCTTCACCGCCCATTGAAGGCTCTTGAACAAGTTTAAAGTTGTTTGCAAGTTCTGCAATATGAACAGTTTGCGCGACACGATCCGCTTCGGCAGGGTCGTTCTTCGTCACGGGATATCCATTGTTCCAGGTGATTTGAGCGCTGCATCCCATTGCTTTCGCGGTGGATTCGACAAGTTCAAAGAATCGAGCCTTCGTAGTTGCTCTGGTATCCATATCGAGCGTGCGGATGGTGCCTTTGAGGGCTGAAGTTTCTGGAATTACATTATACGCGGTACCCGCATGGATTGCGCCAAAGGTGACCACGAGCGAATCAGTGGGGGAGGTTGTCCGAGATACAAGCGTCTGGGCAGCCGAGATGATCTGGGCAGATGCAACGATCGGATCGTTACACAGGTGTGGATATGCTGCGTGTCCTTGGACGCCGGTGATGACGATGTCGAAGGTGTCCGTCGCTGCGAGCAATGCACCTGGTTTGGTCGCGATCGTGCCAAGTGGCAGGTCAGGCCAACCATGCAAGCCATACATCCGGGTGATTGCAGGTCCGAGTCCTGCATCGGGATCGCCTTCGAGTACCCCATCTCGGCACATTTTTTCTCCGCCGCCCCCGCCTTCTTCCGCGGGTTGGAAAACGAGTGTCACCGGGTTTGGACGATGCTCGATATCAAGGAGCACCCGTGCAACGCCGAGGAGAATTGAGGTGTGCCCGTCGTGCCCGCACGCGTGCATCTGTCCGTCGTGTGTTGATTGATGCGCAAAGTTGTTGAGTTCAGTAATCGGCAGTGCGTCCATATCCGCACGCAATCCGATGCAATCACCCGGATTGTCCACTGTTGCAGGGATGTGTGCCATCACGCCGTACCCGGTTCCGGGTTCTCTCCCCCCCATATTGGTACGGAAAGTGATCCCTAAACGCGTGAGTTCTGTCTGGATCAACTTGGAGGCGTATTCCTCTGTGAACAGAATCTGCGGGTGTGCATGAAGATCATGTCGAATCGCAATGATCTCATCAAGATGAGGTTGGATCAACGACACGATGTTCTGCGAGGTGCTCGAGGCGGTAGTTGTCATTGAGAAGTCTATGCGACTCGATGAACCCTGCACAAGGGTATGAGGGCTAGATTATGCTGCGAGCGCTTCAATTTGGTCCTGTTCATCGAGGAATCGGCGAGCAGTGAACTCAAGATCCGAGATTTTGAACGACGAATCATGATCTGTCAGGTTGTGTGCCCTGATTGCGTTGAACTCCGCCTCATTCTCGAAGAACGCATCAACAACATCAGGGTCGAAGTGTGTGCCTCGCAGGTCCCTGATGAGATCAGAGGCTTCTTTATGGGTCATCGCGTCTTTGTAGACCCGTTTGCTGGTGACCGCATCATAGAAATCTGCGATCGCAACGATCCGTGCAGCCAACGATATGCGATCGCCTTTGATCCCGAATGGATATCCAGTGCCATCCCATTTCTCGTGATGCTGGAGCGCGATCTCGATGCCCATATCAATAAAATCATCCGCACCGAGCTTTGATCGAATCGCTAAAAGCGTATCGGCGCCGATGAGCGCGTGCTCTTGCATGATCGATCGCTCCTCGTCGGTGAGTCTGCCTGGCTTGAGCAAGATCGAGTCTGGAACTCCGACTTTCCCGATATCATGCAAGGATGATGCAAGCACAATCCGATCAATCCATTTGGAGTTAATCTCGGGATACTTTGGTGAAATCGCATCTGCAATGATCCGTGCATAGAAACCGATGCGTTCGAGATGTGCACCGGTGTCTGTATCTCGATAATCCGCGAGCTTGGCAAGACCAAAGATGAGCGCATTGCGTTTGCTCAACCCTGCGCTGACCTGTTTGGCGACTTCTCGATTGAGTTGTTCGTTTGAATGCTCCAAACTATCGCGATAGCGCTTTGATGCCATGAACAGGATTACGCCTGTGAGCATAAACACACCGAACGCGATTGAGATTCGAAACACGAACAGCCGATCCGCAGCAACCTGAGAGAGCTCAAACTCTGTACGGATCCATGCATCAACCAAAAATTCACCCGCGACAAGCACCGCTGCTTGAAAAATCAGGATTCCCAAGAACAGCGACCGACGATTCTGCGGGCGGAACGGGAGTTCGAGTTTGTTCGATTTTAGTGTCACATCACCAGCATCGGGTGAATACATTATCCAATCTCATCCGAGCAAATGAATATCTGATTTGTCGATCAATGGTGTTCAGGATACGACGATCACGCAAGCAATATGGAGTAGATTACGGACTTATCAGCACTTGTTCGCATGCGTCCATTGCCTCTCGGACCATACTCGCAGCACCGATAAAGTCTGGAAGCCCGTCAATCGGGAGTAGATTGTTGCCGAACTCTTCACGGAGCGAAGCGTGGATCGGTGTGTTGTGTGTGGTTGATTCATAGAGCAGCCGTTCGGTGGTCGGCGAAACTAAGAACTCGGCAAGTTGACGAGCAAACCCGGGATTGGGTGCATCCTGAATGATTGCAACCGTGTTGGGGATGAGTGTTGGTCCGATGCTCTTCCACTGGTTCTCCAGATCAATCGCATCATAAATGAGTTCAACCTTCCACCCGTTTTCTTGTCCTGCCCATACATCATCGGTATCGGTGAGTCCGATATCAATCTCACCCATCGCGATTGCTTGCACGACTCGCGCGTTCCCATCGTAGAGTCGGATGTTGTTTGCTTTGAGCGCTTCGAGCCAGTCAGTGAACGACTCGATTCCCCATTGGTCTGCGAGCGCTGCCATATGAATCCGTGTGGTTCCAAACTGCGGGCGCGCCATACCGATTTTGCCTTTATATGCACTCGATGCGAGCTGGGACATCGTTGTTGGCGGGGATTGGACCCGATCAGACGCGTAGGCAATCACCCTTGATCGCATCGCGATCCCAACCCATGACCATTGTTCACCATGCAGGGTTGTCGGCCAATCTGAAGGGACCATGCCGATCATGGCGCCCTGTTCAAGCGCACCGGATTGATCGAGTAAGATCGTCCCCATGGGTTCGCTTGACCACCAGACATCCGCGACGGGTTGATTCATCTCTGCCTGGATCCGAGTAACGAGCCCGGTAGTCTTGGTTGCTTCGGTGTCCCCGACAATTTGGACCGCGATACCGGATTGTTGTGTGAACGCATCCGCAATGAGCTTTGCAAACGCGTCGTCGACACTGGTATAGAGCACGACGGACTTTGAATCAGTTTGCGTTCCTGTGCTCGAAGAGTCCGAGCATCCAGCGGCCAGCATACAGATCGTTGCGAGGCACAGTCTGAGTGTGTTTTTCATTTAATCGGATTCCGCTTTGTTCGATGAACCAGAAGACTCGGTCGCGTCTTTGCCTTGCTCGGCGGGTTTGGTCTGTTCGCCTTTGGCTTTCTTAGCTGCTTGATCGAGTGTGCCGAAGTATTGCTGAACCGCAGCTTCGTGCTTACGGGGGACCCGCTTTGTTTCGATTGCTTCTGCTGCTTGAGTCGAGGCGCTCTCGACGACGCTTGAGAATGTTGCGGTGGATTCGCCTCGGATTTGTGAGCCCTGAACCATGGTCGATGCGATGACCGGTCCTTCGTTTGTGGTTTGGACTTCCGCTCGTTCCTTTTTGAGCATGAAGTCAGTCGGTGCAGCGTCTGGACTATTGCCCATCCCTTTGCCTGGTCCGCCTGAGCCTTTGCCGAACTGGTCGGTGTTGCCTTCGCTGTATTGTCCGTTTGAACCCCACTGGGCGTTTTCGCCGAACCCTTGCCCGTTGCCGTCACCCTCGCCTGGGTTGGTGCATTCGCTGAGTTGTTGGAGCTGTTGGCTTGTCTGGTTCATCGCGGATTCGAGCGATTCCATTTCTTGCTGAAGGTTTTCCATGTCTGAGAGTTGTCCGGACATGGATTCAAGACCCTCCGCGGTTTCTGATGGGTTTGATTGCTGCATCCCTGATGCCATCTGCCCCATCGCCTGTGCCATTGATCCCGCAGCATCCGATGCTTTCTGTTGAGCTTGCGCTGCTTTGGAGAGTTGCTCCGCTTGCTCTGGGGTAGCGCCCGCCTCTTGGAGCGCTTTTTTCAGTGCGTCAGGATCAGTCGCGAGCTGTTTGGCTTGTTCCTCAGAAATACCCGCAGCTTTGAGTTGTTCCTCAAGCGACTGGCGGTTTTCAGCGAGTTTTTCAAGCTGCTCTTTCATGTTTTCGAGTTGTTGTGCTGCTTGCTTTTGCTCTTCTTCACTCATCGAACCGTCGCTCATATCTTGGGCCATCTGCTCGAGTTGCTTTTGAGCTTCTTTGAAATCACCCCGCGCCATGGCGCGTGCCATCTCGGATACTGCGCCTTGCTCGGGGGTATTGAGTTGACGGGTCATGTCTTTGACCGCGTCGAAGGTGGCGCCGTCTTCGCTGTTGCGTTTCTCATCGAGCTTGTCGGTGAGGTTGGTGAGTTCTTTGATTGCGCTTCGCGCGATGTCTTCTGGATCGACAAACTGTGTTTCTTCTGGGGTGAGTTCTTGGGAAGTCTCGTCGCCTACGGATTCGAGATCTATCCCGGTCTTTGCTTTGATCTCCTCGATCATTTTTCGTGTATCGTTGACGGTTGCTTGCACTTCTTGGATCTGTGCTTGCTCGTCGAGTGCTTGTTGTTTCTTCGCCATCAGCCCGGTGATGTCGGTGCTGGGCACCCACCAGATCGCGATCAACGCGAGCATCGCAGCGATCGGCATCGGCCAATTTTTGGGACCCTCGATCGGGAGCGCATCTTTAACTATCACCCGCTTTGCTTGTGCTGATGCATCGCTGACAATTGCTTTCGACCATGAATCGGTATTTTCGTCAACACACAGCGCGGTTGAGATTGTTTCATTGAGTCCTGCGCGATCATCAACCGTCCGTGCAACCTGGTCTTCGTTGGGTTTACGGATCATCGTCCTGATCAGTGCTGCGAGCAGTGCAGAACTCCCTGCGATAATGAAAGACAAGTTCCAGGGAATCTCAATGCTTGGAACGAGTTTCTGGGTCACCCGCGCAAGGAAGAGCACACAGAGCGCAACGAACAAAGTGATCGTCATCGTGCGGAGCAGATCAATCAAGAACAGGCGATGTGATGCTCGTGTAAGGACTTGTTTGATATCATCCATGTCAGTTCTCCCAAATGCCAAGAGTTGGCACCCCGATCTGTTTCGGGTGCGATTGGTGCCCTATCTATACTTACTATTCGGAATAGAAGCGATCGGGTCGCACCAAGTTGGCGGATTTCGTAGAATAATACCGGCACAAGAGCAACAAGTTGCTCATTTCAGGGGATGTGACACTGTGGATACATCGATTCATAACCCGGATTCAAAGTCTTCAGGGGGCATTTTCACGCGTTTGAAGAAGGCTGCAGACGGGGGATATGTCGATCAACTCGCGTGCGACCATGCATTCGAGCAGATGCACCGTCAGGATTCGATCGGGGATCGGATTCATTTGATCCTCGCGTGCTTGGGTTTGATGGTGTTCTTTGGTCCTGTGACTGTCAGCGAACTCGCATTTGCACCACTCGTAGTGTTCTTCGCAGTGCGTATCGTGAACACATTCCCTGTCTGGATTCATGGATTCGGACAACCGATTGTGCTCGCTGTGATCGTACTCATGGGTTGGATGATGCTCAGTCTGCTCTGGTCTGGAGATCATCCTCATGGGTGGAGTGAAATAGGAGAACTCCGTTGGTTCTTGTTCATCGGATTCTTTTTTCCGATTATTGAACATCGCGTGGTCCTGATCCGAGCTTTGTGTATCGGATTGGCGATTGGTCAACTCGGACAAGTTGCAGACGCATTCAATGGGTTCGGGATCGGTTGGCTCGAATCGCTCGTCGTGAATCATCCCGGACGGATCGGCGGCTGGTGGCACCCCGTGGTGGGGGGGACGATGCTCGTGGGTGGTTTGGGTCTTCACCTTCCTGCAGCTTTGTTTGGAACTGGTCGAGCTCGTATCTTTGGCATACTCGGATCGGGGATGATCAGTTTGGGGATCTTGGCAACCGGATCACGGGGTGCGTGGATCGCTTCGGTCTTGCTCGTCCTGTTCTGCGTGGGGTTCGGACTCATCGCGAGATGGATTCGGTGGAAACGCGTGTTCCTGATCGCGGCGATTGGGAGTGTTGTGCTCGGCGCTGGAGCATTCACCATACGCGAAGGCCTCCAGTCTCGGATCAACGAAACGAAAGTTGAACTCAACGAAATCATGGACGGGCAATATGACTCATATACCGGCAAACGCATCCGCATGGGGAAAGTCGCGATCGAGGGAATCAAAGAACACCCAATCATCGGAGTTGGTGCAGGCAGCTTTCAACATTGGGGCAATGAACATGATCCAGACCAAGGTATCTTCGCACATGCCCATAACGGCTTGCTGCATATCTGGTCCACCCTTGGACTTGTTGGGGTGCTCGTCTGGTCGGTCGTCCTGGGGATCATGCTTCGCAGCGCCTGGAGGTTTCGTGAAGTTGATCGAGCACAGATCAGCGACCATATCTATTCAGTTGGGCCGTTCTTCGCGATCTGCGGGTTGATGCTTGCAACGATCACCGATGTGGTGCATATCAATACTCAATCCGCTGCGATGTTGGGGATTCTGGCAGGGTTGAGCCCGAGCATCTGCCCCGGGCATCGGGATTGGAGTGGAATTGAGCAGGGCAGGCAAGCAGATAACTGAAGTTTGCGTGACAAGTGCCCGATGAGGGTGTACACTCTACTCCCGATTCTGAATCGGACAAAAGTGAATATCTGGTGCGATGGCTGAGCGGTTGAAGGCGCTCGACTTGAAATCGAGTGACCCTGAAAGGGGTCCGTGGGTTCGAATCCCTCTCGCACCGTTACAACGAACATCCCGGCTTGATCGCTGGGATGTTTTTTTACGCTCATTCACATTGAGAATCAGTCTCATTTGTGATGTATTCATGACCTCTGTGTCTATAATAGAGGCATGAAACACAAACGATCAATGGAGCTCGATCTCGCGTCATCATCTGATACGCCTTTGGTCTCGGGTGAGGGGATTACGATCGAGAAGATCCGCGAGATGGTTGAGTTGTTCTATCGCAGAACACAACAGGATGATTTGCTCGGGCCGATCTTCAATGAGATCGTTGATGATTGGGATGCGCATTATGAAAAAATGACCCGGTTCTGGTCTTCTGCTACCATGCACGCGGGCACCTATTCCGGGCGTCCAATCGAAGCTCACAAGTTTGGTGGGTTAACCGAGGCGCACTTTGATCGTTGGGTTGAGTTGTTCATCAAAACGACCGCGGATGTGTTTTCTCAAAAAGATGCTGCAACCTTCGCAGCATTGGGCAAGAAAATGGCGACCAGTATCGCGATGCGCATCGGGACTGGGCGCTTGAACTACTGAAAGAATCCAAATCTATGACCACCACCAACGAGCCTGAGTATGTTCTTGGAACCAACGAAGCAGAACTTCATCGTTTAGGATTCCAGCACCGTCTCTGGTTTGTTCCCGCGCATCGTCTATGGGAACGGGCCAAGCTTTCACCCGGGATGTCGGTGCTCGATGTTGGGTGTGGACCCGGGTTTGCTTCGATGGATATGGCGCAGATCGTCACGCATTCTGGTCGCGTAGTGGGGGTGGACGAATCTTCGTCATACATTGAGTTTGCCAAAGAGCAAGCGATCGGACGTAAGCAGCCGCACGCGAGCTTTCATGTCGGAGATGTCACCAACATTGATCAGGTGCTTGGAGATCAGGGGATCACACCAGGATCATTTGATGTTGCATATATCCGATGGGTAATGTGCTTTGTGGATGATCCGACGACAACGATTCAATCAATCGCAAAGATGCTCAAACCGGGTGGCAAGCTTCTGATCCAGGACTATTTCAACTATGATTCAATGCGGGTAGCGCCCCCGAGCGAAGCATTCGAACGAGTGATCCAAGCGATTGCAAAGAGTTGGGTCGAGCATGGAGGCGACACCGACATCATGGGCAAACTCCCCCGAATTGCGATTGATGCAGGACTCAGACTCGATCATGTAGCACAGGCGCAGATCGAAACCCCGCGACCTGGAACGACGATGTGGAACTGGCCTGACAGTTTTTGGCCGGTCTTCATTCCGCGACTCGAAGAGCTTGGGTTCATTACTAAGGATGAGCATCAGGCATTTACGCAATCGTGGATCGAGACTTCCAATGATCCCGCAGCGTTCATGCACCTGCCTCCGGTATATGAAATGATCGCGACCAAACCTCAATAAGTTGGAATGCCGACTAGCTCCGCATTGATTCGAGCTCGTCCCATCGTGCGTAGAGCCTTGCAGATTCTGCTTGTGCCTCATCGAGTGATTGGCACGCCTTGGTCATTTTCTCATGATCTGCCAGCACCTTGGGATCAGCGAGCGCCGCTTGAGCGGACTCGATCCTTTCGTCGGCTTCCATTATTTTCTCTTCGATCGAGTCGAACTCGCGTTGATCTTTGTAGGAGAGCTTTTTGGGTTGGCTCGCGTCGCGGGTCTTGGCAACCTTCTCCGCTTTGGGCTTTGGTGCTTTGGCGCTTTCTTCGATATCAGATTTTGCGTTGAGCACTTTGATCGCTTGATCTAAGCTTGGCCGGATCTGTTGTTCGCCTGTGCCATCGAGCACTACGATTCGTGTTGCGAGTTTATCGAGCATCGCACGATCATGCGTGACCAAGATCACAGCACCGGGGAATCCAGTGAGGGATTCTTCGAGGAGTTCAAGTGTTGGGATATCAAGGTCATTGGTCGGTTCGTCGAGTACCAAGACATCTGCGGATTCGAGCATAATGCGTGCGATGTGCACGCGTGCGAGTTCGCCGCCGCTGAGGGAGCCGACGGGTTGGGTGAGTTGGTCATCGCGGAACATAAACCTACGTGCCCACGATGTGACATGCATGGTTTGTCCACGGAAGATCACGCGATCACTCACCGGGCACAGCGCTTCACTTAATGGCGTGGTCGGGGGGAAATCCTCACGGTGTTGGCTGAACACGACTACCTTGGGCATCGGATCTGCGTATTGGATTGATCCTTCATCGGGTTTGAGTTCACCCGTGAGTACTTTGATGAGGGTTGTTTTGCCGCTGCCATTGGCGCCCAGAAGTCCGACACAGTCCCCAACACCGAGCACAAGATCGAGATTCGTGAAGAGCTTGTGATCTCCGAATGCTTTGGAAATCTCGGTTGCGGCGATAAGTTTTTTGGTCTGTCGATCCGTTGCCATGAACTGGACTTTGGCGCCGGTGTTTGTTGCCGCTTCATTGCGGGCGCGGAGCTCTCCGAGTTGCGCCCTGCGATCAGCGCTCGCGTCGATCTGTTTTTTTTGCTTTGTTTGTCGGCCTTGCGCCCCGCGACCGAGCCACACATCATCTCTGCGGACCTCGTTTGCAAGAGATTGGACTGCCTTTGCTTGTCCGTCAACGAACTCGGCGCGTCTGCGGACAAACTCGGTGTAGTTTCCATCCACGCTGAGCAATCCGCCTGGGTATGCGTCGGAGAGTTCGATGATCCGTGTCGCGACTTGCTCAAGGAACAAACGATCGTGGGTAACGAAGACTGACGCGTAAGCTGCTTGCCCACCGATGCGCTGGGTGAGGAACTCTTCAAGCCAAGCGATCCCTGCAAGGTCGAGATGGTTAGTTGGTTCATCGAGCAGAACAAGATCAGGTTCGTTGCCACACGATGAGAGTGCGCATGCGGTCGAGAGTCGTTTCCTCCAACCTCCCGATAGCGTCGACGCCTGGTTCGTCCACTGTGCTTTCTCAAATCCCACTCTGCTCAGCGCGATCTCGGTGATGGTTTCTGGGTCGAGATGATTCGCAGCGTGCTCGGGTGCGACTTTGTGGACCGCATCAAAGACGGTAATGCCTTCTTCAAACCGATCGACCTGTGGGATATACACCGATGACACTTCACTCGGAGTAATGATCTCTCCGGTGTCGGGCGCGTCCTGTTGTGCGAGGAGCTTGAGAAGTGTCGATTTCCCCGCACCGTTGGGTCCGATAACGCCGATTCGATCGCCGCGATCAACATGCACACTGATGTTGGTGAACAGCGTGCGGATGCCATGAGTCTTCGATATTTCGTTGGCGTGGAGTAGCAATTCGTTCCTATCCGATTATCTGTATGCGGGATCAGGGGTGATCGTAGCGCCAAATGTACCCATTGCAGTGCTGTCTTTGGAGGATGATGAACCAAGTGTCACTTCGGTCATCAAATACTGGATCAGAAGCACCAAATCTTGAGTCACTCATCGCTTGTTCGTCTGATTTCGGGAAGTGAATTTGCCGATATGAACTACATGCAACAGACATCATCAACACCAGAGTTTGAGGCCGTCATCCACAAGAATGATCAGTTTGCAGGAATCGACGCTGAGGACTTCACTCAATCGGTCACCCGCTATGTCGTTGCAGAGATCAATCATAATCTCTACGGCGTATCAACAGAGTTTGCTGTAGAACTCACCAACGCGGATACGGCACAGATCACGCGTGTGCCACAGAGTCCAAGTTATATTGTGGGTGTCCTCAATCATCGTGGGACAATTGTTCCGGTTGTTGATATGCGTGAGCTTCTGGGATTTGCGCCACGAAAATCAGAGTCTGAAAAACTCAATGCGATGTGCAATTTGATTGATCAAGAGCCCAAACAATTTTCAACCAAGCTCGACTCCATGCTTGTTGTCGTTCAGGTTGGAGAACGCAAAGCTGCACTCATGGTTGATTCAGTGATGTGTGTCGCAGACTATCGAGATGATGCGATTGAGGTGTTGCCTGAAACCGCAGACAACACGGAATGTATTTTGGGTATGGTGTATCAAGAAGATGGGACTTATACCTTGATTGCCGATCTTGAGCACATCTTTTCGACTGCTTGTCCAGCAGAATAATTGTATCAGGTTCATCGTGAACATCACAAAACCAGAGAGCGCATCTGACTGTCGTTATGCTTTCGATGGGTCTGCGGGGCGTGTCCAACCGTTGTCGGGATCTTTTTTGAGCACGCCGGCGCTCTGCTTGATGCATCGTTTGCACGCGATGGATGCATCGTCAATCGGGCTTTGCCAATGGAGGTCTTTGCGATCTGTTTCAAGACAGAGCACACAGGCTTCGCCTTTGGCGGGCGCATATCCAGAGTCGAGGTGAATGAGTTCGGTGTATGCAATCGACAAGCATTGGCCGCAAACAAGCGAACCTCGATGCCCCTCGACCATCGGACGGGTGTCTGCCCAAGGCATTTTGCAGAAATCACATTTGAACACAAGTTCGTTGTTGTCGTCGGTATCGTGCATTAGTCTTCTTTGCCTGTTGTTTGGGTTGATTCGATGAGTTGGTGCTTTGCAAGGCTCAGATACACCGGGCATGTTTCCATGAGTTCTTCATGCGATCCTTGTCCAACAACCTTGCCATCATCGAGCACGACGATTCGATCCGCACCGAGCACAGTCGAAAGACGGTGAGCAACAATGAGACTTGTGCGATTTTTACAGAATGAATCGAGGACTTCGCCGATGAGTTTTTCAGAGTGTGCGTCGATCATCGAGGTTGCTTCGTCAAGGATCAGGATCGCGGGATCTCGCAGGATCGCTCGAGCGATCGCAAGGCGTTGGCGTTGCCCCCCTGACATGGTGAGGCCTTGCTCGCCGATCTGTGTGTCAAAACCATCGGAGAGTTGTTCAATAAACTCCGTCGCTCGAGCATCTCTCGCTGCGTTTTCAATTTCTTCACGCGATGAGTGCCGATTTCCATATGCGATGTTCTGTGCAATTGTGCCTTTGAAAAGGACTACCTCTTGCGTCACCACCCCGATTTGTTGTCGTACAGAGCGTACGCGTACGCGGGAAATATCGGTGCCATCGATCAGCAAACGCCCTTCATCGGGATCAAAGAGTCGCGGGATGAGCGAGAGCAGGGTGGTTTTTCCGCACCCGTTGGGTCCCACAAACGCGACGGTTTCGCCTTGCTTGACTGTAAGGGTCACACCTGAAATTGCGGGCTTTGTGGCGCCCGGATAAATAACAGAAACATCGTCGAAGTGAATCGAGTCATGATGTCTTGCAAGTTTGGGGAGTTGAGATGAATGGCCTGGCTCGGGTTCCGAATCGAGCAATCGATCGAGCCGATCCCCCGCAGCACCAGATTGCTGGATATCGTTGACGAGTCCAGACATTGGTTTGATGCTCGCGCCTGCGATTGCAAGGGCAACAAGCACAGTCATAAACTCGGATTTATCAAGTGTCCCGTCAAGGATGAGCTTGGCAGCAACAATGGTCAATCCACCGAGCGCGAACATGGATACAAGTTCGGCAATTGGTCCTGAAAGTGCACGCACGGTGCGCACCTTGAGTTGTTGACGGAGAACTTCTTTGTTGATCCGACTGAATCGGCCCGCTTCATATCGTTCGGTGGTGTGCACTTTAACCACGCGTAGGCCTTGCAGCGCTTCGGTAGATGCGCGATACAGGTCTGCCCTGCTCGAGAGCGCTTTTCCCGATGCTTTGCGGATGCGTTTACCAAGTCTTCGGATCACGGTTGCCAAGATCGGCATGACGAACAACGCGACGAGTGCGAGGCGCCAGTTGATATAGAACGCGGCGCACAACGCGATGAATCCTTTGGTGATGTGCGCGACTGCTTTGGAGAGCATCGCAACAAACCCCGCCGAGAGCGCTTCGGTGTCATTGACAATCCGCGAGATCGCATCGGTTGGACCCTCTGAAACGATTGTTTTGAGTGGCAGCTCGAGCACCTGGCGAAACGCATTTCGGCGGATTCTTGCAACCGTCGTGTGCACAACGGTAAGAGACAGGTATTGATGCATGAAGTTGGCGATTGCGCCAATGATGCTCAACCCCGCGAGCGAGACCATGATGAGCACAATGCTGTCGAATGAGTTTGCGGGGAGTGACTCAACCCATTGAGGCTGGATCAATCCGAAGAACTCATCGTTATCTATATACTTCTGCCCGATTCCCTGAAGACCAGTATTGCCCGGTTCAAGGAGAATATCGAGGATCGGCCGCATCGCGATGATCCCTGCGCCAACTCCTCCCGCAGAGATCAGCGCGAAGAATGCCCCGAGCATCAAGTGCCCGCGCATACGCAACATCTGCTTTGCAAACTTCCAATATGCATTCATAGGAAACAATCATACGAGCACAACACGCTCATATCTCCACTCGTTCGCGTGTGATGCGAATATGGGTCGGGGTGTGCAGCTCGCCGGTGTCCATTCCTGGACAACCCCGGGATTCACCATTCCACGAGCGTTTCCCGCGGAGATTGCTTTTCCAGAACGGCCAGGTCCTGCACTGCTCAGGACGGGATCCATACACACTGCATCCAGTCTTCCCAGAATCATCACGGGTTAAAAACACACAATCAAACCCGTATCCATCAACTTCAACTTCTTTGAGTGATCGACCAACAAGCGTGTCCCGGGTGTATTCTTTCACAAACTCATCGCGGGTGATCCCGAGTTCGTTGCCCATCGCCTTTGCTTCTGCGTCGGTGAAGAGCACGAATCCTGATGGTCCCGTGCAGCAGTTACCACACTGGGTGCAGGTGAACCGCAGGCCGATCTCGCCTGTATCGGTCTTTCCAGTCGGATCTGGTTTGTCGAACCACTCTTGCGTTGTGTTCTTCTCGGTGGATGAACTCATGACTCACCTGCCGATCTTTGAATCACTACGAGTGTTTGGTCGTCATCCCGTTCGAGCTTGTGCGTGAATGCGTAGAGGGCTTTGTGCACCGAATCAATCACACACTGAGGCATCCCGGTGCAGTTATCGAGCGATTCCATCATCCGTTCTACGCCGAACATATCGAGATCATTGTTATCAGATAGATACTGAGGTGCAGATGCTTCGGTGATCCCATCGGTGTACATAATCAGTGTGTCGCCGGGTTCCATTGTTGCAGAATCAGACTCAAACTCGATATCTGTTGTGATTCCCAGTGGCAATGTTCCCGCAGATTCAAGCAGCTTGATTGAGCCATCTTTGCGCCGAATCATCGGTGGATTGTGCCCGCAGCGTGTCCATTGAACTTTACCATTGTCAGGATCAAGCACACAGAAGAACGCGGTAGCGAACTCGCCGTTGAGATTTGCTTGAACGAGTTTGCGGTTGCAGTATTCCGCAACATCCGCGATGTCATCGACTATAGAGCTGGGGTCATCGAGCGTGTCGCGATAGCAGTGCAGGATTGCACGGAGCATCGCCATCACCGTCGCAGCGCCTGGGCCGTGCCCTGAGACATCTGCAATCACGATCCCGATTCGGTTGTCATTGCCTTGGAAATAATCGAAATAGTCTCCACCCGCGATGTTGCTCGTCAGGTAACTCGTCGCAAGTGTGAATCCCTTGAGGACTGGATCTCGTTCGGGGAGTAGTTGGCGCTGGATCTTGGCGATCTGCTCAAACTGACCCATCAGCTGCTCGTTGAGGGTTTCTGCCTGTTTGCGGAACACAAGATTGCGAGTCGCGGTCCCCATCATGTTCATATCGAGCAAACCTGCAACAAAGACATCCAGGTCATTCCAGTCGGATTGTTCGTGGAAACTCATCGACCAGTTCAAAGGCTCGCCGTTATCAAACGCAGGCATCGCGGTCACGCTGTTGAGTTTGCTTGCGTAAGGTCCGAGCGCATTAAATAGCGCTTCGTCTTTGGTGAGATCGAACCCGTTAACGATTGCGGGTTCACCTGTTGCGATAATGTCACCGATCAACCCGCCTTCATGGGTGGGGATCCGTTCCCAGTCGAGCCAGGGGTTGCCGCTGGGGGGGGATTGGGGTTCTGATTTGTTGGTGTGTGAGATGGAACGGGTGATTTTGTATTTGCCCTTGGGCAAATCCCGCACTGAAATACTCACAAACGCATCACGCGGGAACCGTTGTCCAATCCAAGGACCGAACGCTTTGAGCATCTCCGCGGGATCGCGGACTGAGCTCGCATCGCGTAGTACTTGTGAGAGCGCCGTAATCTTAGGATTCTTCGAGAGATCCACAAAGCGAGCACGGGGTGTATCAGATGCTGAATTCATGCACACCCCAACTCGATCGTGTTGCACAGTTCATCTGCAGCTTTGAGCATGTCATCTACCTCTGTGTTCCAAGTGCTGTGTGTGTTCTCAGGCAGGAGCGAGATGTTGATCCGCACATTCCAAGCCGCAGCTCGCGCGCTTGCTTGTCCGAGGACTGCTGCAACACCAAGATCGGATTTGAGCTGCTTGTTGGTTGTTGTAATCAACGCTTTGCATAACTCGAGGAGTTCAACAGACTTTTCTAACATTGCACGAGGAGGAGCAATCGCGCCCGCAACCGCGTCATCCCATCGACCAATTCGTTCGGGGTCATCTTTATCAAGTTTCCATAACGCATTGAGTTCGCCATACCCGCTCGCGTCCGCATCGCCAAGGGACAAGAACTCCGCACGAAGATTGTTGAGTTTCTTCTGGGCCTCCGCATTGAATGCAGCATGTTCGGCGAGTGATTTTTTATTGACTGAATAACTCACCACCATCCCCGCGGTCGCAGCAGCAGTCGCGCCAGTGATCGCAGCAGCAGCGCCACCACCTGGGGTGGGGACCTTGGCATTGAGCGATTCAAGGAAGCAATCAACGGATTGACCTGCAAGGGTGGGGGATTCGTTGGTCATGGAGGTATCTTAGGACCTGTTTTCATGCAAAAAACGGGTAAGTTCAACCGTTGTGGGAATCAGTTCATGAGGTTTGGATTGTGTCCACCTAAACAACTCATCGAGTGTCATCCATCGGGTTTGGGTGTATTCCCAGTTTGTGTTGATCGCAGGCACATGATCGAGCACGATAGGGATTGCAATATCAGTTGATCCCACAGCATCGTCGTGCACAAGAGCTCTTGGGGCAGATGGTTGATTCGAAATCTTCACCCCGATCTCTTCCAAAATCTCTCTTGCGATTTCGGAAACAATATGTTTGGGCTTCAGCGTGTTTCCGATTCGAGGCAGGTCGATCCCACCGCATGGACCAAACTCCCATAATCCGCCGTAACGAAGGAGTTCAGGTGATCGTTTGCCCAATAGATACACCCCTGTATCTCGCACATAATCAGGTGCAGCTAAAACCGCGGTCACTGATAACAACGATGTCCCAGTATTCACCATATCGCGAACCGCATGGTATTTGTATTCTTCCGCATGCGCATGAATCACGCCGGTTGCAGGGTCATACGAGTTAAACGCGAGCATCTTGCCATTGAAGTATCGCGGGTTCTGTGCGCACAACGCTTGCCATGCGGCTTCTACCTCATCGGCATGCGCATGCTCGGCAGACGATCGATCGATCTTGATCGTGATCGGCTCAGTGATTTCTTCAATCCGCACCATCTGGTTAACTCAGGAATCCGCCGATTTGGCTGCCGATATCACCAAGACCCAGTTCCTCAGCTTCGCGTGAGATCATCTGTTGGACCTGGAACTGAGCTTTTTCAGTCGCGTCGTTGATTGCTTCCTTGATCAGCGACGTCGCAAGATCACGGGTTTTTTCATCGACCGCCATGCCTGCCAAAAGTGCGGGATCGAGCGTGAGATCGAGTAGTTTCATTTTTCCATTGACGATCGCTCGGCAAGCGCCTCCACCTGCTTCGCCATCAACGCGGAGGGTTTCGATCTTTGCTTTGATCCGCTCGCCTGCTTCTGCGAGCTGTTCTTTGTTTTTCATCAATGACCCGAGGGCCTGCATGGTTTTGAGTTTGTCGAACATAGTTGGATCTCGTTTGCTGGTGGTGTTGACTATTTGTTCTTTGGATGTACGCGTTTGATTTCGCCTTCGAATACATCGAGGACCGATCGAACCAACGGGTCTTGCATCACTTCCTCGGGTGTCGGTCCACGAAGCGATGGGGTCGGTTGCGTGCGCTCAGGCATGGTGTCTTGTTGTGGAGGCGACGGTTCTGATTTCACCACCTGGATCTGTCGACGATGACCCTGCTTGTCGTCTCTGGGTTTGTCAGATCCCGATGCGAAGTTTGCTTCATCGCGTTTGATGGGTTTTACTGGTTTGATTTTGTCTAAGGGCAGCGACTGGCGAGGGGTTGAGTCCTCAGCGGGTTTCGGAGTCGAAAACGACGCTGCCCTCATGCTTTTTTTACTGCGTTTCCTCCTGCAGCAACAAACGCGGCAACATCCGCGATCTTCTCGGTCATCGCCAATCGAACCATGCACGCATCGAGCAATGCTCGTGGTGCAGGTGATGATTTGATTGCTCGTTGAACTGATTCACATAACGCGATCATGTGCACCACGCCCGCAGCATCAAACCTTCGGGCGCGTTCAAACTCTGTTTTTCGCGCGTCATCTGAAAGATCGACAAGATCGGTGTCTTTCCCGCATGATCCAAGGACCATCAGATCGCGGAATCGTTCGAGCAATGATCCGAGTAACTGCTCGCCTGAGATCCCTTTGTTCATCAATGAGCCAGTGGATTGAAGAACAGTCTTTGGATCGCCGTCAGCGATTGCATCGATCAATGAACTGAGTAGATCCCGATCGGGCAGTCCCAGAAGTTCTTCAAGCAATGTTGTGGTGAGTTTCTTCTCTCCCGCCGCAAGCAAGCGATCGAGCAGCGAGAGCGCATCACGCATCGATCCATTGCCAAGACGGGCAAGCGTGAACACCAACTCGTCGTCTGCTTTGAATCCTTCAGATTTGACGAGCGTTTTGAGATGTTCAGCAATCGAAGCAACCGGGATGTTGCGGAAATCGAATCGTTGACACCTGGACTGGATCGTCGCGGGGACCTTGTGTGATTCAGTAGTGCAAAGGATGAACTTCACATGCTCGGGTGGTTCTTCCATTGTCTTGAGCAGCGCATTGAACGCCTGCATCGAGAGCATATGCACTTCGTCAATAATGTAGACCTTGTACCGTCCACGCATCGGGCGATACGCGCTGTTGGCGATCAACTCACGCGTGTGATCGACACCCGTATTGGATGCTGCGTCGATCTCAATGACATCGGTGTCTTGCCCACTGAAAATTGAGGATGCGATATCGTCTTTGTACTCAGGGTTATTGAGCTCATTGGCGAAGATTCGCGCCATCGAGGTCTTTCCAACACCCCGTGTCCCGGTGAAAAGATACGCATGATGCACCCGATCCGAATCAATCGCGGCTTTGAGTGTGCGTGCAATCGGGGATTGTCCGACAACCTCATCAAATGTACGAGAACGGTGTTTGCGTGCGAGTGCGGTATAAGCCATACGAGATGATAGGAGCTTGAAAAACCGCTGTACCCTGGGGGATCAGAGTTTCCGATCATCCTCAAAAATGAGAAAAGCAACCCCTCATTATCGATGCCCAGGACACCAACGGCACCGGATATCGGCTGCTTATGGCTGCTGCGGTCAGGCCCTGACCAGTTTCACAGGATACCCGTGCATCGGGCCCGGGCATCGATAAGAAGGGGTTGCGAGCGAGGATCGTAGGGGGCAAGTTTCGGTTCGCCAACCGGCTGGCAACTCTCTTTCATGTATCATGTCATCCGAACCAGTGCATGGAATTGTCGAAATGGACCCGAAATCTACAAGCTTCGACGATCTTCTGGCATGTTCCGAGCGTCAATCGCCGATATCCTTTATCTGATCACCGTTTATATCAGATCAACATCCTTAGAGTATCGAAACTCATGATCCCCGCGGAGCAAGCACCGACATGGCCGACCAGACAAACGATAATCCCGCAGACACCAACCAAGTCGTGCAAGACGATCAGCCGACGGCATATATCACCGAAGACTGCGCCAAAGCACCACTCAACGGGCGATGGGTGTTCAAACTCATGGTGATTACCCTCGTTGTCCTGCTCGTCGGGGCATGGGGGTTCTGGGATGCAACAACCGTCTATCCAAATCGTGGACAACGGTACGCGGATTGGGCAAAGTGGCAGTATCTCGACCAAGCAAAGAAGGCAGATGCAGAAGATTATGGGATCTTCGTTCGTGAAGCATCCGTGACTGATCCACAGGCAGAACTCGCTCGTCTATCCGAATCAGAAACGCTCATCAAATACCAAGAAGATGCGGCGAGTCCCTCAAGCAGCAGATCACTCCGCGCCTCGATGTACCTTGCACGCAAGAGCTGGCTCGATGCGTTAAAAGTAGTGGGAAATCTCAATACGGATTACACCGCAATCGAATCCCCTCAACGAGAACTCGATACGCTCAAAGCGGGTTGGCAAACTGCGGCTTCAGTGCCCAAGCCTTTGCATGCGTTCGATCTCTATGTCCAATGGATCATCATGGCGGTCTGCTGGTTCGCAGGCTTGATCATGATTGTTCATATACTCAAGGTCAAAGCCAAGAAGTACAGCTGGGTCGCAGATTCAATGACCCTCACCATCCCAGGGGGGGCATCAATCACCCCGGATGATCTTGAAGAAGTCGACAAACGAAAGTGGGACAAGTTCATCGTGTTCCTCAAGATCAAGGGTGATCACAACTCTCTCGGCGGGCAAGAGATATCAGTCGATACCTATCAGCATCAGTTTGTCGAGGACTGGATTCTTGCGATGGAAGAGAAAGCCTTCGGTTCCCAAGAAGACGGGGATGATACAGATTCTGCAAGTGAATAAAGTTCTACAGGTGAACACCATATGACATGGGAAGTTTGGATCATCGCATCCGTCGCTATGCTCTCCGGCCTCGCCGGGGTGGTCTGTGTCGTTTTGGCGCTCCCTGGTATCTGGTTGATGACACTTATCTCTGCGATGTGCATGTGGTGGCGCCCTGAGATTATCTCATGGAAAACAGTATTGACCCTCGTCATACTCGGGATTGTCTCTGAAGCAATCGACTTGTTTGCATCCGCAGCGGGCGCGAAGAAGTTTGGTGGTTCAAAGCGTGGTGCGCTGGGAGCAATCATCGGTACCATCGTCGGCGCAATTCTTGGTGGTGTTTTCCTTTCGGTGATCCCGGTCGTGGGTTGGGTGGTTGGTCCCATTTTGGGTGGAATCTTGGGTGCAGGTGCAGGTGCGCTGCTTGTTGAGCGAGGGATCGTGAAGCAAACCTGGACAGATTCAATGAAGTCCGGAGGCGGGGCAGCAGCAGGTCGAGCGGTTTCTATCTTTGTGAAACTCGGACTCACGATCACTGCAGGGCTCTTTTTCGTTATTGCCGCGTTCGTTTAACAGAACTTAGTTGCGAGTGGCGCTCAAAAGAACCGATATACTCTACTGGAACCTGTTTTAGGAGGGATCCTCAACGATGACCAATACGCCCGAGTCGGCAGAGAAGACTGTGAAGCCAAGCACCAAAGAGTCCAAGTACTATGTACTTGATACCAATGTCTTGCTCCACAATCCCAACGCGTTGTTTGTGTTTCAAGAGAACCATGTGGTGATCCCGTATTCGGTGATCGAAGAACTCGACGCGATGAAGCGTCGCGAGGACGATGTCGGGCGTGCTGCCCGATCCGCGATCCGGTTCTTAGATCGACTCCGCAAGTACGGCAAGCTCACGACAGGGGTAGATCTCTCTAAACTCGGAGCGCAAGCAGGGGGGGCGACGGGCACATTGCTGATTGACATTGATGCGCATGATCGTCCGCCGATCATTGCATCTGAGCAACCAGACAATCGGATCATCGCTGCTGCATGGGCACTTCACAATGAAGGCAAACGAACAATCTTTGTGACCAAAGATTTGGCAGCACGGATCAAGTCTGATTCATTGGGTATTCAGTCCGAAGACTTCCTCAATCAACAGGTTGATGGCGATCGACTCTACACCGGTTTCCTTGAACTTGAAACTTCCGCTGACATTATCGACACCCTCTACCGGGATCGGATGCTCGAAGTCGAAGCACTCGAAGAATACCTTGAGGTTGTTGTTCCTGATGGGGAAAACTACACCCGGAGTTTGACACCCAACCAGTATGTCATACTCACAGATGCGCAGGATGATGGACATTCAGGACTCGCACGCAGATTAGCAGACACAGAACACCTCATCCCGGTTGCTCAACAGAAGAAACCAACCTTCGGGATCGTTGCACGCAATGTGCAGCAAACCCTTGCGCTTGATCTCCTCCTTGACGATGATATCAAACTCGTCACACTTCTTGGTAGCGCAGGCACCGGCAAGACCTTGATGGCGCTTGCTGCGGGGATGACCAAGGTGTTCCAAGAAGAGCGTTTCGATAAACTACTTGTCGCGCGTCCGATCATGCCGATGGGTCGAGACATCGGGTATCTCCCAGGAGATAAGGATGAAAAACTCGGCGCGTGGATGCAGCCGATCTTCGATAACCTGAGTTATCTGATGTCCACTCGCGGCGCACCGAATCAGAATGCTGAGAGCAAAACAAGCGAACAACGCACCGATAAGCTGCTCGCGGATGGGCGATTGGTGCTTGAGCCGTTGACTTATATCCGTGGCCGATCGATCCCGCATCAGTTCATGATTGTGGATGAAGCGCAGAACCTCACCCCGCATGAGGTCAAGACGATTATCTCACGGATTGGTGAAGGCACCAAGCTCATCCTCACGGGAGACATCGGGCAGATCGATCATCCGTATCTTGATTCATCGTCGAATGGTTTGAGTTACGCGGTCGAGAAAATGCGTGGCCTCGGGATCGTCGGGCATGTGACCTTACAGAAATCCGAGCGAAGCACCCTGGCGAGTCTCGCTGCGGAACGCTTGTGAGTTCAGGAAATAGGTGGAAATAAAAAAGAACCGACCGGACATCTGTCTGATCGGTTCTTTTCATTGATATACAGGCGAGATCAGTCTTCGAGCAATGCTTTTACGCGATAGTACTGTGTAGAGAGGTAGTCTTTCCATTGGTCATTCGTTTCGCGGAGTTGCGCAGAACGGATGTATTCCAGAATTTGTTCATCACCGAGTCCGAGCATTTCAGCGCTACGGATGACGCCGTGCAATGCGGGGAGGTAGGTCGGGTCGCGTTCGATTGCGAGTTGGAAATGATCGAATGATTCTTGTGCCCATCCGACTTCTTTGTACGCAATCCCAATATTAAACTCCGGCCTTGGGTCAGTCGGTTCGATTCCTGATGCGATTTGGTAGGCAGACACCGCGTCGGCATAGTTGCCTTTGGACATCAAGATCCGACCCATATTGTTCCATGCGGCGTAGAGTTTGTCGTCAAGCTCAAGCGCCCGGCGATACTCTTCGAGCGCTTCATCGGGTTTGCCATCAAGGTCCAATGCGGACGCAGTGTTGTAGTGCTTGATCGCGTCGGATCGACGATTCTGGATGTATGCCAGTGTCGGGTCAATCTCGGGGTGCGCGGTTTTGGAATCAGCTTTTGAGCGTGTGCTCGAGCTTGTGCATCCTTGGATCGGGATGATCAATACAAGAGCAGCCAGCGTGATGATGCGAGCGTGTGTTGTGAATGTGCTTGTGATGTTCACGGGTGCATTGTCCTATTCTTTGCGTTCGTATCGCACATAAGTGACTTTGAGTAACCAGTTCTGCGATTCGGGTTTGAGCGTGAGTTCTTGGATTCCGAGCCCGGGGATTTGTTCTGTTGAAATATTGACCCAGTCAAGCAGAGATGCAAGCGACGGATTGCGGACCGAGTAGGGGTAAGTGATCCGGGTCGAGTTGAGCATGGGTTGGACCCGCGAACTCGAGTTGCTGTTGCTTGGGAACCCGATGTCTTGAGAGAGCTTTGCCTGCGTCGCGTACCGTGTGAACTGTGAGAAAATATCTGGGATCGGTTGGTTGATGTCTTCGAGCGGGTTGGTTTCTTGCTCTGCTTCGAGTCTTTGGATGTCCTCGATGAGTTGGTTGATCTGTGCGAGCTCGCGCGATTTTTTATCAAGGTCTTCGATCGCTGCCGACTTTGAGCGCCACGCGAGGGCAAGAACAATCAACGAGATCACGACGATAAACACGCCCATGAGGATCAAGTGTTTCGGGTTGTTTGTTCGTTCTTGATTTTGCGCGACCGCTGCGAGTTCATATCGATCGTCGGCGCTGAGCTTCGTGCTTGATGAGTTGAGTTGGGTCATGAGTCGCCCTCCTCGGTGTCCCATCGTGCGGAGTAGGTCGCTTTGATATGTTCACCGCTATTGGTCGGGGTCATATTGTACCAACGCAGGTGCGAGCCCTTGATTGCCGATAGGCTTTGGTTGATTGCTTCCGCTTGGACAATCCCGTCAACACGAACGACCACTGTCGCGGTCGAGTTGTTCAGGGTGATCGTATCGATCTCGATCCCGGGAATACCGAGCACAAACGAGATTGTCTCCAGTTCTTCCATGATCGGTTTGTTATTCTGAGTCACAACAGGTTGATGGCTTTTGCGGACTTGATCGAGCTTTGATCGAAGGGTGGCCGCGGGGATTTGGGAGAGGACCAGTTGCGGATCATAATCATTTATCGCTTGCATCCGATCTTGTGCGATCAGGGCAGCCTGGTCTTTGATCTCTCCTGCCTGGGAGAGCAGTTGATACGCTGCGATCGCAATAATTGCAGAAACCGCAATGAACGCGGCGCCCGCCCATCGGTACATTCCACGATGGGCCCGCCCCGGTCGATGGGTCAGGGTGCTGAGTGCTTTGAGTCGATCGCTTGTATCCCCCGCGACGCGTGAGAGGGTTTCACCGATCGGATCAGAAAACGCAACAAGATCAATCGTCGCGTCCGGCCACGCTTTGGTAAGGGCAATCCCGACCTCTGAAGGACTCATGCCGACCTTCGTGGTTGTTTCATCATCTGACGAGTTGCTTGTTGATGCGTTTGAGAGCGATTGGATTTGTCCGGGTTCCCCAACGAACACAATCTTGGTCGGGGATACCCCGAGTTGGGACGACCATGAGAGCCAGTCGCTACAGATCCGAGCAATATCGTCCGGACGGATAAGCACGATGGGTTTATTGGGTGGATTGGATTGGTTCTTTGAAACCTCGATCCGAGCGGACCCTGCGGTGATGAGCTTGCCGCTGCGAGACCATGTCCAGATGAGTCGTCCCTCATCAGGGTCGAGCACAATGGAAGCGACAATCGAGGAATCCGAGGAGACGATATGCTCTGAGCTTGAATGAGCGAGCTTGGCGCCCGGGTCCCAAGTACTTGCAATCGCGTGCCATATCGAGGTGATGGTCCCGATTTGGATACCCATCGTGTCGAGTTCATCTTTGATCAATCGACCCGGGATGTCGGGTCCTGCCATCACTGCTGCACGCGAACCCGTGGAGGTATCATCGCTTGGAAGGGGTTCGTAGCTCAGTTCGAGTGGGAGCTTGGGGAATCGATCGACGATGCCGTTGTGTACCTCTTGTTCGAGTGAATCAGGATCGTATTCATTCATGTCAGAGGAGAGTGCAGCTTCAAGCGATGCTGAGTTTGCATCTGCTGGTTTGACCCATGTGCAAACCGCGCCGTCGGTGTCGAGGCAGAGCACCGCGAGGTTTTTTCCTTTGCCGCCACTGAGACGATCAGCGATCCATCGGGCGCCCTGGCGGATGGACTCGTTCATCAACACCGGATCGGTGCTGGCGCCTGCTTGCCAGACATCATCGGTCTGCCCGCCGATGAGCCGAAGCCCTTTGAGGGCACCGCCACGATCAGTTCTTCGGATATAACACACACGCTCGCTCAAGGATAATCCTGTCTCATTTCAGAGTTCGTGGAAGGGGAAAAACCATTTCAGCTCAGATACTAGTCGTTGTTACTCTTATTGAATGTAGTTTTCACAGTAACCTGAGGCTCAGGGATCGGGCGTCGGCGTTCCTTGTCTGGGGAAAGTCCTCGGCGTTCGCGTTCGAGCCGACGACGAGCCAAGGGTTGTTGCCTTGGAGGCATCGCGGCGATCCGCGCTTCGTCTTCATCGGTGAGCAACGATCCGTTTTCTGCTGCTGCAGCAACCTCGACGGTGCCTCCGCCTGCCATGGTGACGGACTGACCCGTGCGATCCGCGATGGGCACACGCGAACGGATTTCGCCATCACTGAGGATGATTGCCCGTGATGTGATTTGTTCAACCCGAAGATCAGGCATCGAGTCATTGCCAGCTCTGGCAACACCACCCTTGGTAACGACGCGCTGCTTTCCATCAATCCGGATGAAGGCATGGTCGTTTGCAGGGTCGTTGATGAATCCGATGTAGCGTACCCGTTTGATGATCGAACCGGTAGGGTCATCGGTGGTGATTTCCGATTCGTCGGCAACGGTTACTTCCTCAGGTTCTGATACCACCTCTAATACTGGTGCATTGTCAAGGAGTGCAAGGCGAAGCGCGAGCCCGATCGTATCGACATCGGTTCTGAGTTCTTCTTGTTGCTCGACGCTGGGTTGTGTGCCAGGTTGAGCACCCGGTCCGTTCATCATCATCCCGCCTGGCGTATTTGCGGCAGCATCGATAGTTGTGCTTTTTTTGTACTCAGGGAGTCCAACGACACCGATCGCGACTGCGCCGAGCACGAACGCCGCGGAAGCGAGTTGGGCACAGAGTGTCCACTTGCGTGCTTGCGATCTGGAGAGTGTGCTTGTTTGAGCTTTGGTGGTTGTGTTGGTCATTGTTCGGGTGTCCTTGGTATCGTGCTCGATATCCATACTGATCCTTGATCGTATCGGCGTTCATGGGCTGAAATGGACACAGAACCGGCAAGAGGGTGTATTTTTTGCCCATCATATGTGCCAATCGGGATTCAGTTCTCAATACAACTGAGAGATATCTACATCTCGTGTATGGATATCGATTTCTTTCCATGTGGTGAACGCACCAAGCTCGCTTGCATTGCTTTGGTTGCTCCGATTATTGATCCGAATACGGGTAATCCCGCCATATCGAGAGATAAGTCGGCCTTGATTCATCCCTTGGCCGGCACGGACCTCGATAATAACTGCCCAGAGTTCGATATCCGCTGAAAACAGACGAAGCACCGCGCCGCGTTGCTCAGCGGTGAGTCCCGCTGCTTGTGATGCACGGGTGAGTTGGGTGCGGGTGACCACAGCGGATTCTGATCTGATCTTGTTAATCTCTGAGATAAACTGATCCGCGAACTGACCCGCAGCGACACGAGCAGCTGCATCGAGTACACGATCGGGAGCGCTCATGACACTGATTGTGCTCGGACCGAATGGGCGGGTAAGTTCGAGGTATTCTCTTTCTGTGGTGTTGACGATTAGGTTGCGGAGCAGGGCGCCGCCTTCTTGGATCTGTCGATCGGTGCGGCCGGTGAGGTTGCTCAGCGCGGTGCCTTGCGCATCACGGAGATACACCGATACTTCTGATCCATCAGCCAAAATAATATCCATCGCGTGCCCGGTTTCGGGTTCGAGCACCTCAAGAAGATTCCGCCCGTTCTGTTGCTTGAGCCACGCACCGATTGCTTCTTGAAGTCCGCGACCGAGGTGGTGTTCTTGGTATTTGTCCATCTGCCGAGCGACGGATTTGGTTTGGGCGCTGAATCGGGTCATCGAAACCCCGATGGTGAGTCCAACCACGATCATCAACAGGATGACCATCGCCATCGCGAAACCACGGCGGGTGGTGTGTTCGTTGCCATTGGGATCATGATGAATTTTCAGATGATTCATGAGTCACCCGAGAAATCGATGGTTGTTGTTGGTGGTGGGGGACCGCCGTTGTTAGGTCGGCCGTTATTGTTGTTGCCGTTGTTAGCATCCGCATCGTCTGGATTTCCAAGGCCCGCGATTTCTTCTGCGTTTGGATCATCGCCGAACACCCAGTCGACTTCGAACATCCATGACGCGTATTGCGAGTTGTTGAGGATCACCTCAAACTGTGCATATGCGGGGATGTCTTGGATATCTGATCCCTGATAGATCGTGATAAACTCGTCACTCTTGTAGATTTCCCATATACACCGTTCGATACCACGCATGAGTGGGATTGCGCCTGCGAGTCGTTGTCGGATCTCTTCGGTGTTTCCCTGGGTATCTGCGAGGGGGCCGGACCCGTAGAGGAGTTGGTTGCCTTCGTAGGACAAGATTGGTCGCCACCAGAGAGTCCAGTTGGGTGTTGAGTCCTGTTCTTGGATTGCAAATTTTGAATTGTTGAGTTTGCGTTGGTCAAGGTCTGTTTGATCGAGCATCGGATCACCGAGCGCGATTAACCCCAGACGATGCATGATCAGTTCGCGTTGTCCTGCAGGGCGGAGTTCGAATACTCCACGGATCGATCCCTGCGAGCCGTCAGACGCGGAGTAATCCAGTGAATCTTCGTTGTCTTGGGTGATGTACCAGGTCGCGGCCTGTGATGCCAATGATGCGGGCGCCGGAGGCGTTGCGGTCACAAGCTCAAGGCGCTGAGGCGCCCATCCCGTTGAGTCTGGAAGCACCGATGGGTCGGTTTGGAGGATGATCCGTGGACGCGGATCGGGTTCAACATTCTCATCGATTTCTTCCTCATCCGCATCGGTTGCCCTGCGGACTGTGGTTGACTCGGTTTCTGCCATCTGTAAACCCAGGAGTGCTCGTGTGAGCACGGTATGGGTCATGTCGAGTTCGCTTGTGCGCTGGAATCTTGCTTCGAAGGTGTTGTCCATGTTGCGAATAGAGAGGAAAACTCCAAAGCACCCCGCGAGGACCATCGATCCGAGCACCATCGCGAGCATGGTCTCGATGAGTGTGAACCCTCGAGCGGAGAATGATCGTGATGAGCAGGTTTGTATAGGGATCATGATTAACCTCCCTCTTCAAGATCGAGGAGGGACTCGATGATTTTTTCAAACCCGTCGGGTTGTTCGAGCAGGGTTTGGAATGAATCAGGGTTGTTAAAAGCGAGGGGATCGATCAAGCGTGTGATGACCGCGTTGGGGACATCGTATGTAAACGAACGCGATCCGCCCGAATCCGCTGCAAGCCAGACCTTGATGGTGATGAGCTTGATGCGATTGAGACTGACCCCGCCTCCGACTGAGCCGTTATCGTCATTGACTTGATTGTCAAACTCAAACCTGACCGGATCGATTTGAATCGACCATCGGTAGTATGCGACATCATATTCGATAGGCAACGAACGATCCGGGAGTGAATCCTGCTCGTCCATATACTGGAGGATTAATCGGTTCGCGAGTTCACCCGCGCCGAGTTTCAGGTCCATCCGTTTCTGTGCTTGCGAAAAAAACGATACCGCACTCGACAAGGTGGTGACCACCATTGATAACAACACCACAGAGAGGACCGCTTCGAGGAAGGTCACCCCTCGACGATGAGCATACTTCATCCGATTCACCTGATGGGGCGATGCATTCGAGCGGGATGTAGATTTGGGGTGTTGCATCTGGATCTGTGCAGCTGGCGATTAGTTGGTTTTGGTGAGCTTCATTGTCCACAGATTGATATCATCAGCAGTCTGAAACTCCTGATCAGGGCCCGATGAGATGAGATCAAACGCATGGGCAGCGCCTGGTGTCGGGTTGTAATAAAACGGACGATCCCACGCATCGAGATCCGATCCCTCTTCGATAAACTCGGGGATGAGCGCAGCGATCCCGACTGGCACATTGTCTGCGTTGTCAGCCATATAGGTATTGATCGCGGTTTTGATCGTCGTCATAGAGGTTTTGGTGACCTTGATGCGTGCTTTGGCGATCTGCTTGGGCACCGCGATCGCAGCGCCCGCCATCAAAATCCCAAGGATCACAAGCACCGCGGTGAGTTCGATCAATGAGAAACCCGGACGGGCATATCGGTTTGTGCGTTGAGCTTTAATTGCTGAGTCGAGTACTGGGGTTTGCATTTGGAAATTCTCCTGATTCGCACTTAGGGAAGTGATTATATGTTTAACGCGTAAATCGTTCTGTTATTGCATGTTATGCATGCGGGCTTTACATCGCGCCTGAGGTCATGTTAATCATTGGGAGCATGATCGCCAGGATCATGGTGCCCACAATAAGGAACAAAATAACAATGAGCAATGGTTCAAGGATCGCCATCAGACGATCGGTCTTCTTCTCAACCTCTTGTGCATGGTCATGTGCTAGGGCATCGAACGCGGATTCAAGGTCCCCCGCCTGATCCGCAGCGACGAGCAATCGACGGGTGGGCAGTGGGAGGGATTCGATCTTGGAGATCAATGCACTGAAGAGGCCGCCTTCAACTAGGCGCTGGCGCATGCGTTGAAGATCGGTGTTGAGCTTTGGATGCGAGATCACCGCAGAGCTGACTTGGACCGCGTCTGCCAGCGGGATGCCCGATCGGGTCATCGAACTCATTACCGAGAAGAATCGGGTGAGTTCTTGCTCCATCACCACATCGCGCACGAAGGGTGCTGAGCGGGTTGCTTTGATCGCGAGTTTGGCAAGTGTTGCTCGGAAGAGGATAGCGCAGACAATCAGAACGACGAGTCCGCCGAGGAATGGGATGATGTTGGCGACCAAGAAGTTGCCCACCGCGACGAGGATCTGGGTGAAGAGGGGGATAGAGATCCCGGACTTGGTCATTGCATTCCCGATTGTGGGGACGACAAGCGTGAGCATGACGAGTGCTGCGACAAACGCGATCGACAGGACGATCGCGGGATAGATCATCAGTGTCGCTGCTTTGCCGGAGACTTCCATCCTCCGACGGGCGCCCTTTGCGAGTTGTTCACAGGCGCCGGCAAGGTCACCGGTTTTCTCTGCTGCTTTGTATACTGCGATGGTGACAGAATCAAAGCTGCCCACCTGTTTGCATGCATCGGCAAAGCTGGTGCCTTGAGCGACGAGATTGCCCAGGCGTTCGATGCGTTGTTCGTTGCTTTTGGTGACCACCGTCGCAGCGATATCGAGCGCTTCGGTGAGGGGCACGCCTCTGGAGACGAGTTGGGCGATCTGTGCATCAAAGTTGGCATGGTCCTTGAGGGACATTTCTTGTTCGTTTGCCATCCACTTTGGGAGGTTCCAGGTCCGGACAAGGGTTTGTTTGTCTTTGCGGAGGTATTCCGCGAGTGCTCGTTGCGATCGGGCGCTGCGGACCCCCATCGACTTGCCTCCAGCGGACTTGGTCGCGATATAGAAGAACGGGCGGGATGTGCTTTGTGCTCTGCTCATAGCGTGTGGTACAACTTGGGATCATCTCCAAATGGGGCGTTCAGTACACTATCGGACATTCCTTTACCAGATATCCGCTTGATTGTATGATTCTGACCCAGATGAGGATCAATTCTGGTGAGTTCAAGGGTGCAATTTCTGCTTCGTGCGTATCGGGAACATGAATTTGTTGGTTTGATGCTGATCTATGGGGTCAGTCGTTGATAAGAGCGTGTGATGACGGGACAATATCAAACGCATCAGCGATCGATTGATTGCATGATCTCTGTCTTCTGTTTGAAAGATACCCATGACCATGACCCCAACCCAAGATTCAACATTGCCGAACGCAAACTCCAATTCTCGTACGATGCGCTGTTTAACCAAACATCACAAAGGCACCGGTCTGGCGTTCTCCAATTCTCATCCGATCCCCGAGATCGGGCCACGCGATGTACGGATCAAAGTGAAAAAGGTCGGCATCTGTGGCACTGATCGACATATCTGGGAATGGGACGAATGGGCAGCGGGACGAATCCCCGTCGGGGTCATCACCGGGCACGAGTTCGTTGGACACATCGAAGCAATCGGCTCAGCAGTCACCAACTACCAAGTCGGTCAACGCGTCAGCGCCGAGGGGCATATGTCCGCGGGCATTGATTACAACTCACGCACAGGCAATGGGCATATCGCATCGGATACAACAATCTTTGGGATTGATCGCGATGGATGCTTTGCCGATTACATCGTGGTGCCTGAAGAAAATATTTGGCCGATCCACGAAGATATCCCCGACAAGTACGCTGCGATTCTTGATCCGCTCGGCAACGCGGTCCACACCGTCATGAGCGCAGGGGTAAGTGCAAAGACGGTGCTGATTTCAGGTGTTGGGATCATCGGATTGATGGCGGTCACGGTCGCCAAAGCAGCAGGCGCATCACGGATTTACTGCACCGATATCAATCCACCTCGACTTGAACTCGCCAAAAAACTCGGCGCAACGGACGCATTCGATGCGCGCGATCGAAGCTGGATCGAAAAAGTGCGTGCTGAGACTTATGAAGGTGTCGATGTGCTTCTTGAGATGTCGGGCGCACCCGCTGCAATGGATCAGGGGTTCCGTGCACTGCGCAACGGTGGGACCGCCGCGTTGCTTGGTCTACCCGCAAAGACGGTTCGCTTTGATTTTAATGCCCACATTATCTTCAAAGGATGCAAGGTACTCGGTATCAACGGCCGAAAGATGTGGGACACCTGGTACCAGATGGAGCAACTGCTTTTATCAGGCAAGCTCCAACTCGATGACATCATCACCCATGAGTTCCCAATCGAAGAGTTCGAGAAGGCATTCGATACAATGATCGCCGGGGATGGAATCAAGGTCTTGATGAATGTGAACAGTTGATTTGCAGAACCACACGATTCAGAATCACAACTTATCGTGACACCGGGAGCAACTGTTCTCAAGTGCGCTCATCGCGTCGACCACCAGATCGAGTTCGTTGTTCTGGAGCAGTGTTTCTACCTTGGACGCTGCTTGGGAGGCGTATTCAAGATCTTCCATGAACTCGCTGCCGTATTCGAGCGCCTCTTCGTTTGTTTCTAATGATCGTAACAGGTTGTGAATATGTCCCGCGATCGAAGTGGGGGTCAGGTCCGGGTGGTCGGCAAGGGGGGCAAACCCGTTGTCCGCAATGTCATTGAGGTAGGTCGCTTGCTTTGCGATCCTTGACATTGTTTTACTGAGCGAGCTTGCAATCGCCTGTTCGCTTAGATGCATTGGTTCGATGGTTTCTAGTTGTTGCGTGTGTTTAACAGCAGACCATAATCCAGAGTAGTTCTTCGAGGTGCCCGCTTGGGTCATGAATGCATCTGCTTCTTCGTGTGAGATTTCTCCCAGCGCGAGTGCTCCGGCGCAGGTCGCGGCGGGGCCTCGGTGTTTGCCGAGATGGCAATGTATATACACAGGTTTGAATGAGCTCTGAATTGCAAAGGCGAGCTCTTTGACGCGTTGATCACTGATCCCTTCGTAACCGATCGGGAGATGAATCACGCGGATGTTGTGTTCTCCTGCCAATGATGCGTTGGGAGGGGTTGCGTCGACACTGATCAGTGTGCGGATTCCCATTGCTTCAAGTTCTTCGAACGCTGCTCGATTGACAGGTTCAGATCCAGAGTACAGACTGTCGTTGAGCTGAAACACATTCTTGAGTGATTCAGATTTTTGCAGCTGATAGGTTGGTGAATCATCGCACTGTTGCGAACTAGCGCATGCCGAAATGAGCAATGCGGGGGTTGTCGCGGCGATAATGGTGAGTGTGCTCAATACGATCCTGTGCGATGATGTTTTCATAACAGAGTATAAAAAAACGATGCCTACAAGTTGCAGGCATCGTCGAGTATTATCAGATTTAGAACTTGCTCAATCTTCGGGAACATTGTCCGAAGTGACGATCTCACGGAACTTCATACGCAAGCTCTTGGTGATTGGTCCTTCACCCTCGGAGATGGTGTGCGTCGAGAGGACTTCAAGATTGTCGTGCTTGATGACTTCGCGGACCGCGATCATCTCAGCTGCTGAGCCGGTAAGGAATACTTCGTCTGCGTCGAGCAACTCGTCGAGTTCGAAGTACTTTTCTTCGATCTCGATTCCAAGCATCGGGCAGAGTTCATCCTTAACAAACTTGCGGGTGATACCTTGCAGGATCCCTGCTTCTGAAGGGGGGGTGTACACTTTGCCATCCTTGATGATAAAGATGTTGTCTCCGGATCCTTCTGCAACTTGCCCTTTGGTGTTGAGCATGATGCACTCGAGGAGTTGGTCCTCTGTCTTAGTAATCCCGAGTTTTTTGCTCAGGTGGATTGCTTCGCACTTTGCCATGATGTTGTTGAGGTAGTTGAGTGTTTTCACGCGAGGATCGAGACACTCGATCGGTGTCTTTGGTCGATTCGCAAGTACAACACGCATGCCTGATTCATACATCTCTGGTGCGAAAAGGGAGATGGTATCAGCAATACAGATCACGCCTGCATGTGGGCATTGGTACGGGTTGAGCCCTAGCGAACCTTCGCCTCGGGTGATGACCAAACGGATGTATCCGTTGACGATGTTGTTTGCTTCAACACAATCGCGTTGGATCTGGATCATTTTTTCGCGAGAGACACCGATATCGAGGAAGATCTTGTCTGCACATTCGTACAGCCGATCCATGTGTTGTTCGAGTTTGAAGATTTTCCCGTTGTATACACGGATACCTTCAAAGATTCCGTCGCCGTAGAGGAGCCCGTGATCAAACACGGAGACTGCAGCTTGTGACTTGGGAACCATTTTGCCGTTGACCCAGATCATGGGTTCGGTCTTGGGTGTATTTGTGCAGCCGCAAGATGGGCTAGACGCGGGTTGGGGTTCAATCGTTGGATTGGGTGTCATTGATGTCATTTTATCCTCCATGATGCACTCCATTGAGTGTGTATATTCTAGCTTTCGATTCGATCTTTGGGGGTGTTTCTTGCGCTTTGCGTGCAAAGAATGCGACCAAATACCGAACAAGCATTGATGTCTGTGTGGTGTGTGGCATGTATCATATACAGGTGGCAAGCCAAAATGTTCCGATATGGTGCCGAAAACGGTGCGAACATGCACGAAACTACTTGTTTCTTCGGCGATCTGCCTTTCTCAGGATCAACATACGACGAATATGCATCCGGAGTTCGGCCAAGGGATCACGAAAAATGAGTTATCCTCGGATTTCAGCGCCGAGAGTTTCTTTCGCTTTGTTTGCAAAGAGCTCGATTTGAGGGTCGACCTCTTCGTGCCTGAGGGTGCGATCTGCATCGCGGAATGCCAATCGGACGGTGACTGATTTTTTGTCATCCCCGAGTTGCTTGCCTCGGAAGATGCCGACCAAGCTGTTTCCGACGCATCGATCGAGGTTCAAGCTTGTTGCTGTGGATTCAATCTGATCCCATCGGACTGATTCATCGACAATCAACGAGAGATCGCGATCAATCCCAGGGAATGCGGGCAGGTGCTCTGCGCGAGAGATCGGCGGGTAGGCATCGACCATCGGTGCGAGGATCAGTTCCGCTGCGACAAGTGGGTGGTCCAAGTCGTGGGCTTTGAGTGCGCTGTCAGAAATGAATCCGAACGATCCGATCTGCGTGGTTTGGCCATTGGCAAGCACAGTGATGGTCGCGTGTGCATCTGCATCGAACCCTGCGTGCTCGGGTTTGGATGGTGTGATGATGGTCTGTGCTTGGGTACCAAAGGTTGCACGGACGAGCGAATCGATTGATCCACGCATCACGCGGGATGCATGCTGAAGGTCATCGTGCTTTGGCTTTTTGCCAGTGAAATCGACATCCATGAGCATCGCCACAACGCGTTGTTCGCTTGAGTTTCTTGTTCCCGCTTCTTGTGCAAAGCGCTGGGCGACTTCGTAGAGACGAATCCCCCCCGGGAGTGATGCACGAGCTGCTTGATTGGTATGACGACACGCGAGCAATCCGAGGAGCACACTCGGGCGCAGGGTTGGTTCTGCCTTTCGGCGATCATCATCGACCGCAACAAGATCCGTCCCTTGGCGCTGAAAGATTTTGCCGAGTTTAGGTGATGTAAACGAGAAGGTGATGGTTTCGAAGAATCCCATCCCGTTGAGGGTCTGGGCGATCGTGCTCATCGCGCGTTCTGATTCTTGTGGCTCGCGTGCGGTCACTGGAAGTGTCTTCTGAATCGGGATCACACCGAGTGAACGAGCTCGGACGACTTCTTCGATCAAGTCGATCTCGCGATTCACATCATGGCTGCGGAATGGTGGGATGGTGCATTGCAGCACGCCTTCATCGTCGATCGTAGTTTTGAACGACAACGCATTGAGGAGCTTTGCCATTTCTTCTGGATCAGTTGGGATACCCAAAATGCGATCACAGCGTTCAGGTCGCAAAGAAACCACTCTATCTGTAGGCAATGGAGCGCCTTGCGAGAGGACACCCGATGCGAGTTGACCACCTGATACTTCACAGATCAACTGAACCCCGCGCTGTGCAGCGTAATCAATCGAACGAGGGTCGATCCCGCGTTCAAAGCGGAACGCAGCATCCGTGCGGATTTGTAACTTGCGTCCGGTGTTGCGGACGGTGACCGTGTCCCAGGTTGCCATCTCGAAGACGACGGTTGTGGTGTTTTCATCGACTTGGGAGTCCATGCCTCCGATGATCCCCGCGAGAGATTGCGGGCCGTTGGCGTCGGCGACGACCAGGTCGTGTTCATTGAGCTTGTGCTCACCCGCGTAGAGGGTGTTGACGACTTCGTCTTTGGTCGCTGGACGGACGGTGAGCTGACCCCCGGCAAGTTTATCGTAATCGAACACATGGCACGGGTTACCCAGTTCGAGGGTGATGTAGTTGGTGATGTCGACGACATTGTTGATCGAGCGCTGTCCAAAGGATTCGATCGCGTCCTTGAGCCACTTGGGTGATGGACCAACTTTGACATTGCGGATCAATCGAGCGGTGAAAAGCGGACACTTGTCAGGGACTTGGTTGTCGAGGGTGAGTTCGTCGCCGATCGGAGCGCCGAGGTTCATTTCTTTGAGCTCAGGCATGATGAGCTGACGCGGTTTCTGTGCGTACTGCGCTGCAGCGATCTCACGGGCGCATCCCAGATGCCCGAGGCAATCACCCCGGTTCGAGGTCACCTCGATGTCGATGATCGTGTCGCCATCAATGCCAGCGGCAAGCCCTTCAATGGGCAGACCGGCTTTGGTCATGATGTCGTCGAACTCCTCGACACTGACATCGGCGGGTGAAAGGTATTGGTTGATCCAGCGCAGTGAAATATCCATGGGAAGCAAGGATAGCCCGGTTGTGCTCGTAAGTGTGTTTGGTGATAGACTCTATAGATGATGAATTACCCACGAATATGCTCGATTTCCGTTCTCTTGCTTGCTGCAACTCTGTTTTTGCTCAGCGGGTGTACTTCTACAGGTCCGATGACGGACCAGGCGCTCCCGGATCGCCGACCAGCGGATTTCACGCTCGGGGTCGTGGTGTTTGGGGATGAAGATGCGAGCGATGTTTCGAGTTTGTCCGCGCGATACATTGTGGATGCGTCTGGATACCTGCGTGCATCGGTGGGTGCGGGGTCTGACGCGGCGACCTATCCCAAGATCACCCGGAGATTGAATGAAGAGCACCTCGATCAGATATGGACGATGCTCGATGGGCTCGATCTAAATGAACCGAGTACGAATGAGGCGATGCCAACAGATGGATATCTGATTGAGATCCGGTCAGGGCAGACGAATTGGGTGTGGGTTGTAGAAAATGGATTGGCGAGGGCGGTTGTCGGGTTACTTGCAGAGTTTGCGTGGATCGTGACAAAGTAACGGACACACGTAGTGCATTTGTCAAATGACAATTGATCCTGCCAGAAAAATTAGTTCTATTTTCACTGAGGAACATAATGATGGAGTTGTATTGTAAATATTTCGTTGATGGAATACCAGATGATTTTGAAATACATCAAATCAAGGACAATTTTGATGGATCGATTGCTTTTTATACGAATCAGGTATGTTCTAATTCTCATCAAAAATCACGATTGAGTTTGATAGCTATGAGGCGTACAGAGTTGTAAACGAGTCATATAGGTTGAGAATAAACTTAAAGAAAAAAACAGGCAACGAAGGATTTCAAATTTATCTTGTACAGAATTCTATGTGGTTAAAATGGCTCAAGGATGAGTCTTGTGGAACGATTGATATGTCAAATGTAAAGCATTTTCTTATTACTGATTCGGAGTTTGTCTCTGAGGTCGCAACTTACGATGATCCGAAAATTGGGCAATCGTCATGATCTCTTAACGGCACCTGACCACGATTTGCTGAGAATCAGTCTCATCTGTCCTAGGCTTCTCCTATGAGCGACAAAAAGACTCCAGGGACAACTTCTGACCCCATCATCGGCATCGATCTCGGCACGACCAACTCGTTGGTGGCCTATGTGGACGCACAGGGTGCGCGGGTGTTGGGGGATGCGGATGGGCAGTTGATGCCTTCGGTGGTGCGGGTGGATGCAGATGGGTCGATCGTGGTTGGTGATGATGCTGCAGCTCGGATTTTGGAGTTCCCAGGACGGACAATTCATTCGGTGAAAAGGCTTTTGGGTCGATCATTGAGCGATGCGCAGGATGATCTCAAATACCTCGGGTATGAAGTCGTCGCAGGCGAGCATGACACTGCTCGGGTCCGGGTGATGATCGACGGTGCAGAGGGGGAACCGGTTGAGCGGGTGTTGTCGCCTCAGGAGGTGTCGGCGTATATCTTGAAAAAGCTCAAGGAACGGGCAGAATCGTCGCTCGGCATGGAAGTATCCAAAGCAGTGGTGACGGTCCCCGCGTACTTCGATGATGCACAAAGACAAGCAACCCGCGACGCAGGGCGATTGGCGGGTCTGGAAGTGGTGCGGATCGTCAACGAGCCGACAGCTGCGGCGTTGGCATACGGTATCCGGATCGAAGAAGGAAAAGCATCGCAAACGATCGCGGTCTATGACCTTGGAGGCGGGACCTTTGATGTTTCAATCTTGAAACTGATCCCTGGGAATGAACACAACGCGACCGATTTCTTTCAGGTCTTAGCAACCGCAGGCGATACGCACCTTGGAGGGGATGATGTTGATCACCTGATCGTCGAGTTGTTTATCGGTGAAATTGCCCAGCAGCTCGGATTGCAAACGCACAATGCTATGGGATCGTTTGATTCATCAACCAAACGAGCACTCATCGAGTTCGCACGAGGGGTCAAGCACAAGCTCTCCCAAGAGAACGCCGCGATGGTGTCGATTGACCTTGGGAACGGGAAGAAGTACGAACGATCCATCTCGCGCGAAGAGTTCGAGGGTCTGATCGGGAATTGGGTCGGGCGATCGATTCAAGCGTGCGAGCGCGTGATGCGTGATGCAGCAAAGACTGCGGGCGATGAGATTGCGATTGATACTGTGGTCATGGTCGGTGGTTCGACACGAATCCCGCTTGTTCGCACACAGGTGGGCGCGTTCTTCGGAGTCGAACCATACACGGCGATCGATCCCGATCGGGTCGTCGCGATGGGCGCTGCGTTGCAAGCGGGGATCATTGCCAACGGGCTTGCCGGCGGAAAATCCGAATCGTTGCTGCTCGATGTGATCCCGTTATCGCTTGGGATTGAAACCGCAGGTGGAGCGGTTGCCAAGTTGGTGATGCGGAACACGACGGTGCCTGCGCGTGCGGTCGAACGGTTCAGCACGAGTGTAGACGGACAGGTCAATGTCAAAATCCAGGTCGTGCAAGGTGAGCGTGAGATGGTTGAGGATTGCCGATTGCTCGGGGTGTTCGAGCTTCGGGGGATCCCCCCGATGCCCGCGGGGGTGCCCAAGTTGGTTGTGGAGTTCTTGGTCGATGCCAATGGGGTGCTCAATGTCTCTGCGATCGAAGAACGATCAGGCAAACAAGCGGCGATTCAGATTGTTGCCAATCATGGACTCACACGCGATGAAGTCGATCGCATCGAAGCGGAGAGTTTCAAGCACGCGCGAGATGACATGACCCAGCACCAAGTCGTGGATCTGATCACCAACTCGCAACTCGATTACAAATGGATTTCTGAACGCCTCGCGAAGTTTTCGGATCTGCTCGATGTGGAGTACCGAAATGATCTGGAAACAAAGCTCGCGGCGCTCAAGGGTTTTATTGATCGCGCAAAGTCTGATTGGCGATCCGTTGAACCCAACGCGTTTCATACGACGAAGGAGGATCTCGATCGTGCAAGCATGAAGCTTCAAGAGATCGGGATCGCGGAGTCTTTGCGATCTGATTCTTAACAAATGCTATCGGACGGTTGAACTTATCCTATTCCTTGCAGGTCGTACACCTGATTTTTTATATCGAGCTTTAGGTGGTATCGCGTAGAGAGTAGTGATTCCCCCGGTTCGTGGGTTCGATATTCGAGTTGATGCTTACACAACTCACACTATTGTTACGATCCTTCTTGATGGTTCTTTGCTTTGGAGCATTGGTTACGCCTGCGTCTGCCACTGTGTTAGACGGTTCTACGCCTGGGTTGCGCGCCTATTGGTTGACCAATGCGTCAGGTGTGAGTGAGCTTGGGCATGTCGATTGGGCGAGTTATGACCACTTGTCGCAAGTCGACAATATTGATTACACCAATAACGCTGATCCATTTTATACGGATGGTCCAACATCAAACTTCGCGGTCCGATTCATGGGTCAGATTGACATCCCCGCGGATGGGATTTGGACCATGAGTACAGGGAGTGACGACGGATCGATCTTGTTTATTGATGGACAGCCTTTGATCGAGAATGACGGGTTGCATTCATATCGTACACGGAGCAACATCATCGGGTTGACCGAGGGACTTCATGACTTTGAGGTCTGGTACTTCCAAGGACCTGGTCATTCTGGATTGTCTGTTATGTGGGATGGTCCTGGGATGGATGCTGCGGCGGTGATCCCCGCGTCGGCGTTTACATCTCCTGCAGAAGCGCCAGTGTTTGATTCAGGTGGTGAAGGGCTCTGGGCTTACTGGTACAATAATGCAAGGCATGCGGTGAATGTGGGGCAAATTGATTGGACGAATCCTGATAAGGTGACGACGATCTCCCGAATTCATTTTGCGAGCACACGAGGGAGTTTCTTTCCTGATGGACCGACTGATCGGTTCGCTGCTCGATTTGTCGGTGTGATCGCGGTTCCTTCATCTGGACTATGGACCTTCGGTTTGGGAAGTGATGATGGATCTGCACTCTACATTGATGGAGAACTGGTAGTTAACGATCCCAATGCGCATTCATTTCGATGGAAATCGGGTTCGATATCGCTCTCTGAAGGGGATCACACAGTTGAGGTCCGATTCTGGGAACAAACTTCAATTGCGGGGCTCTCCATTTCTTGGACTGCGCCGGGGAGTTCGTTTTCTCAGACAATCCCATCGAGTGCCTATCGACCAGGAGACGGCGCGGTGAATCCAGATTCGGGTGGTGGGCTTTATGCCTATCGATACGACAGCGCTCGACACGCGAGCAACGTCGGGCAGGTTGATTGGGCAGACTATGACTCGATGGATACCGTGCAGAATATCTACTATCCATTGACAAGCGGTTCATTTTCGACCGGTGGACCAACAGATTACTTTGCAATGCGGTTTGCTGGAAAGATTGAAATCCCAACAACTGGTTCGTGGATCATTGGTCTTGGGTCTGACCAGTCTGGTCGTGTGTTGATTGATGGCGTACCTCTGATTGATGACCCAACAAGTCATTCATTTCGATGGAAGTATGGAACAAAGACATTGGCTGCGGGTCTTCACGATATCGAGGTTCAATATTGGGACGGATGGTCAAGCGCTGGTCTTGTACTGACATGGAGAGGCCCTGACGATGAGTTCGAGCAGGTGGTGCCCGCGTCCGCGTTTTCGCCGTCTGATCAAGAAGAGGTTCTTGGGGTTGGTGGGGATGGGCTTCGGGTGTACTGGATTGATTCCGCGCGGCACGCGTCGAGGGTTGGGCATCTGGACTGGCAGAATTATGACCGGATGACCTTTGAGTCCAATATCTCTTGGGGTTTGACCGGTGGTGCATTTGAAGGGACCACCATTACCAATGATTCTGGTGAATCCACCTCGCAGGGCGGGGTGTCTTCAGACTACTTCGGGCTCAGAGCAGAGGGATTAATACAGATACCGACTGATGGATTATGGGGATTTGGACTAGGTTCCGATCAATCAGCGCAACTCTTTATTGATGGTGAACTCGTCATCAATGATGACACCGGGCATTCTTACCGTTGGCGGAATGGGCAGATTGAACTCGAAGCAGGACTGCATGCCTTTGAAGTGCGGTACTGGGAAGGCTGGAGCAGCGCTGGGCTCATCTCGACATGGACCCCCCCGGGTGGTGTTGAAGCGGTGATTCCACCGAGTGCTTTTTCTCACAACTTGATTGAAACTCCGTACGACTCTGGCGGCGGCGGGTTACGCGCGTATTGGAACACGAACGCTCGCCACGCATCGAATGTTGGACAGATTGACTTCTCGACGCATGATCATACGACGAATGTTCCCAACATTGCTTGGCCAATTACTTCGGGCGCCTTCGATGATGACACGCCGAGTGATTACTTTGGTGTCCGTCTGCTCGGACAGATTGATGTCCCTTCGAGTGGTACCTGGACATTCTCTCTTGGGTCAGATCAGAGTGCAGCGTTGTTAATCGACGGCGAACCAGTTATTGTAGATTCAACCAGCCATTCATATCGTTGGCGGAGCGGGACCATTGAGTTATCGAGCGGCAAGCACGATATCGATGTTCGTTACTGGGATGGTTGGAGTAGCGCCGGACTCAATCTGGCATGGAAAGGACCAAGCGTTCCTGCCGAGATCATTGTTCCACGCTCAGCGTATTCGCTTCAACCGACAGAATCACCGTTTGAAACAGGTGGGGGGTTGCGTGCATACATTACAAGCAATGCCCGTCACGCATCGAATGCAGGGCAGATTGATTATGCAGAGCATTCAAGCTCAGAGATCGTGGAGAATGTGTCGTGGCGCGTTACCAGTACGCCGTTCTTTGTTGATGGTCCAACTGACTACTACGGATTGCGGCTGATCAGTGAACTCACGGTTCCTGAATCGGGGACATGGACCTTTAACATGGGTTCTGATCAGAGCGCGATTTTGCTCATTGATGATGAACCCGTCATCGTTGACACGACGAGTCATTCCTACCGTTGGCGTGGCGGGACTGTGGATCTCACACAAGGGGTCCACAAGTTTGAAGTGCGATACTGGGAAGGATGGTCTCAGGCAGGTCTCAATGTGACTTGGAAGGGACCGAGTTCGAGTCTGGAAGAAATTATTCCCGCGAGCGCATTTAAAGTGTACGACCCAGAACCGGTGTTCGATGCGGGTGAAGCCGCGATCACTGTTCAATGGTTCGATCAGATGCGTGGGTACAGTTTAGATTCGTTAGACGATCTCGAAGCTAGTAAAACGACGATCGAGCCTCGGATTAGTTGGAATGTGACATCAGGATCGTTTATCTCGGATGTGCCTTCAGATTACTTTGCGTTCAAAGCAACCGCCAAGCTCAGTGTCCCTGATACTGGTGAGTGGTCGTTTGGGGTAGGATCTGATCAGTATGCTCAGCTCTATATCAATGGGGAATCGGTAGTCTCCGATTCTTCGAGTCATTCGTATCGTTGGCGGAATGGAACGATCACCCTTGAAGCAGGCGAGCACGATCTGGAACTCCGCTATATGGATGGTTGGTCCAGCGCAGGCGCCTTCTTGACATGGAGAGGCCCGGATGATCTGTATGAAGAGGTGATCCCTGCGAGCGCCTTTGTGAGTGCACCAGATCGCGTGCGGGTGGTTCGATGGCGCGAAATTGGTGCGGAACACAACCGGTAATCTGTAGAGTTATGCCGCGACAAGGTCTTTCTGAGCTTCTGCCACGCGCTGGGCGCCTTCGCCTGCGATAAAGAAGTATTCGGTGTTGCGGACTTTGCCCACTTTGCCGACCTTGTTGCCTTTTTGGTTGTGGATACCGATCTTGCATCCTACATAGCGGGGGTGATCTCTGTCGAGGACCACCACCGGACCTCTTTTGGCAAGGATGTGCTCGATCTCATCGCGTCCTAGGTACCCTTCATCACTGAACGAGACGATCAATGTGTTCGTGTCGATCGAGTCGATGAGTTCATTGAACGCGTCAGCGATTTTCACTTTCGAGTTGTACGGGCTTTTGCGTTCTCGGCAATCAATGCGTTTGCACGCGACGCCGTACACTTCTGGATGATCCCACCGGACGAGGGTTTCCCAGATGTGGTAGTTACCTAGATAAGAATGTTGATTGTATGGCGGATCGAGATAAGCGATGTCCGCGGACAATGATGTTGCCGCTTTGGTCGCATCGAGCTGATGGGCCGAGCAGACGAGTTGGTTTGGGTGGGGGAGGATATCGGGAAGGCGGAGTTCGATATGCTTGTGGGCGCGGGGTGCCCACGCTTTGAGGTATGCCATCTGCACACCTGTCGTTGAATCCACCCGATCCGCAGCTTCGATAAGACTGGTCAGGACCACCGCTTTGAGTTCAGGAGAAAGGGAGAGGGTTTCGATGTGTGTGCGCATCGCGTCAATGCGTCGGCCGTTATCTGGGTGGAAGAACCGGGAATCCAGGCAATAGGTTTGTGTAATGAACCCCGTTTTTCCGGTGCCTGATGAGATGCTTCTCGCGATCGAGTTGAGCTCGTCAATGATGACAGCTGCCTGTTTCATGACTTTGGGTGCATCTGCTTGGATATAGCACATCGCGAGATTGTGGGCATACGCGTTATGATCGTTTGCATGAACCCCAAAGCCGGCAGTTTTGAGCGCATGTCCCACGCGTGAGGTGCCGCTGAAGAGATCGATGACTGTGCCTCCTTGGGGTGCAACGGTATTGCACAAGGAAACGATCTGATCGACGAGAAGACGCTTTGAACCGATGTATTTAATCACGAAAAGGTTATCGGTACTACCGGGTGTTTCTGTCCAGTGTTCTTCGAAGTATGCCTAACATAGAAGTCTTGGATGTTGGCCATCAGGAGGACGCATCTGAGCGTCCTTCCTATGCAAGGACTTAACGAGGAGCCGACCTTGCAATCCAAAGAGAAAACGACCGTCACCCCCAATCGTGCTGCAACGCTTTGGATGGTGCATGTCCCGCGTGTGCTATTGATTGTTGTGTTGCTTGTTGGTGCGGGGGGGATCGCTAAGCTGATGGTTGCGACCAAAGCGACGAGCGAGATGAATCCGCCGGCAACTGCTGCGGTGGTTGTGCGCACAATCGAATCGATACACCGTCCGGCGAGCCGAATCTGGTCCGGGTACGGCACAGTGAAAACAATGGGGAGCGCTGACATCGTCGCAGAAGTTTCTGGTCGTGTGATCTCTCGATCCCAAGAGATTGAATCTGGTGCGCAAGTCAAGGCAGGCGACAAGCTTGTTGGAATTGATGATAGTGATTACATCAATGCGCTCGATGCGGCGAGACAATCGGTCAAATCGCTCGAATCGCAGATTGATGGTTTGCGTGTCGAGTCTGAACAGAAACAACTCCAGGTGCAATATGCAAGTGAAGAGATCGAAGCCGCGAAACGGGATCTCGATCGGATTCAGCAAGCGATCGATGCGGGCGCAGGTTCCGACGGCGAGCGCGATGTGAAACTTGCCGCGATGTTGCGCTCGCAACGGGAACTCTCGGTATTACAGCAACAACTCGATCTGATTCCTTCTCGAAGGGCAGGATTAGAGGCGCAGCTTTCATTACAACACGCCAATGAGCGAATCGCGATGAAGAATGTCGAGCGTTCTCAGATCCGTGCACCGTTCTCAGGTGAGTTGCAATCGATCGATGCACGCGAGGGTGATTGGGTCACCATGGGGGCACGAGTTGCACGATTGGTCGATCTTTCAAGGCTCGAAATCCCGCTCAAGGTTCCTGCAACCGCATCGACATGGATCAAATCCGATGACGAAGTACGGATTTGGATCGGTGATCCCAATGGGCAACCCGATCAGGTCGGCAAGATTGTCCGTATCGCACCTGAAGCGGATGCGGGGAGTAGAACGATTACGGTCTTCGTTGAAGTCAAACAAGATCCGAGCGATCCAAATCGAATTCTCCCGGGTCAGTTTGTGCACGGACGAGTGGTTTCTCATGATCCGCATGATCGGGTGATACTCCCAAGACGAGCTGTGCAAGCAAATCGGGTGTATGTGGTGGATCAATCGGTAGATGGAGCACAATCAATCAAGGTGATGCCCGTCAAAGTTGCGTACAGCTTTGAATCGTTCATGCGCGAGCTGGACCCAATCGAAACCCAGTGGGTCGCGATGGAGATTGGGTACGAACCGGTTGAGGGATCGTTGGTTGTGGTTTCACTCTTGGATCAGATGACCGCGGGGATGCGTGTGCAGATTGAATCTGAGCAATCTGATTCAGGTTCTGATATTGAGGGAGATCTGCCATGAGTCTTGCAAGCTTTGGCGTACGCAAGCCTGTGGTTGCCAACCTGGTGATGTTTGCCATCATCGGCGCGGGATTGATCTTTGGTACCGGGCTCCGTAGAGAGTTCTTTCCGTATGTTGAATCGCGAATTATCACGGTTGTCGCGCCATATCCGGGCGCTGCACCCGAAGAGGTTGAAGATGCGCTCGCGACGAAGATCGAAGACACCGTCGCAGACTTGACAAGTGTCAAAGAAATCACTTCGACAGTGAATGAAGGATTAGCGCGCGTCGTTGTTGAGTTCGAGGAAGGCGTCCCAATTCAGCAGGCGCTTGCGGATGTCAAGCGTGAGATCGACGCGATCCAGGATCTCCCGGATGCGGTCGACAATATCATTGTTGATATCCTTGAACCCAACATGCCTGCGATTGTGGTCGCGTTGTTCGGGGGGGCGGATGAGCGGACGATGAAGGAATTCATCATCGCGACGCGTGATGATTTGTTGACACTCCCTGAAATCACTGAAATTACCAAGAGCGGCGTGCGCGCCGATGAGCTCCGTGTAGAAGTTTTACCCGAGCGAGCGATTGAGCATGGGGTGTCGCTGCCGATGATCGCGGACAAGATCCGATCAGCCATGATGGAACTCCCGGGTGGATCGGTCCGGACATCGACGAGCACAATCTCCGTACGATCTGTCGGGGTAGAAGAACAGGCAGACACCGTACGCGATATTGTCATCAAAGCGAGCGGCGACGGCGGCGTGGTCCGCGTTGGTGATGTCGCAGAGGTGATTGATGGATTTGTTGATGCGGATTTGATGACTCGATATCAGGGGCAACCAACGGTCACCCTCACTGTGTTCCGCGTAGGTGATCAAGATGTGATCAGGATATCTGAGTTGGTTAAGGCATATATCGCTGGACGCAATGGTGAGCAGATCGAACCCAAACGCATGGAGCAGTTGAAGATCAGCATGCTCGATGAAAGTGAAGGGTATTCATCGGTTTCAACTCGGTTTTCTGCTTGGCAACTCGGGTTTGATCGGTATCAAATATCGGCGCCGCCGGGGACTCTTGAAACCACGACAGATCTGGCGAGATTTGTTGAGGGGCGATTAGATTTGCTCCTCCGCAACGCACGCAACGGGGGGATTCTTGTTTTTGTGACCCTTGTGCTCTTGCTCAACTGGCGGATCTCATTCTGGGTCGCGATGGGGTTGGTTGTCTCACTATTGGGTACCTTGGCGATGATGTCTTGGTTGGATGTATCACTTAACTTCTTGACGATGTTCGGTCTGATTATCGTGATTGGTATTTTGGTCGATGACGCGATTGTGGTCGCGGAGAATATCGCCGCGAAGCACGAGCAGGGGGAACCCGCGCTTGTTGCAGCGGTGAAAGGCGCGGATCAGGTTGCTTGGCCTGTAGTTTCGACGGTGTTGACGACGATCTTTGCGTTCTTGCCTTTGGCGATGATGAACGGGCAGGTCGGTGATTTTATGAAAGTCATGCCCGTCGTTGTAGGGTGTGCTCTTGGTGTGTCGTTGATCGAGTCGTTGTTCATTTTACCCATGCACATGGGTCACTCGCTGAGAGCGGTTGACAGGGTGAAAGCGAACGGGAAGAAAAAACATCGACTTGCCAGATTTGAAGCAAGGTATGATGCGTGGCGCGATCACATGATTTCGGGCAAAATAATCCCCGCGTATGCTCGGCTGTTACATGTTTCGATGCACTATCGGTATGTGACGCTCGCAGCGATCACCGCGGTGCTGATTGTTTCGGTGGGGATGGTTGCGTCGGGTCGATTGCAGTTTATTCTCTTTGAAACAGATGATGCAGAGACGATCAATGTGACGATCACGATGCCGATCGGTACGCCGGTGGCAAAGACCGAAGAAGTTGTGCGCCGATACGAGCAGGTCTGCATGGCGATCCCGGAGGTGCAATCGACCTTTGCGATTGCCGGCGCGGTTGGTGATCTCGAAGGTGCGGGGGGGGATGCAACATTATCGCATCTTGGTCAGCTCGTGCTCGAACTGACGCTTGCAGAGACCAGAGATCGATCGAGCGCCACGATTATTGATGAGATTCTTGAGACGGTCGGACCCATACCAGAAGCAAAGAACATCCGACTCGAAGGCGTGTCGGGCGGACCCAGCGGCCCCGCGCTGAACTTTACCGTCGCGGGCGATTCAGTCGAGCAGCTCGATGTCGCGGTCGCGCGGATCAAGTCTGTATTGGGTGAGTACAAAGCGGTCCATTCGATCGCCGATGATTCTGATCGTGGGCAACGAGAGTTGCGATTCACTCTCCGCGATGGTGCGTCGGAACTCGGTTTCACACGCGTAGACCTTGGGCGTCAGATTCAAGCAGCGGTGTTCGGGCTCGACGCGTTTACCTTTGCGGGCAACCGCGAGGATATTGATGTGCGTGTCACGGTGCCTCGACGGGTTCGACGATCGACGGTGATGATCGAAAACATGTATGTGTTTACCCCATCTGGTCAACCTGTGCCCTTGGGAGAGGTCGCGACGATCGAGGAATCACAAGCGTATGCAACGATCCGCAGACTCAATCGTAAACGGACTATTTCTGTGCAGGCAGATGTGTATCGTGCGATGGAAAACCCGGATAAACTTGCAGGGGAGATCAAACCCCGGTTGGTCGATGCGATCTCCGATTTGCACGGCATCGTGCTTGTAGAACGCGGACGACAGAAAGACTTTGCCGATTCGATGAGTTCATTGCCCGTTGGGATGATGGTTGCGATGGGGTTGATCTTTGTCGTACTCGCGTGGTTGTTCTCAAGTTTTACCCAGCCATTGGTTGTGATGCTCGCGATCCCTTTCGCGTTGATCGGAATGATCTGGGGGCACATCATCATGGGGAGTTCGATGACCTTCTTGTCGATGATCGGGTTTATTGCACTCGCAGGCATTGTGGTCAATGACTCATTGATCTTTATGGAGTTCTTCAACGAACGCCGACGCGATGGGATGAGTGTGCGCGAAGCAGGATATATGACCGGGCAGGCGCGTTTCCGTGCGATTATGTTGACCACGATTACAACAGTGCTTGGGTTGCTCCCGATGATGATGGAGCAGAGTTTTCAGGCGCAGTTCTTGATCCCGATGGCGATCACGATTTCGTTTGGACTCATGAGCGCGACCGTGATTATTCTGCTTGTGCTTCCAAGTTTGTTGTTGATCCTCGACGATATCGTGCATGTCCTGCGTGTTGCATGGACGGGCAATATTCATCTTGATCGCAAGAACCCGAAGCTCGTTGATCCAGAGCTCGCGTTACTGTCGAAGCGCTCAAGTTGAAACGGAATTGATTTAAGATTCGGGGACAATATCAACATACATTGGTTGGTTGCCTCGATAGAACCGGATGCGGATTGATTCTTCTTCGGGAAGTTCGTTGATATATTCTTCGATTTCGGTAGTGGTCTCAAACGCTCGGCCGTTGATTTGGAAGATGAAATCGTTTTGCTTAAGTCCTCGAAGATCCGCGGGCGTGTTCCGGTTGATCCCCCCGACGAGGAATCCGGGGAGTTGTTCGGTTTGTCGTCTTCCTCGTCGACGAGTGAGAACTCGCGGTGTGATTTCTGCACCGATATCTTCGAGATAGACCCCGCCGTTAGCAATCAGGATTTCTTCATCTCTGCTTGTGACGACCGCGGTGGTGTCCATCGGTTCGCCATTGCGGATGAAGTTGATGATGACTGGTTCGTCTGGTTTGGTGAGCATGATGGCATTTGACAGACGGACGATGTTTTCAGTGGATCGTCCGCCAAGGGCAACGATGATGTCTCCTCGTTGAAGATCTGCGCGCTGAGCAGGACCATCCTCGATCACATTGTTGATGAGCACCCCTCCATCTATGTCGAGTTCATGGGCACGGACCGCATCGAGCGGGCGCATATCCACACCGAGCCATCCGCGTTCGACGCGGCCGGTCTCGATGATCTGTTGCATGACTGCTTCTGCGATGTCTGAGGGGATTGAGAAACCGAGTCCGCTCGATTGACCGGTGCGGGTGATGATTGCGGAGTTGATCCCGATGATGTTGCCGTGCAGATCGACGAGTGGTCCTCCGGAGTTTCCGGGGTTGATCGAGGCATCGGTTTGGATGAACTCCTGGAGTCGGGGCGCCTGGGTGCCATTCACAGCAGCAAACTGCGGGCTTGTAGATCCTCTCCCCTTTGCGCTGATGATCCCCGCGGTGACGGTCTGGTCGAATCCGAAGGGGGAACCAATCGCCAAGACCCATTGCCCGACGCGGACTGCTTCTGAATCGGTGAATGTTGCCGCAACGATATCGTCTGCTTCAATTTTGAGTACCGCGATATCGGTTTCCGCAAAAGAACCAACCAGGGTTGCGCTGAGTTCGCGTCCATCGGAAAGACGAACGGTGATGTATCGCCCGGTTTCGATAACATGGTGATTGGTGAGGATGTATCCCCGAGGATCAACAATGACACCCGATCCGAGTCCTTGACCTTCGATTGAGTTTCGCGCTGAGTTGCTTACCGTGATATGGACAACGGAGGGTTCGATCTTTGCAGCAGCATATTCGAAAGCCTCAGAGATATTGAACGCCATATCGATGGCGTGTTTCTGGCTGAGATCGGGTTCGGAGAATGAGAACGCGGGGGTTGATGAAAGTGAAATCAAGGTGATTGCGGTTGCGATCTTTGAAAGGTTCATTCGAAGCATCCTTTTATATGTAAACACTGTCTCTATAAAAGCAAATCTCGTTGCTCAGAACGGTGTACCGATTCATGCGCACACCGGTGGCACCAATACATAATCCACAGAGTAGTTGGGATTATTCCCAGCTCTATTCCACCCCGTATTCAGCCCAGCTTGAGCTGGTTTCTGAGACGCGGACGCGTTCGAGCATCAGGTGCGTTGGCAACGAGAACACATTCCCGTTGGGATCGGTGTATGAACCGCCCGCTTTGATTTGGGCTGACACATACTCATAGATCTTTCGCGCGAGCACTTCCGTCGTGGGGTCTTCATTCTCAAGAACGATCAACCGGGTGGTATATTGCTCAGGAATAGTTTTTAAAAATGGATCTTTTGAGTTGATCATCAACGCATGATCGTATTGATCGAGGTAATCCTCGACCGCAAGTTTGAGTGCTTTGAAATCACAGACCATGTCGTTGTCATCAAGATGGGGTGCTGCGATGACAAGCTCGACCTTGCGGGAGTGCCCGTGGGGGAGTCGGCATCGGCCGGGGTGCTTGGAGAGCATGTGCCCGTTTTCGATTTCAAAGGATTTGCAGACGCGATAGATCATGGGGAAATAGTAGGGGAGAGAATAGGGCGGGGTGCACGGCTGAATGGCATTGCTTGATTTGGCATGTTTTAGGATTTAATCAATTTTGCGAGCAATAGCCGAAAAGATATATGTAGCAAACATCGTGTATAATTGTAAGGACTGGACATGCGGAAAATTCTTTTAATCTTTGGTACTTGTTGTGTTCTCACGGTTGGATTATTTTGCGGAGTCTCGCAGGGGCAGATTGCTGGAGTTTCAGATTTTTCCAACTATGTGTACGAGTTGGGCCGGCAGCCTGAGCAGATAGTGATGGCTGACTTTAATAATGATGGGCTCGTTGATGTCGCGTGCATAGACAGCAGAGACGATACTGTAAGTACCCTTATGCGGACAGCCAGCGGTCTTTATGAACAAGGTGATGTGTACAGCGTGGGTGAAGCTCCTTCGCAGATTGTGCATGCTGATCTGAATGGAGATGGCGATCTCGATCTTGTGGTATTGAATGAAACGAGCGAATCACTCACAATTTTCTTTAACAACGGCCAGGGTGATTTTTCAAAATCAAAGGAGATGAATGTTGGTCGGATTCCCAAAGATGTGGCTGTCGGCGACATGGATTTAGACGGCGATATTGACTTAGCCGTAGCGAGTTTTCTAGATGACGAAGTGATCATTTTTAGCAATAACGGTCGGGGAGGGTTCACAGAGACTGCGAGAGCGTTTGCTGGTAATGGTGTATGGCGTGTACAGCTCGGAGATCTCGATGGCGATGGCGATCTTGATATGGTGACAACTAGTTTTCTCAGTAATGATGTGAATGTGTTGATGAATGAACCGGATTCGTTTGTTTTGCAGGAGAGTTTCTCGTCAGGGGATCGTCCGATTGCTCTGGTTCTGTGTGATCTCGATGGAGATTTGGATCTTGACCTCGTCATCTCGAGCAAGATCAGCGATGATGTTTATACGCATATGAATGTTGGGTCTGGATTCTTTATTGAATCTACGCGCTATCCGGTTGGTCGCCTCCCGGGGGAAATCGCATTCGGCGATGTGGATAACGATGGGGATCTTGATATTGCAGTGGTAGCTGAAGGCAGTTCTTTTGTGCAAATGCTTTTAAATGAGGGGGATGGGTCATTGGTTCATGGTGAATCTGTTTGGGTTGATAGCAATCCAGGTTCTCTTGTTCTCGTTGATGTAGAGGGGGATGGAGATATTGATCTTGGACTTGTTATCGCTACTCCTGCGAGAGAACATTTTATGCTCGTCGCAAATATGGGAGAAAGTGGCTTTGATAGCAAACGAAGTATCACGCCGATAGTGCGTGCGAATCTCATTGAGTTTACGGATCTCGATGGTGATGGCGACCAGGACCTTGTTATGATTCGGGGTGACAGAGATGCTGGGGTGCTGATTAACATGGGGTTTGGTCAGTATGCAGATCCTGTTTACTATGATGTGGGTGATTTTCCGCGGGATCTCAAGGTGGGCGATCTTGATGGCGATGGGGATATTGATGTCGCAATCATTAAGTTTTCTGATAATGATCTGAGCCTACTCTGGAATGATGGTGCCGGCGGGTTGAGCGAACAGGCAATTTATTCGGTTGGCACGCAGCCCAACTCGCTCGATATCGGTGATATTGATAACGATGGAGATCTCGATATTGCGATCGCTCATCGAGAAGGGAACCGTCTGGACATCCTTGTGAATGAAGGGCAAGGGCATTTCGTAAACCATGCCTCACTTCAGACATGGGAGCGATTGAATAGGGTTCGGTTCGCTGATCTTGATAACGATCATGATCTTGATCTTATTGTGACGAGTTTGAGGGATCGGCCGGTTTCATTGTTCTTTAACAACGGCGACGGATACTACTCAGATCGGGTTGATACGAATCTATCAGGGTTTTATACAAGAGACCTTGATATTGGTGATATCGATGGCGACGGGGATATCGATTTTATTATTGGTGGAGTGTACAACTCGGCCATCGCGTACAACGATGGCAACGCTAACTTTAAGTACTTGCTCTTTGAGGGGGTGCCAGGGGGTGTGGTTCGGCTCGGTGATCTTGATGGTGATGGGGATCTAGATGTTGTTCTCAAAAAAACCTATGCGGCGGTCATGACAAATCTTGGGCTTGGCGAGTTCCATAGAGGTCGAGCTTTCAGTATTGGAAATGCGTCGAGCTTGGTTCTCAAGGATGATGAGGGGGATCAAGATCTGGATTTATTTGTTGTCGATAACTATTCCAATCGCGTGATGCTCATGACAAACTCGTATACCCCTGGGTGTGCTGTAGACCTTAATCTTGACGGTTATATCGATTCCTTGGATATATTTTTCTTTGTTCGCCTCTTAGGGGGCGGCGACCTAAACGCAGATATAAATAACGACGGGGAAGTGAATGCGATTGATGTTCTCTTGTTTTTAGAGAATCTTGCTGTCGGATGCCCGTGATAGATTAGGTGCCTCGGGTGTCGCCGAAAAGGGTGATGTGAAGGCGCGGGCAGTAGGTCCAGTTTCGAATGATACATTCGTCGAGAATCCATTGGATAGAGTCCCGATCAGGGATCGCGACCCCCTCGGGCATGAGCATGATGTCGCGGGGTTGGTAACCAGTTAATTCACCGAGAACAGCATCAATTTCGACCAAATCGGATGGAGCTTTGACGACGAACTTGAGTTGGCGATCTGGAGTCGATGCGATAAGTTCGTTGATGGAGTTGTAGTTGAGTCGGGTTTCTTCGTGACGCAATGCCCAGGTGCCCTTGGGGTCGCGGGGGTCATTGTGCGGCGTTGAGTTGGCAAGCTTTGGAGAAAGACTCATCAGATGGCAGGATAATCCGGGGAGGGTGACGGTGCCTGCGGTTTCGATCGTGATTATGAATCCCAGTTCTGCGAGTTGGTTGGAGAGGGGGACGAGTTGATCGAAGATCATGGGTTCGCCACCGGTGAGCACAGCGTGCTGCACGCCTGAGGATTTTGCTTCTTCAATGAGTGACTCGATGGTGCGTTTGGCGTGCTCTGGTTTCCAACTCGCGTACGGGGTATCGCACCAGGTGCATCGCAGGTTGCAGCCGCTGAGTCGGCAGAACCAGCTTGGGACGCCGGTGTGTTTGCCTTCGCCTTGGATGGAGGTAAACGTTTCTGAAATGGGGAGGGAGTCGGTCATATGAAGAACTAAGAATGAAGGACAAGGATCATGCGTAGATGGTTGGGTCTGGGATGTTTGCTTGTTCAAACCCTGCTTTGCGGAGGATGCACGAATCACAGTGGTTACAAGCGCCTCCCGTCGGGGAAGGATCGTAACACGAATGGGTTTGGCTGTAATCTACACCGAGCTTGGTTCCGGTTTGAATGATCTGTGCTTTGGTCATTGTGAGCAACGGGGTATGTACTTTGATCTGGTTGCCGTCTACCCCGAGCTTGGTCGCGAGATTCGCGGTCTGGGTGAATGAATCAATAAACTCAGGTCGGCAATCAGGGTACCCGGAGTAATCAATCGCATTGACACCAATGAACAGGTCGGTTGACTTGAGTGTTTCCGCGTATGCAAGCGCGATCGAGAGGAAGACCAAGTTGCGTGCGGGGACATAGGTGATTGGGATGTCGGTCATCGCGGATTCGTCGCGATCTTTAGGGACCTCGATATCCGCAGTGAGTGCTGAGCCTCCGAAGGACCCGATATCGAGGTTGAATATCCGGTGTGATTCCGCGTTCATGGATTTTGCGATCTGATTGCATGCGTCGAGTTCGTTGCGGTGCCTTTGGCCGTAGTCAAAGGCGAGTGTATGGCAAACAAACCCCTGTTCTTGAGCGATCGCGAGGACTGTTGAGGAATCGAGTCCACCAGAGAGGAGGATCACAGCGGGTGGAAATCGAGTCGTATTTTTGGACACTGTGTGGGGCATTGATGAAGGTTATGTCAGATGTCTGTGTTTTATGCAACATGTTTTGATGAAAATCGTTAGAATGAGGTATGCCATTCTCAGTGCTCAGCGCGAGGGTGTTGTGTGTTCGCCCGATCGGGGTCACCTCCGACTTCTGTCCTGTCTGTCGACAGGAGCGCCGTTTTTATCTCGCGCAGGCCGAGCGGAAACGATATTTTTTATGTTTCGACCAGGGGCGCGAGGGGCAACCGCATCACGAACTCACCTGCTTTGTGTGCGCATGTAAGGTCGAGCGCCATGCTGCGGAGCGCCCAATTGAGATTCTGCCTGATCCAAAGAGTGCGGGGAGTTATGAGCCGACAGCATTACCGATCGTGAAATCACGGATTGCGGATTGCGTCGCGATGGAAAATGCGTTGCAGAGTGGAAAACTCAAAGGCGAGGATCGTGAGGAGATGATCCGGTACACGATCTTCGGATTCGCACGGATTTATGACGAAGATCCGCTCGAACGGATCAAGCCTTGGGTGATGCTGCTGATCGTATTGACGATTGTCGCGCTTGGATGCGCGGGTGTAATTGCGATGCGTCACTCCGGGTCGATTGTGCCTTTGGTTTCTGCGATTGGCGCCATCGGGATGGTGATCTTTGCATTGATGTATTGGGTGACGACGCATTCTCCCCGCAAACGCGTGCGGACATGGTTGGCAAGATCATTGGTTCCGATCAACCCGACAAAGGATGAGTTCCGTAAATCACTGCGTGAAATGCAAGCGTCACGGATGAGTGCGGGCGATCGGATCTGTTGTGAGAAGGTGCTTGCGAAGATGAAGAAGCTCAGAGCAAACGCTATATAGAGTTATACGCTCTTTCGTAGCACACCTGCATTAAAGCTTCGTCCTTCGATTCGGAACTTGCGTTCGAAGTTGGTACCGACGAGTTCGCCTTCGCCTGCGGATTCGGGTGCAGCGAACTCGGTGAGTTCGAAGGGCATGCTTTCGCGGGCATCGAGGAAGGTTTGGATTGCAGCAGGTGCCAAGGGGATCTTTGGGCGTGCGGTTTCGAGGGGTGTTGCGGACGGATCGGATGCCCAGAGATCGAAGTGGGCTTGGTCCCACGCCCAGAGATCGTCGTGGTCGGTGACGACGCGGAGTTCGCCTCCCACTTTCAGGCAGCGCCAGATATCAAACAGGGTTTGATGTTGGATCACACGCTTTTTGTGGTGCTTGTTCTTCGGCCAGGGATCGGAGAAGTACAGGTGCACGACATCGATTGACTCATCAGGGCAGCGCCATTTGAGGAGTTGGGACGCATCGGTGTGCAGCACGCGGACATTGGTGTGCGTGTTCTCATTTTCTTGTTTTCGGCGGATGCGATCGGCGATGTACGCTGCGAACTCTCCTGCCCATTCAATCCCGAGGAAGTTGGTTTCGGGTTCGAGATGGGCTTGTTGGATCAGGAACGCGCCTTTGCCGGAGCCGATTTCGAGTTCAAAGCGTTTGGTTGGGTCTTTGAACCATGACCGCAGATCAATGCGTGCCGATTCGGGATCATTGATGATCGAGTCGGGCAGGACGGGCAACTCGGTCTCCGAGATCGCGACCACCCCAGGGGCGGTGTTGAGTTCTTTTCCATGGCCGAGTCCGAATGACATAGGGGCAAGTGTATGCACCTCAATGCCTATCGTTGTGGATGCAAGAATCACAACCAACAACGGTGCCAACTACCGGTTCGTTCCAGCTTCGCGTTCGGTATGTCGAGTGTGATCCGATGGGGGTGGTGCATCATTCGAGCTATTTGCCTTGGATGGAGATGGGACGGACGGAACTCTTGCGAGAGGTGGGGGAGAGCTATGCCCAGCTTGAAGCCGACGGAGTGTTCTTGGTGGTGACGAAGGTCGAGGTGAAATACCGTCGGCCTCTCAAGTATGATGATTTCGTTGAGATTCGGACAAAGGTGGAAAAGACGAGCAAGGTGAAGTTGCACCATTCGTATGAGATGGTGCTGGTGGATCGTAGCGGGGAAAAGAGCGAGCAGGTGTGTGCGATTGCGACGACGGAACTGGCGTGCGTGGGGGAAGATGGGCGGCCAAGGGCGCTGCCGGAATGGTTGGTCGAATAGAGTTTATTAGCCATTGTTGAACAAGAGGGGTTCGCGATAGATTGTTGTTGCAGGGGCGAGGTCGAAAAGACGATCGTTGGGTGCTTTTTGATGGCAACTGATGCACGATTCGATCAGGCCACTGAGTTGGATCTCTCCCATCGAATCGGCAAGACTATAGATCCAGCCAGCATCTGTGTTTGGCGTGTTCGCATCACCAACTTTGGACATCACAAACAACTCGGATATAGATCCGGGGACAATGGCAATCCCGCATTGCGAGCGTTCGTACCCAATGGCGCTTCCAATGGATTCGAAATGAGATTCCTTTACAAGTGTTAATCCGATCGGTGCCGGTGCATTTCCTGAAGCAACATCCATGTAGGCAATTTCATCAGAAACATAAAGATGATAGAATTTTTGCCCATGAGGCGATCCCAGTTGAGTCTGGCTCATTCGTGGGCCTGATGGAGTTGGTGCAATACATAGCTCAGGTGCTTGGCGATATGTTGGAGTAACGCAGATCATTTCTTGAGCGTAGTCATCAAGCGATCGCTCAATTTGAGGGGCCCAGTTCTGCTTTTGCGTTGTCGTACATGCAGTGAGAATCAATAGGCACACGGATACTACAGCAGTGAAGTGTATAGTGGTTTTCATAGTCGCATTCTACCAGATTTTGCAAACTCGCTTTGTCACACTCGCGTAACAGTTGGCGTGTGTGATAGTGAACGATTTTTACATCAGCCTCTCAATCGCCTGCGACACATTACGGATGGGGATGAGTTCCATGCCTTTGACTTTGGGGAGTTTGGTTTTTCCCATGTCGGGGATGAAGGCGTGGGTGTAGCCGAGTCTTGCGGATTCTCGGAGTCGTTGTTCGAGTTGGGTTGCGGGGCGGAGTTCGCCGCCGAGACCGATCTCGCCGATGGCGATTGTTGTTGGTGGAAGTGAGCGTTTGTAGTGGGCACCGGCGATGGCGAGGGCTAAGGCGAGATCGCTCGCGGGTTCTATGATTTTTAATCCACCAACTGCAGAGCAGAAGACATCGCGATCGGCGAGGCGTAAGCCGCCGTGCTGTTCGAGGACCGCGATGAGCATGGACAAGCGGTTGGAATCCAGACCCGATGATTTGCGTTTGGCGCTGCCCACGAATCCGGTTGCGGTGAGTGCTTGGAGTTCGACAAGCACGCAGCGAGACCCGTGCATTGCGGGGCACGCGATTGCCCCGGGTCGGTGTTCGGTCCCGGATTGGAGCGCAGCGAGGGACATCCCGCCGGGGAGTTGTTGGAGTCCCTGTCCAGTCATCTCGAAGATTCCGAGTTCGAGGGTGGTGCCGAATCGGTTTTTGATGGCGCGGACGATGCGTGCGGAGTGGTACCGATCGCCTTCGAAGTAGAGTACTGCGTCGACCATGTGTTCGAGCATGCGTGGACCCGCGAGCGTACCTTCTTTGGTGACATGTCCGACGAGGACGATCGCGATCCCGGTGGCTTTTGCGAAGTACACGAGTTCTGAGCAGCATCGGCGCAGCTGGGTGACTGAACCCGGGGCAGCTTCGAGATCTGCTTTGTAGATCATCTGGATGGAGTCAATCACACAGACATCGGGTTTGATTTTGCGTGCTTGTTCGAGGATACGCGCGAGGTTCGTGTCAGCGAGGACAAACAATCCATCAGCGTCAGCGACGCCTAAGCGATCCGCACGGAGTTGGACTTGCTGGGCGGATTCTTCGGAGGATACATAGAGGACCTTGCTTGTCCAATCGGGGTTGGAGGTGTCCATGTTGATCGGGGATGCCCATGCGCCCGCAGCTTGGAGGAGCAGGGTCGATTTACCGATTCCTGGTTCGCCTCCGACAAGAATCACTGAACCAGGGACAAGTCCTTTATAGGTGTCTGTGTCAGCGCCTCCAAGTACACGATCAAACTCGGAAATTCCTGTGGGAAGTCGTCGCATAGGACCGGAGTTGGACATGATCTCAGTGATCGATGTGGCGATGGGTTGATCGGCGCCGAGTTTGGATTCGATGGTTGATCCGAATCCGCCAGCACCCCGGTGCGGGTCGGTGGCTGCGGATTTATCAAACTTTGATTCCTCGAGCGAATCCCATTGGTTGCAATCTGGGCATTTGCCCATCCATCGGTGATGGGTTGAGCCGCAGGATGTGCAGACGAATATGGTGCGGGTCTTGCTCATAGGGGCAGTATAGCCGAGTTCGGGTTGTTTGGGCGGGTCGTGTTTGGGTGTTTTGTGGTGAGAATACTGTCTTGCTTACCTATAGTAAGGTTGGGAACGGAATATGCGAGGTTCATTTGGGCAAAACAGATCAGTCAGTTAAAAAGCACGCAGGGAAGAAACCGCGGCGGAAGTGGCGTCGCCGGGCGCTATGGCTGTTGTTGATTCTGCCTCTAGGTGTTGTCGCAGGGGTGTTGATTATCGGACAGACCTCGATCGTGCAACGGATCGTGGAACCGATTCTAGAGGATCAACTCGGTGTGGATGTCTCATCGGGATCAATCCGATTGATGCCCACCGGCGAGGTGGTGATTACCGATGCAGTCATCAAGACTGATACGATCGAGAGTCGGGCAGGATCACTGATCGAGTTCGACCAAGCAAGAATCTCGATGAACTGGTGGGGCGTGGTTCGTGGAAGCGGGCAGGTTCGCTCTGTGGTGATTAACAAACCCATCGTTCGTGTGAGTCAGGATGCAGATACTGGGGTGTTGAATCTTGCAGCGGTGGTACTCAAAAAAAGCGGTGGAGGAGGCGGTGAAACACCCGCGATTCAGATCCTCAACGGAGTCTTAGAAATCGGTGAGCATGATTCCTCCGGGTATCGATTGCTCAAAGAACTCTCAATTCGTGGACAGATAACTCAGCAAGATTCATCCGGGGTTTCTGGATTTGATTTCGTTGCATTGCCTGTTGAACCAAGCGCCGGGGGAGATGTTGGTTCAATCGGCGGAAGCTTCGGGCTGACTGGTCGGATGTCCGACGATGGAATTGACGGCGTCGTCAACGGCATTCGTCTTGAGGATTGGCCCGCGGAGATCGTGCCGAGCCGATCTCGTTCGATCTATGCAGAGCTTGCATTAACCGGATCATTGGAACCCACCCGGTTTCATGTGTCGAAGGATGGATTGATTGAAGTGGTACTCACCCTTGATGGTGTGGCGCTTAATCTCCCGATCGATGAGCCTGAGGGCGAGAACGATACGCAGACATCGGATTCGTCGAGTGTTGATCCGCTCCGGATGCGACAGACCCGAGGGGTAATACATTTTGGCACTTCTGGACTTGATGCGCAGCTCACCGGATTGATCGCGGATCTGGAGTACGATGTGGAGCTTGCCTATCAAGGGTTGGATACCAAAGGTCCATTCGATGCCAAGCTCGTGACAGACTTCCGTTTGGATAATAACTTCAAACCGATCGATTTTTTGCCCACGAATGTGGTGTCTAAGCTCGATCGATTCGAGAATCCACAGGCGGATATCCATGCAGAGATTTATATCTCCCGAGCGGATGTAGTTGATAATCCAGAAGATACAGGGATCAAGGTTTCGGGTCGAGCTGTGCTCTCCAACGGGAGTGCGACTTATAAAAAGTTTAAATATCCGTTCACCAATATGTCGGGTGTGATTGAGTTCGATCCTGACAAGCTCGTCGTGAAAGACATTACGGGTGTGGGGCCAACCGGCGCGACTTTGGTTGCCAACGGCTTGTTTTCGCCTTTGGGTGAGCAATCGGATGTCACGCTTGATTTAGAAGTGAACGGCGTTGGGGTTGATGAGTATTTGCTTCGGGCGCTTGATGAAGATAAGCAAAAACTCGTGGATGCATTGTTCAGTGATGTTGACTATGCCCATTTGATTGAAGAGGGATTGGTGCTCACCCAAGGTGATGCAGATGAGCTTGGGATGATTCGCCGGGAGACTTGGGATCGGTTGGATCAGTGGGTTGATGGAGTCGATGGGAATGCGCAGGATCGGATCGATCTATCCCGGCAACTCGGTGATATTGATCGATTGCTCTCAGTACCAATCTTTGAATATGGCGGGGTTGCCAATGTGGATGTGAAACTGATTCGCCATCCTGATCGGCCTTCGGATAAACGGTGGACGACTGATGTGGTTGTCCAGTTGCCTCAGGCGGGGTTGGTGTCCAAGCATTTCCCATTGCCGATCATTGGACGGGACATCGAGTTGACGATTACCGACGAGCGCGTGTCTCTTACGGGTGGTCGATACGATGGGCTCTCAGGCGGGAGTGCGTCCGTTTCGGTTGAGATGGATACCACAAAGAATGGTGGTAAACCCATTGTTCAGATTGCTGCTCAAGGGTTTCCCATCGATCAACGGGTGGTTGCTGCGATCCCCGGATATTACAACGAGCAGAGCGAAGATCCTGATGATATTTCGTTGCGCCGAATTCTCGATCGTTTAAGACTTGGGGGCATTCTGGAATGCCAAGCGATCATCGGCCCACGATCTGATGGTCATATGGGGTACGATGTTGAAGCGACGATTTTGGAAGGGTCCGCCAGACCAAAGCCTTTGATTGGTTCAGAACCGGTTTCAATTACGACAGCCCCGCTCGTGCTTGATCAGATGTACGGCACGATCTATATCACAGAAGAGTTGATCATTGTTGATCTTGATGGATTGTTGACATCGCCTGATATGCCTTTGGCTCCGACACCGATTCAGGTGTTGACCCAACTGACCATGCCCGCGAAAGATCGAGGGGTTGATGGCGCTCATCGGGTAAAAGGATTGTTGCCCGACGAGTTTGGTCCCCCTGTGCTTGGTCCAAGGTTGTATGCGACTGCGTTTGCGGACGGGATTGATCTTGCGATGCCGCTCAAGCATGCGATCGCAGTTGTATCGCCCAGAATTGCGCGTGATATTGATGCGAAACTTACCGAGTACAACTTTGATGGCGTGATCGGGATGAATGCGCAGCTCGAAGGGTTTGTCGGCGGGGCGATCGAATCCACACTCACATTGAATCGGATTGAGCACCTGAGCTTTGATTTCCAAGAGACTCAGTACCAGGTCGGTGCATCGTGGGGGCGCGGGGAGTTTGTGCTTTCGGGTCAGCCGAGCATTTCGTTCGATGGTTTTCGTGTGTCAGTGCAAGCGGAACAATCATTGCCCAGTGAGCTCTCGCTTGATGGTTCAATGCCTTTAGCTCGTGCGGGTCGGATGTACGAACTTGCAGAATCATCGAGCTTGCAGATCGGTTATATCAATGGGGCGTTTGAATCGCCTTTGACCCATGCGGTGCTTGAGTATGTATCGGAATCAGGTTCGCAGTGGAGTACGGATCATAAACTCGGGGGAAGGTTTGATCTTGGTGTGACGCTCACACCAGAGCTTGGGTTGCATCGCATTCCGGGAGAAGATGATTCAATCAAACTGGTCCCAACAGCGATTCATGGATCGCTTGAACCAAAGTCTCTATCGGTTTCCATGAATCAAGATGTTGCTTCGTTCACACAAGTCCAAGGGGTGATCCGTTTTGACGGGTTTGAAGGAGCAATCGATGGTATCCGTGCTTCTGACTCGCAGGTGAGTGTCGGAGTCGATGGGCGATGGTGGATGAATCCTGCTGGCGGATTCGGAGTCGACCTTGGGATTGATGCTCAGGGTGATTTATTGGCGGGTCCGGTGCGTGTATTGTTGCCTGATTCGGTGGACGGGGTGATTGATCGACTGGAGATCAAGTCTGGTTCGCCTGTAGATTTGAAGGCGCTGCGAATAAGCGCTGATTCACTGGGAACTCAGAAGAGCACTTACCAGATCACTGGAGGTATGGGGATCTCACAAGGCAGTGCACTCCTTGGTTTACCGATTTCTGAACTCGCGGGCGATCTTGAGTTTGTCGTTGATGGACGAGGCGACCAAGTCGGATATGAAATCAAACTCGATGCATCACGCCTTCGCGCTGGGTTGATGCGTGTGCATGATGCGCGGGCAACAATTATCGGTGATGCACAGAACGCGGGGGTGGTGCTGGTCCCGGAGATTATCGCGTCGATGCACGGCGGACAGATCGCGGGCAGTGCACAACTCCGACCAGAGATTGACGGAGACACACACTATTGGATGGAACTTCATGCGTCTGGTGTGCGTGCGGCGCCGGTGTTTGATGATCTGCTCTTGCCGCCTGAAGGGTTAGCTGGTCCTCCCCGCCCGGGGGAAACTGTGGTCCTTTCCGCATGGAGCGAGGGCAATGATTTGTCGCGCGGGGCAACGATCGGTGATCTGACCATGACTGGACCTGTGGGCGATCCGTCCAAGCGGACCGGTCGAGGATTAGTCCGGATATCTGGTGGATCGGTCGTTGCATTGCCTGGATTCCTGAATCTCATCGAAGCGAGCAACTTTTCATTACCAACTGGGGCAACGCTCGACTTTGCGGAAGCAGCGTTTTACATAGATGGACCAACACTCGCGTTTGAACAACTCAGCGTTTCATCGAAACGAGTCGAGATCCTCGGGTACGGCACGGTAGACTGGGCAACGCGTGAGATGGATTTGCGATTCCGTTCTCGATCGACAACACCGATCCCGATCGTGTCCAAGTTGATCGAGCAGCTCCGAGACGAGCTCATCACAACACGGGTTTCGGGGACGATGAGTGAGCCACAGTATTCGGTCCAGCCTTTTGGTTCTACGAGGAGACTCTTCGATGCGATGATCGGACGATCCCCGACGGATCAACAAAGACAACTCCGCGAGGTTGAGGATCAGGTTCGTGCAAGTAAAAATCAGATTAAGAGGCATGCCGGTGACATCGTTCATTATCCCATTGAGGCGTCATCGGGCGAAAATGGAAACGATTGGCAAGGGTGGCCTTGGGCTAAAGAGCAACAAGAGTTGGGTTCTGAGTGATTCTTGCGGGTTTCTATCTGCACTTGGATGACATAGAATCATGATTCGATACATAGTGTCCGGTGCTGGCAAAGCACAGTGGATACCGAATATACAGATGAGAACAGGAAAACATCGATGGCGAAAGAACCAAATCGCGTAGAACTTGATCCCCCGAGCAGCACACAACCCAAAAACGAACAAGCAGCGCCCCCAGAAGGTGCATTGGTGCGTCGGGCAGACGACGGCGAAGTCCAAGACCGGATCGTGGAACTCCTCGAGATGGTTGCGGGTTCGGCGGATGATTACAACGCGAAGTTGGTTCGCGAGTTGATCACCGCGGGTCTCAAGCTGATCCCCGATGGGCGCAATACAGGCGAACTCAAGCTCATGACTGCTGCGATGAAAGAACTCCGGTACGCATACCGTGTGTTTGGTGAATACCCAGGAATCCACAAGGTGACGATCTTTGGATCCGCGCGAACACCTGAAGATCATCCCGATTACAAGTCAGCGGTCGAGTTTTCAAAGCTCATGGCAGAAGCGGGATGGATGTCGATCACCGGCGCAGGTGACGGGATCATGAAAGCAGGGCACGAAGGTCCAGGACGCGAAGCGAGCTTCGGGGTTGCGATCCATCTCCCGTTTGAAACCTCAGCGAACGAGCACATTTTGGGCGATGAGAAGCTCATTAACTTCCGGTACTTCTTTACCCGCAAACTGATGTTCCTTTCACAAGCGGAAGCAGTTGTGTGTTACCCAGGCGGGTTTGGGACATTGGATGAGACATTCGAGACACTTACCCTTGTCCAGACAGGCAAAGCGAGTATCGTCCCCATCGTGTTTATTGATGGCGATCGCGACGGCGAGCACGGTTCGTACTGGGCTGGCTGGCAACGATATGTTCAACAACAACTCGCGGACCGGGGATGGATCAGCGAAGAAGATTTCAACCTGTTCTATATCGCAAAGGACCCGCAGGATGCGGCCAACCATGTGACGAACTTCTACAAGAACTATCATTCGTCACGGTATGTACGAGACGATTTGATTATCCGGATCAACAAGAGACTCCGCGAGGAAGACATCGTGACACTCAATGAAGAGTTTGCAGTGCTCGTCAAGAGCGGCAAGATAGTTCAGTGTGATGCGTATCCACAGGAGCACGACCATCTTGATATGCCTCGCATTGCATTCACACATACTCGACACAAGTTCGGTCTCGTCCGGAAGATGATCGAACGGATTAACTCGTTCGATGCGCCAGCAGTTTGAGCAGAGAACAATCGTACGAAGCATGATATTCGAGAACTCTCAGTTTCATATTGGTCGGCGATGTTGTACGCTCATATGCGTTGCGGTTTTTGTATGCGCTCCGGGATGCAAGGTCGTCGGGTTGTTTTTTCCCTCTGATTCGATCGAGCTCGCAGGTGATGAAGATGTCCCCGCGCCGATTGATTCAGTATCTACGCGTGGGCTTGAGGTTCGGCTTTGGGTGGTTGATGATACCTATTGGTCCGCATCGAGAGCGCTCTTGCCGTATGTTGAAACAGGTAGCAGCGACGAATCGATCGAGCGGTGGGCAGACTGGGGATTCCGATTGGTCCGCGTTCCGATCCAAGATGTGCAGGGGGTGCTTGATTCATTGCGCCCTGTGCAACCGATCAACACGCAATGGCTTGGCGAGTTCGGGCAATGGCGAGCAATCGTACGAGCGGGCGAGTTGCAGACTCCGCGTGTCCGGGTTGGAGATCACTCGGTTTCGATCGAGCGTGGTCGCCCGAGATTGATTGCTCGATCATGGGTCGAACCGATGTTGACAGAAGATGCGGTAATCCCCGCGGTTCGGCTCGATCTTGCGATGCAGATCGAAACAAAGAAACGATCCAATGCGTCAGCGTTGTATCAGATTGATCGTGAACGGATGATCGAGGACGAAGGCCCGATCCTTGATGAACTAATCCGCTCGTCGATGATGGACGGGTCATACGCGCTGGTCTTGGTCGGTGAAGCGCCCGGATTTGATTGGGGGAGTCTCCCCGAGGATATTGGTGAGATCAGCATCCAAGAATCGAACGATTCTGATGGGTTTGGACCTGGAGAAGATTCAGATGAATCAACGCAGGGTGAGCGGGATCAATCAGAGCCGCAAAACGAGCGTGCCACAATTGCTGAGAAACCAATTGGTTCAGGACCTGAGCAACCAAGCGGGCAATCCCTCGGCGAGCAGATGCTCACCGGCGGCGGATCACGAATCGTAAGACTCAATGAATCAAGAACAATTCCCAAGCGTGTTGTTGTTGTATTGATCCCGCGAGTTGATGGTGGGTACAGCTTGTTGCCTCGTGTTGCGAATATGGTGGAGCAACCATGAGTGTGCTGATTGCAGTGGTTCTATTGATTATTGGTCTTGTGGTGCTGATCGCGGGAGCGGACATGCTCGTGCGTGGTGCTGCACAGCTCGCGCGGGTGATGGGTCTGAGCGCGTTTGCGATCGGGGTCACGGTGGTCGCGTTTGGAACCAGTGCGCCCGAGCTCTTTGCATCCATCGGCGCTGCGATTCAGGGAGTGCCAGATCTCGCGGTTGGGAATGTGCTTGGATCGAATATTGCGAATATCTTGCTGATTCTTGGTGTTGGTTCCATCATGGTAACGATTGGGGTGAAACGGCGTGTTCGTCTCATTGAACTTCCGATCATGCTCGGGATCACAGCGGGCGCCTCTGCGTTGATGATTGATCATCAGATCACACGCAATGAAGGAATCATGTTGTTCGCGGGGTTGATCGGTTATGTCATTTTTATCATTAAAGCGCACCGTGTGGATATCGAACACGAGGGCGACGGCGCGGGAGCACTCCCCAAATCGCTCAAGATTGATGTGCTCATGATTTTGGGCGGGATAGCGGGGCTCGCTTTGGGGGCCAAGGCATTGGTGTATGGCGCGAGCGAGTTGGCGTTGATCGCGGGAGTTCCTGCGGGGGTTGTTGGAACGACGATCGTCGCGTTCGGTACAAGTTTGCCCGAGCTGGCAGCAACCGTGCGTGCTGCGATTGGTAAAGAGTCCGATATGGCAGTGGGGAACATTGTTGGATCAAACATCTTTAACTTGCTTAGCGTTTTAGGTATCACCGCATTGGTGCATCCGTTGACCATGCCACCCGCGATGGAGTTTCATGTTTGGGCGATGGTTGGAGTGAGTCTTGTGTTTGTGTTGATGATGATGGTTCGCCCAAAGCTTGGCCGTGGGATCGGAGTTCTCTTCGTCCTTGCGTATATTGGGTACATTGTGATTTCTTTTCTGCGTCCAGATGTGATTACAAGCGCCGGTTCCTAGATCGGATGAACTTGATCCGCTCGATACCCGATGATATCCAAGAGCTTTATTCTTGGAGATTGACTGGATGCTGCGGGTACCGATTGCACATGCAAAGCCTGGGATGGAACTGGCGATGGCGGTCTACAACCCGCGTGCGTCGGCTCGGTTATTGCTGCGCCCAAATGCGATCCTCGAACAAAGTACAATTGACCGACTCATCGAGCTGAACCTGCCTGAAATTTGGATCAAGTATCCGAATATGGAGATGATCAGCAAGTTTATCTCTCCCAAGGTCATGGCATCAAGAGCTGAGATCGCATCGGATGTTGCCAGCGCATTTAATGATGCTGGCAAGGACATGCATGCCAAGTTGGAATATTCAAAGTATCAACAAGCGATGGGCTTGCTCATGGCAAGATTGATCGACGACCCAGATGCTGCGGTATTTGTAGGAGAAATCGCAGACACTGGTTCGCCCGCGGTTCGCCACGGCGCCAATGTTGGGTATTTGTGCATGCTCATGGGACTACGATTGAGCTTCTACCTGTTGCGTGAACGAAAAAAGCTGTCACCAAGATTAGCCAAGGATGTGACGAGCTTGGGTGTCGCAGCGATGCTCCACGATATCGGGATGACCAGACTCAAAGCGTCAACGCTTGAACGATGGGCTCGCGATCACGACGATACTGACCCTGAATGGCAAGAGCATGTCCGAATCGGGTACCATATGCTTCGTGGGCAGGTCGAACCCTCAGCAGCATCTGCGGTCTTCCACCATCACCAACGCTTTGACGGTTCAGGTTTCCCCATGCGGGAAAACCATTTCGGTGAGCTCATCGGAGTGAGCGGTTCGAAGATTCACATTTTCGCGCGGATATTGATCGTTGCGGATTTGTATGATCGCATGGTGCATCCTGCGTATTCACTGGGTGATTCGGATGAGGTCTATGCGTCGCGGCCGCCGGTATACGCGCTCCATACGCTGATGCAGGAACCGTATAAATCATGGATGGATCCGATCGTGTTCCAGTCATTGCTCTCGGTATGTCCTGCGTATGCACCTGGAACGCAAGTTCGGTTGTCAGATGGAATGAACGGCGTAGTCGTCGATTGGGACCCACGCGATCCGTGTCGACCAACCGTTATGGAACTGAGCAGATTCGAGGATGATGACGATGTGACCTCTGTGAATCTTCGCAAACGCAGGGATATCACGATCATTGAATCCGATGGGCATGATGTGCGTCAGTACAACTTTTATCCAGAGCACAAGCACTCGTTCGATCTCCGCATGGTCGAAAAAAAGATGTACAACGGGCTCTATAACCTTCAGGCGGACGAAGTTGACGGGAAGATTCAATCAAAACAGAAACCAGGCACCGACCGGGCTGCATGATTAGATCGGCTACAGTTATCTGTGACTCAATCATCCACCTCAAATCCTGCTGTTTGGCTCATCGCCTTGGCTGCACCGCGTGAGTTCAGCGCGGTCGCGACCGCGCTGGGAGTAACGAATCCATATTCAATGTGGGAGTTGATACATACTCCAAAGATTGGAGAGATCGAGATTGATCTTGTTTGGACTGGTGTGGGGAAATCGAACGCTGCAGGCGGGGTTGCCCGTGTGCTTGATGTGGATCGGCATGTAGGTGTATTGAGCGCGGGGATCGCGGGCGCACTTCCGATAAGTGGATCTCAACCGAGCTGTTCGATACTTGATGTCGTATGCGCCAGTGAATCCATCTTTGCAGATGAAGGTGTTCAAACCCCTGATGGGTTTGAATCATGCGCTCAGATGGGCTTTGCACCGTTTGATCATGGGACCGATTCAATCGCGCATGATGCACGAACGATAAGTTTGCTCGATCGAGTTGCTGATGTGCAGGGGAAGATCGCGACAGTGTCAGTATGTTCAGGGACGAATCACGGGGCAGAACAAGTCGTCGATCGGACCGGCGCGATTGCTGAAGCGATGGAGGGCGCCGCGGTTGGATTAGCAGCCCAACGGATTGATCCCAATATCATGACCGGCGAACTCCGCGTGATCTCAAACACCACAGGCGATCGCGGGGCTCAGATCTGGGACCTCGATGGCGCCATGGGGATGCTTGGAAAAACTATCGGACGCTTTGCTCAAGGCATGTGATGTGAATCTGATCCGAATATGTCGATCGGGTGGGTCTGTTCTGGATCATTGATACCTGTATTGGAGTGTGTTGGCTCCAAGCTGAACTCAAACTAATAATCGGTCGATTCTCCCTTCGAAGGATGAATTCAGATGCAGCGTTTGCTGGTCTGTTGTTCATCTCAACCGACGCCGGGTGGAAGGAAATCGAGTCATGAAACGCAACAAAAAGTTTGGAAAGCTCGGTACAAAGTTGGGAAACTCCCTCGGGAACTCATCATTGGGATCGTCAATATCTACCGTGGGGTCCATGCGCCCCGGAGCGGTGCCGTTGTCGGTTGAGTTTGGAGTTTCAGGGATCAAGGTGCTTCAGTTGACGGGTTCGAACCCGAGCTCGATTGTCTCCGCTGCATTCATGCCGACACCGGTCGATTTGATCGATAACCCTGCAAAGCGATTGTTGTTTCAGATGGACTCGTTGCCCAAGTTTCTCAAGGGTGAAAAGGTCAAAGCGACACGAGCAACCGGTCTGATCCCGACGGGTCAGATGGTGTGCAAGCATCTCCAGATTATCCCAACTGAAGGCGTACCCCTCGAACAAATCGCAGGGGCACAGTTGAGTTCACAGCTCGGATGTGATCCCGCCGAACTCTTAGTTCGTTGCCGACCTGTACATGGTGCTCAATCAAAGGGTAAGCTCGAAGTGATCTGCTTTGCGGCATCGCGTGAGTTTGTTGGACGAATCATGGGTTCATTAAAGAATGCAAAGCTCGAACCAGTCGGTATTCATACCGAGTTTGACGCAATGGCAAGAGCGTCGATGCTCCACGATGGTGCGAATGTGGGTGTCATGAAACCGACACTTATTCTTGATCTGGGATGTGGATCAACAAATGTATTGATTATGCACGGGCAAGAGATCGCATTCGCTCGAACCATCGATCTTGGTGCGCGTCACTTTGATGAAGCAATCTGCCATCAACTCCGATGCACCATGATGGAAGCGAGTGATCTTCGCATTGGTCTTGAAAGACTTGTTCCACAGAAAGTGGTAAGTGTTTCTGGTGGCGAGTCCGTGTCTTCGGGCGGATTGCCTGGGATGCCGCCACCGAGTGATGCGGGAACAAGCAACGAAAACAATACCGCAGACCAAGCGACATCATCATTCTCTGGGTTCTCTCGTGGTCCTGAGATTGATTTGGGCGAACCGCTTGAAATTCTTGGTGATGAAATCTCGATGTGCCTTCGGTATCACAACGCACTCTTCCCTTCGCTTCGTGTTGAGCGCGTGGTGTTTGTTGGTGGACAAGCAAAGAGCCAAGTCTTATGTGAGCATCTCGCTCGATCATTGAATCTTGAAGCCCAAGTGCTCGACCCGATGGCGTGCTTAGCGCGTTCTGGTCGTGTGCCGACGAGTGGGGTTGATCTTCGATCGCCTCAACCTGGGTGGGCAACGGTAGTTGGTGGGGCACTAAGCCCGATGGATCTGTAAGAACGATTGACGAAATCGGATTTAGCGATCCGTCATGGAGGTATTGAATGAGTAAGTCCAAAGGAACCAAGGTAAAAGCTACCCCCCAGCAAGGCGGGAGTTTTCTGCCTGCAGAGTATGTCAAAGGCAAAAGCCAGATCCGCGCCAACATTATCGCGTTGATGCTTTTCACGCTTGTGCTCGCGGGTGTTGTCGGTGCATTTGTTGTGAATCATCAGCGATGGAACCGTGTGCATCAAGAGCAAAAGACGGTTGCAAAGGAGTTTGAAGATGAAGCGAACAAGATTCAACAGCTCAAAGACCTTGAAGCCCAGCGTGTCGATCTGATCGAACGAGCTGAGATCGTGACGGCACTCAAGGACCGGGTTCCTCGTTCAGTATTGATCGGGGAAATCGTCCGTGCTATTCCAGAAGGCTTGACTCTTACCATGGTTAATCTTGACGGCGAACGCGTGAAGATTGTCGTGCCGAAGGAAGATAAAGCAGCAAGCAAAAAGACACGGACACTCAAAGGCAAAAATGTCGGCAAAGGAAAAGATGCGCCTGATGATGAAACAAAAGAGAAGGTGCTTCCACCTAAGTTTAAGTTCTCATTGGCAATCGAGGGCGTCGCGGACAACAACGAGTTGGTGACGGACTTCTTTGCATCATTGAAGAACTCGCCATTGTTTGGTGAAGCGGAGTTGCCCTACATCAATGAAACCACGCTTGATAAGCAGAAGTTTCGTAAGTTTAAGATCACGATGAACCTGCTTGCCAATGCGGATGCACAGCAAGTCGCAGGTACCCAAGAGGTTGAGATTGGCGTAGTAGACTTTGGTATTGCTGGTAAGCAGACCGACACGGAATAATCCAGGAGAGACACAGGATGAACTTTGGAACAAGAGAAATCGTGTTGTTTTTGGCAGTACTATTGCTGCCGATTGTCAGCTACTTTGTAATTTTTCAACCACAGAGCGCGAACATTGAGCATGCTCAAAGTGAGATTACACACAAGCGTGAAATGCTCGATGCGCTCCGAATAGAAACCAAGCGGAGCCAAGACTTGATAACCGCCAATGAGGCAATCAAGACCCGCGTCGATGAGATGGAAGCACAACTCCCATCGGGCAAAGAAGTTGATCAGATCGTTCGTCAGGTGTCAGCACTCGCAATCGAAGCTGGTCTTACTCCACCAACACTCAAGAGTTCTAAGCCGGTAGCTGCAGCGAAGTTCAAAGAGCAACCATTGGAAATGAGCACGAAGGGTTCGTTTGATGGGTTCTATAAGTTCTTGCTCTCAATTGAGAAACTGCCTCGGATTACCCGGATTGTTGATATGACAATCAAGGATTCCACCGAGGACGATATCGAACTCAAAGCAGATTTCACATTAAGCATCTACTTCCAACCTGACAATGCAATTGCAGGGGTGACGCCATGAATGATTTTAACGATATAAACAGTATGGGCAATGGATCAGGAGAGTTGGCGGAACGCAACGAAGCGTCGAGCAATATCTTCCTCGACATGAATGAAACTGATTCGACCGGAATCCCTTCGCTCAAACAAGCGCCGGTTTCTGCAATTTCATCTTCGGCATCGAGTTCAAAGATCAATACCCAAATCGTCATCGCAGGCCTTGTGCTCGCGATCGGTGCGGGCGCAATTTATGGCATGCGTCATATCGGTATGCAGGCAGGTCTCGATGAGCAGATCGTGTCGATCGATTATACCGCAGATGCAAACAACGCAGAGTTCTCCAAGAGGTTCACCGCGGTAATGGGGATGCTCGACAAGAGCTCGCTCGCGGTGCAGCTGACGGACGATGAATCGTTCGCAGACACTCCGTTCTCGCGTGTTGTTGAGGAAGAAGTTGAAGAGTACGAACCGATCGACCCAGGAATGTCTGAAGAAGAGCAAATGGCAATCCGCCGTCAGCGAGAAATGGAGCAAGAGGTGCAGCGCCGTCAAGATATGGTGATCTCAGAAGCGCTTCGTTTTACGCTCCAAGGTGTCATCGGGGGTTCGCGCCCGGCTGCTCGTGTTTCGGGAATCCCGGTTCGTGTTGGAATGGATCTCGGGGAGTTCTTTACCGTAGCGGAAATCACGGGTAGAAGTGTGATTATCGAAGCTGACGGTATGCGGTTCGAGCTCGTGATGGGTGAAGAAACAATGCGACTCGATTAATGAACGGATAGGGACACAATGGCAAACATTGACGACATCCTCAATGAACTCGGGGTCGATTCAGATTCTGGATCTTCCAAACGTACGCCTCGGCGATTGCGTTCGGGAGCTGATGCGCGCAAGGATCAGCACAGCCTAGATCAACGACCTGGCTCATTCAGTCCATTACCTCCCATGCCTTCGAGCCAGACCAGATTCGGTGAAGATGGTCAAGGAAGCGTAGACGAAGATCCTGCGGTCTTACAAAGATTATCATCTCAGGGTGATACCGGCGTTGGTAACGCGATGTTTGAGATTTTTCGACCTGACTCTGAAGGGTCGAGCGAAATATTTGAACAGCTCTCCGAACTGCTCATCGAAGCAGAAGCGATCACCCGCGAGCAGTTGACTGCGGCAGAGCAGGTGCTCAAGCAATCTCCTGGTAAGGGGATGATCGAAGTTCTTTTCGATCAGGGAGCAGATGAATCGGCAGTTCAAAGAGTCGTTGCAGAAAACTCAGGACTCGCGTTCGAGAGAATTGATATCGAGCTTGGTCTTGATGGTGGTTTTGACGGTAAGTTGCTCCAGCGCCTTGGGATTGAGTTCTGTCTCGCGCATCAAGTCCTCCCAATCAGAACCGACGGCAACCGTGTGGTCGTAGGGACAATTGATCCGAGTGATGTATTTACGATCGACGAGGTTCGATCTCGCTTACATGTGACGAGCATCAAGGTTGTGCTTGTTACGCCGAGTGATATCAAAGCATCGCTTGAAATCGTCGGTGGTGTATCCAGCGGCGACATGGATCTTACAGATATTTTGGCTGATGTCGAGGAATCAGATGTTGAGGTGACCACCGCGTCACAAACAGAAGCAGTCGATCTCGAAGCGCAAGCCGGCGAATCGCCTGTTATCCGGTATGTGAACTACATCATCCAGAATGCAGTAAAAGAAGGCGCATCTGATATTCATATCGAACCCGGTGAAAAGAGCTTAAAGGTTCGTTTACGTATCGACGGTATTCTGTTTGAGTCGATGAATCCGCCTGCAGGGATGTCCGCTGCGATTACTTCTCGGTTGAAGATTATGGCGGATCTGGATATTTCAGAACGGCGCGTGCCTCAGGACGGTCGAATCCGTTGTGTGGTCGGTGGACGAAAACTCGATCTTCGTGTGTCATCGCTTCCTACAGGGTACGGCGAAAAGATCGTAATGCGTATCCTGGATACCAAGTCGATCAATGTGCAACTTGAAGACCTCGGATTTGACGAACACACGCTTGACATTTGGAAGGGGCAGATCAATCAACCACACGGGATTCTGCTTGTGACAGGACCAACCGGTTCTGGTAAGACCACAACCCTCTATTCATCATTGCGTCAGATCGACAAAGCCAAGCTCAATGTATCGACGGTTGAAGATCCGATCGAATATCACCTTGAGGGCATCACGCAGACACAAACACACGCAAAGATCGACATGACCTTTGCCAAAGCGCTCAAGGCATTGCTTCGTCAGGACCCTGATGTGATTATGCTTGGTGAAATTCGTGACCATGAAACTGCGCATACCGCGGTGCAGGCCGCGTTGACTGGTCACTTGGTTTTATCAACATTGCATACCAATGATGCGCCAAGTTCAGTCACCCGATTGGTCAATGTCGGTCTTGAACCATTCCTCGTTGGCGCTGCACTCAATGGCGTATTGGCTCAGCGTCTCTTGCGCCGACTTTGCCCGCATTGCAAAGGCCAAGAAGCACCAAGCGAAGACATGGCGGAGTTCCTCGAAATAAATGGTTTACCAAACAATGAGATGTGGGTTCCCAAAGGGTGCGACAAGTGCCGAAACACTGGGTATTCGGGTCGAGTTGGTATCTATGAAATGCTCGCGGTCGATGATACTTTGCGTGATGTGATTGCTCGGAACCCCAATGTGTCAGAGTTCCGGCGTCTCTGTCTCGAACGCGGAATGAAATCTCTGCGTTCCGACGGTGTGAACAAAGCGTCAGATGGATTAACCAGTATCCAAGAAGTCCTTCGTGTAACATCAGCGCATTGATCAGAATTAGTAATCTATGATTCAGAGATCGCGTCTTGAACGATCTTGTGCGCCATCGCTTTGGCACGATGAGCGGCCTCACTCTGGGTGTGCGTGTTGTTGTTTGCTCTGCCAATGACTTGGGCATTGACGATTGCGCCTTCTACGAGCAGATTTAACTGTTGTGCAACTTCATCGGGATTGCACAGATTTGCATCGGTGCAGAGTACGGTGATGTAACGAATGATTTCGAGCTTGTGCTCTGCGGCGACTCTCCGGATCTTGCATTCCGGATCGCAATACTCGGCAGACGCGTTGATGAACATACAGCCTTGAAAGTTATCCTGGTTGAACCATTCTTCATGGTAATCGAATACCGACAAAATCCGTTCGATGGGGTCTTGAGCATTGGTATCGACAAACTTCATGAGCTGGTTGCGGAATATTTCATCGCGTCGATGCAGCGTCGCAACGATGAGTTCATCTTTGGATTTGAAATGGTTGTAGAGGGTCATTCGGCTGATCCCACTCTCACTTTGTATGAGGTCGAGTCCAGAGTTGTGAAATCCGTTGCGATAGAAGACCTTCATCGCTGCTTCTACGAGTTCGTCACGTTTACTAGGGGGCATATCTAGAATCCTTTAAAAATATACTGACCAATAAGTATATAAGATGGATGTGTAATTCGTGTGTTATGTGCTCTCAATGCAGTTAATTGATAAAAATATCTGATTGAATAGTATGAAGAGCGGAAAAAGTCGATACAACGCTTGACATATACTGACTGATCAGTAAGTATAAAGGTGTAGCGAGAATGATCCCATTCTTGTCCAGCACAAAGGAGCAAATCTATGACCCGCATCACAAAGCCAGCCAGAGTCGTCCTTGCAAGTACATTCATCACATTCGCAGGGTTAATCCCGATCGCGATCGCAGGAGGAGAGGAAACCAATCACTCATCGGAATCAGATATCGGAGAGCAAAGTAATGCATCGGGTGTTCGGTACTCCACTGAAACCATTGACGGGCTCGATATTTTCTACCGAGAAGCGGGAACAGTGGGGAAGCCGGAACTTGTACTGCTTCACGGCTTCCCGACATCCTCACATATGTTTCGGAATCTGATTGACGAGCTCGGTGGTGATTTTCACATCATTGCTCCTGACTACCCAGGATACGGATTGAGTTCAGCGCCAAGCACTGATGAACATGAGTACACCTTTGAGAGCACTGCCCGGATCGTCAATGAGTTACTCGAACGAAAAGGGTTCGAGGACTATGTTCTGTATGTCATGGATTATGGTGCGCCTGTTGGATTCCGGATCGCGACTCAACACCCAGAACGCGTTGCAGGATTCGTGGTACAGAACGGAAACGCGTACGACGAAGGGCTTGAAGATTTTTGGAACCCGATCAAGAAGTATTGGGAAACTGGTTCTGATGAGGACAGGAACGCATTGCGTGGTTTACTGACACTCGGTGCAACCAAGTGGCAGTACTTGACTGGGGTTCGCGATGAATCCGCAATCTCTCCTGATAACTGGTTGGTGGTTCAGCCTTTGCTTGATCGTGCGGGCAATGATGAGATTCAGTTGGATATGTTTTTCGATTATGGTACGAATCCGCCGTTATATCCGCAGTGGCAGAAGTATTTCCGTGACTATCAGCCTCCGATGTTGATCACATGGGGGAAAGGTGATCCGATTTTTCCTGAACCCGGAGCGCATCCATACCTTCGTGATTTGCCAAACGCAGAACTTCACATTCTGGATACTGGTCACTTCGCCCTTGAAGAAGACGGAGATCAAATCGCGGATCTCATCAGAGAATTTATCCATGAAGAGGTTGTTGGCGAATGAGTAATTTCGAACCTTGCTTGTGAAGACAGGCGAGGTTTTTTCAATACACCGGCTACGAATTTTCAGGAGCAAGTCAGATGTCACATCCAACCGATATCCGTCCACCATTTACGATGCAGACCGCGAGTGCAAAGGTCCAAGCTGCAGAAGACGCGTGGAACACAAAGAATCCAAGTCAAGTTGCCAAGGCATACACATCCGATTCCTCATGGCGCAATCGTGATCAGTTCCTGGTCGGGCGCGAATCGATCGAGCGTTTCCTCGAAGACAAATGGGCAAACGAGTTTGAATATCGGTTGATGAAAGAGCTTTGGTCGTTTACCGACCACCGGATCAGTGTGCGGTTCGAGTATGAGTGGCACGATATCACAGGCCAGTGGTTCAGGACTTATGGCAATGAACACTGGGAGTTTGATCAATCTGGATTGATGGCTCGTCGGGATATGAGTGCCAATGACATCAAAATTGATGAATCAGAGCGACGATATACCAGCACGTGAAATCATACGACGATTGTGAATCCTGCTTCGCATGTGTGTTTTGTGTAGAATACTGCCAAACACGCATGTGCAGTATGAGGAGTTCACCATGTCCGACAAATCTATCGAATCCGTCCTTCAAGAAAACCGTGTCTTTCATCCGCCATCTGCAACCGATGTTGGTGCGACGCAATGGCTGATCTCTTCACTCGATCAATACAATGAAATGTACAAGGAATCGATCGATGACCCCGAATCATTCTGGGATAAGGTCGCAGGGGAACTCCATTGGTTCAAGAAGTGGGATTCGGTCCTCGAATGGAACGCGCCCGACGCGAAATGGTTCAATGGGGGCACAACCAATGTGTGTTACAACTGTGTCGATCGACAGGTTGAATCAGGGCATGGCGATGATCCCGCAATTATCTGGGAAGGTGAACCGGTCGATGATTCTGGTACACCTGCGGACCAACGCACGCTGACATACAAAGACCTCCAGATGGAAGTCTCCAAGCTTGCCAATGTGCTCAAGTCCAAAGGAATAGGTAAGGGCGATATCGTCACTATTTATATGGGTATGGTCCCCGAACTCGCAGTCGCGATGCTCGCGTGCGCCCGGATCGGTGCGCCCCATTCTGTGATCTTTGGTGGGTTTTCAGCGCAAGCAATCGCAGATCGGGTCGGGGATGCGAGTTCGAAAATGATCATCACCTGTGACGGTTCATGGCGTCGCGGCAAGGTTGTGCCGCTCAAGAAAAATGTAGACGACGCGATCGCGATGCTCAAAGAACATGGGGATCAACCCGTTGAGCATGTCCTCTGTCTCGGGCGCTGCCACAACGATATATCCTGGGGCGAGCTCGATCGGTGCTGGGATGAGGAAATGGGGAAAGCATCCGATGATTGCCCGTGTGAACACATGGACGCAGAAGACATGCTCTTCTTGCTCTATACCTCAGGGTCAACTGGAAAACCAAAGGGCATCGTCCACACCACTGGCGGGTACATGGCGCACACTTACATGACGAGCAAGTACGCGTTCAATCTGATCCCCGATCAGAATCAGGTCTTCTGGTGTACCGCGGATTGTGGATGGATCACCGGACACTCGTACATCGTGTATGGCATTCTCCCAAACCGTGTCCCAACACTCATGTTTGAAGGTGGTCCAGATTATCCGACAGCTGCGAGGTTCTGGCAGATTGTTGATCGGTATAAGGTGACCCAGTTCTATACCGCGCCCACCGCGATCCGTGCGTTCATGAAGTGGGGAGATGAACATCCAGAGTCATGCGATTTGTCGTCAATTCAAGTGCTGGGCACAGTCGGGGAACCGATCAACCCTGAAGCATGGATGTGGTATCGCAACAAGATTGGTCGAGGTGTATGCCCGATTGTCGATACCTATTGGCAGACAGAAACCGGCGGGCATGTCATCACCCCGTTACCTGGTGTGACACCGACCAAACCCGGGAGCTGCACCCTTCCTATGTTCGGGATCGATGCTGCAGTCACCGACGAGGCGGGCAATGTTGCCAAGGAAAACACCGGGGGACTGATGGTTATCCGTAAACCCTGGCCCGCAATGCTTCGCGGCATTTATGGCGATCGCCAACGCTTCATCGATACCTACTGGAGTACCGTCGCCAAGGGTGATGAACTGTACTACACCGCCGGCGATGGCGCTCGGCGCGACGAACTCGGCAACTTCTGGATCATGGGCAGGACCGATGATGTGATCAATGTCTCGGGTCATCGTCTGGGAACGATGGAAGTCGAGAGCGCATTGGTCGCACATGAAAGCGTGGTCGAAGCAGCGGTGGTCGGTATGCCTCACGAAATCAAGGGGACGGGGATCGCTGCATTCGTCACCCCCGCGCCGGGGTTTGAAGCAAGCGACGAACTTAAAGAAGCACTCCGCGCCCATGTCGCCAAAGAGATCGGCGCCATCGCCAAACCCGACATGATCCGTTTCACAGGTGCCCTTCCAAAGACGAGATCAGGCAAGATCATGCGAAGGCTCCTGCGTTCAATCGCGGCGGGTGATACCAACATCACCCAAGACATGAGCACGCTTGAAGACTTGTCCGTGGTTGCGAAGTTGTCGGAATCGGAAGAAGGTTGAGACACATGATGAAGGCATGTGGTTTTCATTGTGGTCTGTGTCTACTGATTATTTCGGGTTGTATTTCGGAAGAGAAGCAGGTCGAATCAACAACTGAAATCACATTCGCGCCGTTCGAAGTGCCTGAGTCTGCGCCTCGGCCAGAAGCTGATGAGCCAATCGAACGGTATATTGCTCGGTGGAATGCGTGGGTTGATTCGATCCCCGAAGACCAAAGGGTGGGGCACGCAGTAGAACAGGTAAATGATCAATTGGTTGAAAAACTCCAACAGATCCCTGATACGCCTGAAGGGTTCGATTCGTGGTCGGCATTAGATCTTGCCAGGCCTGGCTTCCTCTGGGAAGAAGCGGGGGCGGTGTATGAATCGATCGCCCCAGAACTCGATCAGATGCGTGAGTTGGTAAAGCGCGATGCAATCGCGATTCGGCTTGATTCAGACTTGTACGACGATGAGGGAAATCATTTCATTGTCTATGCCTCTTCCGTTCGATCAGCGGCTGCAGCTCTGAGAGGCAGGATTCGGTATTTGGTACTCGCTGATCGTGCCCGTAAAACCATTGAAGATGTAGGTGCGATCATCAATACACAAAGGCTGATGATGGAATCCCCCATGTTGGTTGGATGGCTCTCTTGGATTGCTGTTCGAGAGGCTGCAAGTGATGTCCTACAACAAACACTTGTGATTGATCCGGACGCTTATACCGATGAGCAACTCGCTGAGTTTCAAGAACATTTGATGAGCTGGATTGATCAGGACATGACCCCGATTGTCAAAGCTGAAGAATACTTCGAGATACTTCAACTCCGTGATCTCTATTCTGATTCAGTCGATGGAGAGTTATCCGAAGAAGCCACCCAGATAGTTCTCGAAGAGTACGCCCGAGCAACCATGTTTCGGCGGATACTCGAACTGCCACTCTTCTTGGAAACTGAAACGGTAAAAAAAATTCCAACGATTGAGTTTGCTCCGCTCGATCAACAGATCGATTTTCTCAAAGAGTATAACGAGGCGCTCATCGCAGATTTTATGGCTTATCCGCCAACGGTACAGAGAAGTCATGTAAAGCAATTTATAGATGATCTTCAGCCGAATCGGGACGCTGTTTCATTCGTTCCTGCACTTATGTATAAACAAATGAGCGAGACACTCGCTGGTACAAATGTTTTGCATGAAGTTGAAGTAAGATCCGCGATTGTTGTGCTTGCCATCCATCGTCACCGTCTTGCGACAGGAGATTGGCCTGGATCACTCGAGGATATTTCATTCGAGCATATTCGAGTCGACCCTGTAGACCTACACACCGATGAGGTGTTCAACTATGCAATAATCGAAGGCAATCCACTCCTTTGGTCCGGCGGACCAGACCGCGACAATGATGGCGGGTTCTCGGCTGTTCCATTTATGGAAACAATACCGAGTCAACCAGACGAGGAATACTCAACCAATCCAGTCCGTTCATGGTTTACACTCGATGAGTGGGAGACACTCAGTGATGCTGAACAAGCAGAATACGATGGCGATTGGATTCTATTTCCACCTGCAGATTCCGATCGGTGGGGGAATGAACAGGGGTATTAGTGTGTTTGCTTGATTGCACTTTGTTCGCATCACCCCTCATTTTGAAGCGTCGATCCAGATGAATAGCATCAGATTTTTCTTCCGAGCTGTCAGCTGATCTTGTATACTGGTGGTCTAAGTTTGGTGGATCGACCACCACTTCATACACGCTCGGAGGGATCACATGTCAGTAACAACACGCTCATCGACTCATCAAATACTACTGAGTTCTGGATTGCTCGCGATCGCAGGATCAATCGCATCAGCAGATGTATTGGAAGTTGAATCATTCCATGTCGGCGCGTTCTACTCGACACCTGTTGGTGGGATGCCATTGATTCCTGACAACGATATGTCGTTCCAGAACTACTTCATGGGACACACAACAGTGGATGGATTCACCACTACCGAACGGCGGACCTTCTTTGGGTTTGAACTCGCCGATTTAGCAATCCCCGATGGTCACTCGATTGTGAGTGTTTCGTTTGAACTCGAACTCGTTGGTGGAGGGCTCATCGCCAACTTTGCCGATGGTTTCGAAGATGTCATTTTTACATCAACGACTTCTGATTACGCAACATTCGCGGATCCTATGGGGTCAGGGATAAGCCTTGATGAAATCTTTGACTCAATGGGCACCGGCGAGGACTACGCGAGTGTGATCATCGACGCGATTACGCCGCCCGATACAATCTCAATGGACATGAGCCTCACTGCAATTGAGCACATGATGGATTCCATGGCTGACGATACTCCATTCATGATGACCGGGATGCTTGCGACCTATGACCCGGACCCGGGGGCATTGTTTGAGTTCGTCTTTGGGCTCAGTGATGTCGTCGATGATGGGATGCCAACAGGATTCCCGGTTCCAAAGCTTGTCATCACCACCGAGCCTGTACCAGCGCCGAGCAGTTTGGTCTTGCTCGCGGGCGGATTGATGATTGGGAATCGCAGAAGAAGATAAAACTTGATGATAGATTATGGTTGATGAGTGCCAATGCTGTGGGTATCCGATATCCTGTGCGTATGTATATTTCAAAGCTTATGATGATTGCGTTGTGCTGCTCTGTTCTTCATGCGCAAGATGAATCAGATTCGTCATCAACCGATTCGTTCACCACCGATCCAACAGCTGTACTTTCGGAATCAACCGATTCTTGGTCGCTCTCAAAGATCAAACTCCGCGATACAACAATCTACTGGGATAACGACGGCACCCTCCCCAACTTCATTGATGATACCGATCGGTACTACACCAACGGGATAGGGTTCGAACTCTCGTTCGATCCTCAGTTGAGTGCTGATCTCGAAGAAAAGTTTGCGCCTGCGGGTGAATGGGAGAATCCTCGTTTCGGACTCGGGCTCGCGGTGAAGCAGATGATCTTTACAGGGATCGACATCACCGACCCATCACCTGCAACCGATGACCACCCATATGGTGGGTACCTCTACTTCGCGTTCTCATTCCAGCGAGCAGATGATCAGAAACATGATCACTTCGAACTCGATCTTGGGGTGATCGGCGAACGCTCGCAGGCAGAAGCAGTCCAACGGTTTATTCATAATGTATTCCCAGATGAGGACACCCCTCAGGGTTGGGACCATCAACTCGCAAACGAAGCCGCGATCAACTTCACCTTCGAGCGCACCTGGAAAACCGAGCCAGGCAATATTCAGGGGGTTGGCTTTGAGATGCTCCCTGCGATTGGTTTCGATCTGGGGAATGTACACACACGGGTTCGCACGAGACTGACCCTCCGCGCCGGACTGAATCTTCCCGGTGACTTTGGACCCGCATCGCTGTTGGGTCATAAAGACCACACCGTGGGCAATGCAAACTGGGGTGAAGACAACTGGTCGTTCTACGGATACACCACGCTCGGTGTTGATGCGGTTGCATGGAACATCTTCCTCGACGGGAACACCTTTGCCAACTCACGCGACACAGACTCTGAAGCCTTGGTCGCACAGGCAACCGTCGGGGTTGTTACTCGCTATAAAGCAGTTTACCTCGGCTGGTCACAAACTTTTCAAACCAAAGAGTTTGAAGCCCAGCCCAACTCCCAAACCTGGGGCTCGATCGCCTTTGGGTGTTCGTTTGATTATTGATACATTCAGTGAAAGAGAGTATTCATGTCAGATGAACTAGAGCCAACACAATATGTAGATGTCCATTACGATCCAGATACAGATCGTATGACTTCTGATGCAGACGATTATTGGAGTGAACTGGCGATTGATGATGATCGCGGAACAGTTCCATTTTTAGCTCTACCCTTCGCCTACTTTTTTCGGCCGAGTAAGTTCACCCGCTCGTTTGGAGTACACGCGCCAGGGTGGTTGATATTTTTGATAATCTGGATGGCAGGTACATCCCAGATTGTGACATCATTTGAAAATCGAATTGCATTTGGTAGGTCATCATCTTGGTTTCCAGAGTCATGGATTGAAATCGCGCTATTCTCTGTATTGGGTGGATTACTTCGAGGCGGTATTGTTTTCTGGCTCGGTGGGTATTGGTATAGGCTCCGCCTGGCGATGTGTGGTGTACATGATGCGCCATGGGCAAAGACCGGTCGGGTGTACATGATTGCCGGGACTGCCAAACATTTGGTGTTCATCCTATTTGTGATCTACGGTGCAACTCTCCACACAACATTTATTGGCTACATCCAAGATCAATCAACTGTATTTGCAATCACTTCAGCATCGATTTTCATGTTTCTTGGAATATGGTCATCTTTTACTCTTCATTTTTCTACGAAGTCTGTTTTTCGAGTGAATGAAATCTGGGCGATTGTTTGGTTCCTTGCACTCCCAATTTTCATCAAACTCATCGGCGTTGCGGTTTTTGTTGGTCTGATGTTTATAAGTTTCGCAGCCGAGCCTTCGCTCGATCGACCCAGCAAGCATGTGAATGAGTCTTTCCAGTTTGAATACCCGTTAAACTGGTTTATCACTCGTGATGAAGAGGTGCCTGGTCCAGTCATGTGGTTCCAAGCAGAACCAATGATTGGGGATGCAGTCTTTGAGTTTTCTCTACAAGATATTGATACTGAAGAAGACATGATTGAGGATACGCTTCAGAGATATCTCAAAAATACAGGCATGCAGATTGTTGGTGATCCAAGGCCGCTTGATAGTCAAGGACCATTTGAAGGGTATGGCTTTGAGTATGATGTTGTGTTTGAGGATACAAAGTTCATTATTCGATTGTTCGAAATCGTCATTGAAGATGGCAAACTCATGTTCATTAACATGATGGCGGACCGCGATTCATGGGATACGCTCAAACCTGGCTATAACAAAATCATCAATACACTCAAGATTACACCAGACAATAAAATTCCTCCAAGTATTGCCTCCCCGTATACATTTGAAAATGAGTTTGTCGCGTTCGATTTGCCAAGCAACTGGTGGTTGGATTGGTATCAAAACGAGGACATCGAAAACGAAGATGGTTCAACGACAAGAGGTATGATATCAATTCTTGTCCAGACTCCGGGGTGGGGATATTTCAGGGTCATCATCTTCGATTCAACAAAGCCCTTGCAAGATGAGTTACAGGTGACCATCAACGAATTCACACCTGACCCAGAACTCATTGATCAGCAATCAATGGACAAATGGCTCGGACTCGTTGGCGGCGGAGTCGATGGAAAAGTGTCATATAATGACGACACGCTGGGGAGTGTGCGCCTGTTTCTCGCAAAGCTCGCCGATGGTCGATTCATCGAGATCCGTAAATCTGTCCCAGATGAGGTTGCAGATTTTCAAGCACCCGGATTCGAACTCATCGAATCCACCTTCAAACTCCTCGTTGAACCTGAACAATTTGAATCAGAGGTTGATCCGTAAAGAGCAATCAGCGGTGAGGCTTATAACATGACACGAAGAGATCTCTCTGGGTTGGTCCCAGACTTACTCAACCGAAGAGTTCGAAACCCAATTGGACGAACAAACTTGGGGCTCAATCACGCTCAGGTGCTCGCTTGATTACTAACACTGAAATATTCATTTATGACCGAGCAACAAGAAACTCCCCAGTATGGATTCCGCCAGACTGAAGCTGGTGAGTCTAAAGGTTCAATCCTCTGGTTCTTGCTACCCTGCATGATCATCCTCCGCCCCGGCAAGTTTATGCTCTCTTGGGGTATCCACGCCAAGTTCCGCTGGATCATCCTCACAGCATGGGTTGTTGGTGCGGCTCAAATGGCAAACTGGGTGGTGAACCAACAGAGATTTCACCATAATCCGTTGCCTATGAAAATCGAATCATGGGCAGTGCTCATGTTCGTCCTGTTGGGATTAGGTCTTCTTCGAGCTGGATTCGAATATGGACTTGGTGGATTGTGGGTTTGGATACGGCTTCGGATTTGTGGTGTTCGTGACAACGAGTGGCATCGGAGCACACGCATCTATCTCTTTATTCGTCTCGTAGAAGCGATTCCGGCATTGCTCCTGCTCGTTTACTTTTCAATGCGATACGTTGGTTTGAGTGAGTATATCGATCAGCCCGTTGGGTTTGGAAACTTCATCGTTGAAGTATTTGTCTTTCTTTCTCCGATCGTTTCCTATATCGCTGTGATCTCGTGCTATCGACTCAAGAGGTTCTGGGCATTGTCCCTCTTCCTCTTCTGGCCATTGTTCTGGAGAGTGTTAATATTGGGTGGGGCAATGATCTATACCAACATTTCCAATCCATACTTGGGCGCATATCCTGCGACACATCACCCTATCCAAGCAAAAAACGGTGTCCTGAGCTTTGAGTATCCCAATGGCTGGCTTACAAGTTTCCCCGATTCCGCAGATCAGCAAGCAGTTATCGAGGCTGAAATATCATCACAGAGTGAACAGGGTTCATTGGTGATCCGTGTTCAGCCCCGTGATGAGTTTGATCTGATTGTGTATGACTTGACTCAACTCGAATCAGACGGCTACAGGATTAATAGCACTGAGCCTGCTCCAAACATTCGGGTAGAGAATCAGCATGGTGATGGTGCGTTCTACACGATTTCCAAGGATGGAAAGCAGTTCAAGGTCTTTCATTTATTGGTGCACTTCGATCACGATCACGATGTCCTCTACCGCATGATGTCGTCAGAACGCGCGTACTGGCACGCGATGGAAGGGTGGAAATTGATACTGCGTACGCTCTCGATCGGTGATCTCTATAAAGTTGCTCCTGATATTGAGAACCAGTTGAACATTTCTCGAGAAGTGTTCTCATTTCAAGCTCCTGGAAATTGGCATCTAGGTGAGTACGAAGATAGCCCATTCAATAACCTCGAAATCTCTGCAAAGCAGTTTTCATGGTTCTCAGCAAATATTTATGATCGAGACATGTCTGCACATGAAGAACTCGACATGTATCTCAATCATTCGATTGACGATATTCTTATCTCACAAAATCCGATGGACTCTTGGCTCGGGCTCAATGGCATTGGTGTGCAGGGCCTACTCCATGAATCACTCGCAGGATTCCAGCAGTTTAAAACTTTATATGTTCCTCTGGCTGATGGCAGAGTCTTTTCCATCAGAGAGATTCAAGCCCAATCCTCTGCGGATCTCACCGATCCAGGTTTCGAACTCATCGAATCCACCTTCAAACTCCTCGTTGAACCCGCATCTGCAGGTTCAACTGTTGATCCCTAACCAACCGGGCCTACCATCGATCATGAGCACTCCAAGCACACCACTCGTCAGCGTGATCATGGGTTCCAAATCAGACTGGCCCGATGTCATGGAGCACGCAGCAAAGGCGCTCGATACCCTGGGTGTTCACTACGAGATCAAGGTCGTTTCTGCTCATCGCACCCCAGATCTGCTGGTTTCCCACGCCAAAGAAGCCAAATCGCGTGGCATTGAAGTCATCATCGCCGGCGCTGGTGGGGCTGCCCATCTCCCAGGCATGGTCGCAGCGCTGACAACCCTCCCTGTGATCGGTGTGCCCATCATGAGCAAAGCACTTAAAGGGATGGATAGCCTCCTCTCAATCGCACAAATGCCCGCGGGCATCCCCGTCGCCACCGTCGCGATTGGTAAAGCTGGGGCAACAAACGCTGGGCTGTTGGCGGGATCAATATTGGCAAACAAGTATCCAGACATCAATGCCAAGCTCGTAGCATTTCGTGCAAATCAAACCCAAGCTGTCATTGATAACCCCGACCCCCGTTCATAAGGCAGACTCACATGAGCATTCAACGCGTCGGCATCATCGGAGGCGGGCAGCTCGCGCAGATGCTCGCCAAATCAGTTGAGTATCTTGGTGTCCAATGCACAGTCCTTGATCCAAATCCTGATTGCTGCGCTCGTTCAACCTGCCAACATATCCAAGGCGACTACGACGATACTGCAGCGCTCGCAAAGCTCGCGGAGGTATCGCAGGTCGTTACCTACGAGTTTGAAAATGTCCCTTCGGCTGCAGCCGAGATCATAGCAAAGCACTGCCCGATTGAACCCAATGCTCAGGCCCTTGATGTTGCCCAAGATCGTGCGCTCGAACGCACCATGTTCTCAAATCTCGGTATTGCGGTGCCTGATTATGCACTGGTTGATGATGTTGATTCACTCGGTGCTGCCATTGAAGAGGTCGGCACACCCGCGATTCTCAAAGCCCGCAGACTCGGATACGACGGCAAAGGGCAAGTCCTGATCAACGATCAATCCCACGCCCGCGAGGCATTCGAAACCATCGGATCAGTCCCTGCGATCCTTGACCAGTTTGTTGAGTTCTCTCGGGAACTCTCCATCATCGCGACCCGGAGTAGATCCGGTGAGATCGAGTATTACCCGCTCACCCAAAACATTCATCGCGGCGGCATCCTCCGGGTCTCCAAATCGCCCGCCCGAGATGTCAGCGATGCTATCTCAGCGCAGGCTCAATGCGCGATCAAGGACATCCTTGAACACTTTGATTATGTTGGCACCCTCGCTGTGGAGTTCTTCCAGATCGGGGAGGATGAAAGCGCGTTTCTCGTCGCCAATGAGATCGCCCCGCGTGTTCACAATACCGGGCACTGGACAATCGAAGGTGCCAAGACCAGTCAATTCGAGAACCACATGCGTGCAGTGATGGGCATGGAACTGGGATCAACAGATCCGGTTGGACACAGCGCGATGGTCAACATCATCGGCAACGAACCAAGGCCGGGCGCACTTGATGCGATGCCCGATGCGCATGTTCATATGTATGGCAAAGCACCAATGGCCGGCCGAAAGATCGGGCATGTTACACTCAATGCGTCGACTCCGATCGAACTCGATTCGTTGCTCGAACGCTTTACCCGCGTCGTAGGTTAATCTACTTTGAGCATCTCCATTTTCGGATCTGCAATCACAAGTTGTGCTTGAATATACACCAGATCGCTTCGACCCCGTCTTTCCATCCGATTTTCTTGCCCTCTTCATAAGTCCTGCCGGCATACGAGATCGGAACCTCATAAATCCGTAGAGGCCGATGCTTGCCGGTATCCGCATCGATGATTTTCGTCTTAGCAAGCTTGGCAATAAGCTCGGGTTCAACACCAAACCGTGGTTCGGTGATCGTGATGTGCTCGATTGCTTGACGAGTGAATGCTTTAAAACCACATTCGATGTCGGTCAGATTCAGATTGCTCATCATGTTCGATGTCAGTGTAATGATCCGATTCGCAATCGAGTGCCAGTAGTAGAGCACCCGGTGGGTTTGCCCGAGGAACCGGGTGCCGATGACTGCATCGGCGCGCCCGTCAATGATCGGCGCAAGCATTGCATCGTGTTCGGCAGGGTCATACTCAAGATCCGCGTCTTGGATGATGATCGCGTCTGCGTTGTCTTCAAGCGCTTGTGCAATCCCCGAAGCGAGTGCGGCGCCCTTACCCATGTTCATCGGCTGATGAATGGCGATGGTATCCTCACGCAACGCAAGTTTATTAATGATCGTTTGCGAGTCATCTGTTGATCCGTCGTTCACCAGATAGATTGTCCGTTGGCACGGCTCACCTATGAGTGTCATCGGGACTTGTGTATTGATGAGCTTGTCAAACAACTTGGGAAGCAGCGCTTGCTCGTTATAGACCGGGATAATGACCGCGATGTGCATACCCAGATAGTAGGGATGAGAGAGTGAGCGATGGGTTCAGAGAATACCCGCGATCGCAATTGCTTTCCGTTGGGCGTTTGAGAGCGCGACTTGATCGAGTGTATCAATAGTCCGATAGGCTTGTTTTTTGCTTGGTTTCAGGTTCGATTTGTCAGTTTTCACACGATAGACCCTGAACTCAACGATCCGATGCGTGGTGATATGCGTAAAACTTCCTGCAGGTTCAATGCAATCTGCACCGACGCCGAGGTGGGTAGTGATCTCCTCCGCATCGTGTTCACGATCATCGCGTTCGATGGTTGGTGCCTGGAACATATTGGCCCACATCCCCGTTGAGGGACGCTGTTCGAGCAGGATTGATTCGCTGTTTGCGGTCGATTTGGTTGCGATCACTGTGGCGCAGTACATTCGCTTCTGCTTTGTCCGAGGCTTGGGCAACGGAATCGATTCTGTCGTTCCCTGTTCGAATGATGCGCAATGCGAACGGATCGGGCACTGATCGCACCGGATATTCTTGGGTGTGCAGCGAGTCGCACCCAGTTCCATCATCGCTTCGTTAAACACTGCGGGTTTTTGAGATGCTTGAACCAGTTCTTCTGCGCGTTGCCAGGCCCATTTGATGGTGTCCTTGTCCGTCTGTGAAACAGACTTATTGTGCAATCGCAACAGCACGCGGATGACATTTCCATCGACGATTGGTTCGCGTTGATGGAACACGATCGAAGCGATTGCCCCCGCGGTGTATCGACCAACGCCGGGGAGTTTCATGAGTTCGTCGACTGATTCAGGCACAATGCCATCGTGGTGTTCGACGATCGCCCGGGCGCACGCATGGAGCATTCTCGCCCGGCGGTAATAACCAAGCCCCGCCCATGCGGCGAGTACCTCTTCTTCAGGCGCTTGGGCGAGGGACTGGGGAGTCGGGAACTGATCGATGAATGGCTGATACTTTTCGAGTACCCGCGAAACCTGTGTCTGTTGAAGCATGAGTTCAGAGACAAGCGCATGGTATGGATCACGTACATCCAATCTCCAGGGGAGATCACGGGCGTTGGATTTGAACCATGCTTCGAGTTGACGGGTCAGCGTGTGATCAGACATAGTGGTGCGGCGGGGGATTAAACAGGAGTAGAAGTTAATCGACGAGGGAGAGTGTTTTTTCAACCGATTTGATCACCGATTTCCAGCTTGAACCCGGTTTGATACACACCGAGATGAACTGGGTATGGATCAAAACATTTGTGATTTGGGGAATCTCGAAGAGTGCTCGACCAAGAGAATCATCCTGTGCGTCTTGGGAGTTGAAGTATGAGCGGATTGATCCAGGGGATGGATCAACGATCAGCTTGCGGGCGTTGGGGTTCGGGGTCGTTTCGACTTGGGTGATGGTGTAAGGCATGAGGTTTTGATCGAGATTCACACGAGCAAACTCGTGCGGGTCAGGTTTGAAACGGATTGTGCCGATGAATGAATGCACATGTGGGTGCAATTGGTTAGAATAGAACTCCAAGAAGATCATATCTTGGGGCACGACTGGAACCCGGCATCAAACCAGAACTTCTTAAAGGATAGCGAATTGGGATCATTAGATCGGTTTTACGACTTGCTTGATCGGCTCGGCTCTTACTCATGGTGGGAAGTCGCGGTTGAGCTTATCCTGATCTGGTTTGTAGTGTACGCCGTTTTCCGATTTGTGCAAGGCACCCGCGCAGCTCGTGCGCTCAAAGGGCTGCTCTTTATCCTGATCGTCGGCACGCTCTTTGTTCGTTTTCTTGGGGACGATGTCTTCGCACGCATGGCATACCTCTACGACAGGATGCTTGCGGTCATTGCGATCGCGCTTGTTGTCATTTTTCAGCCTGAACTGAGACGGGCATTGATCCGGTTGGGTGAAACCCGATTCTTTCAAGGGGGAGGCTACGAGGGCGCTGCCCGGGTCGCGGGAGAAATCGCGCCCGCGTGCACATTCCTCTCGAAGGCACGGTTCGGCGCGATCATCGTGATCGAGCGCCGGGTTGGACTCAAAACAGTCATCGAGGGCGGGACAGTCCTCAATGCAACATTAACCGCGGCGCTCATCCAGACAATTTTTCATCCAGGATCAGCACTCCACGATCTCGCAGTTGTCATCCGAGGTGACAAAATTCATTCTGCAGGTGTCCAACTCCCTATGGCAGGCGCGGGTGAAATCTCAGATGCTTCATTCGGGTCAAGGCACCGAGCAGCGCTGGGTGTCTCCAAAGATTCAGATGCGCTCGTGATTGTTGTTTCTGAAGAGAGTGGTTTGATCAGGATTGCTCAAAGAGGTGTGCTCTCTGCACCGATCGATCCCAGTGATCTCAAAGAGATCATCAAGGAAGAGCTCGGACACCGGGCGCCACCAATGAACGAGACATCAGCCGACGAGAGCGAATCGATCGCCGAAGACGCTTCGAGCGGCTTCGCCAACGATCTCGAGGCAACCAACGGAAAAGAAGTCTCACCCGATGAATCTTTGCTCAGGAATGATCCCGCCGAACCCAAAAAACCCGCAAGCGGAGGCGCGTCATGAACGAAAAACGCACATTCGGCGGGCAAGTTCGCACCATCGGAATTGTCACATTGATCACTGTTATGGTCTGGCTTTTGGCAGAATCCAGGATGGTCCGCACCCAAACGCTTGAGGCGCAGGTAGTTTTAACTGTGATTGAATCCGCAGGCAGGGATCGTCTTGTCGTTCGTCAGGCGCTGGGGAATGATGGTTTACGCGAACCGGTGCGGACAGTATCAATTGATGTTGAAGGTTCGACTGCAGGTATTGATCGGTTCGCGCGGGCGCTACAGAATCAAGTTGAGCTCCGAGTGGGTCGAGATTTCCCTGCGACCCGTGGGATTCACCCGTTGGATATTCAAGCACTTCTCCGAGATTCAACCGAGATGAAAGTCCATGGGCTGATTATCACAGATGTGTCGCCCTCTGTGATTCAGGTTGAGGTTGATGAACTCGAGACCCGGGAGTTCCCTGTCCGAGTCTTAATGCCTGATGGGGTTGAACTCGATGGAGCACCCCGTGCGGAACCAACATTTGTACGGGTAACCGCGCCGATGGGGGTGCTCGCTGGGATTGAGGGTGACGAGGCGTATGTTCGCGTGGATCAATCCGAGATCGTGGAACTTGCACAAGGTCGACTCGAAACAATCCCCGGATTGGTCATCGAACTCTCAGGGGTAGACCAATCGGACTGGGCAACACTCATCGAACCCATACAGGTTGATGTGCTCGTCACGGTTCGTACATTGACTGAAAATGTATCAATCGCTCGTTTGCCGGTACAGGTATTGATGGCTCCCGACGGGATTGGGAGCTGGCGTGTTGTCATTGATGATGCGGACAAGGATCTCGTGAATGTGATGTTTGAAGGCCCTGCGGAAGGGATTGCGCTACTCAAATCCGGTGAAGTTCGTCCGCGGGCGATTGTGGATCTGAGTTTCGAGGATCTCGGTCGCCGAATTCGATCAAAATCTGCCCAAATTCTTGGTTTGCCTCCAGGTTGTCGGGTCGTGAGTCCCGATTTTACAGTGAATCTGGTGATTTCGCCAATTGAAGAGCCCGCAGGGACGACTGGGTCTCCGCCCACACAGACTCCATAAAGGTTGTGTGTTCACTCAGAGATCTGTCGGCACTGGTTCTCTCCCAAACAATAATTTCAACTGCTGGTAATTGCATGACTTCCGTGTCTTGGTGCCCTACCCTTCTCTCCCTCTCAGATTGGGCATGTAGGCCGATTGAGAGCGAGTTTTCGAACCCCTTTTCACGCATCGCACACCTAGGTTTGTACAAATAATCGTACAAGGATGGGCAACGCAGGAGAGCTTCCCGTGAAGATCAAGACCGATGAAATCGTCTCTGTAATCAAACAAGAAATTGCACAGTTTTCCAGCGAGTTGGAGATCTCAGAAGTAGGGCGCGTTGTCGAAGTCGGCGACGGTATTGCTCGAATCTATGGTCTGTCCAAAGCAATGGCTGGTGAACTCATCGAGTTCGAATCATCCGAAGGCGCCGTCATGGGCCAGGTGATGAACCTCGAAGAGGACACCGTTGGTGCAATCATCTACGGCAACTTCCTTGCGGTTAAAGAAGGCGACACCGTAAAAGCAACCGGTAGACTTCTCGAAGTACCTGTTGGTGAAGCACTCCTCGGCCGCGTTGTCGACCCATTGGGTCGTCCAGTCGATGGTGGTCCAGTATTGGGAACAACCGAGACTGCGCTTGTTGATATCATCGCGCCGGGCATCGCCGCTCGTCAGCCGGTACATGAACCACTCCAGACTGGTATCAAAGCGATTGATGCAATGATCCCAGTTGGCCGCGGCCAGCGTGAGTTGATCATTGGTGACAGAAAGACTGGTAAGACTGCGGTTGCGATCGATGCAATCATCAATCAGAAACAATACTGGGGCACCGACGACGCAGTTGTCTGTGTGTATGTTGCTGTTGGTCAGAAAGAATCAACCGTTGCGGGTGTCGTTCAGACACTCAAAGATGCGGGCGCGATGGATTACACCATCGTCGTCAACGCGGGTTCATCGGACCCTGCACCGATGCAGTACATCGCACCGTACACCGGGTGTACTATGGGCGAGCACTTCATGTGGTCGGGCAAAGAAGAAGGCAAGAAACTTGCCAACGGCGCGAAGTATCCAAAGCATGTTCTTTGTGTATACGACGACCTTTCAAAGCAGGCTGTTGCGTACCGCCAGCTTTCACTTCTTCTCCGTCGTCCTCCAGGCCGTGAAGCATTCC
>CAXBJM010000007.1:0-138309 GCA_963976235.1 uncultured bacterium
GCGCAGAATCCCAGGTCGTCCTAAACGAGCAGAATCACAGTGCGAAGATGGGAAGTAGGCGACTTGACATCCGACATCACTGAAGGTCGGGGAGTGGAAGTTGCACCTCTCGATAGAGTCGCGAGGGTATCCATCCGCAGTAAGAGGAGATCACCTGGCCCGTCAAGAGACCAGTCTTCTTCCGTATCTTTCTCATAGCGATCAACTGCGACGATCGACTCGGATTCCACCAATGTGGACTGGCATCCGCCGTCCGCGCACACGACGCAGAAATCCAAGTCATCGCTGCGCTCTGGGGAGGTCGGGCACGGGGCTCCAACTGGCTCGTCGCAGCAGAACTGCTCGCCGATTTGAGTGGTCCTTGTCCCATCAGAACAGATGCAGAGGAATCGAGGGCTAAAGCCGGCACTCAAGCCAAACCAAAGAGCGAGTAGAATCGAGATGGTCGGGTGGTGTTTCACAGGCGTGTGTGTATTGATTTGATTTGGTGACGCCTTGACTATTACACCGTATCGTGTAATAGTCAAGCGAGGATCATAATTACTCAGAATTTATTTGAAGGAGTCTCACATGGAGTCTTGCCGCCCGAAACTGCCTCTGGTCGCTCGCCCGCTCATTGGGGCTCTCGAAGCCGAGCGAGTCAGCATCATCTTCAAGAGCTTGGCCCATCCGACCCGACTCCGTCTGCTCCACGCCCTGATTCGGGTCGATGAACTCAGTGTGGGTGACCTCGCAGACGAAACAGGGATGACGGTCCAGGCCATCTCGAATCAGTTGCAACGCCTTGCTGAGATCAGCGTGGTTGGTAAGCGGCGCGATGGACTTCAGGCCCTGTATCGCGTAATCGATCCCTGCGTGCCGGTACTGCTCGAACGAGGCTGGTGCCATATCGACGAGTTCGACAAGGGCGTTGATGTAGAAGTACCGGGCGGACTTTCCATGAACGTCGGTTAAACCCTGTGAATTTCGTAGGCTCTTATATTGCGTACTACAAACATCATCTGCTATCACGCATTTTGAACGATGCTGTGCCGCCCCAGCACAATGAGCATCTGCAAAGTAACGCGGATCCCATGGTGGACACTCACTGCACACTTGAAGTACAATTTCGGCGACTGTGTAGTACAAAATGAACTCAGAGACATCGTCAGTATGTTGTTCGGCCCTGCCAAACTGTCATTGACGACGCGTTCATATCCTGATGTAGTGCAGAACCCCGCAACAAAGCCCTCAATCGAGCCCTCGGGCCATGCGATCGCACCCAAGTCATTGTCGCGGATCGAATTGGGACGACCTGGGACCAATTGGGACATGCCAACATTCAGCGCTTTTCTTTGTTCCCAAGCTGAATGTCGTCGGTTCGATCCCGATCACCCGTTTTCATAAGTGCCGCACAAACAAGGGTTTATGCGGCACTCGTTCTTTTTGCACTACACCTGCTCGCACTACAATTGGCCCTTTGTAGTGCAGATTCGCCCGAAATGTAGTGCGACTGAATGAGACAAGTGGCTTGTGATTCTTCAGGAATTGCCATCAACTTCAGGCCATTGTGACTCTTGCCATTCGCCGTAGCGCATCCCCGTCGTTTCGGCCTTCCATTCTTTCCTGCCGTTCGCATTGCGGGCCATGATCACCGACGCTGCGGCGCTTGGGCTTGAGAACGGAACATCGACTGGAAACTCGAAGAATTCCTCATCGCTCGCGGGAACCAGTTTGCCGTCATCAACAAGCTGGTCACGAAGTCCCTTGTAGCTCGTCCACGATTCCACGCCTGCTCGTCTAGCTGTTGACCCCTTCATCACCACGAATTCCCCATCGATCTCGCGAGCCTTCGCGGTCGCACCAACACGGTTGAGGGAAAAGAGCGGTGACGCGGCATCGGTGTCTGTGATGACGCCTGCGACTGGTTTAGGCTGCAGGAACGAAAACCCAATTGCGGGCAGGATCAGTTCGATGTGCTGAAGAAACGCTTCCATGTCGGCAATGTCCGGTTCAGGAAGCGGCGGGCAAGCGGGAGCGGTCCCGTTCACCAGCCTCGCGCGTCCAGCGGCTTTACTCATCTGGATGAGCCGACTCTCCAAATACCGCCCATGCGACTTGGTCAAGTTCTCGTCCTTGCTCACGACAAGGATGGTTCGAGACCAGAAGTCCTTTGCCTCGTCTTTGTCGTGGTGGACGAGCCGGTGAACGACGTTGTCGCCCTCCCCGACATATAGGCAATCACGGTGCGGGTTCTCTGGATCCTGACCAACCAAGAAGTAGACGCCGGTCCGCCGAGACTCTTCACGCTTGGCGACCTCGGGAAGCCGCGAGCGGCTTGAGACCAAGACTTTGCCAGTCCAGTTGATGATCTCAGCCGTCAGCATCCCGGTTGCGGTGCCGTCTACGAGATACATCCTGATGGTCTTGCCCTTCATAGAGATAAGCATATCGCTTGGAATCACAATATGTGGCCGGTGGCGTACAATGTCCAGCAATAACGAGTAGAATCAAAGACATATCCACCAGGAGATTCCCTTGCAGCCATCAAACGTCATGACGATCGACGAGCTCGCGGACTACCTCAAGATCGCAAAGTCGTCGCTGTACAAGCTTGCCCAAGAGGGCAAGGTGCCAGGGCAGAAGGTCGGAAAGCACTGGCGGTTTAGCAAGGACGCGATAGATCGCTGGCTGGAGCACCGCTCCGCAGGAGAAAAATGATGAGCACGGATGCATCCGCCAATGAAAAAGTAGGCTCCCTTCAAGAAATCGTGACTCTGGATGACGTGCTTCAGCAGTTCCGCGATGATGCCAGAAACAACCGGGACCTCGGCGATCGTTTCGAGCGTCTAATGCTCAGGTTCTTTGAACTTGATCCAATCTACGCCGACCGCTTCGACAAAGTATGGATGTGGAACGACTGGCCAGACAAAGGGGCTGTCGGAGACATCGGCATCGACCTTGTCGCCCGTGAACGAGCAAGTCGGGAGCTCGTTGCCATTCAGTGCAAGTTCTATTTACCAGAACACACTCTCTCCAAAGGAGATATCGACTCATTCTTTACCGCTATGGGGCGAGAACAGTTTTCATCCGGCATGATCGTCTCCACAACCGATAGGTGGGGCAAGAACGCAGACGATGCTCTCAATCACCAAACCAAGCCCGTCACACGGCTGAGCATCCATGACCTTGAAGCAAGCCCAATCGATTGGGATCGATTCGATGCCCGTCGTCCGCAGAAACTCGATCGCCTACCCAAACACCAACCACGACCGCATCAACAGGATGCCATCAAGGATGTCATTGATGGCCTGAAAGATACAGATCGCGGCAAGCTCATCATGGCCTGTGGCACTGGCAAAACCTTTACGGCTCTCAAAATTGCTGAGGAACAAGCTCTAGGCGGAAACATACTCTTTCTGGTCCCATCACTTTCACTGCTCGCCCAAACACTGAGAGAGTGGACTGCCCAATCAACACACGGCATTCACGCATTGGCCGTTTGCTCTGACGTGAGCATCGGCAAACGAAGGACCAGTACGAAAGATGACGCCGAGGGCATCACTGTCCACGATCTTGCTTTTCCGGCCACCACCAACGCCAAGCAGCTTGCCACGCAGTACCGCCAAATGGTTTCGGCCTCGGGAAATAGCGATGGCAAATCACTCACCGTAGTCTTCTCTACGTACCACTCCATCGAAGCTGTAGCCAAAGCTCAGAAAGCGGGCCTGCCCGAGTTTGATCTGGTGATCTGCGACGAAGCTCACCGCACAACTGGTGTCACACTTGTCGGCGAGGATGAGTCCCACTTTGTAAAAGTCCACGAAGCCAACTTCATCAAGGCTAAGAAGCGGCTCTACATGACCGCGACACCACGCATTTACGGTGACGAAGCGAAGTCCAAGGCCAATGACGCCTCTGCTGAAATCGCCTCGATGGACGATGCCGCAGTGTTCGGCGAAGAGCTACATCGCCTCGGCTTTGGCGAAGCCGTCAAGCACGGCCTCCTCACTGACTACAAAGTCCTGGTCCTAGCGGTCGATGAGTCCTACGTCGCCAAGACATTCCAAAAGCAGCTTGCCAGCAAGAGTGAGCTGAACCTCGACGATGCCACTCGCATCACGGGGTGCTGGAACGGGCTCGAAAAACGATTCGAGTCGGTCAAAGAAGCACCGGACTTGCAAGGCGATGTTCAACCAATGCGTAGAGCGGTCGCCTTCTCACGCACGATCAAGGATTCAAAACAGTTCGTTTCACAGTTCCATCAGATCGTGGAGGCATACAAGGACGACCATCCTGACCTCAGTATTCTCGACATCGAAGCCGACCACGTCGATGGATCTTTCGACGCCCTTCGCCGAAACGCCTTGCTCGATTGGCTTAAGCAAGACGCTTCGGGCAGGACCGCACGCATACTTTCCAACGCACGTTGTCTATCCGAGGGCGTGGACGTACCTGCACTTGATGCGGTGATGTTCCTCAATCCTCGCAATTCCGTCGTTGATGTCGTCCAGTCGGTGGGTCGCGTCATGCGGCTTGCGCCCGAAAAACGATTTGGCTACATCATCCTGCCGATTGGTATTCCCGCCGACAAGACGCCCGAGGAAGCCCTCAAAGACAACGAGAAGTACAAGGTCGTCTGGCAGGTTCTCCAGGCGCTCCGGGCCCACGACGACCGTTTCAACGCCACGATCAACCAGATCGAGCTCAACAAGAACAGACCAGACAATATCCAGGTCATTGGCATAGGAGGCGGCTCAGGCGAGGATGACGGTTCAGGCTCCGATGGCGATTCCAAGCCGAAAGTGCGTGAGGTCCAAGGGGCATTCGCCTTCCCGCAGCTTGATGAGTGGAAGGACGCCATATACGCCAAGATGGTCAAGAAAGTGGGCGACCGGGCTTATTGGGCTACTTGGGCGACGGATATCGCTCGCATCGCCGAACAGCACATCACGCGCATCAAGGCTCTCGTCAAGGACAAGGACGCACCGTACGCCGATGACTTCGCTAGATTCCTGAAGAGCTTACAAGATAGTCTCAACCCCGCCGTCACTGCCGATGAGGCGGTTGAGATGCTCGCTCAACACCTCATCACCCGCCCAGTCTTTGACGCCCTCTTTGCACATTACGCATTCACCAAGCACAACCCTGTTTCGCAATCTATGCAATCTATGATCGACAAGTTGGACGAGCAATCACTTAGCAAAGAAGCTGAGACTCTGGAGAAGTTCTACGCATCCGTTCGCGACCGAGCCGCGGGCCTCGACAACGCCGAAGCTCGTCAACGTGTGATCATCGAACTGTACGACGAGTTCTTTCGCAACGCCTTTCCGCGAATGCATGATCGACTGGGAATTGCCTATACACCAGTAGAGATTGTCGACTTCATCATCCACAGCGTACAGGGGATCCTCAAGAGTGAATTTGACTCGTCGCTCGGGGATCCGAATGTTCACATAATCGACCCATTCACCGGCACGGGCACATTCCTAGTCCGACTCCTGCAAAGCAAACTCATTTCCCCAGAGGATATGCAACGCAAGTTTCAGAAAGAACTGCATGCCAATGAGATCGTCCTGCTCGCCTACTACATCGCCGCCATAAACATCGAGGAAACCTACCACGGCCTGGCGTGTTCAAACAAGAATGACACAACATACGAACCATTCGATGGGATAGTCCTCGCCGATACATTCCAGCTCTACGAATCCAAGCAAGGTCAGATCGAAGGTACATTCCCTGAAAACTCCAAACGCGCGAAACGGCAGCAACAAAGTCCCATTCGCGTTGTCATCACGAATCCGCCGTATTCGGCCAACCAAGGTGACGCAAACAAGAACAATCAGAACCTTGAATATCCCGCCCTCGACGCCCGCATTGGCGACACCTATGCAGCGCGATCGACAGCGACCAACAAAAACAGCATCTACGATAGCTATATCCGGGCGATCCGCTGGGCTAGTGATCGCATCGATGAAAATGGTGTAATTGGCTTTGTCACCAACGGACACTTCATCGACGGCAACGCGATGGACGGGCTTCGCAATTGCCTCACAAACGAGTTCACTTCGATCTACGTATTCAATCTTCGTGGCAATACAAGGACAAGCGGAGACGTCGCCAAAAGAGAGGGTGGTCAGACGTTTGGCCCTGCTTGTCGCGCGACTGTCGCAATTATACTGCTCGTCAAGAACCCCGCAAACAAGGACAAGAACAGGCTGCATTACCACGACATCGGCGACTACCTCAGTCGCGAAGACAAACTCAGCATCGTCCGCAAATTCGCTAGTATCGACGGCATCGCTAAGGCTAATCAATGGAAATCAATCAAGCCCAACGCCGAGAACGACTGGATCAACCAACGTGATCCGGCATTCGTGACGTTTACGCCAATGGCGGCCAAAGAGAGTATGGATGGCCTATCCATTTTTTCCGACCACTCCCCCGGTATGCAGACGAATCGCGACGCGTGGTCTTACAACTACTCTCGCGCAATCGTTAAAGCCAATCTGAATCGCATGATCGACTTCTACAACGAACAAGTGCAAGGCTTTGCCGAGATTACCGAGGATCGCTCTAAGCACGAATTCGATAGTATTGCAAAAGAATTTATTGACACTGATCCGCGGAACATATCGTGGTCGAGCAGCCTATTTCAAAATTTACTCAGGCTTCGGCGTGCCGACTTCAAAGAAGACGCACTTGCAACGGTAGCATATCGCCCGTTCTGCAAAGTAAATGGCTATGTTAACTCACAGATGGTTCATCGCCCAGGCCGGACACCTCGCTATTTTCCCGAACGAAGCGTCAGCAACCTCGCAATTGGGGTTAAGCAGCGGTGGACAGGTATGGGACATCCATCATTGATCACAGATGGAGTAGCGGACGTTCAATCAGACGGTGGGTGGCAGTATTTTCCACTATACGTCTATGAAAAGGCCCAAGACAACGACGGCAAACTCAACCTCGGTGGAGACGAAGATGAGGTCATCGACGGCCACCGCCGCCGCGACGGAATAACGGATTTCATCCTCAATACTTTCCGAGAAAGCTACCCTTGCACTGGTAGAGATAAGAATATCGAGAAAGAGGACATTTTCTATTACGTATACGGTGTCTTACACAGCACCGAGTACAGGGAGAGGTTCGCGGCTGACCTCAAGAAGATGTTGCCCCGAATTCCACTAACGCAGGAAGCCGAGGACTTCTGGGCCTTTTCCAAGGCTGGTCGCGAGCTGGCCGATTGGCACCTCAACTACGAGAGCGTCGAGCCGTGGCCGGTAATCGAAAGTGACACAGGGCCGATGACCATGCCGCCCGAGGAAAAGTTCAAGGTCAAAAAGATGACCTTCGCTCGCCCAACAAAGGAGCAGAGGGCCGAAGGCCTGATGTGGGACAAGTCTCGTATTGTCTACAACAGTCACATCACACTGAGCGGTATCCCGTTGGAGGCGTACGATTACATCGTGAATGGGAAGTCCGCAATCGAGTGGATCAAGGACCGTTACCAGGTCAAAGTCGATAAGAAGAGTGGTATCAAGAACGACCCAAATGATTGGTGCCGTGAACAAAACGATCCACGTTACATCATCGAGCTTGTTGCTCGCGTTGCACGCGTCAGCATAGAAACCAATCGCATCGTTGAATCGCTCCCGTCTCTGAATGAGAGGAGCACTTCGTGAGTCGCCGTAAAGTAGAAGTTGGCCGTGATCATGTGCAGCGGCTGATGGGCACTTCGCCGCAGAAGGCAATCGAAGAGCTTATCTGGAACGCCCTCGACGCTGGCGGTGACCGCATCGAAGTGAAGCTGCACATTGACCTTGGCGTAGTCAGTCGGCTCGAAGTCATCGATCATGGACCCGGTATAAAGCCCGAAGACCTAGAGAGGGCATTTGGCTCGATCGGCAACTCAACCAAGGTTGAGCGGAAGGTCAACCCCGACCAGCGTGCATATCACGGCAGAGAGGGTAAGGGGCGGTTCAAAGCGCTCTCGCTGTGCCCAATTGTCATTTGGAAGACAAGGTATCGCGAGGGAGACACGACGCTAGCCTATTCAATCAAGGTCACGCGTGACTCCGCAGATTACTACGAAGCTAGTGAACCAGAACCAACCGACGGTCAAGGGACTGGAACCGTGGTTCATCTCGATAGCATCGACAAGGGACACCAGGCCCTTGCCCGTGAAGACATGCGAGAGAAGCTCGCAGAGTCTTTCGCGGCATACCTCACCAGCTACCCTGGCGTTGCATTGTACTGGGATGGTCGGCAGATTCAGGTCAGTGAGTTGGTGGAACGGGATGAAACAGTCGATGTTCTCTCAGCCGAAGATCCACTAGGCCCAGCTCAGCTCCAGATCCTCGAATGGAAGTTCAAGCCGGACGGCAAACGGCTACACATCTGTGATGGCCAGGGCTTTTCGTTTCACGACATTCCAGCTGGAGTGCAGGCCCGTGGTATCGAGTTTACTGCCTACCTCCGCACACCAGCTGCCCCTGCTTGGGCCGACACGGCTCGGTTTGTCACTGAGGATCTCGATGGTGATGTCAAGCGTCTGGTCGAGGCGGCAAAGGACCGCCTTAGGGAGTACGTCCGAGGACGGCTAGCGGAAGAGTCCACGTCCGTTGTTCAGGATTGGAAGGACGAGGATATTTATCCGTATGCTGACGAGCCGACAGACCCACTGGCAGCCGCCGAGCGCGAGGTCTTTGACATCGTTGCAGTTCAAATCAATGAGCAACACCCATCCTTTGAGAAGACTGACTCTGAGAACAAGAAACTTACGCTTGCACTAGTGAAACAAGCACTCGAAACAAACCCAACAAGCTTGACAAAGATCCTCCACGAAGTCGTCTCTCTCGATGAGGATGACCGCGATGCATTCGCCGAGCTTTTGGAACGCACGCCGCTAACAAACTTGATTCGAGCAGGCAAAATAGTTGCCGACCGCCTCGATGTCATCCAGGCTTTCGAACAGATTCTGTTCGAGAAAGACTGGAAGAAGAGGCTTCTTGAGCGGACTCAGTTGCATCGACTCTTGGTTCACGAGTTATGGCTTCTGGGCGAAGAATATGCTCTTGGTGTTGATGACGACGGACTGCGGACACTCCTTGAGAAGCACCTCAAGCTTCTCGGGCGTGACGAACTCGCAGCAGAAGCTGACATCAAGCAAATCACAGGTGAAAACGGAGTACCTGATCTGATGGTGTACCGTCGGCGGAAGATCGACAGGGACCGATTTGAGCACCTCGTAATTGAGCTCAAGCGGCCAAGCATCAAACTTGGCCAGGAAGAAGTGTCCCAGATTGAGAAGTACGCGTTTACGGTAGCCGAAGATGAACGGTTCGATACTAAAAAATGCCAATGGGACTTTGTCCTCTTGGGAAACTCCCTTGACTCCTTTGCAAAGCGAAAGGCGACAAGTGACGCTTTGCCCGATGGCTGCATCCACCAAGACAATGGTGTACGGATCTGGATACACCCATGGGCAGAAGTATTGAACTCGGCCCGAGCGAGATACGAGTTCTTCCGCGATCAACTGGAGATAGAAGCATCACACTCGAAGGGCATTGAAACACTCAAGTCTCGCTATCCACACTTGTTTGATGGCAAAGGGGCACGTAAGAAAAAGGACTTGGCAATGTCACAGGCGAAGCCGAGCCAGTAGTTGTCTCGCACAGTCTTCGTCTGCACAGGTCACCGTTGAGTAGGATGCCTCGAACAGCATCCATCGAAACAATGCGCCTGGCCTTGATCCAATCCGACATGCGTGTGCCGCTGCCGCGAACACCGCGAGGATCTCAGCTTCGGTTTTCTGTACCCAGCCTCGCAGTCGTGCCTGCTTGAACAGGGCTGCCAATCGCCACGGGTCCTTGAGATCCTCCACCGTCACATCATTCAGGTTTGGTTCATTCGCTCGTGTGCGAGCACCAGTCGCGTCCGTCGCATGGGCGGGTTCCTGGTGATCAACTCTCGTAGAGAGTTTCTTGTGATCTCTTAGGGGTGCAGAATCGGTTGTGGATTGTGCGGAACGGTGTGCGGATTCACTCAGCCATCTCATGCAGATAACCAGTGGTCTGCCGAACCGATTCAGGCGGATTTGATCAGCTCGGAGCAATCGGAATATGCCGAGTTTCACCAGCCTCGTGCGAGCATCCTTGACCGCTCGAACAGCAACGCCGAAGACCTCGGCGACCCACGATGCTTTGCACCAACCGCCGGACCGGCATACGCCGTTCTTGTAGTACAGACAACGGAGAAGATGGCCGAGTACCGTTGCGATGTACGCTCGCCCGCTCGACTTGCTCAGCATCCGAATGACCGTTCGGGGTACCGGGACGGGCCTTCCGGGATTATCGGTGACCTCGAACGGCATGGTGACCAGCTCATCCTCACAGAAACGAACGAGACCCTGTTTCTCCAAAACGCGAAGCGAATGCCGGATGTGCTGGCCGCCAACGCCACCAACTAGGCCGTGGATCTCTTCGATGGTAAAACGCGGTTTGCGTTCTTTTTCTAGTGTGCAACGTCGAGCATTGAGCTCATGGCAAGCCAACCAAACGCGAAGGTCTCGGAGAGCGATCTCCCCAGACCGGAGGTATCCCCAGACAGCATGGATGCTGTTCTCGTGTATGAAACAGAATCCACCGTGAGGCTTTGCTGCTTCTACGTACCAATCCTGTCCGCGCGCGTATTCAATCGTTGCCATATCTCTCTCCATCAATGTGGTTTCGAGAGACCGGTGGGTTGGTGGCACCACCAACCGTTGACGACCGTGCGCAAAATGTCGTAGATTCTTATCAACGACCCGTCTTAGCTTTCGTGTCGATCTCCGATCTCTTGGGCCGCCACTTGTTTGGCGGCCTTTTTCTCTTGAACTACACCATCACCCGTTTTGATGCTGCATGGCAAGCCCCGTGTGCATCATCACGGCGAAATGGCACCAACGCCATATCGCTCAATGCGCGTGAAAGCCAACCGGTTGACGCCCTCCTCCATGCTGTGCCATTGTCATAGCGAATATGCAGCGTTCGGGCTTTCGGCCCATATGCCGTTGAGGCTCTTTGAGTCATGCCAACCAAGCAACACGGAGGAGATCATGAATGAACTTGAAACAACTTGGGGTGGGATTGTCATCGCGGTCGGCAACCAGAAAGGCGGCGTCGGCAAGTCAACAACCGCCGTTCACGTCGCGTGCGGACTCGCCAACCGCGGGCATCGAACACTCTTGTGGGACCTAGACCCATCAGCAGGTGCCACAAAGCACCTCGGACTTACTCCAGATGCGTATCCAGGCACGCTTGAGCTGCTGCTAGGAGACATCAATGTGGACGATGCGTGCATCTCCCATACCAACCACGACATCGAAATACCTGGCCGCCTCAGCATCATCCCATCGAAACGTCGGTTAGAGACCATCGACTCAAACCTCGGCTCGCGATGCCGATTCTTCAATCCGCTCGATGTGCTCGCCGAGCCAATCGCAGAGCTTCGCCAATCATTCGACATCATCGTGCTCGACACACCGCCGAGCACAGTCCTATCTCCATCACTGGCGACCTATGCCTCGGCTGATTGGTTCCTGCTCGCGGCGATGCCCGACCCGCTCGCAATCACCGGTCTGGCCGATGCAGCCCGCGACATCGAAGCGGTCCGCGATTCTACCAACCGGAAGCTGAAGCTCCTTGGCGTCGTGCTCAATGCCGTCGATAACCGCACTCGACTTTGTCGAGAGCTGACCGCCTATGTGGATGAATGCTTCGCATCACCAACCGGTAAGACGCTGCGGCTCACACCGACCATCAGCCGGTCCACGGTGGTACCAACCGCTCAAAAATTGGGGCGGTCCGTCATCGACGCATTCCCCCGCCATCCGGTGGCGGAGCAGTTCATGGCACTCGCGGCTGCCATTGAGGACCGCTTGATTCTCGCCCAGCGAGACCTTAGCGATGAGCCTATTTACACACCACTTGCAGGTGGCATCCGATGAGTCAGAGACATTCGAAACGTCCATTCTCTCCGCTCGACGACATCCGGTCCTCAGCGTTGTGCCAGCCGAAACCTTCGAGAACGTCTATTCAACCGGGAGCTACGCGAACTGTCCAGCTCCCTCACTCACCCGCTCCACTTACGACACTCCGTACACGGATGCATCCCGACGAAAAACGCCGCGTTGAGTCACTCTGTGTCGCAATCAGCGAGAGTCTCCGAGCAACCGTCAGGCCGAGTAACCTCCTGAGAGCATTACTCATTCTGGTCCGAGAGACCGAATCGGCGGTCCATGCCGAGGCCCGCCGGGTACATGGCCTGGATCGACCTTCCAACAATGACAGACAAGGGATAGAGGACTTTGAGCGTGCTCTTGCGGTCGTACTTCGTGATGGCATCCTCACAGCGGTGTCGCGGAATCCGTGAACTGATGCTGCGGATTGGCTCAGCGGTCGGCACGCTCCACCGGCACCGGTCACGCCAGGTGTTCTTTGAATGCAGTTGAGGGGCTGTTGTTCTTCCTGAACACCTGTCATGCCCGGTGCCTTTTCGGCGGAACATACCGGCTCTCATTTTCAAGCGGTCTCGCTCCAAGGACGCAAGCGTCCGTCGCGAAGTCCATTATAAAGTCGTCACGCTCCAAGCACGCTGCGCGTGCGTCGCGTGGCAGTATTGATGGTGCTTTCTCGACAACGGGGCCAGCGAGATTTGAACAGCTGTGAAAATCCTCGCCGCCCCCGTCGTCAGGAAAGCACTTGATTTGGGGCGGTGGCAACACGGAGAACAGGAGATGAACACGACCACACACACCAACACGAAAGCGACAATCAGTTTTCGCATCCAAGACGGGGCACGATGAACCCGGCCCGAGCGGTACAAGAACCGCAGCGAGAAACCGAATCGAACCCACTCGATACGGGCATGCTCCCTCGATGGCTGAGCGTGAATCAGATTCGCAAGATGCAGCGATGCCGCCGCGAGACCGTCAAGCTTGCGATGGACAGCGGCGAGTTGCCCTTTGAGCAGCGAGGCCGAATCCGCTACTCCCGGCTCTCGGATGTCATCCGCTGGGAAGAGCGTCGGTTGCAACCCGACGCCGAGCCCGTCGCTGGACTTATCCACCCTGACTTGCAGGAGTTCGTATGAGCAACTCCGCAGAGACAGCTCCTCTGGAGATTGCTCCAACTGGCTTGGCACCACGGCCCCTTTCGACCGAGCCCGCACGGCCCGCCAGTTCTGGCGAGCGGGCCGCGTCGGCCCCGGAAACGAAAGGAGCCAAGCAAATGACCAAAGCACAAGAAGCACGAAAAACCATCGACCAAGCACTGGAGCGGTTGAGCGACGAACTCAACAGCGGCAATAGCGAGACGATGCAAACATTCCTCGCGATGCTTGCCAAGTTCCACCGGTACAGCTTCGGGAACATCATGCTCATCCTCGCTCAGCGACCCGATGCGACACAGGTCGCGGGGTACCGAGCTTGGCAGGGCTTCGGGCGACAGGTACGCAAGGGCGAGAAGGGCATCACCATCATCGCCCCGATGATGCTCAAGAAGGACAGCGAATCGGGCAACGACCCCGAGAAGGTGCTCCGCTTCAGAGCGGCCAGTGTCTTTGACCTCTCCCAGACAGACGGCGAGGAACTCCCCGCCCCCACCACGGTGCAGGGCACGCCAGGCGAGCACCTCTCCCGGCTCCGAGACTTTGTCATCTCACTCGGCATCTCGCTCGATACCGAGACAGACCTCGGCGGACCGCTCGGCGTCAGCCGTGGCGGCTCAATCACCATCCTGGATAATCTCGACGACGCCGAGAGCTTCTCGGTGCTGGTGCACGAGCTTGCACACGAGATGCTCCACCACGGCGAGAACGCCGAGCGTGGCGACAAGACGACGCGAGAGCTCGAAGCCGAAGCGACCGCACACGCGGTCTGTACCGCTGTGGGACTAGAGCCCGGTACCGCATCCAGCGACTACATCCAGTCCTACGGCGGTGATGCTGCACTGCTTGCCTCGGTGCTCCACCGAGTGCAGAAGACCGCCACACGCATCCTCGATGCAGTACTCATCCCCGCGGATGAGACCATCGAAGCCGAAGCGGCTTGAAACAGTTTTCGGGTGTCCGCGACTGGTCCCGCCGGTCGCGGATATCCGGCTTGCTCTTCACAAGACGAGCGAGCAAATCCCTGAATAGAGGATTCCCATCAGCGGGACTGCTGGGTGTCAAATCGGAGAAACACAATGAACATGCAAACAACAACAATCGAAAACCCAGGACCGGTCGTGATACCTGAATCCATTGACGAATGCTACGAGATGCTCGAACATCAAAATCTCGTTGGGCTCGGCGACTTCGCACGCGAAGCCGGGTTTAAGGAAACCGTGCTCGTGACTCAGGAAGCTTTGAAACGGATGGTGGGCGAACATTCCTACTACCAGACAAAGCTCGTCATCCCGGCGATTGTCCAGACTCTGCGAGAACTGCGAGATGCACTCCAGCAGATTCCATCATGGCAAGACCCTGTGCTCGTCCAAACGGAAGTCAACGGTGAGTTGCTTGACATACTCGTGCGGCAGAACCACATGGCAAGTCCGCCATACACACTTGTGACACTGCAATAGTCAACCCGCAGGTCCGGGCAGCGACTCGCCCGGCCCTGCCGAAACTCTACGAGAGGAACATGATTCAGACAAAACAGGCCGCACAGCTGCCACAACTCCCTGCCGATACACAGAACGTTCGGCTCTACGCACCATCACAAAACTTGAGCTCCATCGTGAGCATCCCGCATCGTTGCACGCTGTGGGGTGACGCGAGGTATCGGGGCAACTGCGACGGGACGCTCTTCAAGGAGCTTGTTCACCAATATAAACCCCGCTCAATCGCAGACCCCATGAAAGGTTCAGGAACAACGGCTGATGTCATCGCTGGTCTGAGAGAGCTTGGCTTGTACGATGGCTCCTACTGGTCGTCCGACCTCAATGAGGGGTTCAACCTCTTGACCACACCTTTGCCTGGGCGGCACGACATGGTCTGGGTGCATCCGCCGTACTGGAACATCATCCGGTACAGCAACCATGCCGACGACTTGAGCACCATCGACGTGTTCGACGAGTTCATCGCTGCGCTGGAGACATGCCTTCTTCGATGCATCGAATCACTGAACCCCCATGGCACTCTTGCGGTGCTCATCGGTGACGTACGCCGTCAGGGGCAGTACTACTGCCTTGCACAATATGTGATGGACATGTCCGACCGGCTCGTCAGCCTTGTCTCGGTCATCATCAAGGCCCAGCACAACTGCTCGTCTGACAGGAAACGGTACGGCTCCATGAAGCACGTGCCCATCAAGCACGAATACTGCCTGCTGTTCCAAAAGAGCGGTTGACCGCACAATTTTCAGCCAAGGGTATGCCACGTCCTAATCAGTGCTTGCGCGTGCTTCTTGGCGGTTCAGACCAACAGCACAGAGCACATACTTCCATCTTCCCTCGGCAACCGCGTCAGCATGCATCATTCTGAGCGGTAGTGCGTATATACGTCGTCGTCGTTCTCGTTTTGAATGGGCTCCAAGCTGGAATTGCATTCGCACACTCTGTCTGACATCAGGCTGGTGCTCGATGCGAGCAGAATCGCCACGGAGCAATTGGAGGTCAGCCAATGCTCCGCGTGACAACACAATACTGTGCCGAGGCCATCAAACAGTACTTCTCTGAGGCACTGCACCACGAGGACTACTACAGCCAGGGCACCGAGGTGCCAGGCGTATGGAATGGCAAGGGAGCAGAGCGGCTCGGCCTCGCGAAGAATGTCGGTCAAAGCGATTTCTATCGACTCACCGACAACCTTCACCCATCGCGGGATTCATCACTGACCCCTCGTACCAAGCCGGGACGCCGCATTGGATATGACTTCTGCTTCAACGTCCCGAAATCCGTCTCCACGGCGTGGGCCTTGTCCGGAGATGAGAAGATTCTCTGGGCGTTCAGAAAGACCGTCTGGCAAACGATGGAAGAGATTGAGCAGGAGATACAGACACGTGTACGGCGTGACGGAGCAAATCACGACCGCCACACCGGCAACATGGTCTGGGCCGAATACCTGCACTACACCACCCGCCCCATCGACGGCGTCCCGGACCCGCACATTCACATGCACTGCTTCGTGTTCAACTGCACCTACGACAAGGATGAGCAGCGTTGGAAGGCGGGGCAGTTCCATGACATTCTGAAAGTCGCCCCGGCTTTCCAGGCGACCTTCTTCTCTCACCTCGCGTTGAACCTTGTCGAGATTGGATACCCCATCCGACGCACCGAGTTCGCGTTCGAGATAGACGGCGTCCCGGAATCCGCCAACAAGAAGCTCTCTCGTCGCACCGAGTACATCGAGTCGCTGGCCGCCGACCTCGGTTTTGAAGATAAGCAAAAGGCAATGCTTGGTGCCCGCACACGCGAGCGGAAACGAGATGAACAACAAATCGTCGAGCTGAGAAAGGTCTGGGCCGACCGGCTCGATGCTGACGAACTCGTTGCTGTTGAATCGGTCCGACTGAACAACCAGGCAGCCCCGGAACGCGAGCTCGAACAGGAAGGCCTCGTCGAATCGCTGCGAAACGACGAGTGGTCAAAGCGTGCGAAAGCACGCGATTCGACTGATAGCAAAAAAACAGGTTCGGATATACAACAAGAACATCATCGCCCCTGGGGACCACACCTTCTCGTCTCGCTTTCAGCGAACAACGCTGTCAAAGCCGCTGCAGCTCAACTGTTCCACTTCGAGGCGGTTGTCACGGAGCCTCGACTCCGTGAGGCGGCTCTCAAGATGAGCTATGGGCGTGCCACACCCAAACAAATCAAGGAGGCCATCCAGAAACGCCCCGAGCTCGTCGAGCGGACGATTGAAGGCCGCACCTACATCACGACACACGAAGCGGTCAAAGATGAGCGGTTCCTTGTTGAATTCGCTCGCAACGGTCGGGGAGCAAAGCGAGCCCTCGGCCTGTTCACACTCAGCATGGCCGGGTTCCGACTTGATGCCAGGGAGAAGGAGGTGCTCAGCGAGCTGCTGAACTCGAAGGACCGCATCACACTCTTCAAGCACACCGGCCCGAGCCGCCGCCCCGAGCTGAGCAGAGCCGCCATGACATCGGTGCAGGAGTCCGGGCACAAGCTCTTCGTCGTCACGCCGTCCACGGTCTCGGCCCGGCAGGCCGAGCAGGACTATGGCCTCGATCGCGTGTACACGGTAAACCAGCTCATCGATGGCAAGATGATGCCCGAGAAGCTGAAAGAATGGGGGAAGGGGTTCAAGCTCATCTGGGTCGAGGATGCCGGGCGGCTCGGGACGAGGTCTATCGCCGCACTCGCTCGACTCGCTAAGGCAACCGGAGCCCGCATTCTGCTCTCAGGAGATTCCAGCCGGGCACGCTCACAAGAACGCGGCGACCCGTTCCGTGTACTACGAGATGAAGCTGGACTGACATCCGTCGAGTACAACGTCATGCAGGAGAAACAAAACGGGCTGGAGCGAGCTTTGCATACCATCCAATGGAGCGGTGGCGAAGCCGCGATGAGGGCTCTCAAAGACGCCAAACTTGTGCACATCTCTGGCGATGACACGCTTGCACGCGACGCAGCCTCGTACTACATCGAGCAACACGAACTCGGACGCAAACCACTCCTCGTCACTCCCGGCTATCGCACCTTGGGGCGACTCATCGAGGCGGTCAGGGCGAAACTCCGCGACCAAGGCATGCTCACGGGTCGCGAACGGTCCGTGCTCCAGCTCCGCCCCTGCCCTTGGGGTGACAGCATCAAGAAACGGAGCGAAAACTACCGGCGAGGGCTCATCATCGAGTTCCATAAACCGAGCCGAGGCTTTCGTTCAGGCGACCGGACCCGCGTCATGGGCGTCGACTCAACAGGTGGTGTGTGGGTTTGGAGCCGCTTTCTCACACCCGAGCGACTCAATCTCGGACACAACAGCCGCTTTACAGTCCACACCGTGAATCGGGCTCGCCTTGCCGTTGGCGACCGCATTCGTGTCACTCGACACACCCGTGCGGCCCTCGGACGCCCGCTCCGCTCGAACAGCGTGGTGTCGGTCAAGGCATTCAATCCCCTCGGCGACATCGTGGTCGATGGGATGCGTATCCTGAATCGCAACTTTGGCCACTTTGAGCACGACTATGCCACGACCCACTACGGCCTCAAAGGGCGACGAGCCGATTCCATCGGCTTCATCGCAGAGGCCGGGGAATACGCCAAAGCCGAATCGAAGGATGTGGTCGCAGCAGGCGAAGCGAGCAAGAAGTCATTCCAGGTCTTCGCTGACGACGAGGTCGGGCTGACCAACCTCCTGGCATTCGAGCGTCCGGTCACCTCGGCCATCGACGTGGAAGACCGACTCGATGAACTTGACCTGAAGATGCAGGACTACGAGCACATCTTCAACCGAACACAATCCCAATCGCTTAAGGGCTACGGCTATGGAAGATAACCCAATCGACAAAGTGAAGCAGGCTATCTTCGGCGACGAACTTTCGTCGGTAACCGACGGCGTACGCCCTGGGATGCTGGACCTCCGACCCCGCAAGGGGCAGTGGCTGGCACTGCCCTACACCGCCCTTCGCGAGGTGTCCTACAACCCCAGTTCGAAGCCTCCACTCCGTGTTGAGTTCTCGTCCTACACCATCGAGATTGAGGGCTCCCACCTCAAAGGCGTGTACCTCTCCATCGTCGGCATGCGGGCGGTCACACTCAGCGAAGTGCAATCTCTGCATCGAATTGGTGATGAATCCGAGGACCAAGAAACACCGAACATCGACCGCATCTCTATCAAGCAGAAGAAGGCTCGCCCTGCCCAGGAGGAATCGGGATAGTTCTGCCCTCAAATGGACTACAGGCGTAAGAATTTGAGCAGACGTCTCCCCTAAGCATCCGCTTAGGCCCTGCATCGCTCGTCTTGGGCAATTTCTCAAATATAATGATTCACAATGGGAAGCAACGACCCCAACTCGACTGACCATGCTCGGCAACCTCAAAGGTTTCCACTTGAGCTCCCATTGTTTCGGTTCACGAAGCACGACTGGCTCACGCTCCGGGATGCCTTCGAGGGCATCCACATCTTTGGTGGCCTTGGGTCTGGCAAGACCTCCGGCAGCGGCCAGACCATTGCGCACTCGTTCCTCCGTTCGGGATTTGGTGGTCTCGTCCTGACCGCCAAGCCGGGCGAGACGGAGACCTGGATAAGGTACGCCGCCGAGACTGGAAGGAAGATCATCCTCATCGGCCCCGACCACGACCGCCGATTCAACTTCATCGACTACGAGCTCCGCCGTCCGGGCCGTGGCACGGGCATCGCGAGCAACCTCGTGTCCCTTTTCGAGGAGGTGCTGGAGGTACATGCTCCGGGCAAGGTCCTCGGCGGCGACCCCTACTGGCGGGAAGCCAGAGGCCAGCTCCTCCGGAATGCCATCGAGCTCGTCCGACTGGGAACAGACAAGCTCGATTTCGAGGATGTGGTCGATGTCATCCGCTCGGCACCCAAACGCCCCGAGGACCAGCACAACGACAAATGGAAGTCAGAGTCAAAGTGCTTCCAGCTCCTCAGCCGTGCTCTGGAACGAGTCGAAGAGTCCGGGAACGAACAAGACCAGCGTGACCTCAAGGTCGTGGCCAACTTCTTCTTCGAGGAGTTTGCCCCGCTCGACCCCGAGCCTCGTTCCAGTATCGTCAGCATGGTCGGTGCGCTCACCGACATGTTGATGCGTGGCGATATTCGAGAGCTCTTCCTGACCGGCATGAACGTAGTGCCGGACATCACCGAGCACGGCGGCATCATTGTCTTCGACATGCCCGTGCAGGAGTACCGCGAGGCAGGACGATTCGCCCAGGTGCTCTTCAAGACCGTTTTTCAGCGGATGGTCGAGCGAAGACAGAACCGCTCCGACACAGCCAGGCCGCTCTTCCTCTGGGCAGACGAGTCACAGCTCTTCTCGACGCACTACGACACGACGTTTCAGACAACGGCTCGTGAGTCACGTGTCGCCACCGTGTACCTTACGCAGAATCTGCCCAACTACTACGACGCCTTCGGCTCGGACAGCGGCGGACGAGACCGCACCAAGAAGCTGCTCGGTGCGTTCGGCATCAAGATCTTCCACTCCAACGGAGACCTTGAGACGAATCAGTATGCCGAACAACTGTTCGGGCAGGAGCTGGTGTGGCGCGAGTCGTATACATCCGGCACATCCGAAACCACCGGTTTGCGCGGCAGCCAGACGTTCTCATCGTCAACAACCCAGCAACAGGTCGTCGATTCTACGATTCGTTCCAAGCGTTTCACAGAAATGCTCCGTGGCGGCCCGCAACGAGGATGGACCGAGGCATACGCCTTCCGTGCAGGAGAGCCCTGGAAAGCGACACATTCCAATCTGCTGTATTGCCGCTTCCCACAGACGGTGCAGCACTTCCCTCGCGGAGGTAAACCGAGAGCCGGAGCGAGCGGATGATCTCATTGAGTCGACCATTCTTCACACCTGTTGCCGTGCTGCTAAGACAGTGCTCTGGCGGTTCTGTCGTCGGATTTCTTCCGTTCACGATTTCGATGCTCTGGTTTGCCAGCTTCACGCTGCTCATGCTTGTCATACGGGGGTTCGCCGAGGGCACTTGGATTGGTGGTGTGCTTGATGTTCCGATCGCGCCGCCGATGGCTGTGATGACCCTCGGGATTGCGGTCGTGTGGTTGCTGCGTTCAACCGGCCTCTGGAGTCCGCATGGTCCGATTCGTGACCACGACATATATCCCGGATTCACTGGGCGGGCGGGGGGATTCTGGTCTCGCCTGGCTCTGACAAACCGAGAGTGGATCGTCCTGGAGATCTATGAACCGCTCATCCTCTCCGCCTCCGGAATCGTGCTGTTGCTGTTTCCATGGACACGCGTAACAGGCGTAATGCTGATCCTGATGGCTATGGCATGCACCTATCAGACATTCAAAGACCTGCAATGGAACGTGCGTGGAGAGGGCACATCGGCTGAGGACTATATGGCTGGAGTGTTCTCCTCCTCAGTAGATGAAGATGACCTTGAGTTTGACGATGCGCCCTATGTACCCGACTCACCCTACGCGGAACTCCCCGATGACCTCGTCGCGCTCATGGATGATGATGCGAAGGAGGCAATCGAAGCGGCCCGGAGCAACGCTTTTATCGCTCCGGCTCGTTCTTCAAGAAGTAAATCTGCCAAGGGACACCGATTCGTCGAGTTGAGGCCACGCGGTGCGGCGTCCCACCATCCTGGCAAGACATTCGCCCTGGTGTTCTACTTGGTGCTCGCATATGGGATCGTTCTTGGGATAACAAGCCCGCATGGTATCTACAAGCAGTCACCCGACCGATGGCGTTCAGCAATACTGAGCGTCCAGACCGGTGCCTCACGCCTCTTGCTCACGAGGCCAGCGGACCGTGAGCAGGCTGGCGGGCTGGCAACGGTCGTGCTGAACCAAGTCGCACCGGATGACCTCGGCAAGCTCCGGCGCGACATGGTTCGACGCGAACGATCGCGTGTTGATGCTCAACTTGAAGAAGCAGAGACGGCTTTACAAATGCTCCGAAGCCTTGTCAACGAGAAGACCGGTATCGAGCCAGACGCATCGTCGACAACGCCCCAGCTCGACGAACTCGTCCTAGAGCATGATTCGGTCGCTGATGCCTGGGTCGCCTTGATCAATGGAACGACCGGGTATGCGCAGAAAATTGACGACGCCCGTAACCGCCTCGACTCGATTCGGTCGCCGGAAGGCGTTGATGTGGATGCATACGACGCCCTGTTCGACGAAGTCGAGCCCTGGAACCACGAGATCAACATACTTGAGAAACACATCAACCACATCGCCACCATGCTCAAGACGAAGCAGTTTGAGGACGCTCTCGACCGCACTCCCGGAGGCGGACCGTAAAATCTCGCTGGTGATGAACCACAGCTCACAGACATGAATCAAGACCAAGATAGAACGGAGAATACAAGCAATGCGAATCTACAAGCAGATACCAATACTCGCCACCACATGCCTCGCCGTGTGCTGTGGCGGCGTGACCGCTCAGGTGACAACGGATGACATTCGCCAGGGTGCCCGCGACCGTGTACACGGCACTCTTGCCGAACAGGAGCAGCAGGCGTACGCCCGCTCGCTGCTCGTGCAGTTTGAGACGCGGGTGAACCAAGCCAAGACGCTCATCGAGCAGGTAGAGCAGCGGCACGCGGCGTACCGCACGCAGATGGACAACCTGCTCGTCAACGATGACGGGAAGCGACTTGGTCGCAAGGGCCAAGCGGTTGCCATGCATTTCATCGGCTACATGGATCAATCCCTCATTGAGCCCAGTGAACTCGCCGCGAAGAAGACGTTCGTCGAGCAAATGCTCTCGTTCCTGGAACGGGCCAAATCCGGCCCCGCCGGGTACGTGCCTCAACCCGAGCGTGTCGAGGAAGCAGACGATGCCTATCTATGGGCTCGTTCAAGGTCGATGACATTGAGTGAATCCGAATCATGGCTCGCCGAATCGCTTGGCTCGCTCGACCACACCACCGATGTCGCAGGCGACCCGACGCTCAAGGAGCAGATTGACGCGTATAGAGCGGCCCTCCGTCAGGAGTGGCTCGTTCTCCAAAGCCGTGGAAAGGAAGCGGCTCGCCAGGAAGCTGCACCTCTATTGGAAGAGAACGCTCGCATCGCTGAGCTTGAAAGTGCATTACTCGAAGCGAATCAGAAGCTTAGCTTTGCCCGCCAGCAGAACGAACAGCAACGCATCGACTTCGAGATGCGGATGGAGCAGCGACGAGTCGAGCTCCGTGAACGACTCGCCGCATCACAACGCGAGATGGACGAACGACTCGCCTCAATCGATAGAGAAGACAAGCTCGCTGAAGCGGAGCGGATGCGTCGAGACGCAGAAGCCAATGCCGAGGCTCGCGATATTCGAGAGGATGCACAACGAACGGAACTTGTTGCCAGATGCAACTCACCGCAGGTCCAGAGAGACCTTGCACCGTTCCTAGCAGAAGGCATCTGGCAGCCGGGCGACTACAAGACCAATGCCAGATTGGATATGGCACCAATGTCGTACAGCAAGATCCAATCTGACGGTGCTCTTGCCGACAGCGTAGAGGGCTTGCAACTATTTCTTGAGATCGTGAATAGGAAAGGTTGTCACCCGAGAGGCAACCGAAATAGCTCTTATTATCGACACACCCGTAAGCACTTAGACACTGACCGGCCCAAGTGGGGATATACCTCTGATTGGAATGAGCTCACACGTAACCAGATTGAGGAAGCTCAACGGGTTCAGACTCTGCTTAGAGAACTCGGCCCGACGCTGGTAGAGCTCGGAATGCTGTCAGAGTAAACTGACACTAGATTACAGCGCACGACCGATTCAGCCAGCGTGGCATATCCCAAGTCTTCGAGCACTCCCATGCGATTCTTTCGACCAGGCATCGAACTGGTTCGCTGGAGCTGCTTGAGTGAAGTGCCGTGCTATGAAGAACTACCTGGAAACAGGCAGGATGATGAATCTTCGCAGTATTCTGAGACCGCCGCGTCCCGGCAGGCGTAATGATACGCCTCGCTCCGCGAGGCACAGAGCGCCCGCCGTCAGTGCCGCGGCGGGGGCTGGCCGTGAGGATAGAGATAGAGAGGTGACCGGGAGGTCGTCCTTGTGTGACCTTTCCTCAAACGGACCGTCCGTTTGAGATAACCACTATGGAGATACTGCTCATTCGGCTGAGCGGGCCTTGCGCTCTTCGTCCAAGATGAACGAGTGAGCTTCGTCGAGTACCTTTCCGGCTGCGAGCAAATCGTCGCGTCCTAGAGAGTTTGTTTCCTTCCACTCTTCTTCCGAGTCTTTGTAGACACGAACAAGTGTGGTGTTGAACATGTGGCCGTTTCGCGTGTCATTCTTCCAAACCACGGCTTTGACACCGTTGATCCGAAATTCTGCTTCTGGCTGAGTGTTTTCTGACGAGTCCATACGTTTTCTCCTTGGCATGATGACGTCCTTTCTGGGTATAACCCTTCACTGAACGCCTCCCGGTTCAATACAGTTATGTACGCCTAGTCTCTGGATGTGACTTAATAGATTCAGGCCATGCCGGACACCCCTCCGGACGCGGCAAGAATGGGCGGACCACCCTGCGGTGCGTTCGGATGGCATCGTTAGGGATGGGCTTGAGTCCAGCGGTCTTTCTCACCCGATTCACAGCCCGAAGCACCGAATAGAGCTGGCGAACCACCGGCGCATATGGCTCGAAACGGAGCATCTGAAACTCTTGATAGAGCTCCTCAGCCGTCGACCGCACGGCGAGCTGGCACAGATAGCTCTTGAGCCAGCGGTATTCGTTCAGGTGGATACGGACGGAGGCGTGAAAGGTGCCGTGAATGCTCCGCCGGTACCCGATGCTGTATCCAGCGAAGGCGATCGGATCACGCCGGATATCTCTTATGACCGATGCCTCTCGCTCGAAGAACAGGTGTTCCCCGGCGTTGGCGATCAGTACCCAGAACGATGCGTATCGCAGGTAGTGGACGTTCCCTTTCCCGGCGACCTTTCTGCGTGCCCGCTGCCACCGCGATTTGTCGATGTCGTACTTCTCGATGAGCTTGGCATCGATGTGCTCGGGCGATCGGCCAGGCGGCACGTGCCCCGCGACATAGAAGAAATAGCCATGCCGGATGTATTGCACGGCGAGTTGTTGAACGAATCCCGCCACGCTTGTGGCGGTGTACTGATAGCTCATTGAATCCACTCCTTGTTGATGTAGTCGTTAAACAAGCGTTGTTTATGGATTTCAACCCATTGGGCACAACGCTCAAAGCCCTTCTTCTAAAACCATCCGGGAATCAGACGGCCGCCCGTAGACCCGTACAACCTTCCGCCGCATACCAGCACTTCGCGAAAACATCTCGCCGTGCTGCGGCTGAACAACCTCTAGTAAAAGAGAAAGGTGCTGCAATAGCTCCCCACTCCAGGTTCCATGTATTGGTGTTGCCCAATCATGGACGTTGCGGTGCTCTAGACCATTGGCCTCAAGCATCACTTCCAAGAATCACACCGGCTGAGCGGGAGGGTGGCCGTTCCCGGCACACCCATTCCCGCTCGCCGACCGCATGGATACCCGCCCATCACACACTTGCGTGATGGACCGGCACCCGCACACAGATTCAACGCGTCGCCGCTTTCGTCGTCGCTACTCGCATCCGCATCGGGTACCACCCGTTGCGTTCAGATGCTCAAGCGAACGGACCGCCACTGCCTTGCAGCGGACACCGCTCCGGGAGGCTTCCGCCACCCAGACTTTCTACTTGCGGCACACTCCCAGTCTCAGGCGTTTGAAACACCAGGTTGACCCACTCATCAAGAGTTCACCTGGCACCGGCTCATCACGCCGGAAGCCCAAGACCTTCCCCTGTTAGCCATGCTTGTCACCGAGACGGTCACGTCGCTCGGCCCTCTGTCGTCCGACTCGAGATTCCTCCCATGTCGGCGTTTGCACACGAGCAGATGCTCGCGCGATTTCAGCCAGCAGAACCCAGAAGCTCTGGCTTACCCATCGACAGACGGCTTTATTACGCAGTTCGGCACCGTCTCCATCTCGATTTACCGCCAAGCCCTCGCGGGCATTTCATGGTTGAGCTCTTCACCGCCGGTCGTTTCGACCGGTCGCCGGGTGTAGTCATCACCCGGTCGCCTGCATCACTGCAGACGAGCTCCCCACGGCGGCACAGGTTGAGCGAGGTCAGTGACCTCAAACCCCCCGTGACGGATTACGCAGCGTTGTGGCCTGATGGCCCAAACGCCGCCTCACCAATTCAAGCATGACGGCTCGTGGAATACCCACGAGTCTGTCCAGGTCGCCCCTGCTCCTGAGGCAACTCGTTCATCGGATAGAAGCTGCGGATTGTTCTCGTGGTTGAACCATCGAGGCTTTACTCGCAGCAGCCTCCGTCGAACCGGACAAGCGCGTCTCCACGCATCCGGCTCTACGCGTCTTCGTCATCCACAAACCCATTACTGAGTTGGCGGGCAGGGCGATGAACCCTACTTCCCTTCGCTCGGCTGGTGAGGCCGTGCTCCTGGGGCGTCGAAGTCTGTGTGCGGGTGCCGAGGCGGTCGGTGACCGGCTCGTGATTCCGCAAACACCGTTCTGCAAACGGTGTTTGAGCGAAAGTAGCGCAATCTGGGGCGTTACTCAAGGGCAATCGAGCCGCTGTCCCGCCACAAGCACCATTGAATCGAACCCGAATCCGTACGCTAACCCTGGCGATGTTCGTGTGCAGGCTCATGTTGAAGTCCCCGAGTTCAGACATCCCAGAAAGCTCTTACCAGCCTAGAACGACGTCTAGAGGCATTTTGGCTCCAAATTCATCCAATTGAATCACAATCTATGGTGACTTACGGCCTATTTGCCGATATAGTCACCACAGAAGGTGATTTATGGACAAGTACGAGCAAATGACCGACGACAGCATCTTGGAGCAGCTCGGCGAACGACTGAGCCGCTATCGCCTCGACCGCAACGTGACCCAGGCCGAACTGGCCCGTGAAGCTGGAATCCACAAGAACACCGTCTTCCGACTCGAAGCAGGCGAGTCCACGCAGACAAAGAACCTCATCCGCGTCTTGCGAGCGCTCGGTTTGCTCGAACAACTCGACGCACTTGTCCCAGAACCCGTCCCGAGCCCACTCAAGCAGCTCGAAGAACAAGAGCGTCAACGCAAGCGAGCTGCGTCAAAATCTGGGCAGCAATCAGAAACAAAGTCCACCGGCTGGACATGGGATGATGACCAGGGAGACCGGTCATGACTATTGCCGAAGTTCGACTCTGGGGTCGCAAAATCGCTGCGGTATCCGTCGACGGTCCGAGCGGTGTCGCTGCCTTTGAATACACACCGGAGTTCAGACAGAGTGGTATCCAGATCGCGCCGCTCCAGATGCCCTTGTCTGACAAGGTCTACACCTTCCCGCAACTATCACGCGAGACCTTCCATGGATTACCCGGCATGTTGGCCGACGCATTGCCCGACAAGTTTGGTAACGCGGTCATCAACCAGTGGCTCGCCACACAAGGCCGCCTGCCGGAAGAGCTCGATGCAGTTGAGCGCCTGTGCTATACCGGTTCGCGTGGCATGGGCGCACTGGAGTTTCAACCAGCAGAAGGACCTCACGCAAACGAATCCACCCTGGTACACGTTGATGCCCTCGTCGAGCTGGCTTCTGAAGTGCTTCAGCAACGCGAATCCATGGCAACCACCATCGGCAATGACCGGGAAGAAGCACTTCGGGAGATCCTGCGTGTCGGTGCGTCGGCAGGCGGAGCCAGAGCGAAGGCCATCATCGCCTGGAACCCGGAAACAAACGAGGTCCGCTCTGGCCAAGTCACTGCACCACCGGGGTTCGAGTACTGGCTGCTCAAGTTTGACGGAGTCGAGAACAACAAGGACAAGGACCTCGCCGACCCACAAGGCTTCGGAGCAGTCGAGTACGCATACTCGCTCATGGCTAAGGCGGCAGGCATCAACATGACCCATTGCCGAATCTTTGAGGAGAATGGCCGAAGACACTTCATGACGAAGCGATTCGACCGGCTCGACACTGGAGAGAAGCTCCACATGCAATCGCTTGGTGCGATCGCCCACTTCGATTTCAACGACGCCAACGCGTACTCATACGAGCAGGCCTTCGCGGTCATGCGCCGCCTCAGCCTACCGATGAAGGACATCGAGGAGCTCTTCCGTCGCATGGCATTCAATGTCGTCGCCCGCAACCAGGACGACCATGTCAAGAACATCGCGTTCCTGATGAACAAGCAAGGGCAGTGGTCACTTTCTCCAGCTTACGACGTCATGTACAGCTACAACCCCAGAAGTAAATGGGTCAGTCGGCACCAGATGAGCCTGAACCACAAGCGAGATAGTTTCGTTCGAGAAGACTTTCGTGCCGTTGAACGCACAGCATCAATGAAGCGAGGCCGGGCTGACGAGATACTCGATGAAGTCTGCGAAGCTGTCAAAGGATGGCGAGATTTCGCTGCACAAGCAGATGTAGGCCCCGTACTCGAAGATGAAGCAGAACGCCACCACCGGTTGGCACTGTCGTCCAAGTAGCCGCAACTTATTGAAGCCACCTCTTCTATCACGCCATCACTCTCATGGAGTGAAAACCCCCATGGGCACATCCAATAGTCATTAGCGCCGGTTCAGGGCTACCGACCGCCGACTCCACAAACGGCTACTCCATCAGATGCATACCCCGTTGCGCCCCGGCGGGACAGAGGGAAACCGCTGCCCTAACATAAACAGAGGGGCAGGTCACCGAACTCAACGAGATTAGTGAGTTGCAATCCATAAAATACTGACGCAACACTTTTTCCAGAAGGTTTCCCGCTGAGATAGAGTCTGGCTTACTGATCTGATCTCACGCTGGATGCACAGATAGTATTCAAGGGAGCTAGCCCAACGTCATGATCAAGTGCATCTCTAAAATCCATAAACTCGCTGTCTTCTCTGGGTTTTCCTGGGAAGCGTCCGTTCTTGACGGTGACAAACGACCAGTCTACTGCAAGCAATTGAACATTATCTACGGACGCAACTACACCGGCAAAACAACCCTCTCACGTATTGTGCGCTCGCTTGAAACCGGGCATCTTTCGGATCGCTATATCGATCCGAATTTCGAAGTCGAGTTCACCGACAACATCTCCGCTACTCAGGGCGACATGACGAGTCATGGACAAGAGATCCGAGTCTTCAATGAAGACTACGTTCGCGAAAATCTGAAGGTGTTTCAGCAGGACGACGAAGACATTGCCGCCTTTGCGGTCCTTGGACAAGAGAATAAGACGCTCGCCGAATCACTGGAAGCGAAGGAAGCTGCTTTAGGCGACGAAGATGTACCGGGCTCACTCAAAGCGATCGAGAACGATAAACGTCAAGCAAAAGCCGAAGCTTCAAACAAACTACGCGAGGATCAGGACTCGATCAACACCCACCTTCGGAATGAGGCTCGCAAAACCAGAGAAAACCATTCGTATAACAACATCAACTACGACATCCGAAACATCCGCGATGACGTTGATAGTATTTGCAACGACAACTATACAGAGCTATCTGAAGAGGATGTTGCCGAGCACAAAAGCACCCTGAGTGAATCTTCCAGAGATGTAGTGCCGGCATGCCCGACAAACGGATTGCGATTGTCCATGCTGGCAACCAACGCCGTGGAAGTTCTCGAAACGAAAGTACTCCCGTCAGAACCGATCCAAGATCTGCTCAATAATGCCATCTTGCAGGAATGGGTTCGAAAAGGGCGGACGCTACACGATGGCGAACGCAAGAACTGTGGTTTCTGCGGCAACACGTTGCCCAGTGACCTTTGGTCCAAACTCGACAATCATTTCAATAAGGAATCCGAAGACCTCCGATCGAAGATCACCAGAACAATCAACGATATCGACTCTGAACACAAGCGGGTCAATCCGCTGCTTCACTTTGAGTCAGGTACGTTCTATGCAACAAAAGACGATGATTTCTCCGAACTCCAAGCCGAACGCGATCGCCTAGTCAAGGAGTACCAGTCGAGCCTTGACCAACTCCGCGACTCACTTAATCATCGCCTCAAGGATATATTCACGGCTATCGAGCCTCCGAGGGTCAAGGATCCGTCCGATGAACTGGATCAACTGAGGAATCGGTACGAAACACTCATTGATCAGACAAATACGCAGTCTTCAAATTTGACTGAGGATCAGAAAAAGAGCCGCGTAGCACTACGACTGCATCAAATCTCGTTATTTCTAAAGTCAATCGGATACGAGAATATGGTTGCAACGATTGAGAAGCTCAAGGAAGAGCACGAAGCTGCTGAGCAAGTTGCCAAAGATGCTGCCGAGAAGACCAAAGCTGCCCAGATCGAAATCGCAATTATCAAATCGAAGATGCGTGACGAACGCAACGGTGCCGAGAAGGTCAACGAATACCTTCGGCATCACTTCGGGCACCCATTACTGTCTTTGCATGCAGTGGCCAATGAGGAAGAAGACGGTGATGCCGCGTCGTATCGCTTCGAAATTCGTCGCGGCAACGAGCGAGCATATCACCTCAGTGAGGGTGAACGCGGCCTGCTCGCATTCTGCTACTTTATGGCTCGACTTGAAGATGTCGAGACGTCTGGAGCCAAGCCGATTGTCTGGATTGACGACCCGATCTCAAGCTTGGACGAGAATCATATTTACTTCGTTTACAGCATTATTCGTACGCAGATCATCGAAAAACATGCGAGCAGCCAACTATTCATCTCTACACATAGCCTCGCCTTCTTGAAGTATCTAAAACGCGTAGCAGGCCGTGAGGACTTGGGACGCAGCTATTTCCTGCTCGATCGTTCCGAAAGCGGAAGCACAATCAAGCAAATGCCAAAGCATCTCAAAAATTATGCAACTGAGTTTCACTATCTTTTTCACTGCATCTATCGATGCGCGAACTCAGCTGGTGACGAGAATGCTGATCATTACTATGGCTTTGGCAATAATGCCCGCAAATTCCTTGAGATGTATCTGTATTTCAAGTATCCGGATGCATCGAAAGCAACCGGCCTCGACACCAGCAAGCTATCAAAGTTCCTCGGCGATGACGCCGTAGCCACAACAGTTGGGGATCGTATCGCTAACGAGTACTCTCACCTGAGTGGCCTGTTTGAGCGAGGCATGACCCCCGTAGATACCGCTGCAATGAAGCCGATGGCTCAGCTCATACTAGACAAAATCAAAGAACACGACGAAGACCAATATAAAGCCCTGGTGAACAGTATCGGCGAGACGCCAATGGCTTGAACATACAGAATGCACAAATGTGAAATCGTATGCCAAGATTAACAGCTTATTTATGACGGATATAGCGCGATCCATTTCAACACAATGGATCTTACCTTTGATTCAACTGTCTACCATCCAGGGCAGTGCTTGGTCCTGACACAGCGAGGACCACTTCGGCATATAAAGACGAAGACCCAGAGCATGTAATCATAACTCATCTCGGAGAAAGTGGATATGCAAGACATCATCTGCCCCCATTGCAATAAGGCGTTCAAGGTTGACGAGGCAGGCTATGCGGATCTGCTGAAGCAGGTTCGTGATCACGAGTTCGAACAGCAGTTGAACGAACGTCTTGAGCTCGCTGAGAAGGACAAGCAGAACGCGGTCGAGCTGGCCAAGAGCCAGATCAGCAGCGAGATGCAGAAATCGGCTTCAGAGAAAGATGCTGAGATCAAGGAGCTGATAGCCAAGCTGGATGCTGGGGATCTTGAGCAACAACTCGCGGTCACCCAAGCCCTTAAAGCCGTCGAGAAGGAGCGTGATACGCTTGCGAACGAGCTTGAGAAGGCCAAGGAAACCAACGAGGCCACGATCCAGCTCACCGAAGCAAAACTTGCCCAAAAGCTGCAAGAGACTGCGGCGGCAAAGGACGCCGAAATCCAGGGCCTCAAGGCAACGATCGAATCTAATGAGGTCACGCAGAAGTTGGCTGTTAATGAAGCAGTAAGCGTCGTCGAGAAAGAACGCGATGAGATGAAAAACAACCTGGAGCAGGCCGAGCTCCAGAAGCAACTCGGCGAGCAAGCTCTCAAGGACAAATACGAAACGCAGATAAAGGACCGCGACGAGGCGATCGAGCGTTTGCGGGACATGAAAGCCAAGCTATCAACCAAGATGGTTGGAGAGACCCTTGAACAGCATTGCGAAACAGAGTTCAACCGACTCCGAGCAACGGCATTCTCTAACGCCTATTTTGAAAAGGACAACGACGCGTCCTCGGGCAGCAAGGGCGACTACATCTTCAGGGATAAAAGCGAGGAAGACACCGAGATTGTCTCGATCATGTTCGAGATGAAGAACGAGAATGACACCACCGCGACAAAGAAGAAGAACGAGGACTTCTTCAAGGAGCTGGATAAAGACCGTACCGAGAAGGAGTGCGAGTATGCGATCTTGGTGTCATTGCTTGAGCCCGAGAGCGAGCTGTACAACACAGGTATCGTCGATGTAAGTCACCGCTATCCCAAGATGTTCGTCATCCGGCCACAGTTCTTCATCCCCATGATCACGTTGTTGCGAAACGCCGCAATGAAATCGCTCGAATACAAAACCGAGCTTGCCCTGGTCCGATCGCAGAACACGGACATCACCAAATTCGAGGAGAAACTGGAGAAGTTCAAGACGGGGTTCGCAAGGAACTACGACCTCGCCGCCCGCCAGTTCCAGGAAGCTATCGACGAAATTGACAAGTCGATCAGCCACTTGCAGAAGACCAAGGATGCCCTCCTTAAATCAGGCAATAACTTGCGGCTAGCCAATGACAAAGCGCAGGACGTGACGATCAAAAGACTCACGCACAGCAACCCTACAATGAAGGCAAAATTCGACGACCTGAATAACTAGCAAGAGTTCGTATTCTACAAAGGCATATCACTTGTCGAATTGGCTAAGGATCGTTGTATCGAAGAGCACTGTACGAGTGTGATCGAAAGAAACAGCACAAGCGATTGAGATGGACAAGATGAGAACCTGATTCAGGCACACGAAGGCGAACTTCGTAGCCCACTTGGCGACACATGATACAAGTCAGGTAGACATTAACCCACGCCGTACCCATCCCACAACCTCCCGTTGCTCCGGCGACACCGGCTTCATGTACCGATCCGCCATCTGCGAGCTAGCCGAATGCCCCAGCCACCGCTTCATCGCGGCGATCGAGCAGCCTTTGCGTGAGCCATATTCGGTCGCACCGAGATGACGGAGGATATAGAAGCCATCGAGAGTTTCCTTCGACTCGCCGATGGCTTCTCGGAGCCGACGCCACCACTGGAAGATCGAGTCGGACTTCGTGTGCACAATGGGGTGGCCGGTCTCGGTAACAAAGAGCAGTTCGCCCTTGCCACGTGGAGTCTCATCAAGATACTCCTTGATCGCGGCCCAGACTCGGGGCGGCGTCTCGCCGTACCGCTCGATGCCTGTCTTCCCTCGACGAAGGTCATACGACTTCTTGTCGATTTGGTCCACGCGGACGTTGGCGAGATCGCTCTGCCCGAAGCCGAGACCAATGCCCATCCATATCAGCGCACGCCCGCGAGCATCACACTGCTTGAGCATCGCCTGGATTTGCTTCTTTGACGGCAGCTTCTTGGACTTGGTGCCACGACCCGGGATGCGGTCCAGCGAATCCCAGTTCCAAGGCAGCACCTGCTGGCCATATTCGGGACGCCCCGCACGATCAACGATCTTCTTAACGATCTGCATCTTTCGGTTGAGCGTGTTCGCCGCGATACCGTTCTCTACGAGGTCACGGTTGTAGCTCTCAACATCGTCCATCGACAGATCTTCGAGCTGCATCTTGCCCGATGCTCCGACGCCGTAACGTTCGTTGAGGTGAGCCAGGAAATCTTTGACTGCCTTCTTGCGGTCGAGCAGTGTTCGAGGCGTGATCGTCCCCGATGCACGTGAGCCGCCACCCTCACTCACGCGGTCGGTCTCGTACCGAATCAAACCAGAAGCAATGTGTGCGATCGAACCCGGCACCGCTGCATCCGGCAAGTTCCTCTTTGTCGGCTTTTGCTTCGATGACCCGTTCTGCCTGTGCTCAAGCGTTGCGTTCGATACCTTCTCAGCAGTGCGTTCGTCGTAGCCGAGATACGCAGCGACCCAGGTGTGATACGCACGCTCTGCCTCGGCTTGAGACACATCACCAAACCGGTGTCTCTTCGGCGAGCCGGTCTTAGGATCGCGATACGACACATGCCACCCGATGCCACGGAGCTCGGTGTACTTCAGTTGAGGCACGCGTTTTTTACGGTTCGGACTAGGCAACGATCAGCACTCTGCGGAGACCTTCAGGATCTCGCCACAATAGCGAGAAGCTGAAAATTGTAGTGCAGAGACGCCGAGTTTTGTAGTGCATCGTTGTTTTTGATCTGCAATCGTCGATTCTATAGCGTTCCCAAGCTGAATGTCGTCGGTTCGACCCCGATCACCCGCTCTTTCGGCCTCAACTTGAAGGCCGTTTTTTTATGGCTTTACATAAACATTCGACACTTGCAAATATTCCTGATTTATGCGATACTCAACGATCGAATATTTTCGATTTTCTGTGTCCAAGAACACTATACGAAAGGTTCTTTGCATAAATGAGTCATTCAAATACATCCATAGTTCCACATCTGATTGCTGGGGTAAGACATACGAGCCAGAGTAAAAATCTCAGGCTGAATTTCAATCCAGGCACTGGTGAACCTATATCTCAAGTACCACTTGACGATATCCAAGCTGCTGAAAAAGCAATTCGTTCTGCAGCACATGCTTTCCCTGTGTGGTCTAGCACTCCAGTTGGTGACCGGATTCAGCCATTATTCAAGTTCAAGTCGCTTCTAGAGAGTCATATTGATGAACTCGCGGAGATCATAGTTCAAGAACACGGGAAAACTACCGCAGAAGCAGTGGGATCAGTCCGCAGAGGAATCGATTGTATCGAGCACGCTTGTGGCGCACCAATTCTCATGATGGGGCGATCACTCCCACAAATCGCCGTTTCTTCATCTTTTTGCCGAACTCAAGATGAAGGCGGTATTGGGATCGATTCATCAGTAGACCGGTTACCTATTGGTGTATGTGTTGGAATTACCCCATTTAACTTTCCGATGATGGTCCCTCTCTGGATGTGGCCGATGGCGGTTGCCTGCGGCAACACCTTTGTGCTCAAACCATCTGAACGAGACCCTATGTCAACGGTGAGGGCCTTTGAACTCGCTCATGAAGCAGGATTCCCCGAAGGTGTACTCAACCTTGTGCATGGCGGACCCGATGTTGTGAATCATCTAATCAAACATGATGATGTCAAAGCTGTTTCGTTCGTAGGTTCAACCACCGCCGGCAAGTACATTTATGAAACGGGAAGTGCACATGACAAACGAGTACAATGCATGTGCGGCGCGAAGAACTTCTCGATCATTATGCCTGACGCGAATAAGGAAGCAGCAATTGACGGAGTATTCGGATCTGCATTCGGTAATACCGGACAACGATGCCTTGCAGGATCAGTTGTTGTTGCAGTAGGCGACGCTGCCGATTGGCTTGTCCCTGGATTGGTCGAAAAAGCGAAAGCTGTCCATGTTGGTCTTGGAGGAGATAACAAAACACACATGGGACCCCTTCAAGATTTGGCTGCCAAGGACCGTGTATTGAGTTACATCGACGCAGGAATCACTGCAGGAGCAGACTTACTCGTTGACGGACGGAAAACAAAAATGCCTTCAGCAGGATGCTTTGTTGGCCCAACGATCTTCGACAAAACAACATCGGACATGAGCATTGTCAACGAAGAAATATTTGGCCCTGTCCTTTCGGTGATCCGTTCTGATTCACTTGATTCTGCGGTGAATGAAGTAAATAAATCGGACTACGGCAACATGTCTGTTATCTTCACAGACTCTGGACACGCTGCTCATCGCTTTGAGACCACGGTCCAAGCTGGCATGATCGGTGTGAATGTGGGTGTCCCTGCACCAATGGCAGCATTCCCGTTTGCCGGTTGGAAAAAATCATTCTTCGGAGATCTCCATACGAATGGCGAAGATGGTGTGCGATTCTTCACGAAATCCCGCGTCACTGTCCGAAGATGGATCTAAGACTATTTGTTCTCAGTTCAACTCATAAGGTTTCTCACTATGCCCCGAATTACAAGAACTGCACTCATACAAGCTGCAAACGCATTGCCGGATTCTGATGATTTACCCGCAATCAAAAAAGCGATGATCGACAAGCATGTGACACTCATCGAAGAAGCCGCATCGAAGGGTGCCAATGTGTGTTGCCTCCAAGAAATATTTTATGGCCCCTACTTCTGCGCCGAGCAAGATACTCGCTGGTATGACATTGCAGAACCGATCCCTGATGGTCCAACAATCAAACTCATGCAAGAGCTCGCAAAGAAACACAAGATGGTAATGGTCGTACCGATCTACGAAGTCGCGATGACCGGTGTGTACTACAACACCGCTGCAGTCATCGATGAACACGGCAACTATCTTGGAAAATATCGCAAACACCACATCCCCCACTGCCAGCCTGGCTTCTGGGAAAAGTTCTACTTCAAGCCAGGCAACCGTGGATTTCCAGTGTTCGATACTTCCTATGGGAAAATAGGTGTTTACATTTGCTATGACCGCCATTTCCCAGAAGGCGCCCGTGCTCTTGGACTCAACGGAGCCGAAATAGTATTCAATCCCTCAGCCACGGTCGCTGGACTCAGTGAGTACCTCTGGAAGCTCGAACAACCCGCACATGCGGTTGCAAACCAATACTTTGTTGGTGCGATCAATCGTGTTGGTACGGAATCACCTTGGAACATTGGCCAGTTCTACGGCCAGTCCTACTTGTGCAATCCACGCGGTCAGATTATCGCAGAAGCATCCCGCGACAATGATGAGGTTCTCGTTGCAGACCTCGATCTCGATATGATCCGGCAAGTCCGTGATACATGGCAGTTCTTCCGGGATCGTCGCCCCGAATCCTATGGATCACTCACAGATATCTAATGGAAGACACATCACCAAATCCTCTCATGAATGACGACCTTGCTCCGGTGCCCATCGAAAACCGCACCTGGAGTTCGTGGAATATCGCAGCACTCTGGATCGGAATGGCTGTCTGTATTCCAACTTATATGCTTGCTGCCGGTATGGTTAGCCAAGGCATGAACTGGTGGCAAGCAACCCTCACAGTCATGCTCGGCAACATGATCGTACTTATACCCATGATACTCAACGGGCACGCCGGTACGAAACTTGGTGTGCCGTTCCCGGTGCTGGCAAGAGCAAGCTTCGGAACAACCGGAGCGCATGTACCCTCTATTGCAAGATCACTTGTTGCCTGCGGCTGGTTTGGAATCCAATGCTGGATTGGTAGCGCCGCGTTGTACACAATACTCGGTGTTCTGGGTATCTTCGATCCAAGTAAAGATACCACTGTACTCCCCGTACTCGGCATAACGGGAATTCAATTCGCGAGTTTTATGGCATTTTGGCTTATCCATGTTGTCATCGTAATCAAAGGCGTTCACTGCATCAAATTACTTGAAACTTGGGCTGCCCCATTCTTGATCGCTTCTGGACTCGCCCTTCTCATCTGGGCACTACTCAAAGTTGAACAACCATCTGCTTTATTCTCTTCGAAGACAAACTATGCACAAGGAACCGGATTCTGGAAAGTCTTCTTTCCTCAACTCACCGCAATGGTCGGGTTCTGGGCAACCCTGAGTTTGAATATCCCGGACTTTACCCGTTACAGCAAATCACAACGAGATCAAGCTGTTGGGCAAATCATCGGTTTACCACCAACAATGACACTATTCTGTTTCATTGGCATCATCGTGACTGGCGCATCGGTGCTTATCTACGGCGAAGCTATTTGGGATCCGATTGAGCTTGTTTCAAAAATGGGTTCGCCGACAATCGTCGTCCTATCGATGCTCACTCTACTGATTGTAACGCTCAGCACCAACCTGGCAGCAAATGTAGTAAGCCCCGCCAATGGGTTTTCAAACATCTCACCGACAAAGATCAGTTTCCGATTGGGTGCGCTATTGACCTGTTCGATCGGTGTTCTCATGATGCCTTGGCGACTCGTCAATGACATGGGCGCCTACATATTTACTTGGCTGATAGGGTACAGTGCACTGCTCGGACCGATCATCGGCATTATGCTTTGCGACTACTTCTTAATCCGCAAAACCAAAATTGACACCGATGAACTCTACAACGCTACAGGTTCTTACAAAGGGATCCATTGGCGGGCGATGATAGTACTCGTCATCGCAATCCTTCCAAATCTACCCGGCTTTATCAATGCTGCAACAAATACCGCCGGTACTGATGGCGCGATCTTCCCAGACATATTCGATAGCATCTACAACTATGCGTGGTTTGTTGGCGTGTTTGTTTCAGTAGTTCTCTACTGGGGACTCATGCAGTTTACATCATCAAACGATTGAAGAACTCAGGATTAAATTATGACCAATAAGACCCCACCGGCACTACCTGAATACCAGCACCAACCAAAGCCATACACAGGACCATCGAAAGCAGAAACATTGGCAATGCGTCAAGAGTTTCTATCCCCCGCAATTCTGACATACTACAAAGATCCTGTCATGATTGTTGAAGGGTCTATGCAATACCTCTTTGATGAAACAGGCAAACGATATCTTGACGGGTTCGCAGGTATCGTCACGGTATCCGTTGGTCATTGCCATCCCAAAGTCATCGAAGCAATTCGGGAACAAAACGAACGCTTCCAGCACACAACGACAATCTATCTTCATCCAAATATTGCGAAGTATGCTAAAAAACTTGCGAGTACTTTTCCTAAAAACTCAGGTCTATCTGTATGCTATTTCACGAACTCAGGATCTGAATCGAATGACCTTGCTTTGCTCATGGCACGAGCATTCACAGGGAACTATGACATCGTCGCACTGCGAAATGCATATCATGGCATGTCCCCATCTGCAATGGGATTAACCGCTCTCAACACATGGAAATCTCCAGTACCTCAAGGGTTTGGGGTTCATCATGCTAAATGCCCGGATATGTATAGAGGCCCGTTTGGCTATGAAGACTCCGACGCAGGAGCGAAGTACGCTGCAGATGTTGATGAAGTCATACGATTTAGCACCCCAGGCAGAATCGCAGCTTTCATCGCTGAACCCATCCAAGGTGTTGGCGGGACCATCGAACTCCCTGATGGTTATCTCAAGCATGTCTATGAATCAGTACGCAGCGCTGGAGGCCTATGTATTTCAGATGAAGTACAAACCGGATTTGGACGGACAGGCACCAAGTTCTGGGGATTTGAAAACCAAGGAGTTACACCGGATATTGTGACCATGGCCAAAGGCATGGGCAACGGCGCGCCATGCGGCGCGGTGGTCACTCGCCCTGATATTGCTCAGGTGATGGCTCAGCGTCTTCACTTTAACACCTTCGGCGGCAATCCGGTTTCAATGGCTCAATGTGATGCTACACTCGATATTATTTTAAATGAGAACATCCAACAGCAAGCACATGATATCGGAAAATACCTCATGGAAGGCCTCCGTGATTTACAAACACATCACAACTCAATTGGCGATGTCCGAGGCAAAGGGCTCATGATTGGTGTAGAAATTGTAGAAGACCGAGTCTCCAAAGCGCCCGCATCAGCGAAGTGCGCCGATGTTTTCGAGGGGGCAAAGAATCTTGGCTTACTCATCGGGAAAGGCGGGTTGTCAGGCAATGTCCTCCGGATCAAACCGCCAATGTGTATCACACGCGATGATGTTGATTTTATGATCCGTGTCTTAGATATCGCATTTACAGATGCTGCCAAGTAAGGAATCACCTATGCCATTGCTCATTAAAAACGGCCGGATAATCACCGCCAACGATGATTATCACGCTGACATCTATTGTGAAGATGAATGCATCTCAAGAATTGAATCGGACATTGATTCAACTTCATTGCCTGCAAATACTGAGATTATCGATGCATCAGGAAAATATGTATTCCCCGGTTTCATTGATCCCCATGTGCACATTCATCTTCCGTTCATGGGATCAAACGCGATCGACGATCACGAATCCGCATCTAAAGCAGCACTTGTCGGAGGAACGACCACACTCATCGAAATGATCTGCCCAGGTCCAAATGATGAACCAATAGACGCGTTCAAGGAATGGAACAAACTGGCATCAGAATCATCTGCCTTAGACTACACCTTCCATATGTCTGTTGTCCGATTCGATGAACTCGCACAAAGCCAACTCAAGGACATCGTCAGAGAACATGGTATCGCATCCTTCAAGGTGTTCCTCGCCTATAAAGGAGCACTCAATCTTGACGACTCGAACCTCTTCGATTTACTCACGATGGCAAATAAACTCGGGGTTATCACAACTGCCCATTGTGAGAATGCAGACCTTATAGATGCGATGCAATCCAAACTCATCTCCGAAGGGAAAACCGGACCAGAATGGCACGAACCATCTCGGCCTGTTAGCATCGAAGCTGAAGGTGTGCATCATCTTTGCACCTTCGCAGAACTAAGCGGAGCGCATATCTATATTGTGCACACCTCATGCGCCCCCGCTATCCAAGCGGCTGTTGACGCTAAACTTCGTGGAGTAAATGTTTGGGTAGAAGCCGTTGCGCCCCATCTGACACTCGACGAAACATACGCTCAGCAAGCAGATTTCATTGGCGCTAAATATGTCATGTCGCCGCCTTTGCGAGAAAAATGTAATCAAGACATCCTGTGGAACGGGCTCAAATCAGGTGCTGTTTCGACCATCGGTACTGACCATGCCCCGTTCAACTTCGTTGGACAAAAGGACATGGGCAAGGATGCTTTTACCAAAATTCCCAACGGCATCCCCTCTGTACAAGAACGCATCGACCTGATACACACCTTCGGTGTTCTTTCTGGAAAAATCAGTCTCAACACAATGGTAAGCGCCTGCTCGACAAAAGCTGCTCAACTGTTTGGGCTCTACCCACGCAAAGGCTCTATAAGTGTTGGCGCTGACGCTGATTTGGTGGTATACGACCCTTGCTGCAAACACACACTCAGTGTCGATACCAGTTTATCCAAAGTTGATTACAATGCCTATGAAGGCTGGGAACTGACAGGCAGATCTTCAGTGGTCACCGTTCGTGGTCAAATACAAGCCCGCGATGGCAAGTTCGTTGGCACTGTGGGTAGAGGCAAACTGATAAAGCGTAAACCAACTCACTTTGAAGTCAAATAGATTCAATCATCGTTCGAAACAAGTTTGTTCGATTGTTCGACAAACTTATCGCCTTCCCATGCGGTATCCTTCGTGACCATGCCTGCCTTAGCAGCCTTTTTCTCGGCCTTCGCTTCTTTTTGTCTCTGTACTAAATCAGTATGAGTCGTAAAGTATTGTAGTGAATGCCCACGAAAATCCTCGACCGTTTCAAATCCGTGTTTATCCATAAACGCGCTGAGCTCATCACACATGCGTCCTGCCATTTTGTACCCGTGAATCATCACGCCCGTACATACCTGGACTGTAGATGCTCCGAGCAAAATGAACTGCGCTGCATCTTTACCGGTTTCGACACCGCCAATTGCTGAAAGTGATCGGTCCTTATACTCACCTTTGGCAGTACCGTCGCCATACATCATCGTTGCGAGTTCCATCACCATGCGCAGCGCGATCGGGCGGACCGCCTTACATGAATAGCCACCGGGAACTGAATAACCTTCAACTGTCGGTTCAGGACGAAGCGTATCGAGATTCACCCCCATTACGCTCAAGATCGTATTGATCGCTGCGATTCCGGTCGCACCACCATTGAGTGATGCACGCGCAGGATCAACAATGTGTGTGATATTGGGTGTCATCTTTGCCCAGACAGGCAAACTCGTTGCACCTTTCACCCAGCCACAAACTTCTTCAAGCAACTCTGTATCTTGCCCCATCGCCGCACCCATTTTGCGTTCGGGCATTCCATGCGGACACGAGAAGTTCAACTCGAACGCATCCACTCCACATGCCTGAGAACGCTCAATAAGTTCAATCCACGCATCCTTGTTGTATTCTTCCATCACCGATGCAATGAGTACACGATCTGGATACTTGTCTTTGATCTTCTTAAACTCATCTTCCCAAACAGAGAAGTCACGATCCGAGATTAACTCAATATTTTCCCACCCGATGACTTCTTTCGTTTCAGAAGCACGCATACGAGCATACCGCGGTGCGACATTGATCACCTTCGATGAATCAAGACTCACTGTTTTACAGATAACTGCACCCCAGTTTTCATCAAAAGCTTTACCAATTACATTCGCGTTGGTTCCCGGAGGACCAGAACCAATTACAAATGGATTTGGCAACTTCATTCCGTCAACTTGAACACTCAGTTCGGGCATTCTTCTTCCTTCCACACTTTCGAATAAAAATTCATTGTATCAGTTTTCTCAAATACATGCACACTAAGAATCTGCTTTTCACATGCTTATCGCACTTAAAGCACAGGCCCAAAGAGCTGCACTACACCCTGAATTATACGAGAGTGCAAAGGTCGGCTTTGCCAATCGTTCAACTGGATAGAAGAAGCGTGTTCAATATAACTCTCTTGGAGTTCACGAACACGCTTCACATCAGATTGCTCATATGCAAAGAGACTGATCTCGAAGTTAATCCAAAAACTGCGTTTGTCCATATTTACTGTACCGATCAGAGCCACTTCATCATCCACAGTTACCGTTTTTGTATGCAAAAGCCCCCCTTTGTAGTGGAATATCTCTACTCCAGATTCGAGTAAATCTTCATAGTACGATTTTGATGCATGTCGGACCAGATATGAATCGAGTTTCTCTGGAAGTACAAGTGTGACCGCCACCCCGCGTCTTGCTGCAGCGGTGAGCCCGGTGAGCATTGCTTCACTGGGAATAAAATACGGTGTAGTTAGTATGAGCTTCTGCGTTGAGTTGTATATGAGCGTTAGAAGCATATCATGAATAATCTGTGGCGCCTGATCTGGTCCTGAAGGAACCACCTGCAATACAGAACTTCCAGCAGATTCTATCGGATCTACACCTTCGTACTCGAATAACGAGAATCCATTTTCAAACTGTTTTGTTTCAATCGCCCAATCCGAACGAACTGTAAAATCTAGCACTCTAGCAGCTGGCCCGCACACCCTTGCCATAACATCGACCCATTGACCAACATTTTTCTTTACATGAAAAAATTGAGGATCGACCATATTCATCGAACCTGTATAACCAACTTTGTGGTCAATAGTCACGATCTTCCGATGGTTCCGTATATCAATCCGAGCGAAGAGCACACGCAATACACCAACACCAAGCAACGGAAGAACCTCAATCCCCTTTGCACGCAACTCTCCGATCCTTCTGCTCTTGATGAACTTTGCACTCCCTGCCCCATCAATCATCAGCCGACAACACACCCCTCGTTGAGCTGCCCGAATAAGCGCGTCTTCTACAATCGCTGTATCACCATTGGAATCCCAGATATAAAAGAGCATTGAAACAGATTGCGTTGCTTGATCAATGTCTTTTGCAATCATCCGCATGCACACGCCAGGCGAGTCGATAAGCTCGAATGAGTTTCCCCCTATAGCTGATACCCGAAGCGGATTTGCAGATTGAGCATTCAACTTCCGAGCCATTGGAGATAAGTCTTCCCCTTTCACATCCCATGACGAATCGACTAAATCAATTTGGTTCTCAATTGACTCAATATATGATTTGTATGCTTTGATCCGACCTCGTGGAAGCCAAAGCTCACCCACAAACAAATAGAGTGCTGCACCCACAAACGGCACTGAAACAACGATCAGCAGCCATGCAATTGATACGCCGGTCGGCCGCCTCTTAAGCACAATGCGCAAACCCAACCCGATCATGATGCACCAATGCAAAGCTGCGATCAATACAGCAAGGAAGGAAGTCACAGCGATCGGAGTAACTATCATAAGCACTCTACATCCTAGATGATTTTCGTCGAACTCGCAACCCGATTACATCGTATCATCTAACACTCATGGATACCCCATCCCCAAACAAGTCGATCCAATCAGTAGGGTTCCGTCGAGCGACCAAAGCTGTCCGATCAGGATTTCGCAGATATCCACGCGCCCTCTATGAATCGCTGATCAAATCTCAGGTTTCTCATGATCCAATCCATATCCCTGATCTGCTTGAATCAATCGCTCACCATGACCTCGCCACCCTCTGGCTCGGGCACGGATCAGTAATCGCTCAAATCGAAGATATATCGGTTGTAGTTGATCCTGTGCTTTCCGATCGGATCGGCATGAATATCAAAGGAAAGACGATCGGTATTCCTAGACGCACCCCTGCTCCTATTTCTACTGAATCGCTCCGAGGGATTGATTTTATATTGATCACTCATGCACATTTTGATCATCTCGACAAACCAACACTCAATAAACTCGTCTCTTCCGACACAACTGTCATTGTGCCACATCGTTGTTCCAAGCTCATCCCAAACGGGTTCAAACGTGTGCTGGAGCTCTCACCTGAAACAGAGACCACAATAGACGATTTGGTGATCAAAGCGATCGAACCCAAGCACTGGGGAGCTCGATCCGTCCTCGATCGCAATAGAGGTGTGAACTCATACCTCATTGAATCCCCCGAGTTCCGTATTCTGTTTACAGGCGATACCGCAGAAACATCTGTCTACCAAGGCCTCGCTCCAATCGATCTCGCAGTCTTCGGCGTCGGTGCCTATGACCCATGGGACCACATGCACGCAACCCCTGAACAAGCATGGAAGATGTTCCAAGAAATTGACGCTCGATACATGTTACCAGTACACCACTCAACCTTCGAACTCTCCGATGAACCATTCGAAGAACCAATGAACCGTCTCTATAAAGCTGCTGGTGAATATGCAAGCTCGATACTCGAACCATCAGTTGGTGAAATCATTGTCATCGAATCAACTCATGAATCAGCAGGCAACTCGATCGGATAACCTGCTTCTTCCCATGCCATGAACCCGCCCGCGATGTTTGTTGCCTCAAACCCATGCTCGTTCAGGTATGACACCGCCCGCGCTGAACGAAATCCTGATCGACAGTTTACGAAAATTGGTCCCCCTTTGGGAACTTCATCGAGTCGATCCGGAAGCTGGAGATATGCAACATTGGTCGCATCTGGAACATGCCCTTGTGAAAACTCCGATGCATTGCGAACATCGAGGATCAACGCATCATTCATCGAATGAACATCCGACACATCCACTTCTCGGATTTTCAATAAATCCGTATTGTTCATCAGATCATCCGGATCTACCCAGTTTACAACCCGATCAAGCCCAATCCGTATCAGCATCCGAACCGCATTTTCGACATCACATGCATTCGCAACCAAAACAATGTCTTGTTCAGGTAAAATGAAAGCTCCTGCAACAGTCGAAAACATATTATCGAGAATCAGGCTATATGAACCGGGAAGATGAGCTGCTCGATACGCATCCCAAGGCCGCGTGTCGACAATCACTCCCCCCTCCGGAATACCCTCGACGGAACAACACGCAGGGCTAGGCAACCCGCCAAGAATACCTGGCCCTTGACGATTTTCATACTTCATCCGTTTAAAATAAGCTGGGGGTTCAGGTTGCCCAGACAAGATCGTATCGACAAACGCATCCGGATTTTCCGCTTGCTTGAACGCAAGGTTAAATCGACGCTCATACCCAACAGTTGATTGAGGCACTGCCCCGAGTTCTTTGCCGCACGCACTGCCTGCGCCGTGTCCTGGCCAAATTTGAAGATAGTCAGGCTGAGATTGAAACTCACGCAATGATGCACCAAGCGTTCTGGCGCTCGGTTCCATCATCCCCATCTGACCCGCAGCTGATTCAAGCAAATCTGGTCTGCCGACATCACCAACAAAGATGAAATCACCAGTAATAATTCCCATTGGTTCATCTGCATGGGCACCTAAATCCGTAATTTCAAAACAGATATGCTCGGGTGTATGCCCAGGCGTATGCATTACTCTCAGTTGAATGTTCCCGATCATGACAATATCTTGATCGTTGACCAATCGATGCTTGTACGGCACCCCATTGAGATCAGCGCCCTTGACCCACAGATAATCCCAATCCTGACCGCCTTCATCGGAGAGTAAAGCCAATGCGTCCGTCTGCTCACAGAACTCTCGAACACCGGACAGGAAATCCGCATGGATATGGGTTTCTGTTGCGGCGATAATTGTCAGATTTTCACGCTCAGCGAGTTTGATGTATCGATCTATATCCCGCTGGGGATCGATGATGATCGCTTCACCGGTCTTTTGACATCCGATCAAATACGCTGCCTGAGCGAGCGATTCATCATAGATCATTCTCATCAACATCGGACAACTCCTGGGGTTTTGACTGACCAATACATCGGCTATTTCGCTTAGAATAGGATATACTCCGATCCTATGGGAAACGATATCACCTATCTCGATAACGCGGCAACAAGTTGGCCTAAACCTGATGAAGTCGGGGCGGCCATGCTTGATTTCCTCGCAACCAAGGCAGGCAATCCGGGACGCGGTGGACACACCCTCTCACGAAGAGCTTCTCAGGTCCTAGAAGACGCTCGAGAGAAACTCGCTAAACTCATCAACGCACCGTGCACCAAACGCTTGGTCCTCACCCACGGCTGCACCGACGCACTCAACCTCGCGATCCATGGTGTCCTCCAAGGCGCGATGCGGAACTGCTGCGACGAAACACAATTCCATGTGGTCACGACTGCAATTGAACACAACGCCGTACTCCGCACCATTGAATGTTATGCTGCAAGTAATCTAATTGATGTCACGACAGTCGCATGTGATCAACAGGGTTACATCCATCCTCAATCGCTCGTAGATGCGTGCACACCTAATACCATCCTCCTCACACTCTCCCACGCATCAAATGTACTCGGCACGATCCAAGATATCGAACATGCGATCAAAGCGATTCGTGCCCATAATGAAGATATCCTGGTGCTCGTCGATGCTGCCCAAACCGCAGGACATTTCCCAATTGATGTGGAACGCTTCGACATTGATTTACTCACACTCGCAGGACACAAAGGTCTCCGAGGCCCGACCGGCACCGGCGCCCTGTATGTAGGTCCGCGGGCCTATCCAGATGAATGCGATCGATCCCGAGTTTTCTGTCAACGCAGAGGCGGCACTGGATCGATGGCACCCGGACTTGAAATGCCTACAAACCTGCCCGATGCACTCGAAGCGGGCACATCAAATGCTGTTGGCTTTGCGGGTCTCAACGCAGCGATCGATGCCCTCACCAACGAAGTCCACGAGCACGAGATGAAGATGACTGAGCGTATCCTCGATGGGCTTCACGAAATCGATTCAGTCACAATCTACGGCTTACCATCCATCGCAGGTCGAACACCCGTCGTCCTCTTCAATATTGACGGTATCTGTGCTCGCGATGTCATGGTACATCTCGATAAAGAATACAACATCGCAGTACGAGGTGGAGTACATTGTGCCCCACTACTCCATATCGCCATCGGCACCTGTGAAGCAGGCGGCGTCCGTGTCTCACCGGGATCAGGTACTACAGAAGATCAAATTGATCTGTTTCTCGATGCGATTAAGAAACTCGCAACACAATCGGTTTAACTTTCTATTGATTGGATTGATTCTGCAAGTGATTTTCCTGCAATAAATCCATTCGCCCAAGCCCACTGGAAGTTAAAACCGCCAATCCGTCCATCTACATTTAAGATTTCGCCAACAACCCAAAGCCCGTCACACACCCGGCTTTGCATGGTCGAAACCTGAACTTCATCCAAAGGCACTCCACCTGCGGTGACCTCTGCAAATGTAAATCCACGATTCCCCGCGATTTCAACTTCACAGGAGATGAGCATATGAACAAGTGCTCGTCGTTGTTCACGAGAAATCCCATGACCTGGTGAAGATGGATCTATCCCACACCGTTGACACAACATCTTTCCCAAACGATCTGGAATCTGACTTCTCAAATAAACACCAATCGACTGTTTTCCGACATCCAGTAGTTGCTGGTCGAGCTTTTCAAACCCTATCCCATCTCCAAGCCAGTTGATAACGAGCTTTGTCTTGGGATCATCCTTCTTTGCATCAAAGTACCATCGACTCACATCAAGCGCTGCAGGACCTGACAATCCAAAGTGAGTGCACAACAAATCATTGGTAAATAATACAAGCCGTTTGCCACTCCCCAGTTGAACCTCGATATTCACCCGCGCAGCTATCCCCGACAACTCCGTGATCCATGACGACGCACTGGTTGTTACCATCGGAACCAATGCCGGTTCGACACGCTCTGTGACGCTATGACCAAGCGATTTTGCAAACCCATACCCCGCACCATCCGAACCAGTTTTGGGCAATGCCAATCCACCAGTTGCCAGAACAACCCGCTGGGTGACTATCTCATCATCGATAGAGCGCACGATAAACTCATCGCCAATATGCTCAACTGATTTCACACGCCAAGGGTGAATAACCTCAACACCAAGGCGAGCGCATTCATTCAAAAGCGAGTTCAATACTGTCTTTGATGAATCAGATACCGGGAACATTTTCCCCGTATCTTCCTCTTTCAGTTCCACCCCGAGTTCTTCAAAAAACTGGATTGTGTCTTTCGCTGTCCAAGCCTTGAGCACCTTCTTGATCGTATTTCGTGATCCGCCAGCATAGTCTTTGGGCAAAACTTGGTGATGAGTGACATTGCAACGCCCACCACCTGCGACGAGTATCTTTGCACCGATTTTCTTTGCGCCATCAATGATCACAATCCTCGATGCAGACTCGTTGAGAGCGCAAGTTCTCGCAGTCCAAATCGCGGTCATTAACCCCGCGGCCCCCGCTCCGACTATGACAACATCCGCTCGTTCCATACACAAGAATAGGGCTGCCCGAATTTAAAAACGGGCATCCAACAGGATGCCCGCTCAAGTGTTACTGCTTGAATAGATTATTCATCAAACATACCCAGTTGCCACATCATAAACATCCGCTGATCTGCTATATCACGAATCCGCAAATGTAACGGCTTGCCCCCACCGTGCCCTGCATCACGATCCACCCACAACAAGATGGGCTCCGCTTGAATATCTGATCCAGATGATGCCTGCATGATCGCTGCCATCTTCCGTGCATGCAATGGATGTACACGCATATCGTTCTCACCTGCAGTTAACAGGGTCGCAGGATACTTTACGCCCGGCTTTACATTTTGGTATGGCGAGTACTTCTTAATGAACTCGTATTGGCTCGCGTCTTCCGCGGTTCCATATTCTGGCACCCAGTACCTTGCCATCAAGAAGTTTTGATACCGCACCATATCAAGCAATGGCACCGAGGAGATCACCGCACTAAACAGATCCGGACGCTGCACAACAACCGCTCCAGTGAGCAAACCACCATTTGATCCACCTGCAATTCCAAGCTGGTCTGGATTGGTATACCCATTGGTAACTAACCATTCTCCTGCAGCGATGAAATCATCGAACACATTCTGCTTCTGATCAAGCATCCCCGCTTCATGCCAAGCATTCCCATATTCGCCACCACCACGCAAATTGGCAACCGCAAAGACACCGCCTTTTTCATACCAAGGATACATTGTCGATGAGAAGTATGGGGTCTGAGAAGAGTTAAATCCGCCGTATCCGTAAAGAATCGTTGGGTTCTTCCCATTGAGTTTGATGCCCTTCTTATGAACCAAGAACATGGATATTGGCGTGCCATCTTTCGAGTCATACCAGACCTGAGAAACTTCGATCATCGATGGATCGACAGGCACATCCGGACGCGCCCAGAGTTCCCTATTGCCCGTTGCCAGGTCTACATGGTAAATACTCCGAGGCATGTTGTAACTTGAAAAACTTAAAAACGCAGTCGTGCGATCATCAGATACGGACAATCCCCCAGATCCAATTCCGGGGAGATCTAAATCTCCCATTGATCGACCACCAAAGTCAAAGAGCGCGATCCGTGTCTTTGCATTCTCTAAATAATCTACCGCGATGATTCCGCGTGCGAAAGATACACCAGCAATGACAAGATGATCATCCACCGCGACGACAGTCTCCCAGTTCTCGAATCCCGGGTTTGTCAGATCGATTGATGATACTGTCCCGTTGGGTGCATCAAACGAATGCTGCAAAAGCAGGCGATCACCATCAAAGTGCGCCCCGCCAATGCGTCCTGTCTTACCGATCGCCATTGGTTTGATATTCAATTCACCGGTTCTAAACCATTCATCGAGATCCGCGACCCACATATCAAGACCCGCGGTCCCTGTCCAATACCCAACAACCATCCATCGCCCATCTTCCGATGGCATCCCGAAAGGGCCCCAGGTCGTTTTGAGTGCTTCGATCTCTTGCTCGCTCTTGTCGAGATCACCATAGAAAAACTCGATGTCGTGCTGACGGAAGAGCACCACATCTTCGCGATGATGTGTGCCGATTATATGGAGTTTCATGATACTGGAATAGGCATCATCAATATCTTCAAGCGATGAATAGAAGAATCCCGAGTTATCTGGAAGCCATTGCGAGAACCTGACCTTGCCAGGGATCACATCCGCCAACCATTCTCCCGATTCCACATCCATCAAGTAGAGCGTCGAGTTCTCATCGCCTGACGCGTACATCCCGAACGCCATCAACGACCCGTCTTTATTTGGCGCAGTCCATGACACGGTTGTTAATCCTGTCGGATCGATCTGCTGGGGATCAAGCAAGACCCGGTCGTCCCCATCAATCCCATCACGCACATACCGGATCGCTTGAGGCTGCGTACCTTCACGCTTGGAATAAAAATACCGATTCCCATACACACTCGGCGACCCTATTCCAGGCACCTCCATCAACTCTCGCAATCGTTCCTCAAGTGCCTTGCGTCCAGGCAAACCGTCGAGTACGGATCGGGTGTATGCATTCTGTGAGTCTGTCCATGCTCCCACTTCATCATTGGCGAGCCCCATATTTGAAGGATCACTATTATCACCTTCGAGCCAACGATAGTTATCCGTGACCGCTTCCCCATGGATCGTTTCGTGAACCGGCCGAGCCTCAGTTTCAGGCTGATCCGCCAATCCACTCCCAGCCAATCCAGCCAGTACAAACACAGTCATAAGCGTTCTCATTCGTTGATTCTCCAGTTAAGCATGCCGACAAGATAAGCCGATCACGCAGGTCGTTCGTGTACCAAATAATACCAGATTAGGCCCCTAAAGATGCACCCTACACCCCGGGAATCCTTGTAGTTTCTAGTACTTGCCGTTAGACTTCTTGTGACATGCCAGATGACCAGTCACAGTATCGACCCGCAACTCCGCTTATGGAAGCCATACTGCTCGAGGATGAGCAAGAGTCACTTCGATGGGTTAAAGAACTTTTAGAATCCGGCGAGGACCCGAATCAACTCGATTATGATTACTACTCTCCACCACTTTACGAAGCATGGAGTACAGGCCGCACAAAAATTGTTAAACTCTTAATTGAGCATGGAGCATTGATTTCAACCAATCATGGTCCACCTAACGAGTGTTTCATCAGCACTGTACCTGTTGAAGCCACTTTGGTTTTATTTGAAGCTGGACACTCTTTCATCGAATATATTGAGTACAGATACGGAGAACCCATGTCTGCCTCTGGATCTAATCCGCTCACCTATCTACTCAATGATAAATGTTATGAGCATATCCAAGCGTTCGAACAGTACAAAATCATGAGTCTGCTTAATGTATATAACGATTGCGGCCTTACCCCTCTCGGCGAAATGGCTCGGGACAACAATCTCATCCAAGCCCGTTGGTTGCTCGAAAAGAATGCTGATGTCAATGCCCATTGCAAATGTCTAGTAGGTTACACCGCACTCGATAATGCTGTGCATGACAACCATGTGGAAATGATCAAGCTACTACTCGAAGCAGGCGCCAATCCCAATATCAGAACTTGCATGAATGTATGCTGTACAGAGCATGTCCAGATGAATCAATCAACTGCGAAGAAACAACGAAATAACCCAAGCGAACAATCAAAACTCAAGAAAATCAAAGATTTAGTGATTGACGCAAGTAAAAAATTCCCATATGAACCGTTTTGATACTTACCCTACCTACTGCACCAACCCCTTCGTCAACCGCATAAACGCCGTCTCCAAGTTTACCGGCTCTTCTTGAAAATGCGTCACGCGGAATCCGTTATTGATCAGCACATTGGGTATGTCCGTGAAGTTGCCACCATTTCGACTGTCATAATGAGCGTGGATAATCTGCCCTGCCCCGCCGCCGAGTGCGGTGCCGTCGCCTTGGACAATCCCGACCTTCTCAACCCCAGGCATTGTTTCGAGCACCTTGGTTGCCGCCTCGATCCGCTCGGCCACCCCGATATGCACGACATGCCCAACCTTTGCACGCCGAAGGATCTCATCGACCGATCCGCTAAACAAAAGCTCGCCCTTTTCGATGATCCCAACGGTGTTACACAACTCTGCAAGCTCATGCAAAATATGAGAAGAGATCAAGATCGTCTTCCCCATCTTCTTGAGTTCTTTGAGCAGTTCACGGATCTCGATCCGCGCCCGAGGATCGAGCCCTGATGCAGGTTCGTCCATCAAAAGCACCTTTGGATCATGCAATAAAACCCGCGCAATGGATAAGCGTTGCTGCATACCACGCGAGAGCGAGTTCACTTCTGCAGTCTGCTTATAAGTCAGATCAGTAAGCTCAAGCACATCATTCACAACCTTCTTGCGTTGCGAACCGTTGATGTTGTATGCAGCTGCGAAGAACTCAAGGTATTCATGCACCACCATGTCCTGATACGCACCCATGAAATCTGGTACATACCCAATCAACGGGCGGATCTGTCTATTCTGATACCCAATGGTCATCCCCGCGACCTGCGCCTGTCCCGACGAAGGTTTGAGCAGCGTCCCGAGCACTTTAATCGTCGTGGTCTTGCCTGCACCATTGGGACCAATGAATCCAAAGCAATCGCCTTCACCGATCTTGAGATTCAGCGCATTGAGCGCAATCAGATCACCATAGCGTTTCGTCAGATTTATCGTTTCAATCATTGGCATATAAATCTCGCTTTCACATCAATCTTCATCAGTGCTTGAGTTGTCATCCATCTCTTCAACAGATTGACCTTGATTGTTCACACCCAAGAATACCGGCGGCTTCGCATCAAGTGGATATATCCAGGTGACCATTGTTTTGCCTGACGCAGGAACTATTCGCCCATCAACCCAGATCGGCATCGGCATCCCATTCTCATTGGCATCATCCTGCTCGACCTCTATGAAACCGACCACAATCACCGAAGGTTGCGTGAACCACCTGCCCAGATCCCATCCATGTAGCATCCTCCGGATCGCGAGCTTCGATCCAACAATATCATTGCTCCCCGCATCGTATCGAGGGGGTTCGAACTGTGAGATAAACCGACCCGCAATCAAGCGATCTTCTATCGTTCCTACAGTTCGAGTCAAACCAGACCCATCAATTCCAAACCGGAATGCAGATGCAAAGTAGTTGCTGCTGCGAGCATTGTTCCCCTTTGCGTCAACTCGTGTGATCTGTTCGAGATCGAGTGCTTCGCCGGGCGCCCAACCGCTCGACCCCATGCTCGTGGGAGAAAATGCGGTGACCTGTGCGATCATCCGTCGACCGAGTGATTGCCCGGGTTGGAGAATCGGGTACTCTCGGGATACGACAAACACCAGCATATTTTTCAACGAGCCCGGCAAATCATGAACAATCTGCCCACTCACAACTGCCCCTTCAACCGTGAGCTTGGGTTGTTCAATTGCTCCGGGTTCTCCGATCGGAGTTGGCATCGACCAGTTCGCTTGGTTGGACCATTCGCTATAAAAAGACTTGGTAGTTGCTCGTGTCGGCACACGGATCGCACTGGGGTTCTTTGACTCAATCCGATATCCAGAGTTATCGGGAAAACCCTTTGCAAAGGCGCCGACGGTCGCAGGTGATGTCCAAGGCGCAAGCAAATGGGTAGATTCACGCCCTGTAAATGAATCGCTCTCATCGGGATTATCCAACGAGACAACCGAGGTTCCATATGATGGCAACATCACACTCATCCATGATCGTGATCTTTGTGTATCTTGACCATGCACCTGCTCAAGCATGGTCATGTGTTGAATATTTGCCGACTTCGGACGGAGCATCGTCGCACCAACCCACGCCAACGCTGTGAAAACTCCGGTTGTTGCGACAAATGCGACCCACGCGTGATGCTTCTTCGACTTTGCTTTAAGCAACGCATACCCGCCAGGACCTGCAACTAACCAATAGAGAATAAACACGATCACTCCGAAGAGCACGCCTTGGACCGCACGCCCAGTCTTCGCGATCGATCCGGTCACCCCATCATCGAAGAGCAACCCCTTTCGATTCCCCGCAGCACTCTCTTGCAACTCGGTAATCTGATCTGACCGGAGTATTTCGCCACGCAGACCAAGCACCCGATGCCAAAATGACTCAGGATCGGGCAATCCAACCCTACGCAACTGTCCATGATTCAAAGGCAATCCGACCACCGTCACCATGCCTGAACCGACAAGCCGACGAATCACAACGCACTCCCCATCCTGATTCAACAAGACTGGTGTCGCAAGTGATTGATCCTGATCGTCCATAGGCTCAAAGGTATAGACAACTGCATTGTCAGGTAATGGCGCGATATCCGATTCAGTGAGTAACGATCGGTATGACTCAAGATTCACACCTTCGTGTCGATCTGGAATCTTGATGCTCGGCAACAGGGTCTGCAATGGATGTGTTCCCACATACCACGGATCTCCAGAACTTGGAAGCACAATAACGAGGTGGCCTCCACGCTCAACCCAGGTCCGAATCGCTCTTGCTTTTTCAGGTGACAATCTCGCTGGGCTCGTCGATGCACTCTCTGCACTCGCCCATACCAAATTGTCCAGACTCATGAGCCCCTGCCAACGATCGGGAAGGTTCTCAATCTTGAGCCCGGGTGAAGTCCTGATGAGCTCGTGCCCGAAAGGCATCGAATCCATTCCATTCTTTGAAATCCCATACTGATTCAAACCCAACTGGTTCGGACCGATCACCCCGGCAAGCGCAATACTCGGTGCTTGTATCTGTGGGTTATAAATTTGGAAGTTCCCGACCTGTCTTCCAGCGCGGAATCCAAACTCCCCGACTTGAGCGTTTCCGGTATCTACGGCGACATACGCCTTGAGTGTGAAATCAAGCTGAGATCCTTGGAACGGAATCCAACTGTACAACCAATAGCTCTGGAGTGCGCCAGGATTTGTCGCGATCACTCGATCATATTGAGTCTCGTCGCCGTCCTCGTCACGAATTGCTAATCTGAGAATCAAATCTCGTGCAGCAGATCCGGTATCAAGCACCTGCACCTGGATCCCCGTCCAGTCGCCATCACGCGCCAGCCCGCCGATTCCAAAGCTCGCAACCGAAAGCTGGACTTCACCCTGAGCATTTACATCGTTCTGAGCATGAGCAAACGGTGCAGCAAAATGCAGTATACAGACTACACACCATACGAATAGTGTGACGACAATTCGGGACTTCTGTTGCACGATGAGAACGCCTCCTGGGGGTCATCTCACTTCATCAATTCATAAAGCGAATAATTCTGCTCGTATTCTACATCAGAACACTCATTATGGGGCATTCTACCAAAGTTTCTTATTCAATGATCCGATTTTCATCCTATGGGCATATCACCACTGGGAACTTGTATCATCCTCCTCATCACCGGAGGCACCACCGCGCTTGCAACGTTCAGTGTCTTTGCCAATATTATTGGGCACGAGACACAGCTTCACGACCTGCGCAACCGTGTCAAAGATCTCCAATACAAGCACTTGCTCTATCTCGCGAAACAAGATGGGCGGATATCTGATTCAGCGCTGCCTGTCACGAGTTCAACCCTGCCCGCAGAGCGTGCAGAACCATCAGAATCACAAGACGAATATCAGCCTGAATTAGCGTCAGAGACGACCCCTTCCCCTGTAGCACATGCTGCTTGAGTGATATGTTATTTCCCGAGATTCTTGAGTTCTTCGATCAACGCGACATGAGATCGAGCACCCATACGAAAACAATCGAGTTCAAACTTCTCGTTTGGTGAATGAACACGATCGTCTTCAAGCCCGAATCCCATAAAGATGGTTTCTAATCCAAGCGATTCCTTCAGGAGTCCTGCGACGGGGATTGAGCCACCGGATTTGATCATCGCCGGTTTTTGTCCACATGCAGTTTCTATCGCCCTCGCGGCAGCCTGTAGGGAGACAGATTCGGTCGCACAAGTTGCTGGTGCGCCCCCGCCATGATCCTCAAATGACCAATGACACCCGGCAGGTGTCCGCTCGGTGAGCCAGTCAAAGAATGCCTGTGTGATTTGGGCAGAGTCTTGGTTATCAACAAGCCGGAATGATATCTTTGCGCTTGCCTTCGATGGGATTACAGTCTTTGCACCCGGCCCAGTGTACCCTCCGATGATGCCATTAATGTCTGCAGTAGGACGAGCCCATTCGCGTTCTATGAACGAATACCCTGCTTCACCGACACTCGCATCGGCTTCAAGTCCAATCCCTTTGAGTGCGGATTCGTGATCTACATCAAGCTTGTTCCATGCATCTCGTTCATTCTGAGTCATCTCATTGACACCATCGTAGAACCCAGGGATAGTGACACGTCGTTGGTCATCCCAAAGCTCTGCAAGCACCTTTGAGAGTTCATTAATCGGATTTGGAACTTTGCCGCCCCAAAGTCCTGAGTGCAGATCTTGATTTGATCCGATCAGTGTCACCTCTGTATATGCCAACCCTCGGACGCCATAAGTGATTGCAGGTTTTCCGCGTCCGAGCATTCCTGTATCAGAGATCAAACAGACATCGGTTTTACCGAGTCGTTCCGTGTTCTCTTTCACGAACTGTTCAAGGTTGACAGATCCTGATTCCTCTTCGCCTTCGAGCATGACAGTGAAACGGACTCCACCCCCTGCGACGCCGGTAGTTGAATACCATGCTCGCATTGCTTCTAGGAACATCATGACCTGCCCTTTATCATCACACGCACCCCGTGCAACGATCCGCTCGCCAACTTCCCCCTCAGCGGGTTTGATAACTGGTGTGAATGGATCAGACTCCCACAACTCGATTGGATCCGCAGGTTGAACATCATAATGGCCATAGAAAAGCACATGAGGTCCTGTATAGTCTTGATCACCTGGTGAGGTGGCCATGACGATCGGATGCCCCGGCGAATCCGCGGTTCCTGTAGGACATATTTCAGTCTTGAAGCCTGAATCTCGAAGATGAGCAGCAGCCCAATCCGCTGTCCGAGCGGTATCTTTATCATGCGCCGGATCAGTACCAACCGATGGCATTGCAAGCCAGTCCATCAATCGAGAAATTGACTCTTCTTCATTTGAACTTAGCCATGCAGTTGCTTTATCTGTGCTCATACTTCTCTCCTGATATCGTTGAACTGTGAAGTGAAACAATAGCACGAAAAAACCCGCTGCTTAAAGAAAGCAGCGGGTTTGATATGTTGTTTTCTCGTCTAACGCTTCGAGCGATTAACGACGACGACGGGTCGCAGCGAGGCCGCCAAGGCTAAGCAATGCCAATGAACCCGGAGCTGGTACAAGTCCAGTCTTGAATACGATGTTGTCGAGGTAAAGTGATTCTGAACCTGAGTTTGAATCGAGCTCAACATGGAGTGTTACATGTGAGTAACCGGTGAGGTTAATACCAACTGTTGTCCAAGCATCTTCGATGCCTAGGTCATCAATATCAGAACCCATGGTGTTGATCAAATCAAGTTCTGTACCATCAGCAACAACCCAGATACGGAAACGATCGTCTGATTCCCAGCCAGTTTCCTGAGCAAAGAAGTCAACACAGAGTGACCACTCAAACTCGATACGCGAAGGACCAGCCAAAGGCGAGCTTACGGTATCGAATGAAGTTCTCATCAGACCATCAGCATCTTGGAGTTCAAAACCCTGGACGCCGTCGGTGAATGCACCGACTGTGCCAGCAAAGTTTGTTACACCTACGAAATCGCCATCAGTGAGGCCGACATCGTTGCGCGTGTTGAAGTACTGTGAGTCGAAGCCGATTTCAACGCCATCAGCAAGGAAGTCAACATCTGACTGGCCAGCATTGTTCACGAGATCGTGATCCATGCTTGCGTCGCCGAGATCGACATACTGAGCGCCTGCGAAGCCGTTTTCGAAGCTTGTGAATGCGATGACTTGTGATCCGCCTGCCAATGCTGCAGAAGCAGTACCAGCGACAAGGATGATTGCAAGTGTGTTTTTCATGAGAACCTCTCTCTTCATGTTGCGAATTTACTTCATTCCCTCAGACCAATGATGCCGTCTCTTCCAATTCGGCACCGTGGTTGATTGACCTACTGTATCCGAATAAGCAGCCAGCCAACCGGCAAATATCGCAAAATACAATATATTTTTAACTTTTTCTTACCGTACTGTTAACATGGGTAATCTCGACATCCCTGATAATCACCCAATTGCCATTTCTCCCCCAATATTCGGTGATTACCAACCATCTCTTCAGTTCCAATAACACATTTGGCTCAATTAAAAAAGCCTTTGGATTTCATCCAAAGGCTTCATTTCGTTGAGAAATCAGATTACTCAGTGAATCACGGAGAATCGACGATTCCCGGTTTGAACATCCATGAACTGAATGGATTCATCCGTATTGTCGCCATCGCTCCATCGGGTCCCTGTTGGGTGCCAAGGGTTCGGATTGGTCCACATCTGGATATTTGACATTGAGCGGACAGAGCTATCGAAGTACAGCGCGTTCACATTGCCATCTCCATGTCGCATGGAAAGCTCAAGGTTCGTCTGTGAAGGTGAGTTTGGTGATTCACGCCCCCAAGCTGTAGAACCCTTAAATGTTGGAGTTGATTCTGTGAAGTTCCCATAGGTTCTTGGCGCTATTTCTGGATTGTAGGTGAGGCCATCGACTTGCCCTTCCCCAGGATCAGTCCAGAATCGAGTGCCATCTGCAGCCATGACTTTATCAGACACAACGGTACCTACTTGAGTGATCTTATGTCGGAATGCTTTGGGCTGAACCGGGGCATTTGGGTGAGACAGCATACTGCCTGGTTGTTGTACAATTTGAATCCCTGATGTACGCGGGTTTGCTCGCTTAACTAAGTCTGTAATCACGCCCAAGGCATCTCGAGGATCAAAGTTACTGAAGTGAGCAAACCCTGAAGGCATGAGGTAACTTCCTTGCTTGACACCAAGAATCACCTCGTCTGCGAAACTCTCAAAGTCATCTGGCATACCACTTCCGTTACCATTCGGGAACGGTGCATCAATGAAGAACTTGGTCGATGCACATCCAAAGTCATTGCTGAGTTGAGAAACTTTTTCTGCACGACGGACTGAAAACCCAAGGGAATCACCAAGCATTGGTGTTATCCAATCTTGTGTTTGCGTAGGAGCAAGTTGAGAAGAGTTCCCATCCAATGCATCAACACCCTCGGAAATACCCTCTCCGGGGATAACAACGCTTCCGAGGTACTTCGCACCGACATTCACTGGGCTTGGGTAATGATCTCGATAGTTGCTTTGGTAGATAGCACTTGCAGTCCCCATACTCCGAAGAGTGGAAGAACAGACCAGCGTTTGGGCTGAAGCCCGAGCAGACCCGAGCGCAGGGAGTAAAATTCCGATCAGGAGCGCGATGATCGAAATCACCACAAGGAGTTCAATAAGTGTGAATGCTTTTTTGTTCTTCATCGGTAATATCCTCGTCTTTTTGAATCTGTCGGATATGTGTGGTACATTCGGCCCCTGATTGTACTTCACCTGAGTTTAAACACGATCGCTTCTTCAGGCAACACAGAAATGGTCATTTGCCCATCATTCAACTTTGATTTTTTGCGTACTTCGTCGGTTATGAATGAACTGAACCCTTCAGGGATTTCCCATGTTGATCCGGAGACTTCTGTGACCGGATACAAAGTGCGTTCGCCAGTATCCGGGTGCTTTGCTGGCAAAGGAACCCCTTTGGCTTTTCCTTTGCGAATGTCATACAACTGACCAGTCATGATATCAACGGTTATATACCCTTGAGTAGTTGGTACATTGTTTGAGGGCATAAACTTCCAGATCGAGAAGGCCAAGCCTCCGATTGCCAACACAATCAGTATGATCTGCCAAGGTTTCACATTTTCCATAGGAGCTATTCCAGTCTCGAAGAGTCTTTTCTTCTCAATATCGCTCGTTATCCGTCTTTAAGCTCGTTTTTCATCTCTGAAATGCCCAAAGCGGCGTCCTGACCCGTTTACATTTATCTCACCGATTCACATCAACGCTCACAGGATAATGATCCGAAGCGTAGCCTGTAAATGTGTCTAAATCCCGCCAATCAATCCCCTCAGGTCTTGCAGCGGTCCCCATGACAAAGGCGCCGGCTTCATGAAGATACTCGCTTGCTGCAGAATTCGCAAGTAAGAGGTCAATCCGGCGTTCTGATTCGTGAGAAGTCATCTCCGACTTGCTCATGTCACTGTTTGCAAAGATATCGTGAAATCCGTCACGAAGGTAGATTTGTACACTTTCATCCTCAACCTGAGCATTGAAATCCCCCAAAATGACGATTGGACGACCTGGATGCTTTGCTTCAACTTGATGTGCGAGCTTCGCGATCATCTTCGCTTCTGCTTCACGCCAATACTGGCTGTACCGTCCTGATTTATGATGGACCACGAATAATGTGAGTGTCCACGCTTCACGATCTTCTGTAGCAGGAATCTCAACATCAAGTTTGAGTGGCGATCTGCGAAATGCAACCGGTTCGCCCGCGTAGTAGTTTTTGCTATTGCCGTACTTTTCAGGATGGACCCCGCCGAGCTTTTTACCGATCCAGAGTTCAGGATTCGAGAGCGGGAACCGAGAAAGAACCGCATTCTCGATACCTCGCGAGTTGCCTGCATCGAGCGAAATCACATGTTCATACCCCATATCAGCAAGGTATTGATCACGGAACCAGAGCAATGCATCGAGGGATTCGATCTCCTGCATGCAAATCACATCTGAATCGATCTTTCGGATAGCTCGAGCAACCGCGATCATCTGATGCGCAGGCTTTGTGTTCCCTGCATCATCGTTCCTATCTGTGAGTGTTGGATCATCAACATCATCGAAGAGGTTTTCGATATTGTAGGTTGTGAGGCGGAATGTGTTTTCAGCCTTTGCTGGTGATTCACCGATACCGAAGCGTCGCATGAGCTTTTCTGCTTGGATGATCTGGGTCATTTCCTGAGATTGTTCCGGCTCCACATGCTCGGTTGCCGTGTCTGGTTGAGCAGTACACGCGCCAGAAGAGAACAAAGTAGTCCCGAGAACGCAAACTCCTATGCGATTGATCCATCTCGATCGGGTCTTGAGCATACCAGCCATAGTCCATCTCCTCATCTACCAATTGGGGAATTCCGTCGTAGACTTTAGGCCCCAAACGGTGCAAGCGTGTACGATTCGACAGAACGAATACCATCATGGATATTCTTGTCCAATCGAGAACACGCGGAACTCAACTACCCATGCAGATCATCTTGCCCAACCCCCGAGGATTCTGTGCCGGCGTGCGCATGGCAATTGATGTCGTCGACCAGGTTGTGGATCTCCTCCCAAACCAAACTATTTATGTGTACCACGAAATAGTACATAATCGCCACATAGTGGATCGGTTTGTGGATCGTGGGGTAATCTTTGTTGATGATCTCGAACAAGTACCACACAACAGCATTGTCATATTCTCTGCACACGGGATTTCACCTGAGATCCGAAATCAAGCTCGGACCCGGAATCTTCAAGCGATCGACGCGACCTGCCCGTTGGTGACCAAAGTCCATTCTCGAGCAATCCGGTATGCGAAACAGGGATATCAAATCCTGCTCATCGGACATCGAGATCACCAAGAAATCGTCGGCACCTTCGGTGAAGCGCCATCCCAGACGCAGGTTGTAGAATCTCCCGCAGATATTCAGAACCTCACGATTATCGATCCGACCAAGCTCGTCTATCTCACCCAGACAACACTCTCGGTGGATGATGCAACCGTGATCATCAATGCACTCAAAGAAGCATTCCCACACATTAAAGAACCTCCAACAGAGGACATCTGTTACGCAACAACCAATCGTCAAGCTGCGGTCCGACAGCTCGCAAAGGAATGTGATCTCGTTATCGTTGTTGGTTCTAAGAACTCATCGAACTCTGTCCGTCTGACAGAAATCGCTCACAATGTAGGAACACCAGGCCATCTCATCGATGATGTGCATGAGCTCGACCAGAGTTGGTATCCTCAAGGCAATGAACGCGTGCTTCTTACTGCTGGCGCATCGGCGCCAGAAGATTTAGTCTCACAAATTTGCAAACACTTCGTTGATCAACACCACGCAACACTTCATGTTGCGGATGTTTTCGAAGAGTCAATCGAGTTCGGATTACCCCTCTCACTCAAACGACTCATGGAACAGCACGGCGTAGATCACAAGGACAAACGCGTCCGTGTTGAGCCCCCCACCATCACTTCCCATGAATATGGAAGCACCCCGGTCAAGATGACAATTTCAGGCCAACCAACTCAATCATGAATCATCCAACCCATCATTTCTTCGAGTTCACTCCTGAAACCTTCACCCAGTGGTGTAGCCAACATCGCATGCCCAAGTTTCGCGCCAAACAGGTATTCGAATGGGTCTATGAAAAAGGTTTGGTTGATCCCCAGCAAATGACGAATCTATCCAACTCGGATCGTGCATTGCTTGAATCACAGATCAGTTTTCTTTCGGGTCCAACAGTTGCGCATCAACTGGCAACCGATGGGACACAAAAACTGCTCATCGAGTGGATGGATGACGCTGATATGAAGATCGCTGCGGCGGAAGCAGCAGTCACCCCATCGGATCGATTACCCATCCTCGGGCAAGACATGCCCTATTCCAACACCGCTCGGCAAACAGAAACCGTCATGATTCCCGCGATGGATACTGATCGTAAAACCGCATGTGTATCTTCACAAATTGGGTGCCCTGTGGGTTGCAAGTTCTGCGCAACTGGGATTGGTGGACTTGACGGCAACCTCTCTGCAGGACGAATCGTTGAACAGGTCTGGCGATTAAACCAACTCAAAGGCGTTGATCGAATTTCCAATGTCGTATTTATGGGGATGGGTGAACCACTGGCAAACTTCGCGCCGGTTGTCCATGCTGTCCGAACACTCGCTGCGCCATGGGGGATGGGGATCAGCGCTCGGAAGATCACGGTTTCAACCGTCGGGATGCATAAAGCGATTGAAAAACTCGCGACCGAGCTCGAACTCCCGGTGACTCTGGCTCTCTCATTGCATGCACCCAATGACCATCTTCGCAGACAACTGATTCCCTGGGCAGAGTTCACCACAATCGAACAGTTGATCAAAGCATGTACCACTTGGTTTGAAAAAACAGGACGGGAGATCACGCTTGAGTACATTCTACTTGGAGGCAAAAACGATCTCCCAGAACACGCGATGGAACTGGCAACGATCGTGAAAAAACTCCGTGCAAATGTCAATCTCATCCGATACAACGAGGTTCGCGGTCTTAAGTTTGAGCGTCCAACAGGCGATGCTGTTCATCATTTCCAGAGGGTTTTACGCGAGCAAGGGGTCAACTGTCATATCCGAGCGAGCCGTGGCCGCGATATCGCTGCCGCCTGCGGGCAACTCCGTCATGAGCACACGACGAAGGAATGATTGGCACCTCCACTCCAACTCTCATTCTTCAACCTGAAGATTATTCATGGGTAGAGGAGTTCCATGCTTTTACGCTGTTCCATTACTTGGTTTTAGCGATTTGCATTGCCTCGTTCATTCTCTTTAGTATTGTTGGCAAACGCTTGTTAAGGCATGATCTTGTATCAGGCACGCACTACGAACGAACATTTCGACATGTTTTGGCATGGTCGATCATCCTCTCTCAAGCATTTTTCTTCGTTCGCCGGCTTACCCCATCGCATTGGGATATCCAAGATTCACTTCCTATGCATCTCTGCCGATGGATGGTGTGGATCGCAGCGTGGGCACTGCTCACACATAACCGGAGAATGCGGGCATTTTTATTGTTCGGCGGGATCGGTCTGAGCACACAGGCGTTTTTTTCACCCATGATTACTTATGGCGTGGGATCGATGGGATTTTGGATCTATTGGATCAATCACACACAGATTGTTGGTGCAGCGATCTATGACCTGTCGGTGCTCGGGTATCGTCCAACTCGAAAAGATCTACAAATCGCGATTCTTTGGGGCACTGCATACGCAGTGTTCACCGTCGCGATGAATCTCATGCTCGAAACGAACTACTCATATCTTGGCAGAGGCGCTCATCAGCAATCCTCAATCGTTGATCAACTCGGCCCATTCCCTGGACGGGTCGTTTGGATGATTTTGGGTGCTTGGCTGATCTTCGGATTTATCTATAGCGTATCCAAGTTGATGCTTATCATCCGGACACGAGTGTTCAAACTCGATCCCCCCTTGATGATTGGGCAAGTCGATTCCGATTCTCATCAGAATCATTGATTCAAACTCGCTACACTCGATATCGTGGTACTCCTCACTCTCATCCTGGTCTTCGGGTCATTACTGATCTCACTGCCCATGACATGGGCAGTCACTCGTGTGAGTCACCGGTTGGGTGCGATGGATTCAACTCCAATCCCTGGACAGATCAAAGAATTCAGCAGGCACATTCCCAATACAGGTGGAATTGCAATTGCAATGGGGATCCTGATCCCGATGTCTATCGGTCTGAGTGGGCTCTCATTGATCAATCCCGACGCACTCCCTTCAGTTTTTAATCCACTTCGAGAACATCTTCCGGGAATCCGTCAACAGCTTCCAATGGGATGGACACTCATAGGGTGCATTGTTGGACTCCATGTACTCGGGGTCATTGATGATCGTAAGCCGATGGGTGCTCTGCCCAAGTTGATCTTGATGCTCATCCCCGGAGTGATATTCGCATTGCTCTTTGATACCAGATTAATTACCATGCTTGACGGGTATGTTGGAGGCACCTGGTTGAGCATCATCATCACGGTGCTCTGGTTTGGGTTGATTATCAACGCAATGAACTTTATTGACAATATGGATGGGTTATCCGCAGGTATCGCGGTGATCTCTGGCGCATTGTTTCTCGTCGCTGCGATCCTCAATGGGCAGTGGTTTATCAGCGCGATGCTTGCGTTACTTGTTGGATCTTGCCTTGGGTTTCTCGTGTTCAACTTCCCACCTGCCAAAGTGTTTATGGGAGATGGCGGTTCGTTAATCATCGGATTGCTCTTTGCATTTCTTACTGTTCGAACAACCTATATCCCCCATGATGCGAATATTGAATCACCTGGTGCTTGGTATGCGGTGCTGATGCCTGTCATCGTGCTTGCTATCCCTCTCTATGACTTTGCATCGGTGACACTGATCCGTTTGTCACAAGGAAAGAGTCCATTTGTAGGTGACCTTCAGCATTTTTCGCATCGCATCCGTAATCGTGGACTCAGTTCACGCAGTTCGGTGCTGGTCATTTACGCATTAACCTTAGCAACGGGGATTTCAGGGTTGTTCATTGCTCGAGCCGAACCTTGGGAAGCGGTTGCACTCGGATTCCAAGTCTTTGCGTTGATCTGTGCGATCGCGTTCTTTGAGTTACGGTCCCCCAAGAAGCGAGCAATCGATGACTGAAGTCTCAATATCTGAATCAGAAGATGCTGGTGCAAAAATATTGGGATGGACTGGGTTTATTCTATTGATCGCGTTGGTGCTCATCCGCACGATGGTGGAGCATGAAGGATTCCCGATGTGGTCATCGGATCCATTTGTCTTTTCGCCTCCAGTGATTGGACTCACCCCAACGATGACGATTTTGCTTAACTTGGGTGTAGTACTCAGTGCGTGCCTTGTATTGACAAGTTTGTGTTTGCAGCGAATTGGAATCGGATATAGTCGACCAATATTGATGGGAGTTGGTGTTGTAACCATTGCATTCCATGCATACACAGACTTTGAGACGGTGCTGCCTGGGAGCAATATCCTTGCGATACTCAGCACACTCTATATCGCATCATTTGCTCACCGATTTCATGGTTTGCAACGCCTCGTCGGTGCAGCAGTACTGAGCATCGCAGTGCTTTTTGTCACGATGGGTGCGTATGAAATGTTTGTTACGCATCCAGCAACAGTTGTAAGTTATGAGCAAACTCGCGATTCATTTCTCGCGGCCCGTGGATGGTCTGAGGGCTCATTCGAAACACTTGCCTATGAACGGAGACTCTATCAAGCAGAGCCAATTGTGTGGTTCGGACTCACCAATGTATTTGCAAGTTTCTGTGGTGCGTGCGCAGCAGGATTAGTTGTCTTGGGATGGAAATCGCAGTCAAATCGTTTATTTTCAACACTCTTATACATCGCAGGAATGTGTGCTTTCTTTGGGCTTTTATTGAGTGGTGCCAAGGGTGGGATGGGCGCGTTCGCTCTTGGTCTTGGATTTGTATATATCGCAAATAAGTTTACCAATCGTAAAATCGATGGGCGAGCATTAGTCTTGATTTGTACCCTTATTCTGGTCGGGCTTGTTGTTCGAGGAGTGATTGGTGAAGGTTTAGGAGAACGCAGTCTGCTCTTCCGCTGGCAATATATGGCGGGATCGGTTCGTATCTTCTTGGCAAACTGGATGGGTGGAGTTGGTCCAGGGCATTTTCAGGATGCGTATGCATTTTATAAACCTGCATTGAGTCCGGAGAATGTAGCGAGTCCGCACAACTTGCCTATGAACCTGATTGCGACGCTTGGCCTTGGAGGGGTTGCCCTCACTGCGATTTGTGTTGCAACGATCGCCAGGATTCGTCCTTGTAGTGAAGACTCATATAGTCAGACCATTAACAAACGCAAACTGATACAAGGAACACTCTTTGTCATCGCGGTTTCATCTGTGGTGTCTATCCGTCTGGGATCGCCTGCGATGGATTCAAATCTGTTGATGATCCAGGTACTCGGGAGTCTTCTTTGGGCAGGTCTCGCCTACCTGATTGTTCGTGAAATAGAAAACGACACTGTGATCCGATGGGGGCTATTCGCTTCGGGGAGTGTGCTTGCCATTCATTCAATGATCGAGGTGAGCGCAACTTGGTATGTTTCCGGGTTACTCGTTGCATTGATGATCGGATCGAGCAGTACACAACGACAAACAAGAACTGAATACAAGAACATTTCAAGGCTTGTATCTGTGTTATTGATCTTGTGCTTGCTTGGATGTGTCGGAATGTTCGGAGTCCGAGCAAAAAACATGGCTAACTGGGAACACGAACTCTCGCTCGCATCTCAACCCGCTTTAGTCATCTCAAATCTCAGGTCGCAGCTCGATTCGCTCGAGCACAGCCAGTCCCCTTCAGATATTCTCCAGGATATTACGATCGAGCTATTCGATGGATCGAACACTCCAGATGCATCACTCGATTGGATCATTCCTCAACTCAATGATTTTGAACACAAAGGACGCAAATTAGCTTTTGAGCACCTTGTGAAAGCAGCAAAGTTCCGTCCAACACACACTCCAACCTGGATTGAAGCATCGAACCAGTTGCTTTGGCAAGCATCTTTTGCTCAGCGCACCGGGTCTCCAGAGGATGCTCAGGTGTTATGGGATCGAGCATTGGAGTTGCTCACTGAACGATCTTCAGGCTTTGAGAGTGCGAGTGATTTTGAGTGGGTTGGGAATGTTTGGCGCGAGCGAACTTACCAATTCCCTGACGACCCAAACAAAGACCAATGGCTGACAAATACTCATTCTGCATGGTTGAGTGCGTATGAACGATCACCATACACCCCGCATTTAGCATTCAAACTGATGATTTTGGCACTCGATCGTGATCAGCATGATGAGGCTGTGCATTGGGCGAATGTTGCACTTCTGAGGCATGAGCAGAGCCGACTCGATCCATTGCGTGGCCTCGATGAAGATCGCTTTATGCGAGCTCAGGAGATATCCAGATCAGGATCGAGTGCTTCAACTCTGAATGATCCATAAACAAGCATTCTCTGATTATGTAGAATGCGCTCTCAGGCAGACATTTGCTTGATTCAGGACTTTGCTCGGCTAGGATTGATACGAAATGAATCTATTCCCGAATTCCTTCGTGGATAGGGACTTAGTCGAATTATGCGTATGACCTGTTTGCATTGCAAATAGGTGCAGTGTTGATCAGGAGTGCATGCGATGGAAGAACCAACCGACCCAGAACCGGCGAGGCATGCCTGCACACTCTTATGAATGCAATCGGATGACTCAGCCGACACAAATATTGAGTCAACTCAAAATCATAAATCAAACCGGTGCGACTTATGTGTTGCACATTCAAATGGCTCATGCCAAGCGGGGATTGTTCCCCACTGATGAGCCAGCAAACAGAAGTTTTCACCAAGCAGTACGATCCGTACTCGAACACCAGCAAGAGGAAATAGCTGATGGCCACTGACCTTTCATACATCCGTAACATCGGAATTTGTGCCCACATTGACGCGGGCAAAACCACCGTCACCGAACGCATTTTGTATTACACCGGCCAGAACTACAAGCTTGGTGAAGTGCACGAAGGCACCGCGACCATGGACTTCCTCCAAGAAGAACAAGAACGCGGAATTACCATCCAATCGGCAGCGACCACCTGCCCTTGGACACATAAAGGCAAAGAGTACAAGATCAACCTGATCGATACTCCGGGTCACGTTGACTTCACGATTGAAGTTGAACGCTCACTTCGCGTACTTGACGGTGCGGTTGCGGTATTCGACGGTAAAGAAGGCGTGGAAGCACAGTCTGAAACCGTTTGGCGCCAGGCTGATAGGTACAATGTTCCTCGCATGTGTCTTGTCAATAAAATGGACAAACTCGGCGCAGACTTTGAATACTCATTTGAAACAATCAAAAAACGCCTTGGTGCAAACGCGATCGCCATGCAACTCCCATGGGGTAGCGGCAACGAACTCGTCGGAATTATTGATCTCCTTCAGATGAAGGCATATCACTTTGACGAAGCATCCCAGGGTGCCATTGTTACCGAACAAGACATTCCTGACGATCTCGTAGAAAAAGCTGAAAAATGGCGTGCGGATCTCATTGAAAACGCTGCGGCGCTCGATGATGACCTGATGGAACAGTACCTTGAAGATGAAGATTCAATCACGGTTGAACAAATCAAGAAGGCAATCCGTAAGGGAACCATCTCGCTTGAATGTAACCCAGTATTCTGTGGTTCCGCGCTCAAGAATATTGGTGTCCAAGCACTGATCGACGCGGTTATCGAATATCTTCCGAACCCGCAAGAAGTGCCAGACATGAATGGTACAGATCCGAAAGATAAAACAATCGAGCTGACTCGTCCACACGACGAAGGAGCTCCATTCTCTGGCTTGGTATTCAAGGTTGTTTCAGATACCCACGGCGACCTCACTTATGTCCGAGTGTACTCGGGTAAGTTGATCAAGGGTACTCGTATCATCAACCCATCGAACAACAAGCGTGAAATCGCATCGCGTATCTTCGAGATGCACGCGAATGATCGCCAAGCACTCGATGAAGTCGGTGCAGGCAACATCGTTGCGGTTGTAGGTATCAAGAACTCAATGACTGGTGACACACTGTGTTCAGCAGAAGATCCAATCATCCTTGAGCGGATGGAATTCCCTGATCCGGTTATCTCGATGTCGATCGAGCCGAAGACCGCTGACGACAAGCGTAAGCTTTCAGAAGCTTTGGTCGTCATCCGTCGTGAAGATCCATCATTCCGTTCTGAGTTCAACGAAGAAACCGGGCAGACCATCATCGCGGGTATGGGCGAACTTCACCTTGAGATCATCAAGAACAAACTTGTTCGTGACATGAAAATCGGTGTTGAAGTTGGTCGTCCTCGCGTTTCATACCGCGAAGCAATCAACGGTGCCGCTGATGGTTGTCGCGGATCGTTCAAGAAGCAGTCTGGTGGTCGCGGTCAGTTCGGTGACTGTACAGTCAACATCGAACCATTCACTGCTGAACAGGCGGAAGAAGAAGGATTGGACTTCACAGACAATGTTGCATTCGTGAACGGCATTGTTGGTGGTTCGATTCCTAAGGAGTTCATCCCATCAGTTGAGATCGGTGTTCGCAATACCGCCAAGAGCGGCGTATCGGCACCGTTCCCATTGATCAACATCAAGGTGACCCTCACCGATGGTAAATACCATGATGTTGACTCCTCACAGATCGCGTTCGAACAGGCAGGCCGATTGGCATTGCGTGAAGCAGTCTCGCGTGCGGGCAGCATTCTTCTTGAACCAATCATGAAGGTTGTGATTACTACTCCTACTGAGTACCTCGGTAATGTTACCGGCGACCTCTCATCCCGCCGCGGCATGATCTTGGATACCGAAGACAAGGGTATCGTGAAGGAAATCACCGCGGATGTGCCGCTGAGTGAAATGTTCGGATACACCACTGTCCTGCGTGGTCTTTCACAGGGCCGTGCAGCAAACACGATGGAGTTCAAAGAGTACCGCGGGATGCCTCGCAATCTCCAAGAAGAAGTCATCGAAGCAGGTGCATAATCAAGACAAATCATTGATTTGATCTTGGTATGGATTAGGCAAGCTATTTCGTAGTTCTCGGGCGTGACATTCGTGTCACGCCCGTTTTTCTTTCTTGGATGAAAGTGCTCTGGATGAAGCCTGTGATCGAGATTGCCGACCTATCATTTGCACCCTTGTAAGAGGTGTGATCGGCTTACCGGACGATGCTTTGCATCGGGTCGATCGGTTCAACTTAGGAATGAACACAATCAGGAGAATCTGCGATGGCAGATCGACTCAAAACAGTTTTACTCTTTGGTGCTCCAGGCGCTGGTAAAGGCACCCAGGGCGCACTCCTCGGATCTATCCCCGGATATTTTCATATGTCCACTGGTGATATGTTCCGCACACTCGACAAAGAGTCCGAGCTTGGTGAAATCTTCTTTGATTATTCATCGAAGGGTGAGCTCGTTCCTGATGAAGTGACTCTGGAACTCTGGCATACCTATGTCAATGCGCAGGCGATCCTTGGGATGTACAAACCATACAGCGATCTTCTGATTCTTGATGGAATTCCACGGACTGTTGCCCAGACGACATTGATGGAAAAATACATCGATGTCCTCGGTATCATCCATCTCTCCGCAGTAAACCTTGACGATATGGTCGCACGGTTACACAATCGCGCACTCGAACAAAAACGAGTGGATGATGCGAAAGAAGATGTGATTCGGAATCGACTCGCGGTGTACGAACGGGAAACCCGTCCGGTGCTTGATCGCTATGACTCTTCATTGGTGCACGAGATCGATGCCATCGGCACACTCGGTGGTGTACTGAGTAACATCCTCAAAGCGGTTGCCCCGATTCAAGAATCTTGCCATTCAAAGCATGCGAAAGTATGAATGACTCAAGGCTGCACAGGCTTTGGTTTCATACTCTCTGCGGTTACCGGCGATACCATCGGGTCGATGATCAGTGATTGAAAAACATACTCTGGGATAGGGCTTGATGAGCGGATCCCATAGAGCGCGGGAAGGTCATTGCCCCGGTAACTTGCTGGCGGATGGAAGTAATGCCCTAATGGCACATAATCACTGAGCAAGTCATGGGTTCCGAAGTAGTTCCACCACTGTTTATATTGGTTCGCTCGTTTGCCATTGAGACGCAACCGGTCGATATCAATCGGCACCCAGAATGTTAGATCTCGTTCAGGGTCGTACATCGCAAACTCGACCATGCTCACCATTTGATTTAGGATATCTTCGTCCTCGGTATTGATGCACAAGACTGTCCTGGCAGGCACACCAGCAGAACGAAGGACTGCGGTGAGTAATGATGCGAGATCATGCTTCGATCCACCTGGATTTCTCGCAACGACATCCGCTGGACGGACAAGGAAACCTGACCATGCGGAACCACCAAGATAGACCGCTCCGCTATAGCGTCTGGTGGTGCGTGTTGCAATTTCCGCAGCTGGCGTCTGCACCTTTGTGTACTCGATGACTTTACCGGTGAGAAACTTGACGAGATCGAGTTCAGAGAGCATCTTTGGATCTTTGTCTTCGACCCAAAAATTCAGGAGCTCTTTGATTGTTTCCGCTGCTTCTGGATCAACTTCTTCTCCCATCGAATCAACGATCGGTGAGAGATAGCTCGTTGCTTGAGGAGACCAAGAATCAGGCCAAGTTAGATGCTGCGCTTTTTTGTGATCAAAGACGGTATCCGCTGAAACAATATGCGATGTATGGATGACATGTATTTGATAAACATACTCTTCGATATCGGAGCGCCAGAGTGTGTATTCTGCTTTGGTGTTATTGGTGAACCAACGCTCAGGCTTGGTATTTGGAGTAAAATCATCTGCGCGGATACTCACTGTTGTTTCAACATTGGGAGACCAGTAGAACCCCCCCTCGCGTGCGACAGGGAAAACAACTTCCAGATCCTTCATCGCCCAACTGACAGACTCAAATCGCTCATCTCGTGTATTGGTCGAATTGTTATCATTTGGGAAGTGTCGAACACCACCTCTGAGGATCACTTGCGAACGGATATCCCATCTCCAAGGATCTGAATGCTTCAGATATGGATTTGTTGGAAGCGGCGATTTCGCATCCGGATGTGATGCGACCTGCGCTGAGGAGATTGAAGGGAGTACGGCGAGGGTACATATTGCCCACCCAATTACTCCAATCAGTGATCCTGATCCTCTAAACGAGAAATTGCCATCTATTGATTTATATTGCATGGATAGGTGTCCTCGGGTGTGTGTATAAAACAGTACGGATGGAATTCACAGCGGTTTCCATGCGGATTCTTATCCTGAGCACTATCATTATACGATACATGATCCACACCCATATCGGCAAGGAGAAGCCTATGTCCGCAACCATCGAATCAACTACTGGACCAACTCGCATAGAAAAGGATTCTATGGGCGAAATGCCCGTCCCTGCGGATGTTCTCTATGGTGCCTCTACGCAGCGTGCTGTGCTCAACTTCCCGATATCCGGGGTTCCTGTCCCAGAAACGATCATTTGCGCGTTCGCAACACTTAAAGCTGCTACCGCTCGAGCAAATGAATCACTCGGAAAACTTGCATCCTCCAAAGCAGATGCGATTGTCGATGCTTGCGAGGTTGTACTCGGTGGCATGAATAATCATGGTGGGCTTCATCGCCATTTCCCGATCGACATCTTCCAAACTGGGAGTGGCACTTCGACCAACATGAACGCGAACGAGGTCATATCAAACCTGGTCTGTATTTCCAACGGTGCACCGGTTGGATCGAGCAAGAATGCGGAATATCTCAAAGGCGAAAAAGCAGTCCATCCAAATGATGATGTAAATATGGGGCAGTCCTCCAATGATACTTTCCCCACGGCAATGCATATTGCGGCGGCTGTTGCGATCAAGGATACCCTGCTCCCGGCGGTGACTGCAATCGCCAGTGAACTCGATTCTAAGGCCAAGGCGTGGGACGAGGTCGTCAAAATCGGCCGAACACATTTACAGGACGCGACGCCAATCCGTCTTGGACAAGAGTTCAGTGGATACGCATCACAGATGCACCATTCAAAGGAACGGCTCGAGCGTGCACTCCAAACCCTTGGCGAGTTAGCGATTGGTGGGACCGCAGTTGGTACAGGGATTAATACACACCCGAAGTTCTCAAAGCTTGTCTGTGAGAACCTGACACAAGCGACTGGAATCCCATTCCGTGAAGCAACGAATCACTTCGAAGCCCAGCACGCAAAGGATGCCATCGTCGAGGTTTCAGGTTTGCTCAAGACAATCGCGGTCAGTCTGTCGAAGATCGCTAATGACATCCGTTGGCTTGGCTCAGGACCACGATGCGGGATTGGAGAACTCAAACTCCCTGCGGTTCAACCTGGTTCGAGTATTATGCCTGGCAAAGTGAATCCTGTGATCTGTGAAGCAGTCGTGATGGCTTCCTGTCAGGTGATTGGGAATGATGCCGCGGTAACTTATGGCGGATTCGGTGGTGTCGGATCACTTCTGGACCTTAATGTCGCGATGCCCATGATGGGCGCCAATGTGCTCAACTCGATTGAGATCCTTGCTGGATCTTGTACAGTATTGAATCAAAAGCTGCTACAGGACCTTGAACCTGATCATAAACGATGCGCCGAGTTGATCGAGGGCAGCCTGGCAATGTGCACAAGCCTTGTGCCTGTCATTGGTTACGACGCTTCATCCAAACTCGCCTACAAAGCGTATGACGAAGGCAAAACGATCCGTGAGCTTGCTCTGGAACAAGGTGAAATCAGTGCGGAAGATTTGAATACGCTTCTTGATCCTCGATCGATGACATCGCCGAAAGAATAAGCATATATTTGCGTAATTTTGCGTAAGCGTGAACGCTCATTTTTCTCGCAACCGAGCGCATGGAGTTTGCGTATATACTTGGCGGGGCATCGGGAACATAACTGTTCGATCATCACCTAATTCGACTGTTTGTACTGCCTTAAATGAGGTTGAGCAGAGATAGCCGAGTTGGTACAAAAAATGATGGCAAATCCACGAGATATGCCGATTCGTGTGTGCGAACCCCGTTCATATCCTCTATGATAGGGTTCGACACCTGAATACCAGACGACACCCTCCCATACATCCTTTGGAGTAGATATGAAATTTGGAACTGCGAATGTAAGCATCTCTCACCCTTCATCGCCACGATTTCGGCGAATGACGGCTGCTGCACTCACCTCTTGCGTTGGTCTTCTTGCAGGGATCACCTCGGCTGGTGATGTTGAATCACCAATGCAGATTGCTGAACCTACCAAACAGCTTACGACTGCGACTGTTTACACTGATCGAGGGACTGCACATTTTTATGTATCAAGCAATGTGATCATCCGCACAGTTGATATTGAATCAGTTCGCGCATTTATAACGAAGTTCCCCAATGTCACCATTGGTAAAGCGATGGGGAAAGATAAAGATGTCTTTGCCGTCCATACTGAAAATGTCTCTTCTGCTTTGCGAATTCTCGAAGAGCTACAAAGTCTGGACAGTGTTTCTTCAGCAACACTTGACAAGAAACAGTTTGATCCAAACTACGAAAATAGTTTGCAAAAATTTCGTCAAAACGCAGCCAAGCATACACAGAATCGCGCTGTAGGGATTGAGTTACTCAATGATACTCAATCATCACGAGGTGGATCTGATCCGTTGGTTGGTAGCCAATGGCATTTGACAAATACAGCGGGCACATTTGCAGGCAATGATAATAATATCACCTCGGATATCTACGATGTTCAAGGGATCACCGGTGCCGGGGTGACTGTCGCGATCAGCACGGGCAGATTGAATACACATATCGATACAGATCACACTGATATCCTTACGAACTACAGCCCTGTACTGTCAATGCAGTTTGATCCTGATTTGCTCGGTGACAGTACTGCGTTGACTGGCAATGCGGGGATTATCAGCGCTGAACGCGGCAATGGAATTGCGGGTCAAGGCGTTGCACCTGGCTCGAAAGTGGCGACTATCTATTGGGGTGGATCAACAACTCCTCTCCACGAATCCCAAGCCTACGACTGGATGCTCAATGATGTGGCGATCAAAGCATTCAGACCTACCATTGAATATCTTTCTTCACGCGGAGCATACAATGCTGCCGGTGATTTGGATTATGTGACAGATTCATTCCAGAACTCGATCCGCTTTGGGCGTCGGTCGAAGGGTGTAATCAATATCTTTGGTACCGGGTTCAATACACTCGATTCATTCTCTGCGACAGGCAGAAGTCCGTTGCCGAACCCTTACGAGTTCACAGCAGGTGTTGACGGCACATTCTCTCCGATCGATCAGATGCAAGCAGCCGGCGGCAATGTATTTACTGATGGTGTCACCTTCGGTTATCTTGAAGGCCCCTACTTCTTCAACGGACAAACAAACAACTACCCACCGGCATCTGATCGTCGAGCAATCGTGATCAACTCCGTGTCGCAAGATGGCAGTTATGATTCAACTTCAGCACTCGGCACAAACATCTTTGCCTCTGTTTATGGCGGAACTTCGAACATCTTTTACGCTGATGACAATGGAGATACCGGTGATGCAGGCACAGGCGTGGTCACCATTGCACCAGGCGGAGGTTCAAGCGGTGCATTACCAGATGATGCTTCAGAAGGAGCATCTTCGACTGCGACCCAAACAGGTGCGTCCATTGCTGCAGGTATCGTTGCCCTCATGCTCGATGCGAATCCAAACCTCAGTGCACGAGATGTCCAACATATTCTCTTCAACAGTATCCAAGAGAGCACGCGTGCACCATCTGTGAAATGGCCAAACTTCACCACATCTCGACAGTATTACATCCCAAACTCGATTACTCCGATGGGATTCTGGCAGGTCAACTCTGGTCTCTACAACAGCGACACAGTTACGAATCAAGCAATTCGTCATTCTGATCAATACGGATTTGGTATGATTGATGCTGAACTCGCTGTAACAATGGCAAGCACATACGGCAAATCTCCAAAGCTCTTTTTACTTGATACCGGCGAAGTAATCGAAGACGACTTCAGACTTCCAAGAGATGTCCCTGATAATGAATTTGATGTACTTGTTGATGCTGATGGATCGACCGGCGCCCCGGGCTCGGCGGTGTTCAATGCATTACCTGGACCTGACATCACAATTTGTGTACGCCAAAATATCCGGATGGAAGCGGTTGTTCTAGAACTCACTGTTGAAGGTGATGGGAACAACGATCTGTGGGTCGAACTCACAAGTCCAACTGGTACTCGATCAATTCTTAAGATCCCTTCAACCGGCAATACTTTCTTCGGTACAGCCGATGATGAGAACCCATTCGACGATGATTTTGACAACATCGGACTCAATGATAATGGATTCGCATTTATTTCTCATCCATTCTTAACCTGGAAACATTGGGGTGAGTTCTCCGGCGGGGAATGGAGTTTCAATGTCTTGGATTACGGCTCAGACGAAGCAGCTCCAATGGGTGAAGATCCTGGGACTGGAACCATGCCTGACCCAGGCGCAGATATGTTTGTTGCCCTTGGAGAAATTGGTGTACCGGGTAATCCTGCTCGTACCGATAAGACGATCACTGGTTTCCGTTTCAAAATATATGGATCCCAAACGGATCTACCAATCTTCTTGGGATGTGCTCCCTTTGAGACGAGCTGTCCTGGAGATATCGATGGCAATGGTATCGTGAACCTCTTAGACCTTCAGATCTACCTCTCTTGGTTCATCAACGGAAACTCATTTGCTGATATTGATGGAGATGGCGTAGTTGATTTCCTGGATCTGCTCGCTTATCGAGGAATCTGGACTCCTGGTTTCTGTACAACCGGTGCAACACCATTCGTCGGAGGCCGCCCACATCCTGGTCAGAACAACCAGAATGGCAGCGACAATAATCCAATCATTCGCCCAATCTGAATCCAAATTTGTTCAGAACACTTCTAAGCCCCATGAATCCATGGGGCTTTTTTTCTAATTTCTCACGAGACGACATTAATCGTGTGCATCGAAATCCTGTTTCGAGTAATATCGAGTCATAATGTGCAACTGAATTCTCATGGCTTTTTGTTCAATTTAAGCTCACAATGCACCGATAACTCTGTATAACCGATACAAACTAAGGGGAATCCCCCTTAGAGGTGTTTCATATTTTGAATCTTGAAATGGTATAAGGACCAACATTATTGGATAACGATGCGACCAATAGCAACTCGCAGACTAGTTTGTGGGGTCTTCTGCGCCCATTTTCCACTCAAATGGGCATCATTGTTGGGATCCTGATACTGCTTGCCCTTACTGACCTTGGTCCGCCGTTTGCAATCAAACTCCTCATTGACGATGTCTTTGCAAACTCTGAGTTTGCTCAACAGTTCAATGGTCAGTGGAAGCTTTTGGCACTGATTCTCGTCACGCTCTTGGGGAGCTATATTCTCCGGAATACACTGTTTTATACCAGTAGAATGATCGCACTCAAAACGAGCGAGGATGTCTGCTTCTCTCTCCGCAAGCAGCTCTTTGATCACTTACAACAGCTCAGCTTGCGTTTTTACCGATCGAATCAACCCGGCCAGGTTGGCGCACGGGTCATGGACGATACATACAAAATTCAGACCTTCATCCAAGACAAACTTCCTCTGCTCTTATTGAACACCCTGAAGTTCCAGATCCTCATTGTGGTTATCTCAGTGATCAACATCAAACTGGCGTTGGCATCGATCATCATTTTGCCATTGCAGTTTGTTACCTATAGATTCTTTCGTACTCTGATCCGAACCAGTCATAGTGAAGCTCAGGAGAACATGTCTCTTGCGTATGGGAGTATCGTTGAAAAGTTCTTAGGGATCGAGGTCGTGAAAGGGTTTGCTGCAGAAGCTCGCGAAAGCGAGATATTCAATCAAGCGATCGACGAGAGTCGGAAAAGTCAGATCAAATCACAGAGATATCACTTTGCTCAGAAGGTCGCAGCAGATTTGCTCGTCGGCCTTGGAACGATCATGCTCATTGCGTATGGGGCCTTTGAAGTCATTAATGGACATATGAAAGGTGGTGAGTTCATGATGTTCTTCGGATACGTCATGATGCTCTACCCATCAGTTCTTGAAATAATCAGCGGAGTCGGGCACTCTTCAAAGGCAACTGCAAGTGCAATCCGGGTTTTTGATATGCTCGATGAGCCGATTACTGACAAACAGGTAAAGGTCAATACTGCAGAAGAAACAAAGCTGATCGGGGATATTCAGTTTTCAAATGTGAGCTTTGCATATGATGAATCTTCAGAAGTTCTCAAAGATGTTACATTTACCATTCGCGCTGGTGAACGAATTGCAATCACCGGTCCGAGTGGATCTGGCAAAAGCACCACAACAAGCTTGTTGCCTCGATTCAATATTCCTACTTCTGGAAAGATAACCATCGACGGCATTGATATCGGTGAACTTCCCCTTCCGACCCTTCGGGGTGCGATTGGGATCGCATTCCAAGAAGTCTTCTTATTCGACGCGACCATCTATGAGAACCTCCGTTATGCCCGTGCAGATGCGACCCGTGAGGAAGTGCTTCATGCATGTGCCTTAACTGGTGCCGATCGTGTTGTTTCGGGGTTGCCCCAGGGCTTTGAAACGAAACTATCTGAGTTCGGGGTTGAGCTCTCACGCGGTGAAAAGCAACGGATTACTCTTGCCCGTGCGTTGCTTAAAGATTCCCCTATTTTGATCCTCGATGAAGCAACCGCATCTATCGACCGGGAATCATCCCATGAGATCATGGAGAAGATCGCACTGCAAATGACTGGGCATACAATCATTATGGTGACCCATGAACCGAACTTGTTAAGACTCGTGGATCGAGTTGTCTGTATACGTGACGGCCGAGTGACCTATGAGGGCAAGCCTGAGGAATACATGCTCAAGGAGTTTGGGATGAGCACCTCCCAGATGGTGCCTCAGAAACAGATCCGGAATGACGAGCATGCTCACCCCACTCATGATTCTGATCCTGACGATCAAGATGACCCAAAGCATCATACAGATCTCGGTGTTTCGCCTCCTGAGGATCCATTTGTTGATATCATATCTGACACGAAGCAATCTGAGCATCTTGATGGAAATGATGGTGTTTGGACGAAGAAAGATCAATAATGATTCGAAGTACTACTCAACCGTCTCGTCCTCATCGTGATTTGCTGACTCAATCTATTCATTACCGATTCTTGGCACTCCCGGTCTCAATTTTCGCAGGCGCATTGATCATCGCGGGATGTTCTGATACACAACATACTGAGCGCAATCTATCTATTGAGAATCCACGAACTTCTGGTGGATCGATGGTCATCGAGGATGATACAACCGATCTCGGGTTGAGCCGACTCGCGAGCGCACTGGACCAACTCAATGAACCTCAAGTTTCTCCAGGAATGTTGTCTGAAATTCAAGCTCGTGTTGAGGCCAACCAACTCAACATGGATATGAATCGTAATGCGGAACTTCGCCTACCCACAACTGCGAGTGCAGCAACAATACCCAACGCCATACAGATGCCTGCGAAGTCAGGGATGTTGATTCCCCTCGAGCGATTGAGCAACTCAGAGATTCATGACCTGCTTTCGTCATTAAGTCTGCGCTATCAGACCGAATCTGGGTATGAGCGAGCAACTCCTGAGCAAACATCAGTGCTGCCTGCGCTACCGGCAGGTGTTTCAATCGGTGCGTCACTTGTTCGCATTGATGAAAATCACGCTCAGTCTTTTCTTCGGATTGGATTCGTAAGTTACATCTCTCAACTTCCGCAGCTATGGATTCAAGGCGTAACCGTTGATACTGATGGGAATACCAGTGTGAACTCGGATATCGAGGGAATCGAACCAGTAATCACTGCGTCCATCGCTCAGGTCCATCAGATGCGTACTGGGCTTCGGCAGAGCGATCTTGATCGTCAGATCATTCAGTTGAGTTATGTGAATACAAATGCTGCACTCAATGTTCTCAAAGGTTTGGGCATCAATACTGTTCCATCAATTGAAGGAATGCCTGCCCAACTCGAGTTTGATCAACTCCCACTAGTCACCGCGATGCCCACACCCAGCAACGAGCAAATGGGATTGATCACTAATGATGATGGTGGGCGAGGATCATTTGGGCAAGCGACCACACCAACGAAGGCGAGTCAACTCAACGCTGAAGTCAATGTCGGTGCGACTTCACAACTGATGATTGTGTACCACCCCGCTCATCCTGAACAGTTCAGTTTGGTCCGTTCCATACTCGATGACTATATAGATAAACCGGCACGGCAGGTATTTATCGAAGGCATGGTGCTTGAGATTAGTGAGGATGGGCTTGATGAGTTGGGGATCGAATGGTCATTCAAGGAGGGGTCGGTAGACTTTGTTCTTGGTTCATTAGATCCAACAGGCATTCTTGATACAGTAACATTCTCCAATCTTGATTCTCGCGATGTTGTTCGAGATTGGGGCACCAAAGTACGAGCTTTGGTTCGGGATGGCAAAGCAGAGATTCTATCTCGTCCCAGTGTCCTCACGATGAATAATCGTCAAGCGACGATCCGAGTTGGTGAAGACATCCCCATCGCAACAAGCCAAGAAGGTGTCCTCAATAACTCGAATAAGGTTGCATTCAACTTTAAGTACATTCCAACTGGTATTTTGCTTAACATTCGACCACGGATTGCTGAAGCTGGCGATGAAGTGAGTATGCTGATCGATACCGTTGTATCGGCAAAGGTTCCTGGAAGAGACTTAGAAATCCGATCAACCGCGGGTGATCTGCTTGCATCTGCACCTACGATTTCAACTCGCCGAGTTCAAACATACGCCCGAATCGACAACACAACTCCATTCATAATTGGTGGGCTAGTGAGTCGAGATTTATCAGTCAGTCAAGACAAAGTTCCATTCTTAGGTGATCTTCCCTTGATTGGCCCCGCATTTCGATCCGAATCCACAACGACTCAAAAGCGAGAGGTCATCATTGTCCTCACTCCATATGTCTTACCAGACAACCAGGCGATTTCCCGTGCATTACCCAAGGACGATGAAATCTTTGACAGTGTTGGAAATCAGTTGTTCCGCGATGCGTTCCGTATCCATGCCGAGGATGTGTTTGACTTGCGGTTTATTGCTGAGAACAAGCGGCTGAAGATTTATCGTAATCTGGCAAAGGATCTCATCAAGAGCAACTATAAGCTTGCCTCTGTACATCCCTTCGATCAGTTTGCAAACGACACCATTCCGGGCGAAGAAGTGCTTGTCCAACGGATGGTCTATGAGTTGATTAAACGGACTGAAGTCGATTCTCGGGTGAACCCTGAACGGATTATCTTCTTCGAAGCCAAAGAGTACGAAGGGTACCATGTCCAGTTTCTGAATCACACACTCTCGACCCTTGGTGATGGTACTGGTATGGAGAGCTTCTTCGAGCGCAACAGCGGCAAAGCGGTCGCGTTTACCTATACCTATTCTCGTGAGTCTATGGACAAGCAAGACCTGGCGAGTGAACCGATCCCTGAGATATCATTGGTGGACTGTCCTGATCGTGATACCTGGCAACAACTTTTATGGGATATGAATCAGCCAAGCTCTGATGGTATAGATCGGTATACAATATTAATTCAGAGTCCAAGGGATATTGTTCGACTCTCAAGAGCCTTGATGCTCAAGAAAATCGTTCAACTCAATGGCGGAGAGGAAGCTTTGTCTCTTGATAACTTCTCGATCGGCAAAATTCTTCATATCCCAAAGATGGGCGAGGATAAAGTTTCTGTTATTGACGCGGATGTGGCAAAGTTCTTCTTCCACACCGAGTTGTACTATGCTGCGATTATCAAACGGATTGAAGACACGCTTTCTGACTTTGACACGATACTGGAACAACCAGAAGCACAGATGTATCTCAATAATACTGATCTTGTCGTACCTTGAGCGATCCGTTGCTCTATTCATAGAACTGGAGCACCGCTAAGATCCTTCTCGCATTGCAATGGGTTTAAGGTCCAAGCATGATATAATCTGTATTGGTCGATTAGATTGATACGGAGTGCATATGGCGAGTTACCCTGATTTTGTGTGTATTGGCGCTCAGAAAGCTGCAACCACTTGGTTGTACAATGTACTCCGCCGGGTTCCAGGTGTTTTCTTACCTGCGATCAAAGAACTTCACTACTTCTCAGAGCATCACAGTGATGATGCGAAGCGGTTTGGACCTCGTCACCGTGCCGAACAGATTGCACATATTCGAGAATACCAGCAGAACAAACTCATGCTCACGCCTCACGATAAAGCCGTGCGTGAACAAATCAACTTTTTAGACTCACCTACAACGGATGACGATTGGTATCGATCTATCTTTGACTTTGCTGGGGACAATGACATTTGTGGCGAGATTTGCCCGTGTTATATGAGTATGCCTGTTCGAGGCATTCGCCATACCATGAGTATCAACCCGCTCTTACGGGTGCTTGTCTTAGTCAGGGACCCGATTGATCGGGCATGGTCCCAAATGCGAATGCACCAAAAGACTGGTGTAATGGATTTCAATCTTGATCGGATACTCACTGGCAAGTCTTCGATGGCACCCTACATGCGCTATACCGACTATGCAAACTCCTTGGAACATTGGAAATCCATGTCCGGTGAAGGTCGTTTCAAAGCAGTTGTCTACGACCATATACAAAGTAATCCTGAAACTGCGATTCAACAGATCCTCCAGTTTATAGGTGTTCCGAATCAGAACTCTTCCATTCAGCTCGATAAGGTTGTGTTCCAAGGAATGAAGGTTGATCTGCCGGTGGAACTGCGTGCCAAGTTGCTCAAAGATTTGGAGCCTCAATATACCTATCTCCACAATCTGTTCCCTCAACAAGTTGAATCTTGGATAGATCGACATAAATCAGCATTATGCACAACAAGCTCACCTGATCCTGTATAACCAGAACCTAGAATAGAATCCAGTTTCTATCTGTTGAGATCGAATAGTGAGAGCTTCATACATCTGTTGACACTGATCGGAAACCCGCGAATAATCAATATGGAGAGATTCGAGCCCTGCATGTATCTTGGCATTTGTGATCTCAATTGGGGGGAACTCATTCATGAGCATTCATAATTCAGCCAATGGTAAATGTCCTCAATCTCGGTTCATCGGTGCAGATATGCCGATATCAACCAAGCATTTTCCAGTAGAACGGCTGCTCAGTTCCTTTGCTAAAATTTGTGAGACAGATGATACTGTAAAACTTGTCCTCAGCGGCAAACGGTGTCCTGAAGAAATTTACAGCGTCTGGAATTATATCGATCAACATCAGCTCACTGATCGGATTGAATACCACCCCTACTACGAACGATGCGAGAACTTTCCTATCCATAAGGACGCTTGCGATGTTTGGATCTCCCGCAACACTCCGAAGTCTTTGATCACTCCGAAGTATCTTCGGGATCGGCTCGAACAAAACAAACCCAACGAACAGAAATACGCTTTGTTCTTTACTTCCTTTCATCCGGAAAAAGAAGAAGGCAACTCTACACTGATGCGGCTCTGGCTCGATCATCTTCAACAAGCAGGATACATTGTCCATGTGGTTTACTACATGTATGACATAGGCGCAGTGAGTTCTGAGATGCGCCGTGCTTCGCTTCGGAACTATGGCATATACAAAGAAGTTCCGGTCACTTCAAAGCTCACAGGCGCGAACTACAACGGCTTGAATGTACATGTAGATGATTGGTGTGGGATCGAAGCACTCGATGCGGTTGATCAACTTGTCGGGCAATATGAATATGATATCGCGATAACCAACTACCCGTTTATGAGTGCCGTATTTGATCGAATCAGCGCCTACACAAAGAAGATTTTGCTCACGCACGACAGCTTTGTTGATCGTAATCGCAGAATGCTTGAACAAGGATACCCTGAATCTGGATGGATCAGCCTCGATGCTCGTGGCGAAAAGCTTGCATGTGAACGATCCGATGTTGTTGTCGCTATGCAAGAGCATGAGGCAAAGAAGTTCCGTAAAGATACTGATCCAGACAAGGTATGTGTGATTGGTCCAATCTTTGAAACCAAAGAAACCCTCCGACCTTCTCAACATGAGAAGTTGCGGATAGGATACTTTGGCTCAAGCAACTGGGTCAATGAGCAAAACCTTAGTGAATACCTTAAACTTTGGGCCAATGATCCAGAGTTGATCGAACGAAGCGAAATCCATATCGCGGGTGGAGTGTGTAAAACCCTCAAAGACTTCGTTCCGGCTTCGGTACTCAAGAAGGTTAATGCAAAGATGGTTGGGCGCGTTGAGAATCCTGGCGATTTCTTTGCTACATGTGATGTGATCATTAACCCGGAACGCGGGGGAACCGGAATCAAGATTAAAACACTTGAAGCGCTGTCTCATGGCGCCCCAATCATCACCACTCATGGTGGATTTGTTGGTCTTGAATCAACCAATGATCTCCATCATGCTGATGACTTTGAAGAACTCGTGCAGCTCACGAGATCGCTTCTCGATAATCCCGAGGAACTGAAAAAACTCAGAGCCGATTGCATTACGATATATGATCACTATGTCACTCAACAAACCTCTCGGATGAACGAGTTGCTTGGTGCTCCTCTTGAACAATCCGTCCAAAGTTCAAATCCAAGCCATGATGCCAAGCTAGCAAATCAGGTTCTGCTTACCAAACTAGAACCAGCATCAAAAGAGTCATTGCCAAAGGTTTCGATTATTATTCCATTCTACGGTGTCGAATTATTCATCGAAGAGTGTATTACCAGCGTGTTGAATCAAGATTATACCAATCTTGAGATCATCTTTGTTGATGATCAGTCGCAGGACCAATCGAGAGGCATTGTAAATGCATATATGCAGAAGGATGACCGGATTCGATTGGTCACCCATGATACAAACATGGGGCTTGGACCTGCTCGAAACAGCGGCGTGCATGCAGCGACTGGATTGTTCATCTTCTTCTTAGACTCAGATGACTTCATGAGTTCACGCAGTGCAATCTCCGCACTTGTTGAAAAAGCAATATCGACAGATTGCAAGGTTGTTGTTGGGAGCTGCGATCGAGTGATGACCGATGGACAGCGACTCCACTTCGACAGAGACTTTGATCAATCACACAACGGTAACCCAGACAATCTTGTTTCAGGCAGGGATGCATTTTTGGGTGCTTCATTCATTCCAGGCGGACGGTATGTACCGATGCGTGCATGGGGTACTTTGATAGACCGGTATTTATATCTAGATTCAGGTCTGGAATATCCGGCTGCGGAGCACGAAGATCTCCCCCACACTCCATTTTTGTATCACTTTGCTCAACAAGTTTTCTACATGTCTGAGATTGTGATCACTTATCGTGATCGTAGTGACAGTATCTCAAACACCGGATGGGATAGCGGCAAAATCCTAAGACAAGGATTGATCTGGTCCAATATTCGTGAGAACTTGAAACGGTTTGAGCTTGAATCACTCATGGGTGATGCCGCAGTAAAAACCGCAGAGCATCTCATTATGAAACTTCGCCAGAACGGGATACAAGCGGGTGCTGAGCATGATGCGTTCGATATTATTGAGGAAATTCTCAGTGATGCAACCGGCGATCTCAATGAAGGACTCTTGTTCTACATGCTCGATAGTTTGCGAGGCATTCTGGATTTCCAGAAGTATGACTATAACCTATATCAAAAACTGACCGGCAAACTCCCTCGCTCGAAGCTGACTGCTTACTACCGGCATCGCTTAAGCAATGGAGTCGAGTCTATGGGTGCGGTGCCGATTCATCATGTCCCTCAAACAACTCCCGCCATGTCAAAGAATGACATCGTTGATCGTATTGATCGGACAGAACTGAAACCCCATCAAGAGCACACTTCTTACGAAGTGAATCACAAACGGTGCCAAGAACTGATCTCTCACTATAAATCCAATGCGCCAAAGTTGCTGCGTAAGTTCCCATCAATGCTCACGGTTGGCGATAAAGCATTATACTTTGATGCAGGAATGAACTTCCAGTTCAAAGGGTCCATCGTCGATGCGGGTTGCTTTGTCGGTGGTACTACCATGAGTTTGGTCCAAGGTTTGTTACAGAACCCGCTAGCTGATCAACATTCTGGCGAACTCAATCACCTCATCAGGGTTTACGATCTTTTCCAGATTGATGACGATTACATCCTTGAGCATCTTGAACGCAACTATCCGAAGCATGATTTTTCACATGACAAGAGTTTCTTAAAAGTCTTCAACGATAATCTCAGGGAGTATGACTCTATGCTCGATGTGCGTCCCGGTGATGTCATCGAAACAGGGTACCAGGACGAAGCCCCGATTGAAATACTCGGTGTAGACTTGTGCAAAGCGCTTCCAGTGACAGACTTTGTTATTCGTGAGTTTTTCCCAAGGCTCATCCCCGGCGCCAGGGTCATTCAACAGGATTTTATTCATCAATACCATCCGCATATCCATCTTTCGATGATGATCCTTGAAGACTACTTTGATCTGGATTATGAGGTTCAATGGGGAGGGAGCGTTTCCTACATACTCAAGAAAACTATTACGCCGAAACTGATACTTGACAGATTTGGATCAGACAGCAGTTGGTTCAACAAGAAATCCCAGAATGTGATGCTTCTCAAAGCCCTTGAGAAACAGATGCTCTATGATGAAAATAAATGGGTCATTTTGCAGGTACTCGGAGTCTATTACAGCGCGATGAATGATCACGCGAATGCTCGATTGACCACGCAACAACTTGGTGAACGATTCCCGCAGTTTGATGTTCCTGAGGAGGTACGCCGATTGACAGGCGTATAATTCACTCATGAATCAAGAATGGCTTATGAAAAATGTACTCAAGCACCAAAGCACGGTGCCTGTTACGCCCAATGATGGTCGGGATTATCTCTCGCTTGAAGAAGCCCAAGCGATCGTTGATGAAACTGTAGATTATCTCGGTGAACACGGTTCGAGCACTGAATACACCTATGTCAATGGTCATCGCAAACGCCTTGCACATTCACTCTCGATGATCCCAATAGCAGAGGGTGAAAATGACTCATGCCTTGATATCGGGTGCTATGGATATATGTTGCTGTGGGCAAAAAAGCATCTTGGATACTCTCGGGTTGTCGGAATCGAATGGCATCCGGATAAAAATGAACCAATTCTCGAACGCACACTGAAACTAAATGACTACTCCTTAAACATTGAGTCATACAACTTTGATATTTCGGAATCTGACTGGTCAATCGATCAACAGTTTGACACCATACTCTTCTTCGAAGTACTCGAACATATCAATCATGATCCAATGGGTGTGATGGAAAGGCTGCATCAACGGCTCAAGCTCAATGGCACACTCGTGATGTCGGTACCTAATGCGATTTCTTATAAAACACTCAACGAGTTTCTTGTCGGAATGCCCCCTTGGACATATTGGTTCTATCAACCTGATTTGTCACACGAACCTCGGCACTGCTTTGAGTACACGCCTCTGGTGTTTAAGTCACTGATCCAATCATCAGGTTTATCTGAGAACGCTTTCCGTACTATCTATGCATATTCTGATCCTGCGCAGCAAGTGGGAACAATCGAAATCGCTCAGGCAATTGGCTATACCGAACAAGAGCTCGGTGAAACAATGATTATCAACGCGACGAAAAGCAACAAGGAAATATCTCTTCGATATCCTGATGTCATTTACAGCCCAAATGGGTATTACAAAAACATATACCCACTCCTTGAACCTAAACTGCTTGCGGTACAAGATCAGTTCCGATTAAAAACCGAGAGTACCATTGTTGAATCACTCGATACTGAACCTGACAACTTGCTCACATGTGAACTTCAGCTCCAACGAATAGAGCAGCTTCAGAGAGAAAACTCCACGCTTAAGCAACTGAATATCGATGCGAAGAATGAACAAGACAAATCTGCGTTAGAGCTTCACAATTCTGAACGGGATAACCATACTCTCAGACAACAGCTATCCGCCCTCAATGATGATATGAATCAAATGCTATTCAACTATGATTGCTTATTGCAAAACGAAGATCAGCATAAACACACAAAGCAAGAAGCAGATGATGCCCTCGCAGCTTCAATGATCGAGGCCAAAGACTGCAGAAACTGGGCGGAATCTCTTGTCAAAGAGAATGCTGATCTCAATGGAAAAGTTGACGAACTTCTCTTTGCATGCGATTGTTATCTTCAGCAAGTGAATGATCCAAGTCGGTGTGTGCGAGTTGTTCGTGAACAGCGATTCCGCAATGCTTTACAGACTACTAAATCAATCGCAAGGAAAACCCCAATTCTTCGCACAGCGTTGCGACCTGTCTATCGCAATACAAAGAAGTTCATCAAACGACATGTAGCTCGTCCATGATATCCAACCAATCGAATCAACATACAATACGGCACCTTTTAGACATTATTCGCTATCGCGCCTTCGCGGAGCTTCGTGCTGAAGGATCGAGAACATATGCGGGTTACCTGTGGTGGATTCTTCAACCCTTGCTCATGTTTGGCATCTATTACATCGCATTCAAATATGTGATGCACAACGACACCGAAAACTTTGCTGTATTTCTGTTTGCGGGGATTGTGCTTTGGCAATGGTTTTCGGTAACTGTTTTAAGATGTGCGGACTCATTGATTGCTGCTCGTGGATTAATGCAACAAGTGAATCTTCATAAATCTGTATACCCTTTTTCAATCATCATGACCAACATGGTTAAGTTTGCGATTACATTCGTACTACTCTGCGTGGTTTTGATAATCGCTGGATTCACCCCAACTTTGGTTTGGTTCACACTACCGGTTCTACTTGCAATCGAGCTTTTGATTATTTGTGCAGTCGGGTGTTTTTCCGCGATGATCTCACCATTCATTCCTGATTTCCGGCATGTACTCGCGACTCTGCTTCAACTGATGTTCTTCATTTCAGGTATCATTTATGATCTCTCTATTCTACCTGAACGGATACAATCGGTATTGGGCCTCAATCCGATGGCCATTGTGATTAGTGAAACTCGTGGAGTGTTGATGTACAGTGAAATTCCGGATCCTGGTATTTTGCTCATTTCAGTTATTCAGGCAGCTGCATTGTTGTGTATTTCTTTATCGTTACTTCATCGCTTTGACAAGACCTATCCAAAGATTAGTAAATGACCAGAGGAGAGCCATTGGACACCCAATGCATTGCATCAGTTCAGAGTATTGGCCTTGCGTATCACCAGCATGGTGGTTTACCATGGAGACGCAACATTTACTGGGCAATCGAGGATGTAACTTTCGATATACAACGAGGCGAAACGATCGGGATCATCGGAAGAAACGGCGCTGGCAAGAGCAGTTTGCTACGACTCATCTCCGGGATCATGGATCCTGACCGAGGTACGATTGAACGGATGCCTCAGATGAGAGCAACGATGTTGTCTTACGGTGCAGGCTTTGAGCCTCGCCTCACTGGTCAGCAAAATATCATTCTCAATGGATTACAGCTGGGAATGTCAAAGGAGCACATTCAAGAACGCACTGATAAGATTATTGAGCTTGCTGATATTGGTTCTTTTATCGATCAACCAGTGCGGACCTATTCAACAGGGATGCGTGCTCGACTTGGCTTTGCCATTGCTTACTTTGTTGAAACTGATATCTTACTTATAGATGAAGCATTGGCAACCGGTGACGAAGCATTTCGTGACAAAGCGTCAGAGCTCATCAGACAAAAACTTTCATCACAACTGACTGTAGTCATCGTTTCGCATTCAATGAATCTCATTCAGGGTGTGTGTGATCGGGTAATCCAAATAGAGCACGGCAAGTCGTTACCTGAACTGACTGTTGAAGAAACAGTACAAAGATACCGTTCAACTGCTACCTAGGCAATGATTCAGATAGATTATGAATAGATTGCGTAGCATCGCGGATACCAAGTCGCGCCTCTTTCAAAGAAGTAACTCCCTTTGAGATGGAAGCTTTGCTTTTGAAAACACATACCAACGCGGTAATTACAAGTTTTAGATATCTTCGCCGGAGAATCCATCTGCCTTTGCGTTGCATCTTCGGCGAGTTATACTTGAGTATAAACATTGCATGACTCGCATACTCGACTCTCCAATCATGGTCCATCGGTCCAGTCTGTCGGTAATGCCCGGGTGTATGCGCGTGATCAACAACAGCATCTTGGCAATATTGAACTATCCCGTTTGCCTCATACATTGCGAACACGAGATCTGTCTCATCGAATGCAAATCGAAAAAATGGATCAAAGCCTCCAACGAACAAAGCTTTTTCCCGGCGAACAGCAAAGTTACATCCTTTCACCGTAAGCCGATATGCACTCTTCAATGACTCTGGAGGTTTGGAGCTTACTGGTAACTGAGTACCGTATGATGTGATCATTCCTTGCTTGAACTCATATACAGGAGGATTCACTCGGGAATCAAAGACAGGACCACCAGCAATCCAAGTCTCGGGCACCAATTCAAATAATGATTTGTATGCTGAGATCCATCCTGGGTGAGCGACTGCATCATCATCAATAAACAGCACAATATCGCTTTGTGTACTTGCTAGACCAACATTTCTTGAGAGCGATATATTGTTTTCAAAGCATTCGAGAACTTGAATCTTCATGTTCGGATACTGATCCCTAATCCCCAACGGGCATGAATCAGGGCTCCCAATGACAATCACAATATCTTCAGGCACTACCGATTGATTGTTGATACTTCGTAAACAATGAACTAAATCTTTAGGACGATCTCGTGTGCAAATTATAACCGAGATGGATAGTTCATTGATTGACATAATTGATCGTTACTGTTGAAGAATCTCTGCAATCGACTTTGCTGCATCATCCCAGCGAAAATATGTCGATCGTTCTGCGCCTCGCTCAACTACTTCATTGGCCCATGCTTGATCGGTAGCAATCTTATCCATTGCATCTCCCCATAGCTGCGCATCATCGGATGGGATATAGACTGGCGCTTGCGCTCCTATTTCTTGATGAACCTGCGTGTCCGATGCCAATACGGGGATGCCACACGCCATTGCTTCGATCAACGGGAGATTGAAACTCTCATAAAGCGATGGTGTGAGCAATCCTATTGCACCTCGCATGATAGTTGCCACTTGGTTGGGATCTTTTACATGCCCAAGTGGGATAAACTGATCGAGATTCTGATTTGGATTGATTCGCTTATACGCCTCAAGTTGAGCGTGATCGATTCCAAGAATCGCAACCCTGTGTGGAAGCTGTGAGCATCCAACTGCTTCTACAAGCACACGCAAGTTCTTCGCGTCACCTGTATTCCCTACAAAGATCCAATATGTATCAGGGAGATCACAAGGATTTTTTGGACGATGATCTGATCGAAAATGATCTGAAACACCTGGGTAAACAACCTGAACTTTGTTTCTCGATACAGGATACTCCCGTTGAATTTCTTCCGCTGCGGTATTCGATACCGTGAGGATGACATCCGCTCGTTTGAGCAATCGAGGAATCGCAAAGCGATACCAAGCAACAAATGGCTTTGAATAACTCTGCGGATGGTAATGGAACCGAAGACAGTGGAGTGTCATGACCAGTTTGATATGACGAGATACCACTAAAGGCGCCATATTTGCTGGACAGAAGAGTGTATCAAAGGACTTTGCCTGTATTGGAAGTTTGAACTGTTCCCAAGCAGTTTGCCCGCCCTTTGATCTGCTCTGAGGCTGATCGATCGAATAGGAAAATCCAATCTCATCGAATGTGCGAACAAGTTGCGATGCATAACGCTGCACACCTGTCGTATTGGTGTGCAATTTCCATTTCCCATTGATCAGAACACGAGACTTCATGTACGAGAATCTTAGCACAACAGACGAAGTGATGTTTGAATCTGTACGATCCATCATTCCACATGGGTAACCTATGTGAGTTTACACTATGGGCAACTGGTATTGAATGCTTGCAAGAAAATCGATACATCAAAGAAGTTCAGCACCCCATCATCATTCAAATCTATTGAGAGATCACCATTCCCGTAGGCTGACAGGAATGCTGAAACATCGAAGAAATTCAATGATCCATCACCTGTGAGATCAGCAAGTCCTGCTGGATTTGGAGCATCTGGCGATGGTGTAAAGAATGCGAAACATTCTGATCCATCGGGCGATCTGCCCTCTGCGATATCATCTGACTGCTTAGAAAAGTTGATCGCATCGATCTGTGCAAGTTGATTATCAATCCGATCAAAGAGCCCGACTGATTCACCACCACTTGAGAGTTTGAAGTTTGCGTGCAAAGAGCCTTGTTTCACTTCGTCGTCCGCCCAGATTACGAGATATCCGTTTGCTGGGATAGTGACTCCTGCTGGAATCTCCCATTTCGTACGGTTCATGAGATCATCGGTTAAGAATCGACCGCCTAGATCAATATCTATATCATCTTTGTTGTAGAGTTCAATAAAATCATCATCATCCCCGAACTCATCGACAACAGATCCATTATTGCTCGCGAGCCATTCATTGACGAAAATAGATGGCGTAGGTTCTGGTTCAGTGAAACAATCGTCTCGCGGATCGTTCGGTGCTTGAGGCGTAACCGCACAGAACACTTGGAACATCTCCGTGCCGTCGGGTGATCGGCCGAAGGAACGATCCACATTCAGTTGTGTATATGTCAACGAGTCGATAAGCACTGCTCCCTGATCAGCACGATGATACAACGAGACAGTCTCACCACTCGAACCGAGCTTGAATGTTGCATGGAGCGGGCCGTCGGTTGGATCATCATCAGCCCAGATTAATATGAAGGATTTCGCTGGTATGACTGTCCCTGCGGGTATCTCCCACATCTGAGGCAATCCTGGCGTGTCACTCAGGTGCATCCCGGACACATCTATTGCGAAATCTTCATCGTTGTAGAGTTCTATAAAATCTTCAAACTGCCCCATCTCATCCGCTATAACAGATTCATTGATCGCAATGACTTCGTTTACAAAGACTCGTGGGAGATCTGCCGGCGCGGATGTATTGTTTCGCAGATACTCTGTGCGAGCTTCGATGTATGGTTTGACTCCCCAAGCCCAAGGCTGATTTCCGCTATAGCTCGATGGGCTCGAAAAAGAATCAATGAAGTCTTGGTTATCATAGCCGTAGTCTGCGTTTCCTCCGGCATATGAACCGGTAAATGCGAATGGCTCAAGCATGAATCTCAGACTCTCTATATGCTCATTCCGAGAAGTAGAAAGCGTGAACAAGCCATCAACGGCATCTGTGTTTCCTTCCATGTAGGGTGTTAAAGTGTGAACTGGATAAGTCCCGGCAACGGATGCGGTCTCGTAGTTCGGCGTAGATTCAACCGGATTGGAAAGATGATCAATCCCTGGATCTGGGAGGCCGTCACGATCGTTTGTAGTCACTACATCGAAGGCGAAGGAAGAACTTTCACTCAGATTCAGATGAGAAAGCGGGACTTGGAATCTCACTATTCCATTAGGAGCAGAACTGAGATCCTGAGTCATGCCTCCGGGATTATCAAAGCTCGCATGAATGGAACTCCAACCTGATCCGTTCCATTGGTAGAGGATAAATCCACCGCCATTGTCGGTCCAAGAACCGACAAAGTAATCTGCCTGAGTTGAAGTGATCAAATCTCGGTTCCACGGATTCGAAGTTGATCCACCCGGGGTCGTGTCTAAGAAAATCATTATTCGTGTTTGATCAGTGTCTCCCCCAACACTAAGTGGACCATTAAGCAGGGTGTCAATAAACAGTGTTTCTGAAGTGTTCGCCAGAGTTACAGACACGATATCGAAGATCGGATCTGATTGCGAAAGAAATGTATCACCAACTGAATCTGAGAAAAGCGTGGGTGTTGGTTCTGTTGGCACACCTGCTGCACCGACGAGTTGGCGTACATACCGATAGTATTGATCTTGGTAAGCGGGGATATCAAAGATCCGGCGGAGGAGAGGTGGTTCAGCACCGTTCCCAAATGAGCTTGTAAAATCCCATCCGAACCCATTGTCTCCAAAGCTTTCCGCAGGTCTTGTAGCCCAATCCGTAGAGAAAAAATCAATGCCATACGTATTATCCAGATCGTATGGGATGTATTCGATGATCCCCGTCTCAGGATTCACATAAAGAAAGTAGTTATTCGCACCATACCAGATATTGTCCCAGTTCCCATTTACACAATCAACCGCCATCGAGCGTAGAAAAGTATCCACATGAAAATAATCATCGATCAGTTCTGCGAAAGTCGCATCATCAGTAGATTCTATAAAACTGATGAACTCTGCAAGATCCTCGTGTTGGTTTAACCCGCTATCGTTCTCAAGTTCGTAGGTCAACGACCCAAGGTTCGCATATGTAGAAGCATCACCAGGCGCTATATACCGGAGATCTGCACGATCACCCTTATATGTACACTGGTATAGATTCCCAGTATCATCGCCAAACCACGCTGCAAGAAACTCATCATCTATCTGCTCAACATTGACGAAGACATCATCGACTAATGAACCATCGTTGATAATGAAATGCACCATTGATGCCCGTGGTGACGGAACACCAAAGTCATTAAAGACATCCCATGCGAGTTTTCCGCGGACAACAGATGGATCGTTTTGGTGCCCGTTGATGTTGAGTTTCTCGAGTCCGAATACTTCACGGCCTGGAACAAACTCATTGAACTTGATTTTCCAAGATTTCTTAGTCGCATTACGAGCAGTATTCCCTCTTGGGCGGATTGCAACATTTTCAATGATTGAATCCGTTTGAGAGTTCAGTATATGAACTGAGCAAAGACGATATGTATTATCGAATGGATCAGCGATCATCGATTGCAGATCTGACTCATTCATCGTCACGGTAATTTGAGTGAGTTCATCATCTAAAAAATAAATTTGACCAGCTTCAATATACCCTGCATCACCAGTTGGAGGCGAAATCTCAGCTTGTACAACACCAACGAGAGTAAAAAAAGTCGCTGTGAAAATCCTGAACTTCATCTTGTATTCTCCATTTTAGGTCAAAACACCATAACCGAAACTGGATAGGTGCAGCCCCTAAATCTGATTTATTCCGCGAGAATCAACGATCTGTAGAGCTTTTACTTTGACAAATCATCCGAAGCCTAGATTAACGGACATGAAGCACGCTGTAGAGAAAGTGTGTGGAAAACAATCTTGCCCATTTTGATATCAAGAACACGAATCGCTTCCCTCAGCCCAAAGCTTAGAGAACGAGACATTGAAACACTGTGGTCTTCAGTTTGGTGCCTTCTTACAGCTTGGCGAACTTACTCCGCCAAATTTTCATTGGGAGCATTCCAACACTGATTAGAATGAGTTGACTTAAGACAAAGACCGCGATCCAGAATACTGCTGATTGTGTGAAGCCGTATGAATGCAGACCGACACCGAGCATATTGGTACCAAACCAAGACCACGCGGTGATGATATTTCCGAAGATCGCAAGATTCACCAATCCCCGTTCCCGGATCATCCCGCCCCACCTTGCATGTAGAATCAGCAAGTTCCAGAGCACGATCAATGCAGCGCCGTTTTCCTTCGCATCCCATCCCCAGAATCGACCCCATGATTGATCTGCCCAGATACCGCCGAGAACAGTCCCAACGAAGCTGGTAATAGTTGCAAAGCAGATCACCCCATACACCATCTTGATTAATGATCTTCCGCGATCGCGGTCCAATGTGGGTGTGAATACACCCAACAGGACATAGGCGATCGCAAGGAATCCTGCGAAGAATGTCGCGGAGTATCCGATGGTAACCACAACGACATGAGTCGCGAGCCAGAAGTTGGAATCGAGCACCGCCTGCATCATTTCCATCGTATCGCCAGAACTTCCAAGGTTATGAGCGATGATCAATGTGCCAAAACCGATGACTGATGCCATGATCCCTGAGAGTCCATTTTTCATCAGTCGCTCTGCGAAGAGTCCGATGATCACACAGAACCAACCAATAAATACCGCGGATGAGTACAAGTTGGTGACTGGTGGTCTACCTTGCAAATAAACTCGACTGATAATCCCGATGGTTTGGACTATGAATGCGACAATGATCAATGAAGTCATCGAGCGAAGCAATGACCTTGACCAATCGGGCTTTGTCATTTGACTCGAAAGCAATCCGAAGCAACCACAGAGGAACGCTCCTAGGTACAGCACAGCTGAAACAATGAAGGGTTGAATTTGGTTGAATGAGACTTCATATCTCGCCTTGTTTACATCATAAGGCAATAGGTCGTGTACTAACCCATCATATGATGCAAGTTGCTCATTAAACGCTGTTGCATCCTTGCTCACATATGCCTGAAACACTCGGAGCAGGCTCAACATGTTTGCATCTGTTGGTTGCTCGTTGTAGACTTTCACGAATGATTGCCATTCATTGACCGTTTCAGACGGGGCCACCAAGTATGGTTTCTGAAGGAACCTTAACTCATCAAAGAGTTGGAGACGCTGTGCTAAAATGAGAACAGCGCTCTGGAATGGATCCCGCGCCTTGGCCTTTGTTTGACTCGCAAGAGTCGCTTGTCGAAACACTTCTTCAATACTCGGTTCAATCTCAAGAAACGAGAATCGTGTTCGTTGTTCGGTTTCTAAACCGATGAGTGTGAGCAACTCCGGGTGATCGATCCGAAACACTTGATGATCAAGCGAACCATCGGACTTAGTGACCACTTGTAAATACCATTCGATAGCAGATAACTTGCCATCCTGTGTACTCAGACTCTGTCGCCCACTGATATTCATAAGGCTATTTCGTGCGACGGTGTCGATCGGCTTGGTCCGCCCATTGTCTGAAACCGGCAGTTGGCGGAACTTATCGAGATTGTATGAGCTCTCAATTGATTCTGGGAGTGCAATTTTTTGCCCCGCGTAAAGCAGTGCAATTACAAATATCAACCACGGTAAGATCTGTTGTAGTTTTTTCATTTTGACCGTCTCCCGATCGCCGGGGCTAGCCGAACACCGAAGTGAATAAGCATTCCGAGTGTCACCATCGTGCAAGAAATATAAGGGATCAACCACCCAGGATTTTTTACAACCTGAAGGACAGTCCCTGTATCACCTTTCAAGAATGAAGCTTGGTAGAATGTTTCACCTGCATGACGCATTGGATGATTCATCCAGATTAAAACCTCTCGATCAACATTCCGATCGGCATCGACCAAGCGGACACGGCTTGAGAAGTTTCTTGCCATCTGTGTTCCGGTAAACAAATCGTGTTTGAAATCTATCAGGTGTATTTCGTATGGCTTGTATGTTCGTGCAAACCTGAGTTCGATCCAGTACACATTTTCATCAACGACAACCATCTGAGGGCGAGAAAGATTCACAGAAATCAAATATGTCCCAAGGCGTTCTTCTCCATCGAAAACAGATATGTACGCTGCAGGTGTATCAACCTTTGCACCATCTACCCCGTTAGCTCGAGGGATAGGAATCGCAGCGAGTTCACTCGCGGCGCCCATGTCAGCGATCCCCTTGCGCTGCGTTGGTGCTTGCATAGGACCCAGAATCTGAGCATTTGGCATCCACTCAACGACTTCAACCCTGAAAGGCAGAAGTGAGTTGGTGATGTTTTTCCCAGTGCTAATCAATCGATCAGGTATAACAACGACTTGATCATCATCCGGATCGGATCGATCAACAATCGCTATTTCTGACGATCTGATATCTTCTACGAAGTTCACAGTCTGACCTTCAAGAATCGTCATATTTCCTTCTTCAGCGGCGAATCCTGTAACGAACTCGCCAACAAGAAGTAGGATCACGCCCAGATGAGTCACAATAATACCAATCCGTTTTTTGCGGAACTTAAAACGGACTGAATGGGCTGCGATGAGATTAATAAACATCGCAACACCAAGCGTTAAACCGCCTGGGAACCAGATCGCGCCGGGTATTCTCGCGACTTCCTTCGGCATGAATATCTGTAAATCAATCGTGACAATCACCGATCGAAAGTATCGATCAACAACGGTCCAGATGCCTTCATCTACCTGCGCGAGGGTACCCGCAAAGATGAGGAATATTGAGAGTGCGAAAATGACAACCGTCAGACGTAGAGATGCTAATGGTTTAAATAATTTTTTGATCATCACGGCGTCCCCGCTTTACCAGCTCTGAATGCATCAATGAACACCTTAAATCGCTCGAACTCTTCTTCGATTGATTCAACAGGACCTGTGAGTTTAAAGAAAAGCGTTTGATCACCGATTGGAAGGATACCTGCAGCCATGCGAGCACTGTCATCAGGTGATACAAGATCAACGAACAATGCTTCATCTCCGAGGTCCACTATCGACTCATCAGTGAGGGCGTCAATGAAGGGTAGACCCAGTTGATTCCGCCAGCGGTTAATGTTGCTGAGTGCCCCCCCACCTGTGCCACCAAGGGAGGTCAATGTTATCCGTGCACCGCTGTCGGCGTTAAACGCAACGGATATGACAGACGATAAGTTCTCTTCAACTTTCCATTCTTCAGGTGGAGTCCAGTCAATGCCGCCGTTTGATTGTGCGGTTGTCTCTGGGTTGGATGCAGTCCGGGAGAGTTCAGGATCATGATCGTGGTCATGGTCATGGATTTGAAAACTCGCCGAGAATGCGATGAGATCAGACTTTATCTGATCAATACTCTCTGAAGAACCAATCGCTTTGGCAAACCAAGTTTGCCCATCTTGGATATCGATGATGGTTCCCAAGAGTCGTGATGAAGTTCCACTGGCATCAACCACAAGAACCCTCACGCCTGGAACTTGTTCGATCCCATCATTTACGCTTTGCTCATCGACAGGCTCAAGTCCAACCTGGCCACGCCAACGATTTACATTCTCAACAAGCCCACCAACATCACCGGGGAATGCTGTCACCGCAATTTCTTGGCCGTTAGATGCTTGGAATGTTGCGATTCGCATCGCACTCGTAGTTGGAAGTTCTTTCCATGATGTCGGGATAGACCAAGTCACGCCCTCAGCACCAGACTCATGTGCTTGAGCAGCATTATCTTGCGCATCAGGTGTGTTATCAACTTCACGAGCAACCCGATAGGATTGGATCTCATTTCGATCACACCCTGTGATCAGCGTTAACCCGATGCCGATCAAAACACACTGGGTTTTCAGGGTAATTATCAGTTGTCGCTTCATCATCAAGCCTTCCTGTCTCAACACATCATGCATTCATTGCCTGAAAAGCAGTACTCATAAATCAACTATACGACTTCCCACGATTCTGTACCTGTAATCAAAGCCTGTAGATCAGGTTGCCCGCCCATAGCCTTTGCGTCATCGACTTGTTTATGTAGCAAATCGTTGTAAGTTGGCTTGGATGTATCCGCATGAAGAATCCCCATAGGTTCTGGGAACTCTGGATGGGCCATCTGTGCATACATACTCGCAAGGAACATGTCTGTTTCATCATGTACAATCAGATCTGATTCTGTAATGCCGTCAGTTCCAATCGTTACCACTTCAGGACGACCATTGTTAAAACGAATCCCTTTATCACGATCCTTGCCATAAATCAGCGGCTTACCGTGCTCGACCTTGATCGTATTCTCAGGCATTGTGTCCTTCTGCGACGCATAGAACCAGGCTTTGTGATTAAAGATATTGCAGTCTTGATACACCTCGACAAAGGATGTCCCGCGATGATCCATAGCACGCTTGATGATCGCATCCATGCCTTTCATATCAACATCAAGGCACCGAGCAACAAATGTACACCCTGCAGCAACAGAAGTTGCAATCGGGTTGATCGGAAAATCGATTGATCCTGCGGGGGAAGTTGGGGAAATTTTTCCTGCCTCACTCGTCGGTGAGTATTGCCCTTTGGTGAGGCCGTAGATTTTGTTGTTCAGCAATAGAATGCTTATGTCAACATTGCGTCGCATTGTATGAATCGTGTGATTTCCACCGATCGAGAACAAATCCCCATCACCTGAAACTACGCACACCTCAAGTTGCGGATTCGCAACCTTAACCCCAGTCGCGACTGCAAGTGCACGGCCATGGATAGAGTGCATGCCATAAGTTTCCATATAATATGGAAATCTTGCCGCACATCCGATCCCTGAAACAAACACAAAGTCTTCTTTGTTGCGTTGAATATCTGGGAGCGCTTTACGGACTGCGGAGAGTACCGCATAGTCGCCACATCCTGGACACCATCGAACATCTTGGTCCGTTGTAAAGTCTTTGGCAGTATAAATAGGGAGTTCAGTTTTTTTCGGTTCAATTGTACTCATGACTTCACCACCTCTGTGATCCGTTCAACGAGTGTTTCTACCTTGAAAGGTTTGCCCTTGACAATGTTGATCCCGATCGTATCGATCAGGAACTTCGATCGGATCAAGACACTGAGTTGCCCAAGATTGATCTCAGGGATCACGATCTTCTTGAATGAACGAAGTACTTCTTCCGTATTCGAAGGGAACGGGTTCAGATACTGCAAATGGGCAGAACTGACCTTGTGTCCGTTGGCACGAACCTGCTCAATCGCTGTCGTGATCGAACCATATGTCCCGCCCCATCCCAGCACGAGCACATCACCTGAAGAATCGCCATCAACTTCAAGCAGCGGAATAGATGCAGCAGCGTTGGCAACTTTTTTCGCCCGTAATCGCACCATCATATCATGGTTGTCAGGGTCATAGGATACATTGCCTGTCTCCGCTTCTTTTTCCAAACTCCCAACTCGATGTTCGAGACCGGGGGTCCCAGGAATTGCCCATGGACGAGCGAGTGTCTCTGGATTGCGGGCATAAGGCAAGAACTTTTCATCACCGGAATCTTCCTTGGTAGGATGCGTGATCTTGATGTCTGGAATGCTCTCTAAGTTGGGTATTTTCCAAGGTTCGGCACCATTGCCGATGTATCCATCCGAGAGGTAAATAACGGGAGTCATAAACTCAACCGCAAGTCGAACCGCTTCGATTGCCATCTTGAAACAGTCCGATGGACTTCGTGGTGCAACAATAATCAGCGGGCTCTCACAGTGCCTTCCGTACATTGCTTGTAGCAAATCAGCTTGCTCGGTTTTCGTCGGTAGTCCAGTCGCGGGTCCTGCTCGTTGAACATCGACAACTACTAACGGGAGTTCAAGCATGAGTGCCAAACCCATTGCTTCCCCTTTGAGCGCCAGACCTGGACCAGATGTCCCGGTGATTGCAATATCTCCTGCAAAGCTTGCACCAATTGCAGTGCAAATCGCTGCGATCTCATCTTCTGCCTGAATCGTCTTGATGCCAAATCGTTTAAGATGCGCCAATCCATGCAACACATTGGATGCAGGTGTGATTGGATAGCTCGCATACACAACAGGCTTGTTTGCTTTTTGCCCTGCGGTGACAAATCCGAGAACGGTTGCTTCATTCCCACTAATTTGGCGATAGGTCCCTTTTTCATGCTTTGCCTTTGGAACTCGATATCGTGCCGGAAAAACTTCTGCTGTTTCACCAAAGTAATATCCTGCTTCGAGCGCGCGAATATTTATTTTCGCAACCTCAGGAAGACCCTTTTTTACCGCAAACTTCTTGTTCAAATAGCTTTTGGTGGTTTCAAGCGGACGCTCGTAGAGCCAATACACGATACCGAGCGCAAACATATTCCGACACCGATTAATGTCCTTTGCACCCATTCCAGAATCAGCGAGTGATTCCCTTGTCAAACGAGACATCGGCACCTTCACAAAGTGGTATTTGTTGGTGAGTTCATCATCATCGATCGGGTTGTACCCATCGAGATACCCACACTTTGTCAGATTATTCTTTGTAAACTCATCCTCGTTCACAATAACGATCCCACCTGGCTCAACATCCATAATGTTCATTTTGAAACCAGCAGGGTTCATTGCGATCATCGCATTGACACGATCTCCAGGAGTATGAATGTGTTCAGATGAAAAGTGCACCTGAAATCCGGAAACGCCGAATGTCGTGCCCTTGGGAGCACGAATCTCAGCAGGAAAATCAGGGAAAGTCGCAAAGTCATTTCCAAATATTGCAGAGGTATCAGTGAACTGACCGCCAGTGAGTTGCATCCCATCACCGGAGTCCCCGCAGAAACGAATCACTACTGAGTCGAGTGTTGTCGGTTGAGTTTCGATTGATTGTTCGGTTGGCATAGGAGCCTTCACCCTTTCAGGGAGGGATCACAACTGATTGGCTCCGGCGGAGCCAGAAGAATGAATATTTTAGGCCTCAAGATGATGATTTGATTGATTTATGGATGAATGAAAACTGAATACATCCCCCACCAGACTTCCATTCTAGATTCACATGTCTCAAATCGCCCCGCTCCTTCGATATGCGTAATCATGTCAGCCGATTAAGGATAAAAATACCCCTGTGATAGGCATGCTCTCAGACTCGTGCTCCTGTAAGATACCAGAGTTCACTTTCTATCAACCAGAACTGAAATCATTTGGAGAATTGAGATGAAACGCATTTTTTTAGGCCTCGCAGCTGCATTCCTTCTTGCACCTCCGAGTATTGCTTATGACTTACCAGAACAAAATCAGTCTACTGAAGTGAAAGTACCTGCTTGGGTTGATCTGTTCAATGGCAAAGACCTTGATGGCTGGACTTCTCAAGGAGATATCAGCGCTTGGGGAGTTGTTGATCATGAACTCGTCACGCTCAAACCCGGGCAAGGACACTGGATACGAACTGATAAAATGTATCGTGATTTCGAACTTAAACTCGACTTTTGGATGCCTAAAGGCGGCAACTCAGGTGTCGGAATCCGAGGATCTTCCAATGGGGACCCTGCGTTCACGGGACTCGAAGTGCAGATCCTCGACACACATGGGCAAGAACCACAGAATCATACCTGTGGCTCGATCTATACCGCAATCACTGCCGCTAAAATGGCCGTCCATCCCGCAGGCGAGTGGAATACCTACCTGATCAAAGTCGTGGGCAACACCATTGATGTAACCCTCAATGGTGTCCATGTTATTGATTCTGAACAACTTGATGATCGAGGATACTTCCGATCACCTGAAAACCAACTGCCTCTCAACTCCCGCGCGACGACCGGGTATATCTCGTTGCAAGACCATGGGCATGCGTTTCGATTTCGGAATATCAAAATCAAAGATCTCTCATCAGATCCCGAACCCGATGAAATGATGCCATTAATCGACAAAGACCTCAGCAAATGGTTTGCAGAGGATGCTGCAGAATGGACCAATGAAAACGGATCGCTCATCGGACTCAAAGGCCCTGGGCATTTGTTCACCAAAGCAAGTTACACAAACTTTGAGTTGCGAGCATTGGTCAAAGTCAACGATCACGGGAACTCAGGAATGTACTTCCGAGTTAAGCCAAACCCAGAACCAAACAATCCTTGGCCGATCGGATATGAAGCACAGGTCGATAACCACGATCCAAAGAACTTCACCGGCGCTATCTACAACACCGCATGGTCGGAAGAATATTCAAAACCAATCACCCAAGATAATGCCTGGTTCGATTATCGTATTCGCGCTGAAGGCAACCGCATCAGAACATGGATCAACGGCGTGCTCATGGTTGACACAGAGCAAGACCTGTATGATTCAGGACACCTTGCTGTGCAAGGACACCATGATGGGAATGTCATCGAGTATCGAGATATCAGAGTGATTGAACTCGACTAATTTTATCAAACAATCTGACTTCAAGACTCCCAATCCACCTGAGTGTTTTTCTCTGCGCTTTCTACACATTTTTCAACGAATCTCACTCCCTGCGCCCCATCCTTCATGCTTGGAATGAGCTTTGCCAGTTGTGATTCCTCGATGCCGTCACGTTTTGAAAGAACTGCATCTATGGCACCACGATAAATGTTCGAGAATGCTTCTAAATACCCTTCAGGGTGCCCAGGGGGAGTAAATGCTGAGAGAAGCGAATCTGTATGCAGCCCCACTCCATTGCGTGTAAAGATTGTGGTTTGTCCGTTGAGCTCTGTGAATGAAAGATCATTTTCAGACTGTTGATACCAACTGAGCCCACCTTTGTCACCATAGATTCGGAGAGAAATCCCATTTGCTTCACCGATACAAACTTGTGATGCCGTCAGCACCCCATGCGCACCCTGCTGAAAGTTGATAAACACCGAGACATCATCGTCGAGCACACGGTTAGGAACGAATGCTCGTAGGTTTGCATAAACGGATTGCATCGGCAATCCTGTCACAAATGAGATCAGATTCTCTGCATGTGTGCCAATATCACCGAGCGCACCGCCGAGCCCCGCCTTTGCAGGATCGACGCGCCAACTTGCTTGCTTATGTCCACCCGATTCTAAATCCGACGCGAGCCAACCCTGATGGTATTCAAGATAGATTTTCCGGATAGAACCGAGTTTTCCATCCCGCACCATCGCTCTTGCTTGTCGGATCATCGGGTATCCGGTGTAGTTGTAAGTCACACAGCACACAAGCCCCTTGGAGGAAGCTAAATCTTCGAGTTCAATTGCTTGTTGAGAAGTATGTGTTGCAGGTTTGTCGAGTACCACATGGAATCCATGTTCAAGCGCTGCTTTGGCAATCGGGTAGTGTGTGTCGTTGGGTGTTACAATCGACACGAAGTCTACCCGATCATCACGAGTTGATTCCTGTTTGAAAAGTTCTTGATAACTCTGATAGGAACGATTTAAGTCGAGACCTATTGCTTTAGCGCTGAGGATCGAACGCTCAGGTGTTGATGACAGCACTCCTGCGACGAGCGTTGCTCGTCCATCAAGTGCGATTGCTCGACGATGGACTTGACCGATTGAAGCACCGATCCCTCCTCCGATCATCGCGTAGGTAAGTGGTTTGCTCATGACGATGACTCCAGGTTCTCATCTGAATCGAATGCCGCATCAAATGCTTGATCCGAAGACGGGAAATCAATCTGACGCACAAACTCTGCAGCTTCACACGCGCCGTGCTCTCGATCCATTGCACTATCTTCCCATTCCACACTCAAAGGCCCATCATAGCAAACACGGTTCAATGCTCTGATAATTTCCTCGAAGTCAACCTCCCCACGTCCGAGCGATCGAAAGTCCCACCCTCTCCGATGATCTCCAAACCCGAGATGGCCGCCAAGGATTGAGTTTGTCCCGTCGAGTGTTCTGGCAGCGTCTTTCATATGCACATGGAAAATACGATCTGGAAACCGATTGATAAGTTTCACAGGATCAATCCCTTGCCAAATCAAATGTGAAGGATCAAAGTTGATTCCGAATGCTGGATGCTCATCGAGTGCACGAAGTGCATGTTCGAAGGTGATCAGGTCATAGGCGATCTCTGTAGGATGCACCTCAAGGGCAAAGCGAACACCCTGTTGGACGAACACATCAAGGATTGGTTTCCACTGTAATGCGAACAACCGGTATCCGTCTTGGATATCATCAACTGATGTTGGAGGGAAGAAGTACAGTTTGTGCCAGATTGGTGAACCGGTAAATCCATTCACCACCTTGACCCCGAGTTTATTGGCAGCAACTGCGGTATTCATCATCTCCTTCGCGGCTCGATTTTGAACACCCAATGGATCTCCATCGCCCCACACTCGATCGGGAAGGATTGATTGATGCCGAGAATCGATCGGATCCGAGACCGCTTGACCCACAAGATGGTTTGAAATCGCAAAGCACGACAATCCATGCTTGGCAAGTAAATCAATCTTGGATTGACAGTAGTTGTCTTCATTCAATGCGCGATCAACTTCAAAGTGATCACCCCAGCACGCGAGTTCAAGACCTGAATATCCCCATTGTGATGCTTTTTCTGCGAGGGTTTCGAGCGGCATATCTGCCCATTGGCCTGTAAATAGGGTGATCGGTCTGGTCATATTTTTGCCTTTCTCATCGAACAGTTCCGTGCATGATCGGCTTATTCCTGATATTCTCCACGAAATCGCATTCGCGAATATCTATATGCAGGATACACCCAATGACTCAAAAAGATCAACGCTTCGGCGGAATCATCGGCATTCAGCTCTCAACCATGATGTTTCTACAGTTTTTCCTCTGGGGTGCATGGTATGTCACCATGGGTCCATTCATGGGTGCTTCAGGAATGAAACCCGAAACCATCGGGTGGGCATACACCGTTGGGCCGATAGCTGCAATCATTTCACCTTTCTTCCTGGGACTCGTTGCTGACCGATTCTTTGCGACTGAGCGTGTTCTCGGGATTCTCCATCTGCTTGGTGGTGGCGCCCTTTTCTTTGCACCGCTGGCAGCAGATCAATCTTCATCGTTTTTCATTCTTGCAATCTTTGTTCACATGCTTTGCTATATGCCGACGCTTGGGCTTACCAATACATTGGCAATGCACAACATGACCAATGCTCAGAAGCAGTTCCCATTGATCCGTGTCTTTGGAACGATCGGATGGATCGTTGCAGGATTGTTGATCTCACAAATGAACTTCGATACCTCTTCAAAGATGTTTTATCTTGCTGGTAGTTCGGGAATATTGCTCGGACTCTTCAGCTTTTTCTTGCCTCACACCCCACCACCACTCAAAGGGCAAGAGTTTTCAGCTCGAGAAGCCATGGGGCTTGATGCACTTGCTCTGCTTAAAAACAGATCGTTTGCGACCTTCGCAGTATGTTCATTCCTTCTCTGCATCCCTTTGGCAGCATACTACAGCTTCGCCGGCCAGTTTGTAGGAGACATGGGCATTGAAAACATTGCATCCACCATGTCACTCGGACAAATGTCTGAAATCATATTCATGGTGATCATGCCGATCTTCTTTGCTCGATTTGGAGTCAAGTGGATGCTCGCGATCGGCATGTTAGCTTGGGTCGCTCGGTATGGATTCTTTGCTGGTGCAGCAAGCGATCAGGGTGCAGCAAGCGAACAGATCAAGTGGATGGTTCTCAGCGGCATAATCCTTCATGGAATTTGCTATGACTTCTTCTTCGTCACCGGCCAGATCTACACCGACCAAGTTGCAGGGTCCAAGATTCGTGGACAAGCCCAAGGGTTCCTTGTCCTCATCACGCAAGGGCTGGGCATGCTCATCGGTGCTCTACTTTCGGGCAAACTCGTTGGCAAATACACAAAGACTGTAGATGAAATTTCCGTGACTGATTGGGAACAGATCTGGTTGTATCCCGCAGCATTTGCGTTGATCATCTTTGTGATTTTCATCATCCTCTTCAAGGATCCATCTAGAAAGAACGACCCTTCCGAGGCGCAACAGGACTCTTCGTTGTGAGACTTTGATTTTGTGCTTCGAGTACATCCGCGACGATGACTGCATCATTGATAGATGTGATCTTTGGATCTTTGTTTGAAGTGATTCGATCTAAAACATAGCGGACCTCGCCGTCATATCCTGATAGATCATTGAGCTCAATCGGCGTTGCATCGTCGCCTTGATAGATCATCAACTGACTCTCTCTATTGATATCAAAGTCGATCATTGCATCATCAAACACAATTGTGCATTTCATTTGGAATCCAACTGACGGCTGATGATCCCACGCGGCATGCGCAAGCACATGAACCGGTTTATCTGCATATCGATAGAGCGTGCTCAAGTGCATTCCATCCCCCATCGTCATCACTTCATCAGGAATCCCAAAACAGTTCACTATGAAATCAGTATCATGAATCTGTAAATCATAAAGCACCCCGCCCGAACGAGCTTGGTCTTCGTAGAAACCCACTGACCAGTTGGGTCGACACCCAAGTCGATGAAATGCTGCACTTCGCACTGGACCGAATGCCTTTGAGTGGATCAGCTCCCGAATCCGTTCCCATGCAGGCCAGAATCGCATACACATCGCAGGCACACAGACGAGACCCGACGCATTGGCGACAGCGGATAATCTTTCCACAGATGCAGGATCCAATGCGACAGGTTTTTCGACCAGCACATGCTTACCCGCATTGAGTGCCTGGATTGCAAGATCAACATGCGTATCTGTATGAGTGCAAATAGAGATAAGATCAATCTCAGGATGTGCGATTAGTTCTTGGGCATCTTGGAAAAACTGAACATCCGCAAGATCCTGTTTTTGATCATTCGCGGATATATTGCCTTGAGTATGAACACTTTGACTTAAGGATTGAAGTCCAGAATCGGCAACTCCAAAGAGTTTGCATGCGTATCCATCGCGTTGCGCTCGTTGATACGCACTCACATGCGTGCGTCCCATGAATCCATAGCCGATCACGCCGACCTGAACAGTAGATTGTTGTTGATTCTCATTGCTCATCAATGACATCCATAAGAGTTTGCGATGTTCTTCGCCTGAATAATATCTTGCACCCGGTTCGATCCCGATTCGCGTTCGATGAGTACATTTACATGCTCAGGGAGTTCAGCTATCGTATCAAAGAATGACCTCCAATCGACCTCGCCCTCTCCCGTAGGTACTTCTTCGCCCCATTTGCCTGTAACCAATGACTTGATTGCATCTTTCATATGGACTTGGACGATACGGTCCTTGAGCAACTTGATTGCTTCTGTAGGATCACCCATTCCGTACAGGATCATGTTTGCGGGATCAAAGTTAATTCCAACCTGACTCAGGCGAGGATGCGCGAGTAGCTCAAGCAAATCTTCTGCATGTTCTTGACCAGTTTCAAGAGCGATGCGTATGTCTAACTGATCAAAGATATCAGCAACTCTTTGAATACGATCAACAATTATTGTGTACTCGGCAGTGTTGAATTTTGGTATGAATCCCGCATGGAATGTCACCAGTCCAACTCCGAGTTGGCGTGCAATTTTTGCGTGATTCTTTGTTCGCTTTTGGTTGTTTTCCCAATGCTCATCTCTTCGAATTCCACCTGTCTGCTGAATGGATTCAAGTGTCGAATAATCTTCCCCGATGGTCTCCATCATCCCAGACAAGAAACTGATATTGTGCACATCCCTCTGGTCCATGATCTCCTCTATATCCCACCCTCCAGACACAAAGGGTTCGAGAGCTACTTGAGTCCGAGTGAGGCCACACTGAGTCAGATGATCAACAAGCTCTCGCCAACTGGCGGATTGGAGTGACCATGAACAGACGCCAAGTTTTTTCATCCTAATTCCTCCAACTCCCTGTTGTACCCATCGGATGTTCATGGTACGCTGACGATTCGTGAACACATTCGTGATTCTCAATGAAGAAAGCACAAATAAAATGACAGACCATGGAAATGATCAATCCGCAAATCTCCCGACTGATTCCCGGCGGACATTTTTAGCGCAAACTGCTGCACTGGCAGGAATTGCCAGTGTATCCATGCTTGGTGCAGGGCGTACAAATGAATCAAATTATTCAAAGCTGATCCCCACTGTGAAAGCATCCAAGGGAAATCGCCCTAAAGCTGGTGAGACGATCCGAATGGCAATCATCGGAACCGGTGGCATGGGCGGTGGTCATCTCCATGCGTTCATTGCCTTTGCGAAGAATGGCGAAGCAGATGTTCAGATAGTCGCACTCTCTGATGTGTGCGATTCAAAGCTCAAGGGAGCCCAGAAAGCTGCGGCGGATAAGCAAGGCATTCAGGTTGATACCTACACCGATTACCGTGAATTGCTCAAACGGGACGATATTCATGCCGTACTGATTGCCTCCCCGGAACATTGGCACGCACAACATATCATCGATTCACTCGAAGCTGGCATGGATGTGTATACCGAAAAACCGATGACGCTCAGACTTGAGGAAGCGATGCAAGTTCGAGAAGCGGTGCTCGCTCGACCTGAGCAAATCTTCCAGGTTGGTACGCAGATGATTATGCTACCTAAGTACAACAAAGCACGCGAGGTCATCCAATCGGGCTTAATCGGCAAACCTGTTTGGTCGCAGACGAGTTACTGTCGAAACTCAACCACAGGCGAATGGAACTACTACGGCATTGATCCAGATTGGAAACCAGGCGTAAACCTTGATTGGGATGCATGGCTCGGCAATCTTGGACCACGAGAATGGGATCCAAAGATCTATGCTCGCTGGCGCCGATACAAAGATTTCTCAACAGGAATCATCGGCGACCTACTTGTACATGTCATGACCCCATTGATCTATGCACTTGATTCTGGTTGGCCAACCCGCGTGGTTGCGACAGGTTCACATGTTGTCGATCATGACATGGAAAATCACGATCAAGTCAATCTTACCATTCAGTTCGAAGATGGGCACACGATGGTCATCGCAGGTTCGACAGCGAACGAGGTTGGACTTGAAACAATGATTCGTGGGCACAAAGCGAATATTTATCTCAACTCCCGTCATTGTCAGATCCGACCAGAGCGTTTGTTCGTCGATGATATCGATGAGGAACGCATCGAGTGCCCTGACATTGGCAATGACCAGGACCAACTCCGTCTCAACTGGCTTGAGTGTATTCGATCTCGCGAACCAGGCAAGAGCAATATCGACCTTGCATCAAAGGTGCTCGTCGCAGTTGACCTTGCAACTCGATCAATGTGGGAAGGCCATGCATTCACCTTCGATCCAAGCACCATGCGTGCCTCAAGATCCTGATCATAATCGGCATCTGACAAATCGATATGCTTGCTTAGCATTCGACGCCATGGGGTGCCGATTTGAATCACTGCTCGAGACTGATGGCACTGCCATGAGCAGATCTCATGCGCAATCTATTTCGGAGGGAATTCGAGAACTTGTTCTAGATTGGCATAACCGATTATCAATCTTCGATCCCACATCGCTTGTATCCCAAATCAATAGAGCTGATGAAGGTGTTGAGTTTATTCTTGATGACGATATGTTCTCACTCATATTGCTCTGTGAGCAACTCAGGAATGCAACCAATGGAGCGTTCAATATCGCTGCGGGAACGCTCATGAACGCGCATGGATTCCGCTCGGAACTCACAGATACAACGCATTGCGATCACCAGTCACTTGATCATCTCAGTCTCGATTCTGCGATTATGCTCAATCCACAAAGACAATCGATCATGAAATCTGATCGTCGTGTTTCATTGGACTTTGGAGCGATTGGCAAAGGCTATGTCCTCGACCTGGTCCGCGAAGAACTCAGTGAATATGGAGTCCAAAACGCGTTTATTCATGGTGGAACTTCGAGCATCCTAGCCCTGGGTCATGATCAAAATGCTTGCCCGTGGTCATCGCAGATACACGACGGGCTTGGTGTATACCTGTCCGGATTCGCTGCGGGAATTTCTGAGTCCAACTCCCAAACCCACGTTGATGATGATATTGAATTGTCTCACATGATGGACCCCGTATCAAAATCCCCTGCAAGTAACTCTATGAAAAAAGTTGTTTGTGTCCATTCGAGCGCTGCTGTTGCTGATGCATATTCGACAGCATGCTTAGTTTCACCGGAACTGATTCATGCGTTAAACACAGAGCATTGCACAATCATTGCAATCGGCAACTCAGCTTCACCATTCATTCACGACCCGCTTGAGGTTGTTCGTACTTTGAGGAACACACAATGACAGATCTTGACCGGAGAACTTTTCTTACTCATGCAGCTGGCGGAGTCGCTGCCATTTCATTGGTGCCAAACTTCAAGGCATTCGGGGGGTTCGCTCGTGACGAACAACTCAATATCGGAGTAGTTGGTGTAGGCCGCCAAGGCCGATCGATCATGGGCGAGCTCGGCAAAATCTCCGGCGTGAATGTTGTCGCAGTATGTGATATCGATGATCGAAGACTAAAGTCTGGACTACGGAGATCATCTGGTGCCACAGGATATGCAAGTGTTCGTGAACTTATTGACTCAGGGACTGTTGATGCGATCGCGATTGCTACCCCGACACATACCCATCGCGAGGTTGCAATTGAATGCCTTGAAGCTGGTGTACATGTCTATCTTGAATGCCCGCTCGCACACACCCGTGAAGACTGCATTGCAATCACACAGGCTGCTCGCAAATCCGCTGCGGTTGTCGCAGCTGGATTGCAGGGACGGTCTAACCCGGTGTATAGTTTAGCGAGAGGATTCTTCCGATCTGATTCAGTCAGAGACCTCATCTCGATGCGAGCGCAGAATCATCGAAAAACGACTTGGATTACCCCATCAAATGATCCGGTTCGGAAAGAGGCACTGAACTGGAAACTCGATCCCGCTCGTGCAAATGGACTCGCGGGTGAATGGGGCACGCACCAGTTTGATGTTTTCCACTGGTATACAGGCAAGTACCCAACCAAAGTCATCGGAACCGGTGGCGTGCGTTTCTATGAGGATGGGCGAACGGTCGCCGATACCGTTTCATGCATGCTGATCTATGAAGACGGCGCAACCATGGCATACGACGCGACCATTGCAAACTCATATGGTGGCAAGCACGAAGTCTTTCATGGCTCAAACGCTGCGATCAAACTCGGCTGGTCTCACGGGTGGCTTTTCAAAGAAGCGGATGCACCAACACAGGGATGGGAAGTATATGCCAACCGTCAGCAGTTCCACAACGACGAAGGGATCACCCTGATCGCAGGCGCAACAAAGCTCGCGGAACAAGGCAAACTCAAAGATGGCGTAGGGTTACCCCACCCATCGGTCTACTACGCGCTCGAAGACTGGGTCAGTGCAATCGAAAGTGGATCGACACCCGCATGCACCATTGAGGAAGCTGCCCGTGCGACAGTGGTTGGAATTGCTGCCAATGATGCTGTCGTATCTGGAAAAATGGTCGATATTGATCTCGCAGGCCTGTAAACCAATATGGAACTGAACGCTATGACACAGTCCTCGCTTTTCAATCTCCGATCACTTCCATTCCTGTTCAGAATGGGAATCTGCACCCTCGTGATTACATTGCTTGGTGGTTATATAGTTTCTGGCATTCATCTCCGTTGGCACTATGACAATCGAGACGGTGATGATGGGTTAACGATGAACGATATCATCGGTGCTTATCACGGCGTGCAGACCCCATCGCCCTTGATCTCAGCACTCGAATCCGGACACCCGGAGTCAATCGAAGATGACGAACGATCCGCACTGCTCGATTGGCTTAAAAGCGATCGGGTATCAACTGATTACGACAACCTTGATCTGGGTGATCTCGCACCTTCAGAAATCATCGCGGTGAGTTGCCTAGATTGCCATTCGAGATCAGCATCAGGTCCCGATTCATTTCCGAGTGTATCACTCGAATACTGGGATGATATAGACAAGATTGCCCATACGAAAGACATCCAACCTTCCCCAGTTGAAATCACTGCGATGAGCCAACATGTACACGCGCCGATGATGGCAATCGTGATGCTTGTACTCGCAGCATGTTGTGCGATGACTCGCTATTCACTCCGATTGATTGGCTTGATTGTCTTTATCACCGGGTTCGGGCTCATGATCGATATGGCGGGTTGGTGGATTGCTCGTGATGTGGCATCGTTCGCCTATGCGATTGTCATCGGAGGCAGCCTGTACGCGATCGGTACAACACTTACCTGTTGCCTTATCCTGCTTGACTGTGTATTGCCTGCCTCAAAGAAGGCATAGAGCATCATGAATTTTCAGTCTGATTGATTCTTTAAATCTTGACGGACTCTCTCAAGCAGTTTCTTTGTCTTGAGTATACCTTCTCTTGGTGGAAGTTCTGATCCTTCGTACTCAACCCCGACCCATCCACGGTATCCAGCATCGACCACTACTTTGAGCATCTTGTGATAATCTGTTCCGGTTTCATGACCTGCTTTGTCGAACGCATGAGATTTGGCGCTGACCGCCTTTGCGAAGGGCATCAACTCTTCGACCCCTTGGTACCGATCGTACCATGACATTGGATCATCCGACTTTGACCAATCCATGCAGAAGTTACCAAAGTCTGGCAGCGTACCACACATTGGGAGATCAACTTTCTTCATGACTCCTGCTAACCATTGCCCATTGGATGAAAAGCCGCCATGATTCTCGACGATAACCTGGATCCCTAATGGTTGTGCAAACTCCGTTAGTTGTCTTAAACCATCTGCAGCGAGATTCTGTTGCTCTTCATACGAACCCGAGCTCGCCGCATTCACACGGATGGAATGGCATCCCAGTTCCTTTGCTGCACGAACCCACTTGTGATGATTTTGGACAGCTTTAGTCCTCGCCGTTGTATCCGCATCACCTAATGCTCCTTCGCCATCGCACATGATGAGCAACTGTTTGACCCCAAGGTCTGTTGCGCGAGTGTTCAGCTCCTTGAGATACATTTGGTCATCTGCTTTATCTTTGAAGAATGAGTTCACATATTCGATTGCATCAAAGCCCATATCACGAGCTTCACGAGCAAAATCAGTTGTAGAAATTTCGCCTGCATACAACGGTTTGTGGAGTGACCATTGCGCAAGCGATATCCGATACAAAGGATCATCTGTTTTTGACATGCCCCACCTACCATACACAATCTTTGGTGTTGTCAAAATTCCAACACAACCGATCGCCGTCGTTTTGAGCACACTTCGACGGGTCCAACTTGTCGCTTTCTTGTCTTGCATATCTACTCACTCTCGGAATACTAAGCTGACCTATCACTTTGATACTGTCACTTCACCCTCTTTGAGATCAAACCTAGTTTCCATATCGCGTGCTTTTTCTGCTGTATAACGTAGGACAATCTGATCGCCGACAGCCCCTTCGACTAAGAAGCGATAAGTGTTGATCTGATTCCCACCGATACCATTTTCAATAAAAATCATCTCTGGTCGGTTTTCAACAGGGCTCAATGATGTATCAAATCGATCGGAGAGTGACCCTGAGAGCACAACTTTGGAACCCTCGAGCGTTAATACATCGGGCAGGCCAATTTTCTTTTTTGCTGCCAGACTCAAGCGTGATGGGATGATCTTTGAGTTCTCGAGTTCAATGGTGATTTCCCAAAGCGTACGATCGAGTTTCTTCATTTCGATCCATTTAAAATCAATATCAGGCATATTCGTTGCATGGAACATTGTAAATGCGAAGTTTCGATGGCATCCTTCTTCAAGCATAAAGGGTGGAGTTACTCGTGATGAATACTTAGTCCCACCGCCAATAAGTACCTTGCCAAGCGCAGGATGGTCATACTCTGAATAGTCTGTGAAGGTCTGGCCGAAGAGCATTCGGTCTTGCCAGTGCATGCGTTCCTCTGCTGAATACTCCCTGTCTGGATCAGGCATCATCCGAGAGTTCGTCCAAAGTTCGTTGGTGAAACTTACAATCCCAAGCCCTTCAGCAAGCCAGTTCACGAATCCGCCATGTACGGTATAGAGATCCGCATGGATCACCATGTAGTCGTAATACGGAAGAATGTCTTCGCCTGCTTCGCCAAGCTGATCATACACATTCCGATCTGATCGTGGATACAGATCTCCAAGATATGAAGCGCCAGGCCCACGGAGCATCATCCCACCTGCGTTGTGGTAGCTCTGACCCGCCGCGATGTTGGGATGCTTCAGAATAAACTGTGCAACTGCATTTGTCTCTTTGCGATCGAATGGATATTCACCCGCACCATACTGAATGTAGTTGGGTTGCCAGTCGCTCGCCCAGTTCCGGTTCATGTCATACCCACCAGGGCCATCTTCATTGATACGCCCGTCCCCATCATTATCAATTCCCTCTGAACCCTCGCGGGAAAGCTCGCCCTTTGTGCCTTCAGGCGCACGCTCGATTACTCGTGGGTCAAGCTCATTCCTGCGGTAACGTCCATTGGGATCAAATCGCCACATCTGTGTAATGTGCCCATCCCCGTCGAGATCTTCAGGACCATCTTCATCAAATAACCCATCGTAATCGTTATCTGTAGGTCGTTGCCCTGTGCGTGCAGAGTGCGGCGTGTTGGGATTCGCGAACCATTCCGCTCGCCCATCAGGATTCTGAGAAGGCAAGAAGTAAAAAGCAACCCGATCCATCATCTCTGTGAGTTGTTCAACTTTACCATAGCTTTTGGTGAGATACCAAATCGAATACAGCACTGTTTCTGTTGCTTGGATCTCATTTCCATGCACATTGCCATCGATATACATCGCAGGTTTTTCAGTATCTGCACCAGTATCTGCATTGTTCAAAGTGATAAGCCACATATCTCGACCCTGTTCACTCTTCCCGAGTGATTGCAGCGAAAGCAACTCTGGATACGCGTCTACAAGATCATGAATGATCTTTGTCATCTCCTCATAGTTATAAAACCGATTCCATGACACATCGACCTTCGATGGGAGTTGCTGCTGGGCACTTGCTGTTGCTGAGAAAAAACCAGTCGCAGCAACCACGCCAGCAATTAAAAATGAACGAACTGATCTCGTTGAATAATTCATAAGTTAGTTTCCAAGTTGAATTGTCTGATTACCAAAGCGTGGGTCAACTATCTCGATTGTTTCCTCGTCAATGGAATCTGTTCGAATAATCCAATGATGATCTGATCGCCCACCGTTAGGATTGATTCCCCAAACGCGTGATACCCGTTGCCCAGTAATGATGGAGTCAATATCTGTTGACAATCGAATCACTGTCGGTCGAATCGTATGACTGGTTTGCGAATACATCGTAGATGTCGGTATCTCGCCATCATTTACCAACGCAAATCGCACCTCATAAAGCCCGCCAGAAAGTTTTTTAATCTCTGGACCAACAGTTGAAACCTGTGGACGAGCATCAAGCAGCCGAACAACGAACGCAGTCTGCTTCTTTGCAAGCTCATCAAGTTGATCCTTAGGCGGATTGATCATTGCCAGATTTAAGAACCCACCGACTTCTACCTCGCCCAGCGTTGGGTGATCAAATGGCATCCAATCTATAAACCCGTTGATTCCTGACTGATCGAAGTACTCGAGCCACTTCCCTTCCTCTGACTTTTTCTTTGCCTTGTCTTTCTTACCTTGCTTTGGGGCTGATTCTGTTGGAGGTGCTTCTTCTGGAATTCGTTGCACGACGACCCCCGCTTGTGCTGCAAAGCCCTCGATCATCTCAGGGGTTATAGAATCCATCATTGATTGATCGACAGGCTCACCTGTGAACGCTTCATATGCGGCCATGAGCTCGTCAAGGGTTTCTTGACTGATGTCTCCCACACCAGATGGGGTCAGTTGAGATTCAACTTCCACGGCATCATCTGATTGATCGACTGATTCAACTTCACTCTCTGAACTGCTTAACTCAGGTCGGCTCCACACTGTGGTCGCAAAGCTTGGTATTCCTCGCTGAGCGTACAACCAAGCATGAAAACTCCCTGCGATATCTTCCTTGGTTGCCGTTGTTTGACCGGTTGTCTCTTTGAATAACTCACCGACATACTTGTAGAGTTCAACATCTTTGACATCAATCCCAACTGGCGCTCTCCCAGAAATATTCTTCTTTTTCGATTCCGGCGAGTTGACAAGATTATCATGCCTGCCCAGCGTGATCGCCATCACAATGTTTTGATGATCAAATACAAACTTTGCGAGCGCACTCGTTTCAGGCTCTGATAGGGGATATGCACCCGAATGCGTTTCATATTCAGGCCAATCATGCATGAAGTTTTGATCGAGATCGACATACCCGAATCCATCTTCATTGATTTGTCCATCCCCGTCATTGTCAATACCTTCTGTGTACAACGAGAATCGAGCGATTTGATTCTCCTTCGCGTCAGGCTTAATGTTCAGCCGCGGATCATTTGGGTCGACTAAATGCGTTGGTGTATCTTCTATTGGCGGATTGAGCCTACGCATCATGGAGATATATCCGTCCCCATTGATATCATCAGGACCATCTTCATCAGCCGCTCGATCACGGTCATCATCTATGACTCGAGCATTCCCTTGGAATCCCATTGTCAGTGACTCTAGATTTAACTTCGCGCCATCAGGATTGACACGCGGGATAATATAGATCGTCATATTTTCGAGCATCTCTGCGTGCTCATCAAGGATTATCTGTGCGATGCGGATCGCAGTCTCGGATCCAACAAGATACCGTCCATCAATCCCTGCAGTAATTAATAACCCTGGGCGGCTGGCAGCCGAATCAACAGATCCTGCGAGCGTGAGCACCTCGATAGCTTGCCCATCAATACTCGTACCGATCGTGCTTGCCCACGCATGTTCACTCTCGTTGGCGATAGAGTTCGCAGCACGAGAAAGTGAATCATTATCCATATATCCATCGAGTTGTGCATTCGTAATGGTTGCTAGAAGTGATACAAAACCCACCACTGCGACCGCGCTCTTTTGTATTCGTTTGGCCATACATATCCTTGCTGTTCATACTGAAAGCCCTTCAGCGGAGTCGCTGATTGCAATAGCATACCATATTTTTTACTACTGGTGGAAAAGGCTTCTCACAAACAACGATTTTTCGTATAGATTGTGGAAGAACTCCATAATGATAACAATCTCAATGAACCATTTGGTCCATCGAGATTGCTCTCTGATCTACGGAATCTATTTGGTAAGAACCTACTAAGAATCTATTTATCAGCAGACATTGAAACAACGATTTTCTTACCTGATTTATGAACCAGATACACAGTACGATTTGTGCCATCAATCTTCATCAACTTCCAACCATCTTGGACAACATCACCTACCCGGCAAGGCTTGGAGTTGATGACTGCAAGCGGATTCTTTGAGCTCGGTAATATTGCTGAAACAACAACATCGATCATAATATCCTGCTGCAAATCTTCTGTTTCAAGATTATGCTCGAATGGATCAATCAGCGTATTAAAATCTTCATCCTCAAACCAAAATGGAGACTTGATCTTTTCTGGATGTATCAACTCTCGATCGGGGATTAACTCTACATCAGGAATGATCATATTCTCTGGCACGACAATCTCTACACTTGCTGCTCGAACTTGCGCAGGTCCTTGACCAACAAATCGAACCCCAATCATGAGTACACCAGGGGCAAGCACACCGGCAAACATACACATCGATGTCATTTTATGCGTCATCATTCATATCCCCTGTGTTTGCAAAGAGCGTAGTGAGTGTCTCTGAAGATTCACCAAACATCTCCGGAGCATCAATCAACTGATAGACTTCGACTTGTAGAATCATCCTTGCATACTCGCTCGATACAGGCACAATCCGGAACATACTCACCTTCGACAAGTTCACACTTCGATTCAGATCATCTAGATAGGCGATGGTACTACCGAACGCACCAACACACTCAATACGAAACTCACGAGTCTGGATTTTAACTTCTTTTTGATCAACAGAACTCATTCGTTTGTTAATAGTTACACGGAGTGGTTCGATCCTTGAAACGGTCAATCCACGAGTCTCAGCGGCATCCTGAATATGCTTGTGCACATTGACCTCATTCATCACATCAAGTTGCTTCCCAATATCATTACGGATGCCTTGCATTTTGAGTACTGTTTGACCAACCTGCTGAGAATGCTGCTGGATCAGTTTTTCACCGACCGAAACTTCTTCTGATTGAGACTCGAGAACTTGTGCGAGCTCATCCAACTCAGTGAGCTTTGGTCCAACCATTGAAAACCACACCCCACCACACACAACGGATGCAGTAATCAGTTTTATGATAAAATTACGCTGAGTTTCCTGATTCATGGAGTCCCCCATTCAGATGTCGTTGACTTCTTGTAAACAAGTACTTCATGTGGAAGCGGAACTGCATGAAGTTGGATTTTCATAGTAAACTGACGCCCCCATTGATTATCACTGACACTGATGCGTGAAGTTGCACCGAGAGCTACATCAGACACGCTTTCTACAGACTCTAACGAGCTGATGAACGCATTCAATGCCTCACCTGATTCCTTACCAGAATCTGCAACTGCATACCCATTGATCTCAATGATTGGATTCTGCCCTGAGTACTCGCCTCTGACTTCTTGGATTCGTACTGAATCTGATGCCAGATGAGAGATGTCCACTAATCCATCTAACCAGTTCGGGGCACCCTCAACTGTCTCGATCACAATCGATGAAACATCATGAATCGTACCCGACATAGTAGAAACAGATTCTAACTGTTGCTTAAACTCAGCAACCGCCTGCAATCGCAGAGCATCCCGCTGAATAAGTTCCGATAGTTGATTACTCTGAATCGTCGTGTTTACATACTCACCTCCCATGACAGTCGCTGCCACGAAAAGACCCGCAACAAGACTTCGATTCAGTCGTGATCGAGTGGCTGCATCCCGTGCAATTTCTGGCAGCAATCCACCATGTACAGCACTTTGCGATGCGATGGAGTGCTCTATTGTTCCAACACCAAATGGAACCCCTGGCTCATAGTTTTGAGAATCCTTCGCGAGTTGGATATGCATATCTATATGCTGAGAAATTGCTTTACTCATATGCGGGATACTGGCACCTGGACCACAGAGAATGAGATGCTTGGGCATCTCTGCTCCGCCGAGCCCAAATCTGAAAGTCTGTTTCACCTCTATACAGAATCTTTGTAATACTGGTGCAAGCACAGGCAGAATGTTTGAGCGTAAATCAATGCCGCCAACCTCTTTTGGACTAAACGGGATACCGTGCTCAAAGAGAAAGTCAAAGGCTTCGCTTTTTCCCTTACATGCCTGCATCTCATCAACAGCTTCGCTCGACTCAGCAACAAGACTCTCATGTTCTCCACGAGAATTCTTAATCCCCTGCATATACCCATCTACAAGTTTTCGATAACCAATTTCTGCAGATCGAATAAGTTGTAAACCAGACTCATTTACAAATGCCATGACACTGACATCCGCACCGATGTAAAACACTGCTGTTTCTGGTTCTACCTTAGAAGCAAGCACAGCTGTTGTTTCGATTGTTGCTACACTCGTGGGGATAAACGCACTCGCCTGCACTCCACTCCGATTCAACCATGCATAGAGTGAACGGAGACTCTCTTCGCGATCGCTGTAAACGAGCGATGTAGATCCCCCTCCCTTGCCTGTAGAATCATCAAGAAGTGATGACTCAACTGGATTCGTGAATCCGATGGTCTCACGAATTTTGATCTCGCCTGTTTCACGAGCTTGTGTAAATCCAAGATCACTCGAGTGGACTTGCTGCGTGACAGTTGGTGAATGGTAGAGTACTACAGCAGAAGGAAACTTCTTCGTAGGAAACCGCGAGAGGAGTTGACGAATCGGTTGATCCAATGACATCAATCCATCCGCCCATAACGCATCCCAGTTCTGGATATCTAAACCCATGCTTTCTGTTTGTAGGATGCGATTTTTTTTGACTAAAGCCACACTCAATGCCTCAGGCGAGACATGAATGACCAGTTGATTTGATGCGCTTGACATTTTGTACCCCATAAAGAACAAGTAGATTCTACTGATATATCGGGCACTTCTAAGGCAAACTTCCTTCGAGAATGAAGAAACCTAGGACATATACCCTATATGTATACTCATTATGTTATTCGGTCGTAAACTCGATCCGCCGGCGTGCATCGCCGCTCAATCCTTCAACAATCACGACCCCATCATCATCAGGTACCTGAACAAATCGAATGATTTGCCCACTGAATGATATAGAATGACCTTCTATCGGCATTGGCGCTTTTTCAAGCACGGCATTCATCATGATCATCGCCCCACTCTCAGACGCATAAAATGCACGAGTTGTTTCCACACGCAGAGTTGCCAGATCTGCTTCATCGCGGACCGGTTTGACCGCACCAGCAACAACCAAGGCAAGCATCGACATCACTATAACAATAATTATCAACGCTGAACCGCGTCTTGATTCATCATTTCTACGATCTTGCGTACTGCTCATGATGACTCCTGACCTATCCATACCCGTGGATGAACAACAGTTGTCAACTCAATACCATCGGTTTCAACTCGCACCATAAATCGATGCGTAGTCGTTGGCGTATTCACAGTATTTGAAACTCCATCATCGCCGATGTACACGACCTGAAACTCATCGACATCCAGACACAATGGTACTGGGTCATTTCCGACGACAAGCATTTCAAGTGTTGTTCCAATCAACTGGAATCCGGTCCCATCTGAGAATGTCAACGAACTCGCCGTTGCCGAGCTAACTCCAACGCCTGTGTTATTTGCACCAATAGGAGCCTGACGGATCACCCTTGTTACCCGATCGAGAGCGAACCCCGCACGCTCGGTCGACGATCGCACCTGGCGAGCAACCGCAAACGATTCAGAAGCGGCACCAATCACAGGCATCAGTGTCACGCTAATGATTGACATCACAATGATGGATGCGAGCAACTCAAGCAATGTAAAACCATGATGAATCTGTGTATCTGTTTTCATTTTACATTTCCGAAACCATCATGGATACAGGCATAATGACCGCCGCCTGGCTCGCGGAGTTCACAGTGACATTGACGGTGATTACTCGAAAAACATTTTCTGATTCATTGTCTGATACCGACCCGTCAGACGATACGAATGATCCAATCGATACCTCGAACTCGAGCCCTACACGAGTGAAAGGTTCAGTTGCGCTTGCTAATCGATCATACAGACCGGTACTCGCTGTTTCTAAATATGTGTTTGGATCTTCTAGCGCATCAAACCCAAGTGTTTCTTGCGTGCTGGTCATATCCGCAAAGACTGTTTCAAGTACAACAGTTGCTAGGAAAGTTGCTCGTGTGGTACTGATAGCATCAACACGACCTGACGCTGCTGTTTCCATAAGATTCAATGTCGGAGGCACAGCAATACCAAGGATCATGACCCCGATCACTACTTCAATGAGTGTGAATGCTCTGCGACAATAGGATTTACCCATTTGTGATACATTGGACATCATGACTATCTCACCTCTACCATTCCAGAGTGATGATGCACGAGGATTTGCTCCCCAGACGAAACCGTGATCACCGCAGGCTCCGAGTTGAGTGAACGGAATGTTCCATCGGAATTCCGTATATGAGGATTCGATTCATAATCGAACCAAAGCACCGCCGAGCCGAAACTCCCATCCCCATTGATAAAACTTGAAAGCGTGACACCTGGATAAATCGACGACACATGGAGCAATCGCTCATCGTTGGTGAGTGGATCAATCTCCACTTCGATATCACCTTCGTCGGTCATCTCATAGATCGATATCTCGGCGTTCGCGAGATCAATATTCAACCCGTGAGGCATCCCCGATGCGACCGCTCTTCCTTTGGTGACTTCGATCATTCGAACAATATCATCTCTCGCAGCACCTTCGCGGATCGAACTCAGATTGTCCATTGCAGGAATAACCGTCACAGAGATGATCCCCATGAGCACGACAACGATCATCAACTCAACGAGCGTAAACCCTGCTGATCTAGATCTTTCGATACCTGGTTGGCAACTGTACTGAATCATGATTTAAATATCATTAGCTGTAAGCACTCCACCTTGACCATCGGGAGCGGTCGTCATCGAATCTGTATTCGCATAAAAGAGTGCCACCGGCGGATTTGAACTGTTGTCTACAAAGTAGTTCCACCCTGCTACTTCAACATTTGAAACCCCACGCACATTTGCTTGTGCCTGTGTAACACTCTGCACCATGCTCAGGTTCGTGAATGAGTTGACCGGAATATCGATCTTGAGCACAGTCCCATCTGTGAGCTGCGTGAGGGTTGGATACGGATCATTCCCCTGAATAACCGCATTCGTACGAAATGTCGCGATGGATGAACGGACCCCCGCGACTGTACTCTGAATTGCCGAAGTCCGTGCATCTGTGCTTGCAGACGCAAAGCGAGGCACAGCGACCGCTGCAAGCACACCCAGAATGACGACAACAATAAGTACTTCAACAAGAGTAAATGCATTTTTTAGTAACATGAGTAGCCCCCTACTTTTTTTAGTGTTTACTGATACGTACCATTTCCCACATTGGAAGAAATACGGAGAGCGCTACAAGCAGGACAATCCCAGCCATAGCGATAGTGATCATCGGCTCAATGATGATGTTGATGTTCTTTGCAAGATGATCCGATTGACGATCATAATGACGAGCAATAATTTTGCCCGCACGTGAGAGTTCCTTCGAATCCTTACCTGACCCAAAAAGTCTGCGAGCAAAGTTCGGCAGACTCGCTGTTCGATTTATCACATCTGAGAGTGATTCACCAGTACGCATTTGATCGCACATCCGTACGCATTCATCTTGAAATACTGGTCGACCAGTCGCATTACCCGCTATTTCAATTGCTTCGATGACTTCAATACCAGATTCAAGCCCGATGCTCATCACTCGGCTGAACCGAGCGGTCGTGACCGCTGTAAAAATATCACCAATGTACGGAATCTTGTGGATCAGTTTTTCGAGTTTGAATCGCCCTCGTTCAGTTTTCCATGTTGATCGAAGTGCATAAGCAGATCCAATGAACACACCGAGATACGCCCACCAATAAACTTTAACAGAGTCTCCCATCGCACGAATCGCCTGGGTTGTCAATGGGAGCTCTACACCGTTTGCTTCAAATATTCCTGCAAACTTAGGGACGACGAAGATCACGATCACACTCAGTGCAAGCGCAACGAAGCAAATTACAATAATCGGATATGCCATCGCCCGTTTAATCTGTTGATTCATCTCAATGTTTCGTTCAAGCATATCCGCAAGATGTGCAGAAACGGGTCCCATCTGCCCTGTCTTCTCCGCAGATCGCAATGTCGACACATAAACATCACCGAAGACTTCTCTGTACTTTGAAAATGCGGTTGTTATTTTTTCGCCAGATTCGATCATCGTTGCGATGTCCGTCACCATCAGGCGAAGCCTTGGATTCTTCTCATGCTCTGCAATAGACTTGAGCCCTCTCGCAATTGGAATGTTGGCTTCAATCAATACACTCATCTCGCGTGTAAGTGTAGAAACTTCCAGTGATGTCACCTTCTTCGATCTCAACTGGAAGAATGATGAACTCGACGATTCCTTGATCGTTAACGGCACTAATCCTTGAGCAGCGAGACTCTTCAATGCCCCTTGCTCATTGGATGCATCGACGCGCCCCGAGCATCTCGTTCCATCTCCATCAATTGCTCGATATTTATACACCGATGTGCTCATAACTCACCCCTTTATGCGCTGATCCGATATGAGCTCTCAGATTTATCCGAGAGCTTGATGTCAATAGTCGCATGTAACTTACGAACTTCATCGATCGTGGTTAATCCAAGACGAGCCTTCTCGATCCCATCTTCAAGCATGAGTTTCATACCCTCTGCTTGTGCCGCTTCAAGGATTTCTGCAGCAGATGCACTTTGGTCGATAAGTTGTCGAATCCCCTTTGTTGCGCAAAGCAACTCATATACACCGATTCGACCTTTATACCCCATACTCATACACTTGGGACACCCGTTTCCTCGAACGAATGAATCGTTCTCAGATACTTGAATCCCCAACTCCGCAAGTGCGTCTTCGCTTGGATTATCTGGAATGCAGCAATCATCACAGACGCGACGAACCAATCGCTGTGCCATAACACCAAGCAATGCATTATTAATTGCGAACGAAGGGACACCGAACTCGAGTAATCGTGGGATTGCACCAATCGCTTCATTGGTGTGGAGCGTAGAAAACACCAAATGACCGGTGAGCGCAGCCTGGACTGCGATCTTTGCAGTTTCTTCATCACGAATTTCACCAAGCAAGATCACATCTGGATCTTGACGCAACATCGATCGCAATGCACTCGCAAATGTGAAACCAATCTCTGTGTTCGCTTGAATTTGCCGGACTAACGGCAATCGGATTTCCACCGGATCTTCAATTGTCATGATGTTACGATCAGGACTATTGATTTCATTCAATGCCGTATAAAGCGTAGTCGTTTTACCAGAACCTGTAGGCCCAGTGACGAGTACAATACCGTGAGGCTTTGATATCATCTGTGAGAACGCATCAGCAACTCCAAGTGGCATCCCAAGATCTTTGATCTGCCCAATAGAACTCGCGGTACTCAACAAACGAAGCACCGCATTCTCACCATGAATAGTTGGGATAATACTTAATCGAACATCGATCGCGACCCCGTTATGTTTGAATCGGAACTTCCCGTCCTGTGGACGCCGGGTTTGTGTTACATCTAAATGAGCAATCACTTTGAGACGCTGAATCAACCCCTCATGCATATTGAGTTCTGGTCCACGATGTGATTGAAGCACTCCATCTACTCGGTACCGCAAGAGCAATGTCTTTTCATCAGGATTAATATGAATATCACTCGCATTCATGTCCGCACCTGAGAATAGTATCTGATTGACTGCTGCGACGATCGGCTCTTGATTCGCATCAGTATCAACATCATCGACACCATCTTCAACTTCACACATACCCGAATCGAGTGTATATGCACGCGTGATCAACATTCGAAGTTGCTGGGCATCACAAACGACTGGATCGATCTGTTTTTTGAGCACCTGACGCAACTCATCTATCGCCTGAAGATCCAACGGATCTTCCATACCAACAGTCACAACATCCCCAAGGATAAACAATGGGAAAGCTCTCAATCGCTCAGAGACTGACTTTGGCATACTGCGTGATTGCCGAATATCAATATCAAACTTCTTAATATCTGCAAATGGATACTCGCAGATTGATGCTTTCACCACCGCAACATCGTGTGAGGAAACATAGCTTGTACGGATGACCGCTTCATCAAGGCCGATCTCGTTCTCATCGATCGATGATCGAAGCTTGACTGCTTCGACATCAGTAATCTTGTTGGCTTCGATCAGTGCTTGTAAAATAAACTCAGAAGTATCAAGCATCACTCACCCTCCCCTGAAAACTGCGTCTCAGATGCACCCTGTAATCGTGTGATGAGCAGGTCAATTCCCGACTGAGTCTCTTCATCAATCGTTCCAAATGCACATCCCAATAAATACGCAGGGCGGCGGTCGATCATTTGAACCCGTCTCACCTTCATTTGACAACTCATCATCACCTGATCTGATTGGTCACCAATATCAAAAATCTCAAGTTCAAGATCGAGTTCGCGTGGCAAAATCAGATCTGATACAAATCCAACGCCGCCAAGTCCAAAATCAGTCACTTCAATGTCTATCCATCGATCTGAATCAGTGACACCCTTGGCAAACTGGACTGAGTCCATATGATGCATCGCAACTCGAACCCGTGCAGGAAGAGAAATTTCAAACCGTTCTGTTCTTCTTACTACAAGTCCGCTATTCGACATCATGTATCTCCAAGATGGATTCAGGAATTTTGCCCTATAACCCAGTTACATACTCGAATCGGTACGATGGTACTCGGACTTCATGGATATACTCAATTATGTGGTTCCTCCGCAGAACCATCACCGCACAAAGGGGCTTGTTAGGTATGAAAATAAGCATTTTTCTGCAGCAAATCACTTCCTGTACCAATAGATCGATCTATCATTCATCTCAGTCTGATCGGGACTGAATACCTTTGTAAGGTTTACTTTTTATGTTTTTACGAGCTGGCAGTTCAATAGACTTGCCAGCAGGATTCGTCACCAAAGTACCCTCGTGCAGCTACCGATCATGGTGCCGGTGTTACTGACAAGGAACGGATAGTTATCATGGCCAATACACTTGTACAAGACCTCATCGAATCGGGCATCCACTTTGGACAACGCTCGAGTAGTTGGAACCCCAAAATGACGCCGTACATCTATGGCAAGCGCAACGGGATTCACATCATCGACATCAAAGAAACCGTCAAAGGTTTGTTGCTCGCACGCAAGTACATCACCAGAACAGTTGCCGGCGGCAAGGATGTATGTTTCGTTGGTACAAAGCGCCAAGCAAAGGGTGTAATCGAACAGCGCGTTAGCGATGTTGAAATGCACTATGTCACTGAGCGCTGGCTCGGCGGCACCCTCACCAACTTCTCAACAATTCGCAGCCGACTCAAGAGACTCGAAGAACTCGAGGCAATCGAGGCTGAAGATAACTTCGAAAGCTACTCAAAGAAGATGGAGTCACAACTCCGTCGTGAGATGCGCAAGATCAAGCGAAACCTTGATGGCATCCGCAAGATGCATAAAATGCCAGGCGTTGTCATCGCAATCGATGTCAATCGTGAAACAACAGCACTCCGCGAAGCTCGCAAACTTGGAATTCCAACCATCTGTCTCATCGATACTGATGGCGACCCAGACATGGTTGACATCGCTATCCCAGGAAACGATGACTCCATGCGTTCGATCGATGTGATCATCCGCGAACTCTGTAAAGCGATTTCAGACGGTAAGCAAGCACGCGTCCAGACCTCAGGCAAGAATGAAGAGAAATCAGCAGACGCTGGTCCTCGCCGATCAAGCCGAGCACAATTCCGTGCGGATGACAGCTCTGCTTCAGCAACACCAGCTCCCGAAGCAACAGCAGCTCCAGCAGAATCGAAGTAAATACACCAGCCCAGGTGATCGATAGCGCTTGCTGACGAACACCAAACCCATAAACCAAGTTGATATATCTATCAACAAATCCTTTTGCCCCACAGAGGGCGGAGATGACCAACATGGCAAGTATCAGTGCAAAAGATGTAATGAACCTCCGGAATCAAACCGGACTGGCAATGATGGAGTGTAAAAAAGCACTCATTGAAGCTGAAGGTGATATCGAGCGAGCAGAAGTATTGCTTCGCAAAAAGCTCAAAGGCAAAATGGAAGGCAAGTCCGACCGAGTTGCTGGCGAAGGCCGGATCGAAGTTGCAGTTTCAGACGACGGCACCAATGCAGCCCTCGTCAACATGAAAGCTGAAACAGACTTCACAGCAAAGAATGATAACTTCATCACCGCATCCCAGCAGATCGCTCAACTCGCGTTGGCTGCGGAAGCTGGCATTGTCGATATCACAACAGAGATGTCCGAAATCATTGACAATCTACGTATTACCACAGGTGAAAACATCTCCATCGGTAGAATCGAAAAATTCAATGGTGAAGCAGGCAAAACCGTCTACGGCACATATGTCCATCACGATGGAAAAACCGGTTCACTCATCCAACTTGAAGGCAATGTAAGCGAAGAAGTTCGTCGCCAACTCGCGATGCACATCACCGCGGCAATGCCTCGACCATTGGGCATCAGCCCAGACGACATCCCTGCAGAACTTGTAGAGAAAGAACGCAAGTTCCGCCTTGAGCAAGCAATGGAATCTGGCAAGCCAGAACAAATCGCAGAGAAAATGGTCGAAGGTGGCATGAGAAAATTCTACTCGGAAGTCGCTCTCCTCGAGCAACCATTCGTCATGGAACCTTCACAGAAGATTAGCGACCTTATTGGTGACGCATCTGTTTCAGTATTCCGTCGCTGGCAAGTCGGTGAATAAACTGATTGTTTAATATAACTATTCTCTTTACAGGTTCGCATGGCGGACCTGTTTTTTTGTACACTGATCATGTACTCCAAATTATTTTAACTGATTGAAAGGCTGACAGATTATGAGTCCAACCGCAAATGAGAAATACACAATCAGACGACAGGTATTCAAAGTCTTTGGAGCCGCATTCCATGTCTACGACGAATACGGATCGATTATTGGATACTGCAAACAAAAAGCATTCAAACTCAAAGAAGACATCAAGCTCTATACAGGAGAAGACATGGGCGAGCTACTCTTATCGCTCCAAGCCCAGAGCATCATTGATTTCAGTTCTACATATCTCGTGCAACTTCCTGACGGGTCCTTGCTTGGTTCACTCCGGCGGAAGGGGATGAAATCATCCTTCATCCGTGATGAATGGCTCATCTTTGATAACGATGGTCAAGAACTTGCTATGATCCGTGAGACAGGATCATTCGCCCCGTTTGCACGCAGATACATCGACCATATTTCAATTTTTCTACCTCAAAAGTTCGAAGTGACCAGAATGTCTGATTCCAAAACAATCTCGATGTTAAGGCAACACTTTAATCCGTTTATTTCTCGATTAGGCGTCGCAATTTTGGAAGAAGATGAGGCGATAGATGATTTACTTCTACTCGGAGCAGCCTGCCTGATCACCGCAATCGAGGGCCGCCAGAACTAAACGAGCGTTATATTCAATTCCAAGAGGAGACCAAACCATGAATACTGATGAAATTTCAAGACGAAACGCAATACTCGGACTCGCAGCACTGGGCGCATCAGGTGTCGTTGCTTCAGGGTCCACATCAAACACATCTTCGAATGCAGTGCTCACCCAAGAAGACCTCGGGTGGGACGATGCAACTTCAAAGTACACACTCCCAGACCTCCCCTACGCCTATGACGCGTTGAACACGGTCATCGATGAACAAACCATGCGAATCCATCATGACATGCATCATGCAGGGTATGTCAAAGGCCTAAACAACGCACTGTCCAAACTCAATCTAATCCGCTGGGATCAAGGTGACGCATCACTGATCCAGCATTGGCAGCGGCAACTCAGTTTCCATATGGGTGGGCACATCAATCACACCCTGTATTGGTCGGGAATGCAGTCCGAGTTTTCAGGCGGCGGAGGCCAACCCGATGGCAATCTCGCGCACATGATCAAAAACTCATTTGGATCATTCGGCAAGTTCGCCAAACAGTTTAAACTCGCTGCGACCAAAGTTGAAGGATCTGGATGGGCATGGCTTGTCTATGAACCACTCTCAAAGCAGCTCATAGTCACTCAAATGCAGAACCAGCAAGACATGATGTTCACCGGTGCGATTCCCCTTCTCGGAGTCGATGTCTGGGAGCACGCATATTACCTCAAGTACAAGAATAAACGAGCTGACTACATCGATGGATTTATGAGAATCATCAACTGGACAGAAGTTTCCAAACGATTCGAACGCGCCCGGATCTGAACCAGTCAAGCCGGAATAACAAAGCCCCTCTGACCAGATGATCAGAGGGGCTTTTTATTGTCTGAGTTTACGATCATTCAACCGACATGCTTGGGATCAAACGCATCCTGCAAAGCATCGGTCAATACATTGAATGCGAGCACAAGAACAAACATGAAGAATGTCGCTGCACCAATCTGCCAGAAGAACCCTGCTGTGATTTGTGAACCTGACTGTGAAATCATGTTCCCCCAACTCACACCATCCTTGAGCCCAAGCCCAAGATAGGTAAGTACGACCTCACCTTTAATCGCACCGATGAACAACAATGAACTGTTGATAAACATCAAATGCGAAGTGTTGGGCAGAATATGCTTGAGCAAAATACGCGCCTTGCTCGCACCCAACGCCTGCGCAGCTTGCACATAGTCTAAGGATCGGAGCTTGAGTGCTTCACCACGAGTCACACGGCACGGACCAATCCAGAATGTCAAACTAAACGCAACATACAACGGGATCAGCGTTCGCTCGATCGATGAACCGGTAAACATAAACGAGAGTACAACAAGTAACACCAAATACGGGATCGATGAGAATGTGGAGTACAACCAGATAACCAAATGATCGACCGCACCACCAAAGTACCCCGCTGCAGCACCGATCAACGAACCAAAGAACACCGCAAAGAATGAGACAATCAGACCAACCTGAATCGCAATTTTCGCAGAGTACAGCGCCCGAAGCAGGATAGATCGTCCTTGCTTATCTGTTCCGAGCATCATCCGGAACTTATAGACCATCCCCTCAACACCACTCGGTATCGGATACAACTTGGCAAGAACCGGTTCGATCTGCTCAAGTTTCTTGTTCACAGCAGCCTCAATACGATCATTCGCACCATCAAGCCCTTGGCTAATCTGCTCAACAACCCCGCTGTCATAAATCGGATCCAATGGTTCGAGATCAAACAATGCATCGACCGCATCAACCAATGGACTCGTGTCAATAGACACAAGCGGATCGTCTTCACCGATAATGTCCACATACTCGCCGACTAACTCAACGAGTTCATCGAGGGTAATCGCTAGGTCATCAAACAGAATCTCTTGCTTGTCAGTATCAATCGTTGCTGAGGACTTCAACTCATCTATCTGTTGTTGATAGCCGTCTACTTTTTCAACTGCGATCTGGATCTTCGGAACAATCGCACGCAGGAACCGCAGGGTATCCTGCTGGGCAAACAGATCGATACCCTCGTTATAAATCGCTTGCAGTTCATTGATCTCGATATCTGCAACTCTGCGTTCTGCGAGTCTGGTTGATTCTAATACATCTACAAGCTCACGCGACTCACCATCACTGTTTTCCTGTTGTTCGAGTTCAGTAAATATCCTGCCCGCTCGATCGAAGTAAAACTTGACCTGCTCGATGCGCTGCTCAGGTGAAGAAACCAGCCCAAACCCAGGCTGCTCCTTCGCGCCAACCTGTTCGCTTGTGCGTTCGGTCAACAGAGCCCCCAGAATTGGTCGCTCACTGATATCGAATGCTCCTGTCTGATTGCCGACCCAGCCAACAATCTGCATCCCAGTAATCCATACGAACAACAGCATGTAAAGCGAGATCACGCCCATCGCGAACATCGCAGCACGATTGCGCCCGAGTTTCCGCAGAGAAGGAGATTCTTTCATTCGGCTGAAAAGTATCATGAGAGCCTCACTCTCGGATCAGCCAATGCGTAAAGCACATCGGTCAATATATTTGAAGCGATAAACAATGCCGCAAACAATGCAGTAAAAGTCTGAATCACTGGAAAATCTTTGGCATTGATCGCTTGTATCAATGTCCGACCCATTCCTGGAATACCGAAATACATCTCAATCAAGATAGATCCCGTCACAATAAACGGGAGCGAAATCATGATCCGTGTAATAATAGGGATCATCGCATTTTTTAACATATGGATGAACATCACTCGATTGATGCTCGCACCCTTAGCCCGTGCAGTCCGGATGTAATCCTTCTGTGATTCTTCGACCATCACCGCTCGATAGAACCGTGTGTCATACCCCAGCGCGACGGTCACATTAATCATCACAGGCAACATACAATACGCAATCCAGTTTTCGGGCTTGAAGAAATACCAAGGCGACGAACCAACTGTGCCATCAACAGTGACCTGGAAAGGCCAATCTTGAAAATACTGACTCGGTAAAAAGGCACCCCAATACTGACCAATCATGATATAGACAAGCACCGAAATGCTCATCCCCGTCACCGCGATGAACATCAGGGTTTTATCAATAACTCGCCCGCGGAAAAACGCAGAAACTAATCCAATGCAAATTGCAGTCCCTGCAGTAATCGTCAAAGTTGGAATTGTTACAGCCATACTCGGTGGTATGGATTTAGTAATCATCTCCGAAACAGTAAACTCTTGATCCCAACTCCGTTCACTGAAATCGAGCGTGACGAGTTGCTTCAAGAAAACTCCGTACTGCACAATAAATGGTTTATTGAGCCCATACTCCTTCTTGAGACCCTCGATCTCTTCAGCAGTTGGATTCTTGCTCAACTGAGCGGCAACCGGATCACTCACCCGCAAAGCAGCCATCATCAAAAAGATGATGGCTAAAAAGACAGGGATATTGTACAGCGTTCTTCGAACGATATAAGTCCACACGAGAGCAACTCCGATACCAAATCAACTACAGTTCCACAGGCAACAGCTCACAAAGCTCAATATCAAGAATCCCAATCACTTGCGTTCGGATTCGTCGACATCAAGGTATTTGAACCAACCATAATAGCGTTCGGTAGGCTTACAGTTAAGCAACCAGGGGTTGATCAAGTAGAATCGTTCACGGGCCATCCCCCCAACATACGCACAGTCATCGAGTACCATATCGCGCATCTTGATATAAATCTCGGTCCGTTCTTCACTCGGACCCATCGTCAAGATTTGCTCATACATCGCATCGTACTCAGGACGAGAGTAGTTAAATCGATTCGCACCCGGCGAACTGTTAGGACCATAGAAAAGTGCAAGGTTATTCTCCGCGTCAGGATAATCGCTCCCCCACGCATATCCAAACATCGGCGACTTGCGTTTGATCAGGTTCTCAATCATTGTTGAGAAGTCCATAAACACAGCTTCGAACTCGATATTCACTTCTGCCAACTGACGCTTGACCATTTCACTGACCGCATTGTTCTCCGCAGTCTGTGTCGTGTAGAAACGGATTGGAGGCAATCCTTCCCCGTTGGGATAACCCGCTTCAACGAGTAGCTGCTGCGCCTTCGCCAGGTTCGGTCCTCGCGTGCCGGAAGGGGAGATTCCATCTTCTGGATATCCTTCGAGACCCGGAGGAATTGGTCCGTCATATACAGTTCTTCGACCGTCATAAAAGGTCTTGTTAATCTCATCGAGATCAATCGCGTATGAAATGGCACGCCGAAGTGCGATCTTGTCAGGTGTATATCCACCGAGCAGTTCATCCTCCATATTGAATCCGCGGAAAGTGAGATCCAATAGCATGTTGGAATGCGCCCGCAAACCCTTGCGTAACCATTCTTCTTTCAACTCCTTTGATACAAGATCAAACGCATCGGTGAAGTTACTGTTCGGAACCTCGGAGTATCCGATCTTGCCCTTAAGGAACTCAAGCCACATAGGCTGATCCTCAGCGAACATCGTAAACTCGATCCGATCTACAAACGGAACCTGTTTACCCGCAGCACGATGCAAACGATTCCGCTTATCTGCTGTCGACCATTCGCTCCGTTCGGGATAGAACACTTCGTGGTAGTTCGGATTCCGATTTGCTGTCAATGACTGCTTGGGGACCCAAGAATCCAAAATGAACGGCCCAGTTCCAACAGGATTACGAGCAAAGTTCTCGCCGTAGTAAGTAACAGCCTCATGCGGAACAACCGCGGTTTGGAACATCGTCAAGATATAGAGGAATCGATAGACGGGTTTCTCAAGAATAATCTCAAACTCAGAATCATTGATCGCAACAAAGCCCTCGACAGGCGCATCATAATCGAATACATCCCCAGCATTCTGAGCATCTTTGAAATCATTGAATCCGAGGATCGTCCGATCCACCAACCACCAATTCTTGAGCTTGAACTTCTTATCAGCCAAGCGTTTAAGCGAATAAAACACATCTTCAGGAGTAATCAATCGGCCTTTACCACCTGGAAAACACGCATTATCCTGAAAAGTAACACCTGGTTTGAGCTTGAAATGCCATGTTGTACCATTATCAGCAGTGGTTGGCATCTCAGAGAGCAGCAATGGCTCCATCTCCAAAGGCTTCGCGTATTTATTGGTCAGGAGTGTTTCATAGAACTGAGCACACGCCATATTGTCGTAAGTCGATGATCCCTCAACAGGATCGAGGCTCTTTGGTCCATCCGTACGGATCGGAAGCTGCATGATTTTCTTGTCTTCTGCAGAATCAAGCTCGTTGTAGTGTGCTCCAGCGATCGCTGGGAGAGTCGCAAGGGCGACCAATCCAGGAATAATCGCAAGTTGAGTACGGGTACGGGTCCAGATCGACATCAATATTCTCCTCAAGCCCAAGTTGGATAGTTCACTTCATCGCCATTCTCAGGCAATACAGTCTAGGGACACACCGAGCAATGCTCAAACTTTGTGAAGGAAAGAGCAATACACAGGTTTCCTGACAAAATACAGCGCTTTCAATACCCGACCTGACGATAATTGTATCAGATGCCCAATATTCCTACCGATTTTTGTACCGCCACCACCATCCGCCGCCAACACGACGAGTTTATCAGTTTCGGAGGTTGCAACTACCTCGGACTTGCCCACCACACGTTGGTGCTTCAAGCGACACAAGACGCGATCCCACTCTACGGCTTATCAAGTTCTGCCAGTCGAGAAACCACAGGAAACGCACGCCCGCACCAAGCACTCGAATCAAGCATCACAAAGTTTTACAACCTTCAGGCAGGGCTCCTTGTCCCGGATGGATACACCGCGAACCTCGCAGCACTCCAAGGACTCGAAGTCCTCGGCGTAAAACACGCAGTCATCGACCAACGAGCACATGCAAGCCTCAAGGATGCCGCAAAACTCGCGAACCTCGAAATCCATCTCTTTGACCATCTCGATGCAAATCACACTCACCGAATCAACGCCCGACTCAATACACCATCTGTAATCCTGACTGATTCCGTCTTCACCACCGATGGAGATCTCGCGCCTGCACACGCACTTCACAATGCGCTCAAACCCAACGACTGGCTACTCCTGGATGATTGCCACGGATTTGGTGTCCTGGGCGATCATGGTAACGGCACCGCAAACGAACTCAAACTCGCTTCCGACCAACTCATCGTCACCACAACCCTTGCCAAAGGACTCGGATGCGCAGGCGGTATGGTCATGGGCGCTTCCACACCCATTGAATCCGCCCGTAATCATTCAATCGCGTACCGATGTACCACGCCCGCATCTCCGATCTTGGTTGCTGCAGGGATGACGGCACTCGATCTGCTTCAATCTGATCCCAATATCCACACCAACCTCCGACGCAACATCAATCATGTCCGCGATGTCCTCCGCTCATTTGATATCCCAACACACTCGCTCATGACTCCCATCTTCGCGTTCACCATCGGAAATGAATCCGACATGAAACACATCGAACAATCCATGCTCGATCACGGCATCATTTTGCCACTCATGGACTACCCCAACGGCCCCGCACCGATCTATTTCCGACTCTCGATCAACGCATCACATACTCCTGAACAGATCGAGCAACTCAAAGCCCAACTCACTGGGATCATCACTCCAAAGCTTGTAACACACCATGATTGAAAAAAATACTGATTCCGATTCGACCAAAGATGTGCGCAAACGCTTGGACTTCGCTGTCGCGGCAGCCCAAGCATCTGCAAAGCTCACCCTCGATTACTTCGGGTCTGCATCACTTGATCAATCAACAAAGCACGATGGAACACCGGTTACCATCGCCGATCAGACTTGCGAACGAGATCTCCGCAATCGGATCATCCAAGCGTACCCCAACGATTCAGTCCTCGGCGAAGAGTTCGATCCCATTGTCGGCACCAACGAATACGAATGGGTCATCGACCCGATCGACGGCACCATCTCATTCGTCCAAGGCGTCCCCCTCTTCGGGACCATGCTTGCATGTATGAAAAACGGACATCCATTCCTCGGGGTCATCGTCCTTCCCGCGCTTCACAATGAAACCATCTACGCCGCCGACGGACTTGGGTGCTGGCACTCGATAAATGATGCACCTCCAGTCCAAACACGCGTCTCATCAACCTCAAAACTCAGTGACGCAATAGTCAACACAACTTCACTCTCCTACTTCACAACCGAGCCCCACCGCCGACTCTATATGGAACTCGACGCACGCGCGAAACACTCCAGAGGATGGAGCGATTGTTACGGCTGGGTCCTGCTCGCAACCGGTCGAGTCGATGCGATCGTTGAACCTGAGTTGAGTATCTGGGACTTCGCCGCCGCTATCCCAATCATCACCCAAGCTGGTGGACACTGGACCGACCTCTCCGATTCACAGTCCATCGAATCTGGAGAAATGGTTGCTTCAAATGGCAAACTCCACACCCAACTGTTGGACTGCATCAAAGCAGTGTGTTGATCTCATATATTCGATCAATGCTCCAACTGATCGGTGATGATTTCCCGGAATCCCCGCCTATACTCCCAGACCTTATGGAGAGGTGGCAGAGCGGTTGAATGCGCTGGATTCGAAATCCAGTATGGAGGTCTCCTTCATCGGGGGTTCGAATCCCCCCCCCTCCGTTTATAGACAACCTGCAACAAGGTTGAACTTCACGGCACGAAATGACTCAGCAATGGGCATTTGGGTGCCGTTTTTCAACTCACACTCAATCATCCTGCTAACTCAAGAAACCGCAACACATCGTTGACATCGAGTTGCTGATCATCATTCAAATCGACAGACAGATCGCCTTCGACATACTTCTGGATAAACATCGAAACATCGTACCAATGGACTGACCAGTTCCGATCAAGATCAGCACGCGAGGGAATTAATGAAGCTATCCGAAGACCCAAAAAAGTCCTAGGGTGAGCCCTCCACCTTTCGAAAAGATGATCTGCATCCCAACCCGTCGTTGTGTTGTTTGAATGCCGCTCCAAACGAAATGTAGGCCTGTCAGCATCCAGCGTTTCTGACCATTCTTCATACCCACCGAGCGTATCGAGCAACCCCCAAGGGCTTT
>CAXBJM010000008.1:0-121905 GCA_963976235.1 uncultured bacterium
CTTGTCCGGAGTGTGGGCGGGATAACTCGGATGTGGTTGAGAAGTTTCAGGGTCTCGTATAAAAAAGCGACCCGAAGGCCGCTCTTGATGGTGATTGAGTTGCTCGAGTTTGTTTAGAACTTCCAGCCGAGTCCCATGTAGTAGTTGACATCGTTTGGTTGGAAACCTGCACCTGGATCGGAATCGTGGCGATGCTCGATGCCTGCGTTGAGGGTCATGCCGGATTCTTTGTCCATGACGACCTCGATGCCGGCATTGTTGTTCCAGCGGAACTCGCCGAAATCATCGAGGTTCGGGTAATAGGTCGTTGATGCGGTGAGTTTGGTGTTCTCGGAGTACTGGTGCGTCCAGTCGAGGCCGAGGAGGCCTTCGGGGACTATTTCCTCGTCGACGATGGTGCCACCGGTTTCGTAGGAAGCACCGAGGCCGGCGCGTCCGATGAGGGTTGTCTTGTCATTGTCGATGAACTCGTATCCAACACCACCGGCAGCGGAGAGGCGATGTTCCCAGATTTGGAACTCATCGTACTCGTACTTGCCTTCTGCGAAGTAGCGCCACTTGGAATCGGTTAACCAATCGTTGCGGACTGCGAGTTGGCCGCGGGAAGTGGATTTGTCCGAATCGGTTGTGCCGTAGATGTAGGAGAGTGAAACCTTTGTTTCGTACTTGGAGGTGTTGCGATGGCCAGTGAGTGCGGCGCGGGCGCTGAGGTTTTCGGTGTTGCCTGAGGCGCCGGTGATTCCGACATTTGCTTCCCATGCCCAGCCGTGACTCCATGATGATGGATCTTCGGGGACTTCTGGTTCTGTGTCTGGTTGTGCGCGATTTGCGGAGTCATTGGAGGTGACGACTTCAATCTCGGTGCCTGTGGTGGTTGCGTATTCTGCTTGGGCGAGAGCGAGTTCTGCCTTTGCTGCTTCAAACGCGATACGGGCGGTTTCGAGGCGCTCGAGTGCGGTAATTTCTGTGGTTGTTGTTACGGTATCGTTGGCAATCGCAATCGAGGAGCAAGCGATTCCTGCAGCGATACAGACCGCTGCAACATGGTTCATCCGGTTCATCTTCATTTCTGGTTCCACCTTCTCGGTATCTATGGTTCTCTTGTTGCCTGGTCTGGTCCCCAGTGCAGGCGAGTGATCGAAGGCAGGTCATGGGTGAGAGTCAATCGGATGGGGATTGAAACTCACCCGCTTGTTTTCAGTATAATGGATTGTGCCTCGATCTCATACCTGTCCATCCTGTTTGGCGGAACTCGGAAGAATTCGGGTAAGTCATGACCCACACTATGGTTTACCTGTTGTGGTGTGTCCGGGGTGTGACTTTGCGTGTGTGCGAATCAAGCATCCAGATCAGGCGTTTTGGAGACGGTTTCGAGTTCGAGCGTCCTCGATCAGGATGGTGCTCATAAAAATATTTACGACTGTTTTGATGTCGTTGATCATGTGGGGATTGGTGAATCTGTCGGTCGATATATTTTCAACTCCTCGTGGTTTGATTGATCTTTGGACACCCTTTGTCTCAACCGATGTCGATTCTACCTTTCAAGCATTTGCCACTGTGTTTTTAAGTGTGGGGATCGGTTGTGTTACTCGGGTGTTGTATTGGCACCATCGGGCATGGGTCGGCGCAGTAGCTTTGCTCATACCTGCGGGGTTCTTTGCGTCGAGTGAGTTCCTAACCGGGCAGGCGGTCAATCTCTTGGCGGTGTTTGGTGATTTTCAATCAACGATGGATATCCCCAGCAAGGGTGAGATGATCTTGCGCGGCAAGTTCTTTGGAATGCTCTCGGTGCTTGTTCTGGTAGGGATGGTGCCGGGGGTGTTCTTGGGGCGGGTTGTTGAGACGGGAACTGCGCGTAAGTTCAGGAAGATCCGAAAGCGTTTACAAAGACGGAGCGCCAATGCAAACTGACGATGAACAAAGTGTCAATGGACAATCAACAAATGTGCCGATGCGGGACGATCAGATCCGTGCGGATCGAGCGTGCATTGGTTGCGGTTTTAATTTGTTTGGGCAGAGGGTGACCAAAGAACCGCATTATGGGTTGGCAATCACGCGATGTCCAGAGTGCGGGGAGGTCGCAGCGATACAGACATACCCAACGATGTCGCACTGGGTCAATCGCGTCCGTGTGATTCTGACAGCGGTTTGGGTTGTTGTGTTGGTGGGGGTGTTTTTTGCCAACACCATGGCGATGGTTGGTATGTGTGCTGGTGCAATCGAAATTGGGAGTGATGAGCTCGGCGATGAGATCGGGATTGCGCATCAGGTTTGGGTGGACACACAAACACAAAGGGCATTGGATCTTCAGAACCAGACTCAGAATGAATCTGCCGAGGGGGATGCAGTTGAGGATTCGGTTGCGGAGGATGGCGCTGGGGTTGCAACTCCTGACAGAGCAGCGGTTCTCAACGATACGAACAACTCAACATCGGTTACCTCTGTATCCGATGGGATTACAACTACTGTTGTGACCAGAGCAGACGGGACAACAAGCACCACGATCAACGGAGCAGCAGCAGTAACCTATACTGGTTCGTATTCGTACACGAGCATCACGCCTGCTTGGATTGAGAACGAGTACGAGCACTATATTGAGTCACTTGATGGGGTCTGGGGACATATCGATCGTCAGTTTATGATCCTGTTTTTGCCCACATCCGTGATTGCTTTTGCGTCGGGTATTTTTTGGAGTGTGGTTTTGCTCGGTGCTCGCAGACGGAATGTTGTCTGGATTCCATTGGTTATCAGTATTGTCGTGCTTGGGTTTGTCATCTCGATGAACTCGTTGTATACACCGAATCAATGGGCAGGAGAAGTCGCAAACACGCTCGTTGCGCCGCGTGTTGCGCCTTTGATTCTTGGGGTTCAGCTGGTCTTTGCGATTATTGGCATTTTCCTTGGGCGAAAGATTGCAAGGTTTGTGGTGTTGCTCACTTTGCCTCCGCGATCGAGGGTGTCGCTTTCGATTCTCTGGACGCGCGATGGGCTTGAGCTTCCTAAACCTGTCATGAAATAGATGCATGTCTTCGATGTAGGATGATGAAAATTGGGCAATGAAAAAGCCCGCCTCAGATGAGGCGGGCTTGGGTTTGGATCAGGGATTGATTACTCGGAGTCTTTGACTTCGAAGTCTGCATCGATGACATCGGAGTCATCAGCAGCAGGTGAACCCGAAGCGTCTGCTTCTGGTGCGGCGCCGGCTTCTGCGGCACTTGCTTCGTAGATGACTTTGCCGAGTTCCATTGATGCGGTTTCGAGTTCTTTGAGACCTGCTTCGATCGCTTCTTTGGTGACTGCTTCGTCCTTGAGCTTTGCTTCGAGGTTCGAGATCGCGGATTCGATTGAACCACGGATTTCTGCGGAAACCTTTTCGCCATGCTCTTCGAGACTCTTGCGGGTCTGGGCGATCATGCCATCAGCACGGTTCTTGAGATCGACGAGCTCTCGGCGCTTGCTGTCTTCCTCTGCGTGTGCTTCTGCATCTGCTTTCATCTTATCGATTTCTGCGGAATCAAGACCGCCTGAGTTTTCGATGCGGATGTCAGCTTTCTTGCCTGTTCCCTTGTCGGTCGCGGTGACCTGGAGGATGCCGTTGGCGTCGAGTGCGAACTCGACTTCAATCTGAGGCGTTCCACGCGCCGCTGGCGGGATGTCTGCGAGTTCGAACATTCCGAGTGTACGGTTGTCCTTTGCGAACTCGCGTTCACCTTGAAGGACATGGATCTGCACGCTTGGTTGGTTGTCCGCAGCGGTGGAGAATGTTTCCTTCTTTGATGTCGGGATGGTGGTGTTGCGTTCGATGAGCTTGGTCATGACGCCGCCCATTGTTTCGACACCGAGTGACAACGGGGTCACATCGAGGAGGAGGACATCTTTTACATCGCCTGAGAGCACGCCGCCTTGAACTGCAGCACCGATCGCGACGACTTCGTCGGGGTTCACGGTTTTGTTTGGTTCTTTGCCGAAGAGTGCTTTGGCGATCTCTTGGACCTTTGGCATACGGGTCGAACCACCAACGAGAACGATTTCGTCGATCTTGGAGATGTCGATTCCTGCGTCCTTGATCGCGTTGATACACGGTGCTTTGACGCGCTCGAAGAGATCGTCACAGAGTGTTTCAAACTTTGATCGGCTCAGGGTGAGCTGAAGATGCTTTGGTCCCGCATCGGTCGCGGTGATGAAGGGCAGGTTGATCGTTGTTTCCTGTGAGTTGGAAAGCTCGATCTTTGCTTTTTCTGCTGCTTCCTTGAGGCGCTGCATCGCCATCGCGTCACTTGTCAGGTCTACGCCTTCAGCTTTGCGGAACTCTTCTGCGATGTATTCGATGAGGCGTTGGTCCCAGTCGTCACCACCGAGGTGGGTGTCGCCGTTGGTTGAGAGGACTTCGAATACGCCGTCACCTACATCGAGGATGGAGACGTCGAAAGTACCACCACCGAGGTCGAAGACTGCGATTTTTTCGTTGGCTTTCTTTTCGAGGCCGTAGGCGAGTGCTGCAGCGGTTGGTTCGTTGATGATGCGTTTGACGGAGAGTCCTGCGATTTCACCAGCGTCTTTGGTTGCTTGGCGCTGTGCATCGTTGAAGTATGCGGGCACGGTGATGACTGCTTCGGAGACGGTTTCGCCGAGGTAGTCTTCTGCGGTGCGTTTGAGCTCACCGAGAATCATGGCCGAGATTGCCTGCGGGGTGAACTCTTCGTCGCGGATTTTGACTTTGACGAAATCATCCGCGCCGCCGGTAAGGGTGTAGGGGATGAGTTTCTCTTCTGAGGATACTTCGCTGTGGCGACGACCCATGAACCGCTTGATCGAAAAGACGGTGTTCTGTGGGTTGGTGACCTGTTGATGCTTTGCTTGTTGACCAACGAGGCGTTCGCCTTTTTCGGTGAATCCGACGACGGATGGGGTCGTGCGGTTGCCCGAGCTATTGATAAGAACCTTTGGGGTGTCGCCTTCCATGACAGCGACGACCGAGTTGGTTGTTCCAAGGTCGATTCCGATGATTTTGCCCATTGTTAAGTCTCCTTCTGTCAATCCTTTGTGTTTCAGTGCATCTGAAACCGGGATGGTGGTATTCGTGGGTAGTCAACAAAGGGGTTGCAACTCGCGTGCCATTGTTTGGGGCAGAATTATCGCTGATGCGGGGCGCTAAGGGGTGATTGAAGTGCCCAATTTGGTTTTGGCTGTCAGATTGGCAGACGGCGGTGGTTTGTGGTTTTGGAGTATTGATACTGGGGGATCGTTGATACACTTCTTGGGTATGGATGGATCAGATACTCCAATCAATGTGCTGTGCATTGGGACTACTGGGATGCTTGCGGGGATGACCAGCGAGTTGGTGAGTTCTGGGCATCGTGTGTATGCGATTGCTCGGACTGCTCAGAGCTTGGAACGGTGTGCTTTGGGGATACCAGAAGATCATCGAGATGGTTTTGTAGGGTGCAGGTGTAACTATGCAGATCCAGAATCGTGGGCGCGGATGCTCGATGAGATTCCTGATCCAATTGATCAGGTGGTGTGTTGGATTCACAGGTCGGCGCCGTACGCGTTTGATCAGGTGCTTGAACGATTTCCCGATTCGGATATATTGAGGGTTGGATCATCTTCGACATCTCGGGTTGTAGCAGCGTCACAGATTCACCGAACAGTTATTCTTGGTGCTCTGCGTGATGGAGCATCGGTTCGGTGGTTGACGCATGAGGAGATCAGCGCGGGGGTGATGGATGCGATTTGGAGTCGTGAACGCGTATCGGTGGTGGGGTTGATTGGGGATTGATCGATATTGAATACTCAGGATGAGCATCCGATTGCATATACTCATCCATGCCTTCACGACAATCAATGCATTCACCATCATCATCAAAGGCTCGTCTGAGTTTTTCGAGTCTGCTTATCGCGATGTCTTCGGGGCTGTTATATGCGATCGCGCTCAAGTACTTTATTATCCCAGGCGGGGTGATCTTGACTGGGTTTGAAGGGATCGCGGTGGCACTCTCCTATTACTTTGAGAGCTCGGCGCTCTTCATTGTTCTTTACGCAATATTCCAATCTGCACTGCTTGTTTTTGCATACCGTCGGATCAGTAAAACATTTGCGCTCCGTTCCATCATTGTGGTGAGCACGGTAATTGGCTCGCTTTTGTTGCTCCCCACATTTACTATCTCTCAGCCTGGTGCTGTGAACGAGCGGATCATGCTTGTGCTCTTCGGGGGGATCCTCGCGGGGTGCGCCAAAGCGGTTGCGTTCAAAAACCGAGGATCAACGGGTGATGAGGACATTATCGCGGCATTCTTTGCGATGAAATATCTGAAACCGGTTGGATCGGTCGCGGTGATCGCGGGGATCGTGTCAACGATCTTTGGGCTTGGGCTCCAGTTTCTCAAAACCAACGATCTTGCGCTCGTCATCAACACCTTGATGTACACGGTGCTCTTCCTCTTTGTGAGCACGGAGACGCTCAACACGCTTTATCATAAGTTCAAGCTCACTATGCTCGCGGTGATCCATAAAGACCCAGAAAACATCGCTCGCATCTTGCGGGAAGTATTCCCCCACCGGACCTTCACCATCCATCCGGGGGTCGGGGGTTATCAACAGCAAGAACTCTCGATGATCCGAACAATCATCACGCTCGAAGAACTCCCCAAACTCCGCGCAGCGATCAATGATCAAGCGCCCGAGGCGTTCTACTACCACCACGAAGTTGAAGGTGTATCTCGCAAGTTCTACATTTCACCGATCGGTTGATCGGCGTGTCTGTGTCTTACTGACCCTGCGCCAATGAGAATCCGGGTTTGCCGTCGAACATCTTGATTGGGATGAACTCGGTAATGGTAAACTTCGCTGCGATCTTGGCGAGCAACTCGATCGTGGCGCCTTGATCAGTGGTTGCGCCGTTTTCGAGTTCGAATCGCACGCAGCACTGGTTCACGATCTCTGTGTAGGGCGATCCGGTTGGCCAGACCTGTGTGCCTCGGTTAGAGATCACGCTGAGTTTAAACGGGGTGGATTCGCAGAGTGCTTGGAGTTGCGTAGCAACATCTGCAGGATTGTCGGTGGTGTCGATGAAGATGTCGCAGCCGCAAACGGTGCTTGTGACACCATCGTTGGTGGTCATCATCTTGTTGACACTGGGACGGACTGGAAGCGTATGGCAGAGTTCATCGCTTGCAGGAACAGGGCGTCCCTCGGTTGTTTTTGGTGTTTTACCGAGGTTGTTGGCCACTGCATTTGCGAACTCTTGGGTGCCTACGGGCGTGCCGCTTCCTTTTACATCACCGGTGTGTACACCCGATTCGAGGGTGTAGAGCAATGCGTTTTCGATGATCGCAGCGCTTTTGCGCAAACCGATGTGACGAAGCATGATGAGACCTGAGAGGAGCAAACTCGTTGGGTTGGCGAGGTTTTGTCCTGCGATGTCTGGCGCTGTGCCGTGAACTGCTTCGAAGATGCTGATCTGGTCGCCGATGTTTGCAGATGGTGCGAATCCGAGTCCGCCTACCAGTCCTGCAGCTAGGTCAGAGACAATGTCTCCCTGAAGATTGGTGAGCACAATCATTCTGTACCGGTCAGGTCGAAGAACCATATTCATGCAGAGCGCATCGATGATGCAATCTTCGGTTTCGATCTGCGGGTAGTCCTTTGACAAGGTGCGGAACCGATCGAGGAATGTCCCATCGGTCATCTTCATAATGTTTGCTTTGTGTCCACAGGTGATGTGGTTGATGCCGAAGGATTTTGCGGTTTCGAGTGCAAACTTGTTGATCTGATCGCAACCCGGCGCGGTGATGAGTCGTTTGGCGACATAGGTGTCTGAGGTGAGGCGGTGCTCGATTCCGCCGTAGGTGTCTTCGACATTTTCGCGGACCACATAGAAGTCGATGGGGATGCCTGCTTTGGAGTGGACAGTTTCGACTCCGGGAAGTGTTCTGAAGTGACGGAGATTTGCGAATGCGCCGAATGTTTTCCGGAGGGTGACATTGATTGATTTGCCACCGCCACCGATTGGGGTGCCCATTGGTCCTTTGTAGAGAATTCCGAGTGATTCGATGGTCTCGATTGCTTGGTCGTTGAGTCCGCGGGTTTCGCCGGTGGCGAAGACGCGTTCGCCCATTTCCACTTCTTCAAACTCGATCTGGTCAAGCACACCGGCAGCTTGGAAGATGCTCATGACCGCGTTGGTGATTTCGGGTCCGATGCCGTCGCCTGGTGCGAGTGCGATTTTGAGTTTGTCAGCCATGAGATGCCTCGGGGGTGGGGGGTCGTGTGCGTGCTGAAGGTCAGCGTTGTTGGATAATCGGCACGAAAAGCCGACAGTCTGAGTGGAAGTCCCATCAACATTGTGGAAGATGGGGGGGAGTCTAATTCAGGAGGGGGGGATAGGCAATTGTTCCACCTGATTATGTGGATTTAAGCATGAGTTGCGCGTTGCAGACGCTCGATGATCGCAGATCGGATCGCTCGATCGTCTTGGGAAGCTGCTTGAGGCGGTTGTTCCACCCAGATTTGGGTAGGATTGGTCTTGTCTGCATCGTGGAGTAATCGATAGATTGCACTTGCGTATTGATCGATTTGATCCGGAATTTCGAAGAGATTGCCTGCATTGGGATGCGAGGAGATCGACCAGGCGATGAGCGTGATTGAGTCCGTTGCGGAGGGCAATGCGGACGATTCAACGAGTTTGGTCGGTGTATTGGGTTGATAATGCGCACCGATCAATCCGGGTGAGCGGGCAACTGTGCCTGGTTGGGTTGATTTGGTGGTTGTGCATTCAACGGGTTGTCCAATTGTTTGGGAGATTGCATGGGCGCCGATGATTCCGGGGCGAAGAACACGGACAGTGTCGGAAGTGAGATCAACGACGGTAGATTCGATCCCTGCTCTGCAGTGTCCGCCGTCGACGATGAGCAGGTCTGAATCTGGGAACCCATCGGCAACATGTTCCGGGATGGTGGGGGATATCCGTCCTGAGGGGTTGGCGCTTGGGCCGACGATTGGTTGTCCGAATGCTTCGATCAGGGCGAGTGCCATGGGATGTCCGGGGCAGCGAACCGCGACGGTTTTGCCTTGTGCGCAGACGATATCGGGGACGCAATCTGCTTTGGGGAGGATGATGGTGACGGGGCCGGGCCAATGGGCGTTGGCGATTTTATCTGCACTGGTTGGCCAATCCGCAACGACGGTCTTTGCCATTTCGACATCTGCAACATGGACGATGAGCGGGTTGGTGCTTGGTCTGCCTTTAAGTTGGAAGACGCGTTCAACCGCTTGGGTATCGAGCGCGTTGGCGCCTAGGCCGTACACGGTTTCGGTGGGAAACGCGACGAGTAGTCCTTGGGAGAGTCTTTGGACGGCTGCTGCGATTGCTTCAGGTCCGGAGAGGATTTCAGCCATCGGTTTGATCCGGGGTTGATTGCTCTTCTTCTGGTTTTGGATCGACTTTGTAATCGGTTGCTGCTTCATTGGGTGCGAGTTGGTTCGCGTCGGGGACGATGAAGTCGATCCGTGATCGTTCGAGGGTGGTGCCCATTGCTTTGTGCAGATCGATCAACGCGGTGTTGTAGTTGACGAGGGATGCTGCTTCGGTGATCTCAGCGATTGCGAGCGATTCTTGTTGGTTGAGTTCAAGGTTCAAGCGCTCGACGGAATACCCTGCGTTGGTGAGTTCCTTTTCAACAGCGAGCGAGCGGAGCGCTTCGGACTGGGCAACCCGTGAGAGGGTGGTCTGTGCGATCAGCTCGTGGTTGGTTGCCAGCGCGTTGAGTGCGATTTTGATATCGAGCACGATGGATTGGGCTGTTTGTCGGTATTGAACGACTGATTGCATCCGAGCGAGGCGTGCTGAACGGTATTGGGCTTCGCCTGCCCGGTTGCCGATGGGTTGTTCGAATGAGATTCCAACGAGCCAATCATCTACAAAGCGTCCTGCGTCATCATCGTTGTACGCGTCTCCAAAGGAATCGCCAAAACCGAGGAGTCGAGCTTGGGCGATCAGATCGAGCTTGGGTAGGCGCTGGTTCTTTGCGAGCTGTTGGCGGATAGTCGCGTCATCGATATTGAGGAGCGCTTGTTCCATCTCTGGGCGGAACTTCACTCCAGAGGTGATCGCATCGAGCAGTGAGTAAGTGATTGGTTCTGCGATGGTGTCATCGCTTGGCACGATCAAGGTTTCGGATCCGACTGGGATCGCAGGATCGTTCATGAGTTGTTTTAAGCGATCGCTCGCGTTGCGGAGGTTTGTTCTGGCGATGAGCAGATCCGAGCGTCTGCGTTCGACGCGGGCAACCGCGTCGGCGACCTGCGCCTGGCGTGCGTCTTGGATACGACGAGCTTTGATATCGTCACGGACTTTGATCCCGCGTTCGAGGAGCTTTGAGCGGATCACAAGCTCTTTGTAACGGAGTACGAGTGTCCAGTATGCTTTCTCGGTATCGCTCGCGGTGTCGATGAGTGTCGATTTCAGCGATGCAACGCTCGATCGTTCCGCGTTGCGTGCGAGATGGATCTGTGCGAGGTTTGCGTCGCGTCCGAACCCGCGGAGGATGGGTTGGGTAATGCCCAGCGCGATGTTTGATGTGTTTGCAGGGTTTGGGACGGGTGCGGTTCCAAAGAATGAGCTATCGACATTGGTGTAGTTGATGTCGTTGGAGAGGGAGATGGTGCCACCAGATTCGGTGAGTCTTGAAACCCCTACTGAGGCGTCTGCGGTTTGTGATTCGTTGAGGACTGCTTGGGTTGAGCCGCCGAAGCCTTGACCTGCTTGGGGGATGCTTGAGTCTTGGTATTGCGCTGATGCAAAGAAGAGCCAGTCGAACTGTGCTTGCGCCTGGGTGAGGGCACTCTGAGAGATCGCGGGCGCGAAACTTGCTATCTCGATGCTCAGGTTGTTGGCGACGGCGGTCTGGATGGATTGTTCGAGGGTGATTCCTGCGAGCTTGGTGGGTTGTCCCATGAGGTTGTCGCCGACGAGGGTAGAAATCGGGTCGGTTGAATCAGGGGATTGTGCACGAAGTTGAGCGAGGTATCCATCTGGGGAGTAGTTGTTTTCGATCTCGATGAGGTGATCGTCACGAATTTCGAGTTTGCTCAGGTCGAGTTGGGTGTCCATTGACGGGGGGGCGGGGTTCTGTTTGGCGTCCTCAACTTCGAGTTCAATTGCTCGGAGCATTGCTTGTTGGAGTGCTTTGTCGCTCTGGCGCTGGATAGGGGACGAACAACCGCTTGCTGCAATGATTGCGCATGTGGACATGACAGGTATTGAAGCCGAGAAGATACAACGAATAAGCGAGGATGATTCCATAGCGGATGGTAGGTTGGATACAATGTTGAGTCATCGCAATCGACTCATAAGCTGATCCCAGCAGAGTGAATTGTTGATGAATGAATGAAAGTCCTTACGAGCCCCAGGAGTCTGCGATGTCTATCAACCAAATCTTCTTCAACCGTGCCGCTTTGGGATGTGTGCTGAGTGTTTCTGGTGTCATGGGAGCGTATGTCGCGTCTGCGGACGCATCGACGAGTATCGCATCGGAATACCGATCCGTGGTCCAAGACGGGATGGACCTGATGGTTGTTGTTCCCAACTCGGTGTCCTTGCGTTGTGGCGACCAGGATGTCTTCTACGCGATTGGTGAGCTCAAAGCGAACACCCGTGTACAAGCAGCGGGTGTCTCTGAGAGTTACACCATGATCTTGATGCCTGAATCAATCGGGGCATTTGTTCCTGCGAACGAAGTTGACGCGGCACTCGATGGCAAAACCGTCACGCTGATGGTGGATTCAAAGCTTAGAGCACCATCGCATCTGCTCGGGATGTCGGGTTCATGGAAAGGCATGTACGCGGTGCCTTTGACAAGCGGGACATCGCTTGATGTGATCGAAGTGATGAAGAGCGATTCTGGAGATGTGCTCGGTTATCGTGTTGTTGCACCTAAGGGTCCTGAGGGGGAACTCCCGATCGCGTACATCCGCACTGATGCACTTCGGGACGCAACGGATGCAGAGGTGCGTGCGTTCACCAACAGCGGCAACACCACCCCGATTCCTACACCTGCGGTTGATCCATCACCAACCCTTTCGCCTGAATCTGAGACGGATGTTTCAGATTCGGCAGTTGATGAATCTGAATCACAGGTGGATTCAGAAGTTGATTCATCATTGATGGAGCCGATGGATACACAAGTTCATGATGAACCCGTCGAGATTTCGAATGCGGCGCCGGTTGAAGCGGATGAAGAATCGCAACAGGCAACCGAGCAGGATTCGACACAACAGATCGCGACAAACGGACGGATTTCAACTGCTCAACTCGAAGATTTGGAAGCGGCGTTTGCTCATGCTCGCAACCTGCCACGGGTTGAACTCGACGAAGCGCTTTCCGAGTTGCTCGCGGAGTTCTCGCGTACACGCGAACATGCGGAGCCGGGAACATCATTGGCCAAGGCGCTCGATCAGCGGATTGAGTGGATCAATATCCGGATCGAATCAAGGGATCAGCGTCAGGCGATTGCGTCTGCGCTGGCAGCATACGACGCACGGACGGATGTACTTTCGCAACAAATCAAGGATTGGCAATCCGGACGGGCGTACGCGATTGTTGGACGAATGGTCACCAGCAGTGTGTACACCGGCGAGCGTCTGGCGCTGCTTTACCGGATCCAATCGATGGACCCGAAGACCGGCCGCGAACGCACAATCGGGTATGTGTCCCCTCGTGAAGGTCAGGACTTCCGGCACATGCTTGGGCGTGTTGTTGGGGTGGTTGGATCGACCCATCAGGATGAGTCGCTCAACTTGAGGGTTGTGAGTCCGGATCGTATCGAGTTGATGCCTGAATAATTTTTCTTCGCTGCACCTTTTTTTAGCACATGTTTATATGACCCATGACACCCCACCAAACTTTGAGAACCCGATCGGGCAAAGCGGTCATGGAGATCATGGCGACGGTGTGATCGTGATGGCGAGTGCGCTCTCGACACTTGAAGACCCAATCGATGCAGGGATGCAACTCGCGGACCGGATTGCGAGTCAGATATCGGGTCCTCCTGATCTGTTGATGATCTTTGCGACGATACATCATGCGCGAAAGATGGGGATGGTTGCGGACACTTTGCGTGATCGTCTAAGCTCGATGCACATGATCGGGGTGACGGCGTCGACGGTGATCTCTGGACCAACAGAACTCTCTGATGGACCCGGGATATCGGTGATGGCGTGTCGGTTCCCGGGGGTGGAAATCAGTCCGTTTTGGATTGATCATTTGTCTCCGAGAGAATCTATTGAGACGCGTGCTGCGGTGCTCTCTGAACGAATCAATGCGAGCGATGAGATGCGCGCTGCGTTGTTCTTTGCGGATCCTTTCTCGGTGCCTTTGGTGAATTTGATCCCGGCGCTTTCTGCATCGCGGGTGCAGGTTGTGTCAAAGACCGGGCGGAGCGATCCCATCGGGACCATCATCGGCGGGATGGCGTCGGCAGGATCGAAACCAAACACCAATACCCTCTTGCTTGACGGCGAGATCCGCAATGATGGTGCTATGGGCGTTACGCTCTCAGGACCGATCCAGGTCGATACGCTTGTTTCGCAGGGGTGCCGACCGATCGGTAAACCGATGGTCATCACAAGAGCGAGGGGGAACCTGATCCTTGAACTCGGTGGGGTACGAGGGGTCGATGCGATCCGCGAAACGGTGTATGAACTCAATCAGGAAGACAAGCAACTGCTCGGGAATGGATTGATGCTCGGACGGGTGATCGATGAAACCAAGTCATACTTTGGGCGAGGCGATTTCTTGATCCGCAACATCATGGGCGGCGACGAAGACTCGGGCGCGGTTGCGGTCGCGGATATCGTGCAGGCAGGGCAGACTGTGCAGCTCCATCTTCATGATGCGCAGACCGCGAAGGAGGATCTTTCGCTCTTGCTTGATGGCCAGCGTTTGTACTCCAAACCCGCGGGCGCGATGTTGATCTCATGCACCGGTCGTGGCAAAGAGTTCTTCGGAGGCAAACCCCACGACGCGCCCACTATTACACATGCATTCAACGAAGTGCAAGACGGTGCAACCAAGGCGAAGTCTGGAACCGAACTCGATCCACAAGCAGGGATCCCGGTCGCGGGGTTCTTTGCTGCGGGAGAGATTGGACCGATCGATACCAAGGTGTTCCAGCACGGGCACACCGCGGTGGTGGGGATCTTCCGTCAGCCTGATTAAATGGATGTATGGATTCTGGCAGTTTGCCATTTCACAGATAGTTCAAAGCAGTCCGAGCGCTTTAAGATCTTGGCGGGGTTCATCGAATGAGCAGCTGCCGTAGCTTGTCGCGAAGTGTTCGCGGACTTGTGCGAGCTTTGCGACGGGCAAGTGCAGATCGCGCCAGGACACGCTTTCCTCTTCGAACTTAAATGCAGATGCATCGGTTTCGTTCAACACATCGGTGAGTGTTTCGATGTCGATGCCTTTGATTGATCGAACGAATGCCCCCGCGAGGAAAACATTGATGAATCCGTGCATCATCCCGGTTGGCGCATCGGGTTCGTAGGTGAGTTTGTGCTGGGCGCGGATCGGGTGATGGAGTCCTGCGGTTGCTTTGAATGGAACATCCGCCGCGTTGCATGCGTGCATGAATCGAGCGATATCGGCGCTTGAGGGGAATAGGTCGGGGGTTACCCCGCCGCAACGGATTTTGGCGATTGCTTGGTTTCCTGCGAGCGCTGCGATGAATCCGCGTGGGTCACCATCGAAGATTGCTGATGATGGGATCTCGAACGCGGGGGCGATCATCGCGGGGAGGATATCCATTGCGACATCGACATCTTCTGGGGTTGCGATTTTCATCTCGATCACATCGACCATCGCCAAACCGTTTTCTTCGTGATCGTGGTGCTCGTTGAAAGCATAGATTGATTCGAGATTCTCTTCGAGATTGCCGATGATGATTGCAGAAATTTGCCAGGGGTCTTGCATGTCCGCGTTCTCGCGGTAGCCGCTCGTTGCGTGGGTGCCTGGCATGACCATCGCAGCGTGCTTGGAGAGTTCTTCGAGTCGTGGGACTGTGCAGATGAATCGAGAGAGGAAGCGTTCGTGTTCGCTGCGGAGATAGCGTGCGTAGTTCTCGACGGCGGTGCCCATATCGAGTTTGCTCGGGGGGAAGAGCCCTGCGTAGTCGATCAATCCGGTCATGAGTGTTTCGATTGTTCGTGTCATGGTGGTCATGGTGTTGGTTCTTTCGTGCCGTCGTGGAGCATCGGTTCCCATGGGGTCATGGATTCGATCGGGGATTGTGCAGGGTTGAAGAAGTCATGCATGGTCCGCTCGAAGAGCGCGTGTCTGCGTGCGTTTGCGATCCCTCCCTCGAAGTGACCATAGGGGACGGTGTAGCGCCATTTGCGTCCGGGGTCTGCGTCGATTGAGTTGAAGACTGCTGAGGCGCTGGGCGCTGGAGAGACATCGTCTTTGTGTGCGAGCATCCCGAGGGTTGGTACGCGGACTTTTTTGCCATGGACGACGGCATCACAGAGACGGAGTCTGTTGATGAGTTCTTCGCAACGATCTTGGTGATGGGTGAGCACTTTTCCGATGTGCTCGGTTGTTCCTGAATGTTGATGTGCGAGTCGCCAGTTCCATGCGCCAAGCGAAGGGAGTGCGATTGCGAGCCGATCGATGATTGATTCACCGGTGAGTTTGCCAATGAGTTGTGCAGCAGCGATTGTTGCGATTCCTCCGCCGAGGGATTTGCCGTGGAGGTAGATCCCGGGATGATCGATGTGTTCATCGACATGGATGGGAGTCTGTGCATCTCGTTTGAGCAATGCGTTGCGCATGACTCTGCATGCATTGCAGACATCTGCGATTGCGTTGGGAACGATCCAGTCTTCTGGATTCTTGCCGGCAAACCCACGGGCGACCCATCCTGCGCCCAGTTGATCGAGGGTAGTTTGGTCACCGATCCCGATTTGGGAACCGGGATATCCACGAAGGCGGACAATGAGCACCGCGACTCCGGTGTCTGCGACTGGTTGCCATCGTTTGCTTGCGTCCTTGAGAGGGCCTGGATCAGCATACCCATGCACTGTGACAAGTGAGGCGCGAACGGGTTGGTTGTTCGCAGGGAGGACGAGCGTGCATCCGATGCGGACATCATTGTTTGAGATGAACTCATGGGTGGCGCTTGGATCAGAATCGTCTGTGACTGATCGTGTTTCGAGGACTGGTGATTGTTCGACGAGTCTTGAGAACCAGCGTTTCCAGAACACGCCGTGATCGGGTGATGGCGTAGGATCCCCGATGTGTGCGAATGTTTGCACATCGGTGAATCCGTAATCATCAGGTTCGATCATGGCTTGATCAGATTCCTCTTGGTGTGAGCAGATTAATCCGCGGGGGTGTAGTTCTCAAAATCTTCCATGTCATCCTTGGCGCTCTGTGAAGCTTTCTTAGCAATCATCGCGGCGCGTTCTGCTTGGTATGCTTTGTCGATCGCGTCGAGATCGATCTTCGCGGACCAGAGTTGGCTGCTCGGGCGATCTTCTCCGTCGCGGATCTCGCCGCGTTGTGCGGTCCAGATCATCCATTCACCGTCGGCAGTGAATGCGGGCAACCCGTCGAATCCGCGTGCATTGGTGATGCGCATACGGGGGGTTTCATCCATTGGTGAGTTGCCGGTGGCATCGATCGCGTAGATCTCGTAGTTGCCGTGGCTTTGCTCGCTTGTTGCGTAGAGCAGATATTTGCCGTCGGGTGTGAAGAACGGGCACCAGTTGACATGCTCGTTTTCGGTGATTTGTTTCTCATTGGCGCCTGTCACGGCACCGGATTCGTCGAAGACGAGATCTGCGACGAAGATCTGGAGCAGGTTGTCGTTGTGACGATCAGATCGGTAGCAGATGGATTTTCCATCGGGTGAGAAGAATGGGCCGCCGTCATATCCGTCTTCGGTGATGAGCGGGGTATGTGAACTGTTGGTGGTGTCATAGATCCAGAGGTCGCCGTTATCGTCACCGGGTTCGAGCTGGGTGTAGAGGATGAATCGGCCGTCAGGGGACCATGAACCTTCAGCATCGTATCCGTTGCGTTCCCATACTGGTTTCAGATTTTTGACAGCAGGCACCGAAACGATGTCGTTCTCGGTGAGTTCTGGAGTCTTGGTTTTATCTTCCAATGCCATCGCTTTGGCGCGGGTTTCTGCTTCATCTGAGAGCGCGAAGGTCATGTGAAGATCACCGGAATAGACTTCCATCTCGATGGGGAACTGCCAGGAGTATTTCGAGTCCTCGCGTTGGAAACCGGCAACATCTTCACTTCTCGGCGGGGTGTTTGTGGTTCCGAAGAGGATCTTCATTGGGTCGATCGGGTGGAACCAGCCGCAGGTGTTTGCCGAACCTGGTTTGGAGACTCTGCCTGCTTTGCCGAGTCCGGTGATCAAACCGTTGTCATCGCGTTTTACGGTCGAGACATACATCGAGTAGTGTGGGTCTGCTTCTTGTCCATCTTCTGGGAGTTCGATTGCTTGGAAGATGATCATTCGCCCGTTGGGTGAGAAGTAGCTTTCGCCGGCTTTGATGAACTTGGATTCGAAGGTGAGTTGGGTGTAATCACTGAAATAGTCGGATTCGCTTGCCGGCCATTGATTGTCCCATTCGGTGTTTGGATTCGGATTTGTGTCAATATCACTTGCATAGCTCAGACTATTTGCGAGTCCTAAAGCCAAACCAGTAACACACATCATGGACACAATTGCTGCAGATCTCATCGACATTCTCCTTTGACGGATACACTCCGTTTGTTATGAATGATACTAGGTCTCAACAACCCGAATCTGGCAATATCCGTCGTGTGAATCAAGGCCCTTTGCCTGATATGGCGTATTCCCCCCCAAAGGGCATCCCGACGATCCTGCACGAGGATGAACACTTCGTCATTGTGGACAAGGAATCCGGGTTATTGACAGTTCCTGGGATTGCGCCGGAGAAGAAGGACTGTCTGCGATCACGCATCGAGGATCTGTTCCCGCTTGCAACGGGACCGATTACCTGTCATCGTTTGGATATGTCGACTTCGGGGGTGATGGTGTTGACGCTTGATGCTAATACCCACCGGAATCTATCGCGGCAGTTCGAGCAGCGCAAAACAAACAAACGCTATATCGCGCTGCTTGAGGGGCATCTTGAGCAGGATGAAGGGACGATCAACTGTCCGTTGCGCAAGGACATGGATGTTCGCCCGTTGATGCTTGTGGATTATGTCCAAGGCAAACCATCTGTGACGCACTATAAGGTGCTTGCGCGTGAAGAGTTTGAAGGTCGAGCTGTCACTCGGGTCGAGTTTGAACCACATACTGGCAGAACGCATCAGCTGCGTGTGCATGCAGCGCACCCGCATGTCACAACCGTGGGGGAGGATCAGATGGGAATGAATGATCCCGATGAAACGACGGGATTGGGCGCACCGATTGTTGGTGATGAGATGTACTCACCCAACGCGACGACGCGATTGATGCTTCATGCATCGATGTTGACGATCTTTCATCCAGTGACCGGCAAGCAGATGACCTTTAAGGCGCCTGTGCCGTTTTAAAAGATTAGATTGAATAGATCCGATTTAATAGATCAACGCGGGGATATGCGGGGATGGCCAACTGATCGCGGTTGATTCCATGAGTTTGCGGAGTTCGATCAGATCATGTTCATCGAACGCGTTGCGATCGAATGAATCAACATCGAGCACACCGAAACAGGTGCCGTCGTTGTTGAACAAGGGGATGATTATCTCGGATCGATCTTTCGGATCGCACGCGATGTAGTGCTCCCCGAGGTTGTGGACATCCTTTACGATAATCGGACGAGCTTTGGTATATGACATGCCGCAGGCGCCGTGGAGTTCGATGGGTGAACATGCGGGTTTATCGCGAGATGGTCCGAGGGTCATTTGATCGTTCTCGGGGTCTTTCTCGTAGAACCCAACCCATGACACCCCCTCGTCTTTGAAGAAACGCCAAAGCACATCGCAGACTTCGTTCATGCGTCGGTGTCTGTTGCCTGAGACTTCGTTGAGTGCCATTGCAACTGATCGGTAATCGCGTTCGTAGACTGTCATACCAAATGATAGGAATGTACGCATAAAAAAACAGGCTCGGAATGTATCCAAGCCTGTCGTTTCGTTTGTATGTATCTGAGTCTATCAGAGTGTCGCGCTGGTGAATGGGAGGAGTCCCATGAACCGTGCACGCTTGATTGCTCTTGCAACCATGCGTTGTTGGCGAGCGTTGGTGCCCAGACGCTTACGGCCGTAGATTTTGCCGTTGGGAGTCATCATGCGACGAAGGGTTTCAAAGTCCTTGTAATCACAGTATTCGATGCCCTTGCCTGATTCTTTGGTTGCCTTTGGTGCCGGTCCGCCTGCGAAACGGTCATCGCGATCGCGATCACGGTCTCCGCCGCCGCCGCTGCTGTTGCCGCCGCGTGATGAGTTCATTCTGCCCATGGTATTGATCTCCGTCTTGGACTTCGTGGCTTACCGATCAGCGAACAACGCCAGATCCATAAGCGACGGATCATTTGATTTCTTGGAAGGTGAATTTAGGCTCGAATATCGGATTCGTCGACCTTTGAGGGCGAATATGACCCATCAATTGCACCCTTTGGGGATGCTTTGGGCTCAATCAGGGTGTCAATCGCGAGAATTCCGCCTCCGCGCCAGACGAGATAGATCGCGGGGATAAGCATGACCAGATCGCGGATGACCTGACACCACCCGACCTTTGAGCTGCACACGATGTTCATATCTCCAAAGCAGGAGCAGTCAGCTTCGATCGAAGGATCAAAGATTACATGTAAAAGTCCTGCGATAAACACGAGAAGCATCAATCCTAGAGCAGCAGCTGCAGCGCGTGTACGGAGTCCAAGAATCAACAGGACACCCGCGACCATTTCAACCCAAGGGATGGTGTATGCCGCGGAGATGATCAGTTGTTCATGCTTGACGGGATCAAGAATTTTGAATCCCTTGATCGCGAATGCAAATGCTTGAACATTGCCAATTTTCATGAATGCTGCGTAGGCGAATGCGCCCCCGAGGATAACACGAAACGGGCTTTGGAGGAGGATGGATTCTGCCCATCGTTTAGCACTCATGGCGAACCTTCTTCTTGGGTCAAGCTCGTAGGTAATCCTGCGGCTGCCCATTCTTCATACCCAACACCCATGATGTAGAGATCGGTGTATCCGAACTGTTCGAGGAGTGCTTTGGTGTTCTTTGATGCGTCGCATTCTTCGCCACCAATGCAGTAGATCACGACGGCAGCATTCGGGGGGATGGTCTGCATCTCTGCTTCACCCTCATCGGAGAACATGTTCTCTGCAGTGAGGTACGCAGCAAGCGAGATGTGTCCCGCGTCGTATTCTTCGCGAAGCCGGGAGTCGACAAAGTAGGCGCCGTCGATCCACATCTGGTGCGCTTGACGGAGTGTGAGCATCCCGTCGGGGACCGGTGCGTCCAGGCGAGCATTGAAATCTTGATTGTCATGTGCTGATTCTTGAGCAGAATCTTGAGGCGGATCTTGAGTTGGTTCGCCGATCGGTGTTTCGATTTCAACTGGTTCATCAATACCGGTTGGCGTATTGATGGTCACAGATTCAGATGAATCTTTGGGGGTTGATGCAGGTGAAGAGACACCGAGGATGACGGGTTTTTCACGCACTAATGCGTGGCCGACACCCGCGATATATCCGAGCCCGACAATCGCCAAGACTCCAGTTGTAGTATGCAATACTTTCATGATCTATCGATCCTTGATCGGGCGATTTCTGTTTGTAGATCGACTTATTGGCGTTGAAGCTGGCCGTACATCTGTACGGTGATTTGCTCTTCATCTGCGACATCGGTTGTCAGGTAGAGCTGGGTGTTGAACCGTGGAGCAGCATTAACCACAGTGCCAGCGATACGAACAACCCATTCGGTTTTGCTCTGCGGATCGGTTGGCTCGAAGGTGTAGGTTGCATCAACCGCAACAGTGTTCGCGTTAGCGCTCTTGATGTTGAATGGTTTGCCTGACTTTGAGGTGACATGGAACTCGCGTTCGAATGTATCACCAACTGTGAGTCTTCCCATAGTGATGCGAACAGGGTTTGTCTTGAGATCGCCCAATACGCGAGCGACTGCTGCGAGGGTGAAGATTGGTTTGCGTTCGTCATTGGTGCGGACGGTGATTTCTGCACGATGGTTGTCTGGTTTCGCGGTGTCTTTGACGGTCAAGCGGATGATCTGAACCATTAGTTTTTCGCCGTCGCGTTCTTCGGTTCCGCCATCAATAACTTCGATATCAAATGTGTTGCGATCGTCTACGGTTGCGCGGGTGACCTTGAAGTCATCGGTTCGGCCGTAGATTTTGAACTCATCGGTGATGGTGTCACCTTTTTGGATCGAATCGAACGGGAGTACAGCAGGTTCGGTGATCACAACCGGTTTGACCAATGAACGGACAACGAGTGATTCTGATGGGGTCAGTTCTGAATCGGTGAAAACAGTGATTGAACGAGCGACTGCGCCGCGTTTACCTTTGGGGTCAAAGGAGACATCAAGGGTGCCGGATTCGCCGACGGCATATGTTTTCTTTGAAAGCTCAGGGATGGTGCAACCACACGCAGGTTTCACTTTGGTGACGGTGAGTGGTCCGGTTCCTGTGTTTTTAAAGACATAGGAGAGCATTCCGATTTCGGTATCGAGGATTTCGCCTGTGAACTGAGTCTTGCTCAAGAATGTCAATCGGCCTTGACCGACTACATGTTCATTGAGCATGGATTCGGTCTTGGTTGCCGGCGCGGTTTCGGGCGCGGTGAGTTGAGCGTTCGCGTTTCCTGCGAGTCCTGTGAGAAGTGCAAGGGTTGCGATTGAAATGATGTTGCGTTGCGTGTTCATTGGCTCGTATCTCCCGATTGGTCGCGTGCACATCGGCACAGCATCCTGATTGTATATTCTCAATATCCGATAACGAAATCATATCCGTGGCACACCGAGCACAGCACGGAAAGAGTCATTGAGCGACCCGAATTACAAACCGATCGAATAGGGAAGGGTTTGACTCCGTATGGAGGGTGCATCAATTACCGTGCACACGCCAAGAAGTTCCAAAAAAACCGCTATCTTTCCCGATTCAATGCCTTGTAAACGGCATTCGTCTTTAGACAAACGCATTCGGGCACGAAATATTACGAAATGGGACGCTCATTCCTGAAAAACAGCTTATTGGCACTCTGAGCTGTTAAACGCGACGAGGAATGCGGACACATCGAAGAAGTTGAATGAACCATCCCCGGTGAAATCTGCTGAGGGGTCTTGGGCGTTGTACGCAGAGAGGAACGCGGACACATCGAAGAAGTTGAGTGATCCGTCATCGCTCAGGTCCGCGGTGAGTGAACAGGCGTTTACGCCGTAGGTTCTTGACTCAGAGAGGAAGTTGTTGCGTACGACTTCGTTGATGACCCATGGGGTTGGATCGACCACATCGACGCGGACGGTATGGAACTGCCCGTCCATCGGGATGAGTGAGTCGAGATTGAGTGTGTGCTGATTGACTGCGGTGACGATCAGTGCATCATCGAGATACCAGAGCACCTGCAGATCATGATTCAGAGGCTGCATCGGGGTGACCCAGAGCGAATCATCATGATTGACGACAGTGCCGTTGGGTGTGCCGTCATCGATCGGATTCACCTCGCGGTAGATTTCTTTGAGGAGCTTTTCGGCGCTGACCAGATTGAAGTTGCGTCCGAGTGATCGCATCATGGAGTTTGGGGACGGACGGAAGACGCCGTTGACGGAATAGTTCCCGCCTTCATAGGTGCGGACAGGGTTATCGAATCCGGTCATTGATGCATCCATCCACCGGTACCACTTTGTTCCTCGTGAGATTTGTTCTGCCTGATCGTAGATTGAAACATCGACAGGTGTGAGTTCACCACCGGTGTAGGTGGTTGGGCCGCCGTAGGTGTATTCATCTGCGAGATCACCCAGTGAGTGTCCCATCTCATGGATCGCGATTTCTGCCGCTGCTGAGTTCTGCCCGGCTGCGGTTCCCAGGTTGTTGCTTGAGTATCCAGCACCACCATACTTTGATGAGTTTGAGATCGCGATGATCTGATCGATGTCCGGTGCTGCGGATGCGGCGGTGAACGCTTTGCCAACATTGACACAGAGCAACCGTTCGGTGCCGTTACACCAATAACTCATGTCGAGCGCGGTATCGCGCGAGACATTTTGGGCGGTGTCGTTGTCAACGCCAGATTCGTTGGAGATCACTTCGATCTGCGAGAACCGGAAGTAGGGTTCGTAACTTTTGAATGGTTCGTAGGTGAAGAAGGATGCGATGATGCTGTCTGCGTCATTATGGAACTGACCCATCTCGTTTGCTTGGTACCCGTCTCCCACGATGACGAGATCGACGCGGTTGTCGATTGATCCCCGGTTTGCTTGCTTGACTGCTTCGACGATTTCGAGTGCTTCTTGATCCATCGGGAGGAAGAACTGTCCGCCGGAGAGATTGCCATGCTCATCGCCCCAGCACCCATGAACGAGTTCGAGTTCGGGTTGTTGGTGATTGATATTCTGATCCGCCAAGATTGAATCAGGCGCTGCCAGCGCCGAACCCGAGAGGGCTGCGAGGAGGGCGATTGATAGACCGATAGAGAGGGAATGGGCGTTCATTGGCGAGGACTCCGGTTATTATGGGCGGGATTGCGTTTCACTTCTGGCCATATTGGCCCGCAATGTCGACAAGACCGCCGACAAATCCCGCGCTGAGATGCTGATCTATACGATGATTCAGGGCGGTGGTTCCATTTCTGGTGAGAGAAATGGGTTATGGGCAGCCTTCATTGAAGGCGATAATGAATGCTGAAACATCGAAGAAGTTGAATGTGCCGAATGGTGCTGCGAGGTCAGCTTCAGATGCCTGTGCGCTATAAGCACCAAGGAATGCAGAGACATCGAAGAAGTTGAGGGTGTAGTATGGTTCTGCGAGGTCTGCTAGATTGCATTCTGGAAGACAGGGTTCAATAGCTACGGCAGGTGTATATGCCTGAATTGGATCCAGATACTCAGTCGGTTGTTCAAGACTTAAATATAATGCGTTACTACTGATGTAAGGATCATAAGAATAAGCAAATGAAAAAACATAAGAAGTTCCCCAGCGAATAGTGTTTGAGAACGGATCTGTTCCAAATCCTTCAGCATGCCAAGAAGGCTCGTTTGTACAGGAGATTTCAGTTATGATCCAATCAGAGCCATCGATTTGATTGTCTAAGTCATCGTGATAGTTCACAGCTTTAAATCGGGGTTGATCCCAAGCATCAATTAACTGTGTAAAAGAGCCAATGCCCTGGGATGAGTTCTGATTGTGAATCACATAGTCATATTGCCAGTCCCCATCATCAAGGAGTGTAACCTTTGACCCGACATGAATAATGCCGTCATTAGGGATGGTCGCTTCAGAAATCAACACATCTGGATCGGGCATCCCAATTCCAAGACCATGATCGCGCCACGCGAAGATCGCGGGTTGTTCTGTATAGGTAGGGCCAACGAGTGTTGCCGAGGCGGTACCGGGTGAGAATGTGACCTGCCGATAGCTCACATTGTTGGCGCGTGTTTCGGGCGTTGTTTCGCTTTCGGTGATGAGTTGTGTTTCGACAAAGTACAGCGCATCGGGATCACTGATATCGGCGAGGGGGACTTGCAATCTTTTGTAGATCGCGTCGCCGACTTGTCCAAACGCGGTAAACGGGTATGGATAGAAACCAGTGTATGGATTGATTTCGGTTCGAGGCACAAGGGTTCCCTGTAGACCATGAATGAGGCTTGCGCTTGTTGTTGAACATCCAGCGCCGAGTGCATTGAACCCAGCGGGTGTGCATCCGAGGTCGCACGCATTGCTTGCGAGTGGTGGGGTCGCGTAGTGGGCAAACCCGATCCCGAGTTGATGGAGTTGGCCGTCGACTAATCGGTAGAGCGTTTGAGAGACCAGCGGATTCTGATTCGTGCCGTCGATCCATGTTGCTTCACTATCTCCAACATTGCAGATGGTGGTCCCGAATGAAAACGCTGCGATCCCGTCAACCACACCGTAGTTCGTGGATCCATTGATTTGGGAGCAGATCAGGTCAGGTTGGGCTGATACAACGCTCGCTGTGATTGCAAGCAAACTCAGAACAGATACTCGTTGTGGGTGTCTCAACATGGTTATGCCTAGAGTTGTTCTGAATGAAAAAATATCAGAAATTTACATATGCATATACGATTATTTGGGTGGTGAGTTCCATTTGAAGGGAGAGAAATGGGTTATGGGCAGCCTGCTGCAAAGGCACTGAGGAAAACGGACACATCGAAGAAGTTGAAGGTGCCGAAAGGTTCGGCAAAGTCTACATTGGGGTCTTGTGCTCCGTATGCACCGAGGAATGCAGAGACATCGAAGAAGTTGAGGGTTTCAAATGGTTCTGCAAGATCAGCAAGCCCGCAACGGCAGAATTCGCCGAGTTGAGGCGCGTATGCATCAATATCATAAATTTCACCAGTGTCGCCAATCGGTGATGTGTATGCAATTGTCATACCATATTTTGTATCATTGGCGGGGCCTGAGCTTGAGCGATTAGAATACGAATATGCTGTTCCCCATCGAATGGCATTTGTTGTGGAAAAATTGAAATCAGCCAAAGGTTGCCAGATTGCAACCGAGTTGCAGCTAAATGTTTCTGTGCTCCATTCAACCTGCTCGATCAAGTTGTCGAGATCGTCATGATATGTAGCATTGTGAAACTCAAAATTGAAGTTGCCATCGAATGGACTCGAGACGGTATGAACAACCCAGTTGATGATCTGCTCAGCGTTCTGATTATGGATTACATAATCGAATCGCCAGTCATCGTCACCAAGAAGCGTTGCCTTTGAACCGACATGAACAATCCCATCGTCGGGGATGGTCGCTTCAGAAATCAATACATCTGGATCAGGCATCCCAATTCCAAGTCCGTGATCGCGCCATGCGAAGATCGCGGGTTGCTCTGTATAGGTAGGGCCAACGAGTGTTGCCGAGGCGGTACCGGGTGAGAATGTGACCTGCCGATAGCTCACATTGTTGGCGCGTGTTTCGGGCGTTGTTTCGCTTTCGGTGATGAGTTGTGTTTCGACAAAGTACAGCGCATCGGGATCACTGATATCGGCGAGGGGGACTTGCAATCTTTTGTAGATCGCGTCGCCGACTTGTCCAAACGCGGTAAACGGGTATGGATAGAAACCAGTGTATGGATTGATTTCGGTTCGAGGCACAAGGGTTCCCTGTAGACCATGAATGAGGCTTGCGCTTGTTGTTGAACATCCAGCGCCGAGTGCATTGAACCCAGCGGGTGTGCATCCGAGGTCGCACGCATTGCTTGCGAGTGGTGGGGTCGCGTAGTGGGCAAACCCGATCCCGAGTTGATGGAGTTGGCCGTCAGCCAATTGGTAGAGCGTTTGAGAGACCAATGGATTCTGATTCGTGCCGTCGATCCATGTAGCTTCGGTGTCTCCGATGTTGCAGATGGTTGTTCCGAAAGAATACGCCGCGATTCCATCAACGGGAAAGTAGCTTGTTGCGCCGTTGATTTGGGAACAGATCAGGTCAGGCTCTGCGATGGCGAAGCTGCTCACAGCGAGTAGGCTCAGAATGGATAATGTTTGATGGCATTTCATGGTGATTTCTCCTGGGAATATTACTTTGAGCAGTATACCAGAGATTCACAGTTGAACAAACATAAATATGAGTATTGGTTTATAGGGCTTTTTAATCCTCATTTATTTCCTGAGTTCGCCAATCTTCGATCGCTGTATAGACATCTTGGATTGTCTTTGCTTCTCGAATCGCATTTTTGAGCGGCCGACAGTGTCCGTCATTGATCGGTTTACCAAGCAGGTTTGCTTTCTGGCGGAAGACATGCCGGGCATGGTCTTCATCGCGGTATTCGATCATGCGATCGAAGAATCGAACAAGCATATCGAGCTTTGCATCTTCCGATGGATAGAGATCGCTCAGATCAATCGCGCCGATTGCATCGGGATCGCTCGGGTCAACAGCGTGTTCGATCACCCGTTGTTGCAATGCCCAGCTGTACCCGAAGATCCAAGGATTGGAGAATGAGCCTCGCCCGATCATCACTCCGGCGCATCGTGTGCGGTGCATCATCTTGATTACATCTGTTGGGTGTTTGATGTCCCCGTTCCCAATCAGAGGCACATCCGGGTGTGCATGTCCAAGCTCATCGACCACGCGTTTGATCCCATCGAGATCGCAGCTGCCTTTGAACTTTTCTTCGGTGGTTCTTCCGTGGACGGTGATTGCTGCTGCGCCACGATCGCAAAGACCGATCGCGAGTTTGCTTGCAGCGCCGCTTTGTTTAGCGCTCTCGTCCCATCCCAGGCGCATCTTCGCGGTCAATGGGATATTTCCAGGGAGCGCCTCGCGGACCTTGGCAAAGATATCAAAGGTGCGATCAAGATCGCACATGAGCTTTGAGCCGCCGTCCTTTTTGGTGACTTTATCAACCGGGCATCCCATATTGATATCGACCACATTGGCGCCGTGATCGGCGCACCAGATGGCGCCCTGGGCAAGGATTTCTGGATCTGACCCGTAGAGTTGCATGCAGATGGGCTCGTCTTGGTCGTTGGTGTGGGCAAGGTTGGTCGAAGTTTCTTGCGAGAGCATCAACCCGCGCGGGCTGAGCAAGTCGGTGCACGCGAGTCCGACGCCTCCGAGTTCTCTGCATGTGATTCTCCATGCGAGTTCGCACCACCCTGCAATGGGCGCAAGGAGAAGGTTTGATTCGAGTTCGATCGAACCGGTGGGGGATTTGAGTGTCAGAGGCTCAGCGATCACGGGTAGAGTTTATCCCGTTGGTGAGAATGGCAAGATGTTGACAATGATGAGTAGTGCGATGCCCGCCATAATCCCGGCGAAGATGTCATCGAGCAAAATGCCCCATCCGCCTGCGATTTTTTGCATGGCGCCTGCCGGCCAGGGCTTGAGCACATCGAAGGCGCGGAAGAAGAAGAACGCGATCGCGAGCACCATCAAAGTTGAATACGGACAGTTGCAAACCCCCGCAGGGATCATCATCAGGGTGATTGCTTGACCTGCGGTTTCATCTGCGACGACTTCAGACGGATCTTTGCCCCATTTGGCTTCTGCGAGATGCCCGCTCAAGATGCAAGTGCTGCAATAGACAATGAATATGATGGTAAAGACCAGGTAGTACACCCAACTCAGCGGCGTACCCGGTGCTATCCCCGCGGAGATCAAACCAAAGGCGATGATAACCGGAGGCATGGATCCCCAGGTGCCCGATGCGAAGTTCATGTGACCAAGCCCATGTGTCGTGAGGAGTTGCTCGGTTCGCTTGGGCATGGTGTTCATATTGGTATTTGCCTTGCAGGTAAGTGGTTGTCCGCTTTGTATTTAGCGTTTTTTCGAGCGTTGGCCGCCAGAGTTTGTCTTGGGGCGTGCTTTGGGTGTTGGTCCTGCTGCTTTTTTGGTTGATTTGCGTGCTTTTTTGCCTCGCATCATCTCAAGCATGCGTGCTTGTTGATCCATTGTGTGCTTCATTGCTTGTCCGATGTACGGCAGACCTGAAATCACGGTGGTGATCACGGTTGCCCAGACCAGGATGATGATGACCAATCTGCCGGTTGAGTCCGGGATTGGGGATCCGAACGCGACGATCAGCAGGATGAGTGGGATGGTGATCGATTGCAGGATCATCTTTGCTTTGCCCAGGGTGCCTGCGGAGAAATCGACCCCTTCTGCTTCGTATACCCCGCGGATGGAGGTCACCAGGAGTTCCCGGAGGAGCATCGCAACCACCATCCATCCAGCAACACCAGAAATTTGCAAGGTTGTATCGCTGGGCATGATTGATGCGCGGAACGCGGGCGTTGCGAGCATGACGAAACCGCCGAGGATCAAGAGCTTGTCCGCCATCGGGTCCATGATGCGACCGAACTTGGATTCAACTTTCCACTTACGGGCAAGGTGCCCGTCGAGCGCATCGGTGATCGCAGCAATCACAAATACGATGGTCGCGGCGATCAAAAGCCCGGTGCCCGGCTGAGAAACTTCTCCAAGTCGATCAATAGCAGCAGGTTCCGTGCTCAGTGTTCTAGGTGAAACATACGAAAGCAAGATCACAAAGACCCACGCAAGCACAACCCGGCCCATCGTGAGCAGGTTGGGGATATGGACTTTGGAAGATTGTTGTGTCTGGATCATGGCGGTCTGTGGTGGCATAGCGACGATCATAGTGAGCAAATGCTGATGTTGCCATGTTGTGTGTCGGGTCGGAGGGCAATATTTTGATTCCGGATGATTCCCCGGACCCTGCGCATCTTTGTGCATCATGAATCGCGTTGTATGCGTTTGAAATGGGGTTGAGAGTTGAAGGATTCGACTCAGGGCACTATCCTTGATGTCTCGATGAGGGGTGCGTGTGCATGTCTTGACGAGTGTTCACTCGGGTTGTCTATAAGTTGTCTGCAAATGCTTTCATGCAACATGCAACGATGTAGATTTTCGATTGAGCATCGGTCGTTCAAAGCGCCAACCGGCGAATCCTTCAGGGATCATCCTGCGGGCATGCAACTCTCCCTTTACGGGGCATACGAAAGAGACACGGTGGATCAGATCATCTCTCCGATTGCGTTGTACCTTGTTTGTGCGTTAGGAGCAGGGGGCATCGCGCTCGCGCTCCCAAGGCGAGGCTTTACGCAAACCAAAGACAAAGCGTTTCAATACCTCGGTGCGGTTGTGGTGACTGCTGCGTTTGGTCTTGCTGCGTTATTGCTCGGCATGAAAGCAACAAGCGAGGGCAACCCGATGCCCAACTACTTCTTCTACCCATTCGCATTGGTAAGCATCGGCGCATCGGTTCGCATGATTACTCATAAGCGCCCGGTGTACTCCGCGTTGTACTTCATCATGACCATCATCGGTTCATGCGGGATGTATATCTTGCTCAGCGCCGAGTTCATGGCCTTCGCGTTGATTATTATTTATGCCGGCGCGATCCTGATTACCTACTTGTTTGTAATCATGCTCGCAACACAAGCGCCCACAGGCGACGACGATGAAGATCTTGAAGATGTGGATGCGGTTGCACGCGAACCGATCTTGGCATGTGCGATTGGATTCGTGATGGTCGGTCTGATCACCGCAGCGATGTTCGGGGGGATCGGTCAACTCCCAGCACCAACCATGACCCAGGCGCAGGCAGAAAACGCCGTGCTCGCACAACTGCCAAGGAAGGTCGACAAGATCCTCGATCGCGCAGGATTGCTTGATGACGGCTGGCGCGTCGCGCGCGACCATGACACAGGCATGGCCATGATCGATCCTGACGCACGCACCATCGTGATCGAACTCCTCGGCAACGACGCACACGGACACGAATCAGCAATCTCGACACGCATACTGACCAGCGAGGATTGGCCAGACTCCTTAAAGGCAGATAACCTCGATCGCTTGGGGTTCAACCTGCTCAACGATCATCCAATGATGATCGAAGTCGCGGGGATTATCTTGCTGATGGCAATGCTTGGCGCCACGGTCCTCGCTCGCAAGCATACGGAACTCGAAGAGGCGCTCAAAGCAGCGCAGGCACGTAAGCTCGGCACCATGCTCGATGGCACAACTGAACATGATGGGCATCCATCAGGAGGGCACGCATGATGCACGCCTTTGAATCATTACAACTTGTTCAATCGGGGATCGCGCAGCTTGCGTATCCCTCTGAGATGAGCAACTCGGTATTGGCACCCTACCTATTCGTTTCCGCGGCAATGTTTGCGATCGGGCTCGTCGGGTTCTTGACTCGCAAGAATATGATCATCATGTTCTTGTGCACCGAACTGATGTTCCAAGCCGCGGGTCTCGCATTGATCGCGTTTGGTCGTCATCACCTTGGGGCTGATGGACAAACCTTTGTCATCTTTGTGCTTTGTGTTGCCGCTGCGGAAGCAGCAATGGCGTTGGCACTTGTTGTTCTGCTCTTCCGTCATCGCGAATCACTCAGTGCCTCGGCCTGGAAGGAACTCAACGGATGATGACCTCCTCCCTCTTGTCAGGTTTTACCTCATTTACCAATACGATCGCATCCCCTGCGACGCTCTCTGATTCATCAGGCGGGCACGGGGGCGCCGCGGATCATCTCGTTGAGATGGTTTCTCATATCGGCACCGGACCAAAGTGGGTCTTGCTCATCGTGTTCTTGCCATTGGTTGGGTTCGTGCTCAATGCGATTTATGCCGCGATCGGCAACAAGTCCAAGCTCCCCGCGTGGACCACGATTGCGCTGCTCGCGGTTGCGTTTGTGACCACACTCACGATGTTCTTGCAGTATGAAGGCACGCCCTACACGGTGCATGCGTTCGACTGGTTGAACTTGCACTATGGCGAAAAATCATTCGTCGCCAACTTCTCCTTCTATGTCGACAAACTCACCATCCTCTGGATGTTGTTCGTCACCGGACTGGCAACCCTGATTGCGTTGTACGCGTCGGAATACATGTCGCACGATATCGGTACCGGGTATTGCCGGTTCTATGCAGCGTTCGGGCTCTTCGTGTTCTCGATGTCTTGCTTGGTTATGGGCGACAACCTGCTCATGCTCTACCTTGGTTGGGAAGGGGTGGGCTTGTGTTCATACCTCTTGATCGGGTATTTTTACAAAAAACCATCCGCGGTGGCAGCTGCGAAGAAAGCATTTATTGTCAACCGGATCGGTGACCTTGGTTTGGCGCTCGGTGTCTATCTGACTTTCGTCCACTTCGGCACCGTTGAATACGCGGCGTTGTTCCAGAACGAAACACTCCACAGCTATATTAATGCAGCAGCAATCGGCGACTTCTCTCACATCCCCGCAGAGGCGCAGTGGATCGCATTGTTCCTGATGGTCGGCGCGTTCGGTAAATCCGCTCAGTTCCCGTTGTATGTCTGGCTCCCAGATGCGATGGAAGGTCCGACCCCGGTTTCCGCGTTGATCCATGCTGCGACGATGGTCACAGCGGGTGTATACCTCATCGCTCGGTTCTATCCGATCTTCTTGGTCTCCGAACATGCACTCCCGATTGTTGCCTGGATTGGCACAATCACCGCGTTGCTCGCAGCGACGATTGGTATGGCGCAGTTCGATATCAAACGCATTATGGCGTATTCAACCGTGTCCCAACTCGGGTACATGTTCGCAGCACTGGGTGTGCTGAGCACCACTGGCGCGGCGTTCCATGTGTTGACCCATGCGTTCTTCAAGGCATTGTTGTTCCTTGCGTGTGGTGCAGTGATGCACGGCTTTGCAGGTCAACTCGATCTGCGGAAACTCTCAGGGGTTTCATGGATGAAGGGGTGGGGGATCGTTGGTGTGACGATGCTCGTCGGGTGTATGAACCTCGCGGGTCTTCCCTACATCACCAGTGGTTTCTACTCTAAAGATATGATCCTGGCAGAAGCATTCATCACACCGGGATACCGGGTCATTGGATGGATATTGGTCGTCACCGCAATTCTCACGGCGTACTACACCTTCCGTGTGTACTTCCGAGTCTTTCTTGGTCCTCAACATGCAGAACCAGGCGATGAGCATAGTGACCATGATGATGATCATTCGCATAGTGAAGATCATCATCACGACGCGGGTCAGCATGGCGATCATCACAGCGACCACTTCCACCCACACGCACCGGGTTGGGCGGTCAACACCGTTCTGATTATCCTCGCAGCATGTTCAATGCTTGCCATCTCATTGGCTTACATCGATAAAGCGGAGCATCATGGTTGGGTTGGATCAATGGTTGCAGAATCAACCGCGAGTTTCCATTCCCCATATGCAGAAGAAGCGCATCACGCGCATGTCGAACACACAACCGCTCATGCAGTTGCGGGTCCTGTCGGTACCCTCGCACCAAGCACTGTCTTTGGGATGGATGCGCACACCGCGTTGATCTTGATCTCTGGCTTTGGTGCAATCTTCGGGGTATTGGCCGCAGCATACTTCCATGGTCCCAAAGGTTGGCAAGGATTGTTCATCGGTGGAAGAACCGAAGCAGACAAATGCCGCATGGATGGGGTCGCCAAACGCATGGGACCAATCCCACGCCTTGCAGAGAACAAGTGGTTTGTTGACGAGATCTACGCGATGATCTTCGTGAAACCATTGCGCGTGATTTCACATATCTTCCATTGGATAGATAAGTTATTACTCGATGGCATTGTGAATCTCTTCGGGTTCTTGCCCCGTGTATTTGCATGGATTATTCGTCCGAGTCAATCCGGTGTGCTGCAAGGCTACGCCGTGAGCATGGCGGGCGGATTGGTGATCTTGCTCTTCGTCGTGATTGTGGTCGTTATGCGATCAGGAGGTGCAGCATGAGTTCAGATACACTAATGCTCATCGTGTTGATGGTTGTGCCGCTGATTGCAGCGATGCGCATTGCACTGTCAAAGAATCCAAAGACCGGATATGGTACAGCGCTGGCAACCAGCATTGCGATGTTGCTCCCTGCGTTGAAGTTGCTCGATGGATTCGATTTCTCGAAAGGTGAATCCGCACAGTTCGCGTACTCGATCTCATGGGTCGAATCCCTCGGACTCAACTTCTCGATCGGGATGGACTCCGTCTCGCTCTTGTTGATCTTGCTCTCGGTATTGCTCGGACCAATCGTGGTGCTCGCATCCAAGACCGCGATCACCAAAGACAAACGCATGTACTACGCGTGGCTCATGGTGCTTCAAGCGGCAATGGTCGGCGTGTTCGCAGCACAAGACCTGCTCTTGTTTTACATCTGCTTTGAGTTCACACTCCTTCCGATGTTTGTGTTGATCCGCAAGTTCGGTTCAACGAACCGAGTCGCGGCATCAATCAAGTTCTTCCTCTATACCTTTACTGGGTCGATGATGACGCTTGCAGGCATGGTCTATATTGTCTGGTTCGTCGCCCAACCCGATCAACTCGGACACTGGACGCTCGACATCGCGACGCTCACGCAGTACGCTGCAAACATGACGCTCGGCGAACAGGCATGGGTCCTCGCAGCAATGCTCGCAGGGTTCGCGGTCAAGGTGCCGTTGTTCCCGTTCCATACTTGGTTGCCACTGGCGCATACCGAAGCGCCGACTGCGGGTTCGGTCATCCTCGCGGGTGTCCTCCTCAAACTCGGTACCTACGGCATCTACCGCTTTGCAATCCCATTCGCACCTACCGCATTCTTTGAGTTCGCACCTGAAATCGCGGTGCTCTCGATCATCGGGATTATCTACGCGGGTCTGATCTGCTGGGTACAAACCGATATCAAGAAACTCGTCGCGTACTCATCGGTGTCTCACTTGGGTTTCTGTGTCCTGGGACTCGCAGCGCTCAATGTCACCGGTTTTAGCGGCTCGATCCTTTATATGCTCAGTCATGGTCTATCGACCGGTGGACTGTTCCTCATGATCGGGTTCATGTACGAGCGTTACCACACCCGCGATATGAATGTCGTTGGTGGACTCGCATCCAAGATGCCAATCTGGGCGACCTTCATGGTCTTCTTCGCGATGGCCTCCGTCGGACTTCCGGGTCTCAACGGGTTCCCTTCAGAAGTCTTGTGTCTCATCTCCGCTTTCCAATCTAATGCCGCATGGTCTGTAGCGGGTGAACCCGGTGCATGGGGTTCATCACTCGGTCCTTGGTTCGCGTTCTTCGCGGGCACCGGGATGGTCATCGCTGCGATGTACCTGTTGTTCATGGTTGGCAAGATCTGTTTCGGTCCACTCAAGGAACCTGAAGATCATCACGCACACGATGAACTCCCGACTGATCTGAATGGGCGCGAAATCATGACCCTCGTGCCTTTGGCGATCGGGTGTATCTACTTTGGTCTCCAACCAACTACATTGCTCGACACCGTGAGCAGCCAAGTGAACAACACCGTCAGGATTGTCGAACAGGCGAATGGCTTGGAATCAAGCGCGCCGCGCATCGAACATACAACAGATCTCCACTCCAACGACGGACACGAAGGAGCATCGCATGACTGAGAAGCTCGCCATTCTTTGGCCCGAAATCTTCCTCTTCATCGCCACCTGCTTGGTCATGCTCACCGGGCAATGGCCTTCCCGCGCCATCCGTGCATTCACTCCCTGGATCTGTGCAGTTGCACTCTTCGCTGCATTCGGTGCCGCGATGAGTTCACCCGGTACTGATGGGATGTTCCCGCAGATCGTGCCTTACGCCAAGATGCTCATCGCATCGGTGGGCATGCTGATTTTGCTCTTGCTCGCAGGAACAGTTGATCGTCAACTCGAAGCAGAAGTTGATGCAGGCAAACCGTTCTCCTCGATCCGATCAAACCGAGGCGAGTTCTATGCCTTCTTTATGTTCTCGCTCACCGGGTTGATGCTCACCGCATCTGCAGATGACCTGATCTGGCTCTTCTTGTCGCTCGAACTGACATCACTGCCGACCTACATCATGGTCGCGATTTCGACCGAACCCAAAAAATCACTCGAAGCTGCAGTCAAGTACTTCTTCCTTGGCGCTCTGGGCGCTGCGATCTTCTTGTACGGATTCGCACTCATCTACGGCGCGACGGGCACCACAAACCTGAGCGAAATCGCAACGGTCTTTGCAACACAATCCGCTCACGGCGGCATTTCATCAATCGGGATGCTCGGTTTGCTGATCGCCATCATTGGTATTGCATTCAAAATCGCAGCGGTCCCGATGCATTTCTACACGCCCGATGTGTACCAAGGCGCCGCGTCACCTGTTGCCGCGATGCTCGCATTTGTTCCAAAGACCGCGGGTTTCCTTGCGCTCATCTTCATCATCGGCACCGTCGGATGGTCTGCAGATGGACACCTCCCTGTCCAGATCGAAGCAACCCTCTGGATTATGGCTGCCCTCACGATGACGGTGGGCAACATCCTCGCATTGTTGCAAACATCCGTCAAACGAATCCTTGCTTACTCATCAATTGCCCACTCGGGGTACATGCTTGTCGGGTTGATCGCAGGACCAGGCATGGTTGATGGTCCTTTCTATCAGAACGGGCTCGCTGCAGTTCTGTTCTACTTGCTCACCTACGGCATTATGACCGTTGGAGTGTTCGCGGTCCTCGCATCACTCGAGCATCGCAACGGCGATGAAGCAGACGACATGGATGACATCCGCGGAATCTGTAAATCTCATCCAGTCCTTGGATGGACTCTTGTGATTTGTACACTATCGATGCTTGGATTCCCGCCATTGCTTGGATTCCTGGGCAAGGTCGGATTGTTCACATCGGGCATCGCTGCGGGTCAATACGCATTGATCGTGATCCTCGGTATCAACTCCGCGATCGCGGCGTGTTACTACCTCCGCTTGGTCGCTGCAGCGTATATTGATGATGCAGGCAAGGTCAGCTCACCGGTCTATCCAAGCCCGTTTACAACTCGTAAAGTTGCTGGTGTGCTATCCGCTTTCTTTGTGCTCTTCTTACTTGTGTTCGCACAACCGATGGTCAACGGCGCATACAACGCATCGAAGTATGTCCCCGCAACTGCTGGCGAGTTGCTCCATGACGATCACAACGATCATCATTCAGAAATTTCGCCAGTTCAATCCGAAGAAGAAATCGCTCTAATCGATTAAATCGCCATGAATACCACACTCTCAACAATCACCCTTGCGATGTCCGATGTGGTTACAGCTGCACCGGCCGAGCAAGTGGTGTTCTTTTCTGCTGCAGGCATGATGGCTCTGCTCACGATTACCATCCTTGAGATCGTTCTCGGGATCGACAATGTTGTATTCATTGCGATCCTGACGAATAAACTTCCCAAAGAGAAGCAAGCGAGAATCCGCAATATCGGTCTGCTCCTTGCGATGGTCATGCGATTGGTTCTGCTCGCACTCGCGTTTGTCATCATCCAGCTCACCGAGACATTGTTTACGGTGATGGGACGAGACATCACCTACAAGTCTTTGCTGCTGATTGGTGGGGGATTGTTCCTGATCGCGAAGGCAACCCTGGAAATTCATCACCTCATCGATCATGTAGAGCATGGCGTTGCCGAAGTCCCTGATCCCGAGATCAAACGCGGCATCAAGATGAAAAAGGCGACAGTCTCTGTTGCAGCAGTGCTCACGCAGGTCCTGATGATTGACATGGTTTTTTCGCTCGATTCAGTGATTACCGCAGTCGGGATGACCAACAACTACTGGGTGATGGCGACCGCGGTCGTGATCTCAATCGGGGTCATGCTCGTCTTCGCAAGTGCGATCGCCAACTTTGTCAACACGCATCCAACGATGAAAACCCTCGCGCTCTCCTTCTTGGTGTTGATCGGGATGCTCTTGGTTGCAGAAGGTATCGGCGAACACTTCCCCCGTGGGTATGTCTACTTTGCGATGGTCTTTGCGATCCTTGTTGAGATGATCAACATGAAAGCTGGGCTTCGTAGGAAGAAAAAGCTCGCTGCTAAACAGGGTTGAGCACCATCACCGCGTGGGGTCCGATCCCCTCGATTTCAAAGATCCCGCCCTGAATCACAAATCCGAGCTTGAGATAAAATCCAAACGCGGATTCTCTTGCATTGCACCAGATCGGCGCTCGTTCGATTGCCCATGCCTTGTCGCGTGCAACTTCAACGAGCACCCGCCCGTACCCTGTCCCTCTGATCGCAGGGGTAGAGGCCATCCCTCGGATGCGCCATGCGTGATCCGTGCATTCTGGTTTGGGTGACGCATACATCGACAAAATCGCAAGCACTTGGTCATCTTGTATCGCGCCAAGATGGAATGAATCGGGCGCATCATCACCCGGATACATCAACTCGCTCGCCGCTTGGTGTGGACGAAGGACCTGTTGACGGACCGGACGCGTTTGGGCTGCACTGATCTCCTGAATATTGATCGGTTCACTCATTTGTTCACCCGTTGATTGATTTGAACTCACTCATCATCGCTTGTTTTGGCAATCAAGTGATGTTCGATCGCTTGAAGGAAATCACTCCCGAAATCATCGAGTTTCTTCTGTCCAACACCCCTGATCGAGAGCAACTCATGGCGACTCGTAGGTTTATCAAGGGTCATCTCGCGGAGTGATGAGTCATTGAACACCACATAAGGAGGGACGCCGCGTTCTTGTGCGATGGACATACGCAGCGCACGCAATGATTCGAAGAGTGTCTTTTCATCTTCGCTCATCGGGCGACGTTCGATGACACGCGATGCCTTCGTCCGTCGATTGCGTTCGCTCTTCTCGGTCCCCGTCCCGATCGGTTTGGCAAGCGCGATGGTTTCAAGCCCTTTCATCACCGCGATCCCGCAATCTCCGAACGCGAGTGTCTCGTAACGGTCTTCAACCACCCGGACCAATGCCTCGCTTGCAACGAGTTGATCAATGAACGACATCACTTCAGTCTTGCGCCGGTTCTCAAGCATCCCATGCACCCGCAACGAATCATGACCGTACCCTTTGATGCGTTGACCGTTACCACCACGCACGACATCGCAGATGTGCGCAGCGCCGAATCGTTCGCCTGTCCGTGCGACCGCGGACATGATGATTTGTCCGATCCGATGGGCATCATCTTCCTGCGCCGTTTCACCAAGGCAAACATCGCACGCGCCACATCCATTTGAAGTATCGCTTTGCCCTTCAGGAAGCGTGTATTCTTGCCCAAAGTGCTCACTTAAAAATTGATGTCGGCATGTAAATGATGCGACAAAGCGACGCATCCCGCGCACGAGTTCGAGCTGTGCTTTGGGATCACTCCCGTTCTGCTCGGCGCTCTGTTCGATCAATCGTTCCCATCGTCCTCCATCGCTTGGGGAGTAGAGCAGCAGACATTCTGCATCCAACCCATCGCGTCCCGCACGCCCGGTTTCTTGTTGATATGCTTCGATCGATTTGGGCATCGACGCATGGACAACTAATCGCACATTGGATCGGTCAATCCCCATTCCGAAGGCAACCGTCGCGACGACGATATCGAGTGTTTCATTGCTGAACGCTTGTTCGATGTTGTGCCGCTTTGAGACATCGAGCCCCGCATGATACGCGTCTGCATCGAGCCCCAGCGCCCGGAGTTCTTCCGCGATCTTCTCCGTATCTTTGCGAGAGAGGCAATACACGATTGCGCCGCTGCTGTCACCTGCTGCGCTGTGACGAGCAACCGCTGCTGCGATTTGCTCGCTTGCTTTTTCTCGAGACTGCACGCGATAGATCAGGTTCGGACGATCGAATACCCCGATCATCACTTCCGGGTCACGGAGCTTGAGCTGCTTGAGGATATCTTCACGAACGCGAGGGGTTGCTGTCGCGGTAAATGCCTGAATCGATACATTGGGCGCTACTTTGCGAACATCTGCGATCCGTCGATACTCAGGACGAAAGTCATGCCCCCATTGACTAATGCAATGGGCCTCGTCGATCGCGATACACCCCAGACGATCATGATCGCAAAGCAACCCGATCAGTGTCTTGAATGAACTGGTGACCACACGCTCAGGTGCTGCCAACACCAAATCCAGATCCCCGGTCAATAACTGCTTGGCGATATCCGTCGATTCTTCGTAATCAATCCCCGAGTGCATCGCTGCAGCTTTGTATCCGAGTAACTCAAGCCCACGCACCTGATCCCGCATCAACGCAATCAAAGGCGAAACCACAATCGTCGCTTTCCCCGTGATCAGTGGGGGAACCTGATAGCACATGCTTTTGCCGCCACCAGTGGGGAGGACGGTCAGACAATCGCGTCCTTCGATCCCCGCAAGAATCGCCTGCTCTTGCATTGGGCGCAGCTTGTCATATCCCCACATCCGTTGTACAGTTTCGCTCACAGATGTTTGGGAATCAATCGGCATGAATCGAGTATACAGATCAACCCTGATTCAGTCACCCTCAACACGCGGATAAATGCCCAAAACAACGAAGGATTCAAAGTTCATGAACCGTCTTCAAAACAAAGTCGCACTCATCACCGGCGCTGCCCAAGGAATTGGACTCGGAATCGCCAAGGCATTTATCAATGAAGGCGCTTCGGTCATTCTCACCGATATCAACGATGATGCAGGCGCAAAGCAAGCATCCAAGCTCGGAGCTCAAGCATCCTACATCCATCTCGATGTTTCAGACGAGCACAAATGGGAATCAGTCATGTCCCAGGTGCTCAAAGAACATGCAAAGATCGATATTGTGGTCAATAACGCGGGGATCACCGGATTCGACTCGGATCTTGGTGTCCATGATCCAGAGCATGCTTCGCTTGTTGCATGGCAATCCGTACACCATATCAATCTCGATGGTACTTTCCTGGGATGTAAACACGCGATCAAAGCGATGCGCCCAAATGGTTCCGGATCAATCATCAATATGTCCTCCCGCTCGGGAGTCGTTGGGATCCCAAGAGCTGCGGCGTACGCATCAAGCAAAGCCGCGATCCGGAATCACACCAAAACCGTCGCGCTGTATTGCGCCGAAGAGGGTCTGCAGATCCGGTGTAACTCCATCCAACCCGCCGCGATCCTCACCCCAATGTGGGATGCATCAATCGGCACCGGTGCAGATCGAGAAGCCAACATCGCCAAGTTCGCTGCGGGGACTCCTATGAATCGGTTTGGAACCGTTGAAGAAGTCGCCGCGATCGCGATTTATCTTGCAAGCGATGAATCAGGATATACCACAGGAACCGAGATCAACCTTGATGGCGGGATGCTCGCGGGGGTTTCTGCACCACCAGCACCAAAAGCATCTTCAAGTGAATAGGAACCCAAAGTTCGCTTGCCTAAGATTAGAATCATTCTAAAAAGCAACCTGTAGGAGAACACCCATGTCCGATAAACCCAAATGCCCTTACATGACCACCGCTGATGGTGCTCCGATTGCTCGCCAACACGCGTTGACCGCAGGTCCTCGCGGCCCGGTATTGATGCAAGATGTTCAGCTCCTCGAACAAATGCAACACTTCAACCGTGAACGGATCCCCGAAAGAATCGTTCACGCAAAGGGTTCAGGCGCTTACGGCACATTCACCGTCACCCACGACATCACCAAATACACCAAAGCCGATATCTTCTCCGAGATCGGCAAAGAGACCGAGATGTTCCTCCGGTTCTCCACCGTCGCGGGTGAACGAGGCGCTGCAGACGCTGAACGCGATGTCCGCGGATTCGCATTGAAGTTCTACACCCAAGAAGGCAACTGGGATCTCGTCGGGAACAACACCCCGGTGTTCTTCATCCGTGATCCATACAAGTTTGCCAACTTCATCCACACCCAGAAGCGCGATCCGAAGACCAACCTGCGTGACAACGACATGCAGTGGGACTTCTGGTCTCAGTGCCCTGAATCCCTCCATCAACTCACAACATTGTTCTCTGATCGTGGGATCCCTGCAACCCTCCGTCATGTCAACGGGTACGGCTCGCACACCTACTCGTTCATCAACAAGGACAACGAACGCGTATGGTGTAAGTTCCACTTCAAGACCAACCAAACCATCAAGAACACGATGGATGAAGAGGCCGCAGCCCTGATCGGTTCAGATCGTGAATCGAGCCAGCGTGATCTCTTCAACTCAATCGAAAAAGGTGATTTCCCGAGTTGGACCTTGAAGGTTCAGATCATGACGCAGAAACAAGCCGACGAGTTTGAAGCGTCAACCGGATGGAATCCATTCGATCTGACCAAGGTTTGGCCTCACGCCGATTTTCCACTCATCGAAGTGGGGCAGATGGAACTCAATCGGAACCCTGAGAACTACCACGCCGAGGTCGAGCAAGCCGCATTCAAACCTTCCAACTTTGTACCCGGGATCAGTTCGAGCCCGGACAAAATGCTCCAAGCTCGTCTGATGTCATACGCCGATGCGCATCTGCATCGTCTTGGTGTCAACCATCACCAAATCCCGGTGAATGCGCCTCGTTGTCCGGTGATGAACACCATGCGTGACGGGCAAGCTGCCAATGCATCCAACTATCAGGGCGCGACGAACTATTGGCCTTCCTCCAGACCGGACGCGGTAAACCCAGACGAGCAGTTCCTCGATCCCGCATGGGACCTCGGCAACGCGATCGTCGATCGGTATGACTCAACAGTCGATCACGATGATTTCACCCAGCCGGGCAACTTGTACCGTATGTTTGACGACAAAGAGCGAGATCGTCTGACCACCCGGATCGCTGCGGGATTGGGTGATGCCCGCGAAGAAGTCCAGATGCTCCAAATTTGCCACTTCTTCCGCGCCGATCCAGATTACGGCATGCGTGTTGCAACCAAACTCGGAATCGATATCCCCAAAGAAATGCTCCAACATTCCTGAGTGATGTATCAACTCCAATCAATGCACTTCAAACAAGCACCCTTCGGGGTGCTTGTTCTTTTCATGCTTTGTCACATAATGTGATCGCTCACCGAATACGATTCGAGTATGGACAACCAAGATCGAATCGCTATTGAACGCTCACTCGAAAAAGCAACCCAGAGCTGCAACCTAGCGCAGGCATATAGCGATTCGAAAGAGATGGCATCGCTGTGCGCTACTGCAAACAACGAGATAGAACACCCCGCGTGGGACGAGGTTGCCAATCGAATCGCGAAGATGAGTGATGAACACATCGCGGACATTATCCGCGTGGGCACCGCTCGATTCCACCTGCTCAACAAAGCGGAACAACTCAACATTATCCGTGTGAACCAACAACGCCAACGCGATGCGGATTCAACTCATCCAAGAGCAGAGTCCATCGAGGATGCATTGATCCATCTTAAGGGACTGGGATGTACGCAAGAATGCATTGTCGAGTTGATCAACGATCTTGATATCGAACCGACACTCACCGCTCATCCAACCGAAACGCGCAGGCGCACGATACTCGATAAACAAACAGAAGTCGCGCGTTGTATCGTTCGATTGCGTGATGACCAACTGACCAAACGCCAGCGCGAAGAAACAATGAGTGAACTTGATCGGATCATCGCGATGATGCTGATGACTGATGAGATCCGCGCCCAAAGACTCGGTGTAGAAGACGAAGTGAAGAACGGTATTTATTTCCTGACGACAACAATCTGGGAAACGGTTCCCCAGCTCTTTCGTGATATCGTCAGCGCTGCCCGCAGCGCGTATGGATCAGAGGAAGCGATGGTGGTTGCTAATGATCTACCAGCAATTCTGCGGTATCGCACCTGGATCGGTGGAGATCGGGACGGGAATCCGAGTGTCACCGCACAGGTCACGCGCCAAACCATGACGCAGATGCGCAACGCAGCAATCCTGCTCTGGGATGCGCAGCTCGCCAACCTCCGCCATATTTTGTCGGTATCGACACGACGCGTCGATCTCGGGACTGAGATTCACAACGCGGTCGAGCAAGACATCGACTGGATCACCGATCAGGAGCACTACGCCCAGCGCAGGCACGAACCAATCCGCGTGCGCCTCACACAGATGCGTGCAAGAATCGAATCCGATCCCACCTACAACGCGGAGTGTCTTGTTGAAGACCTGCAGATCATCCGCAGGGCGCTCAAAGTCGCTGGACTCATGGACCATGCCGAATGCGGACCACTATCCGACGCGATTGTTCGCGCCAAGGTCTTCGGGTTACACCTGGCAACACTCGACATCCGTCAGCACTCGCAGATTCATAACGCTGCGGTTTCAGAACTCCTGAACCTCGCGGGGGTTTGCTTTGATTTTGAAGATCAATCAGAACAAGATAAACTAACAATTCTGCGTCAAGAAATCCACAGCGCCCGCCCGCTCACCCCGATCAACGCACAACTCTCAGACCCAACCGCGCAGGTGCTCGAAACCTTGCGAGTTGTATTCGATGCAGTTGAATCAGAACCCGATTCAATCCAGTCTTGGATCATCTCGATGACGCATCATGTCTCCGACATGCTCAGTGTGCTTTTGCTCATGAAAGAGGTTGGGTTGTATCGTCCACCAATGGGGACCCATCCCGCGATGAGCATGGTGCACATTGTGCCGCTCTTCGAGACGATCGACGACCTTGAGCTCGCGCCGTCCCTCATGGACTCTACCTTGACGGACCCTGTATTCTTATCGCATCTCAATGCTGTCAATCAGGGGAATCCGATTGAACAAGAAGTCATGCTTGGATACTCCGACTCCAACAAAGATGGCGGATTCCTGATGGCCAATGTCGCGCTCGCCAACGCACAACGCGAGATCGCAGAAGTTTTCAAGAAACACAATACCCGTCTGCGCTATTTCCACGGCCGCGGCGGCACCATCGGCCGAGGTGGAGGCCGCGCCGGACGCGCCATCCTCGCAGCGCCCCAAGGGGCGCAAACCGGACGATTAAGATTCACCGAACAAGGTGAAGTGATCACCTTCCGGTATGCCCTCCCTGAGATGGCACATCGACATCTCGAACAAATCATCCACGCATCACTTCTCGCGTCATCGAAGACAAACACTCCACCAAGAGACATCGAGTTCGAAAAACTCGCATACCAACTCGCGTGCGCAGCGCGTGACGCATATCGAACACTGATTGATGATCCAGAGTTCTGGGACTGGTTCATCGGGGTGAGCCCGATCAACCACATCGGCGCGATGCCCATTGCGTCGCGCCCTGTCTCTCGCGCAACGGGAAGCGATCTCACCTTCGAGAGTCTCCGTGCGATTCCTTGGGTGTTCTCATGGGGACAGATGCGAGCTCTCGTACCAGGTTGGTACGGGATCGGAACCGCGATCAAGAGCGCCACGCAGGACCAACGCGATCAGCTCGAGCAAGCTGCCAAGCGTCCGTTTGTATCGACCATCTTCGAAAACGCAGCGCAAGAGATGGCGCGAGCACGGATGCCAATCCTCAGAAGATACGCGATGATGACCCCAGAAGGGCTTGCAATGTTTGAACGCATACAAACCGAGTTCGACCTGACCAAATCAGCAATCCTCAATGCAACAAATCGGAAAACCCTCATGGATCATTCTCCGGTTGTGGGGAGGTCCATCGAAGATCGAAACCCCTGGACTGACATCCTGAATCTTGCACAGATTGAACTCCTCAAACGATTCGACAACGCAGATGAAGAGCAACAACCACAACTCAAGCTCACGCTTCATGCAAGCATCAACGCAATCGCATCTGCAATGCAATCGACCGGGTAATACTGGTTTTCTTCTTTGTTAAACACGCTTTCAATGTGCGCGTATGAACAGTGAATCGTAGGCAAATAGACCATTCGAGTTGATGCCCAATAATTTGCACAATCTCCTCAATTCTCTTCGTCGATGCTCCGATAAACATCGTATGGCTATGACACAAACCGACATACAGACCTATTACCGTGATTTCTGGAAGAAGATGGACGAGCAGACAAATGCCTCTGAATCCGGAGACTCACTCGCATATTCATCGCCCATCGAAGACGCGGTGGTCTACCCGATCTACAAACGCTTGATCGCTGATCTCGGGATCAAAGCCGATCAGGGAGACATCCTCGATATCGGGACAGGCGCCGGCAGATGGACGCGATTCATCCTCAACAACTTCACCCCCGATTCAATCCTTGGGGTCGATTTCGCAGAGTCATCAGTCGAACTGCTTAACCAGTGGAGCAAATCGCTCACAAGTCCGTCAAAGGTGTCGTTTCAAGCTGCGGATATTACCGATCCTGATTGTTCAATCGAAGGCAAGTTCGACCTGATCAACATTGCCAATGTCCTCTTCCATATCCCAGAACCTGAGAAGTTCGAGCAAGCACTCTGCAACATCGCGGGTCTACTCGCTCAAGGCGGCCGCGTCGTCACGACAGAGTACCTACCGAGAACATCAATGCGCACTCAATGGATGGCCGTGCGAAGCCGATACGAGTTCACTGCAGCATGTGAAAACGTCGGGCTTGAAATCGCGGATATTCGAGCATGCTCATTCTTCTCCAATGACCCGATGGGAATCGATGGACCAGACAACGCGACTCGATTGCATTTCAATAAAGTGAAAACCATGACCGCACAGCTCATGTCAGGTCTCACCACCGATCAGTCTCGCGGCTTTGTGACTGAACTCTTCGCAGAGATAGAGCACGCAACACTCGCATTCTGCTCAGAACGCATCGCTCAAACAGATATGCCTGCTCAAAAACTCGTTGTGCTCCGCAAACGATAATCTCTTTCCAAAAAACATCGCTTGAACGATGCGCAGAGTTATTCCACGCCCTCAGGATCCATCGGCGTCATCCGTCCTCGGATGATTTCACCATCCTCGTTCGTGTATTTGAACTGGACTCCATTCGACTCGCCATTGATTGGTGATTGTTGCTCAATCCCCTCAACCGAGCCATCAATCGGCAACACCACATCAACCCATCCATCATCGCTTGAGCGACGGATCCGAAGGGTGACCGAGATCGCGTCGGGACTGACACTCCAGTATGGAGTCTTCACATGCATCAACTCAGGTTCAACCCCGTTGATGAGCAGAACCTCGTCATATGCACGGATCCCAAGCAGGTGTGCAGGTGAATCAGTTATTGATTGATCGATCCGGTATCCATCGTGCAACCAAAGATTGGTAATCCCCATCCGCGATGCAGAGACAAGTCGGTGCGCGCTGTCAGGACGGGAAAACGAGACAAGCTCGGATTTCATATCGATCTTCAGATGAAAGTTGCGAAGCGTACTCGAATCGAGTCGGCTCTCCACATCACTGGCCGATGCGTTCATCCCTTCAAACCGCACATCACCAATACGCATGTCCGTCCGGATAGGACCAACATCCACGAGCTGATCGATCCCATGAATACCCATAGTTCGATGTCCGCTTGTGATTTTATCTTGATCAATGAGTGCTGCTGCGATATCGGTATGAAGATCAAACTTGTTTGTATTTCCAGTATCGAGCAGGCACCACACCACCCTGTGATATTCAGATAGATCAGGGTCAACAAACTGTACCGGAACCATCAACAATCCCCCAGGGCGCCGGTACATCACGCTTGTGCTCGGATCATCAAGATCGAGCCGCTCTTGAGTGATCGCGACCTGTTTGTTGGGATAATCTATATCAATAGTGAACTCTTCAAGCCCACGGATCCCGATGATCCCCGCGATGTCGGTGTTTGTGCTCATGAATGACAAGCGCTCGCTCAGATCATGAACCAGAAAGGCCATGTCGTTCATCTTGATTGGGCCGAAGGTGAGCTCATCAATAAAGGCAATAGGAAGAGTCTTGGTCAGTCCAGACGCACCGTTAACGCCAATCTTTCCAATCGATTTCGTCTCAAGTTGTTTCGCAGTTTTGGTGAATAACACATTCAGATTCGCGCCCGTATCAAACAAAAACTTCATCGGTTCACAGCCATCGATCGATGCCATGATGTAAGGCATCTCCCGATACATCCCGCTCTCGATCGCCCCGTCTCCATCATCGACCAACTCAACTTGAGGCCCGTCCCAGTTCCGAGTGATCGTGCACCCGCTCAATCCAATCCCAACGCCCACCAGGAAAAGCCCAATGCCCAAGCAGCAATGCAGCTTTCGCGCAGCGGATCGAGAGACAAGTTCATTGATCATTCTATTCATATACGCAGTATACAGGAGTTTGGCGGAAACTATCCATGATTGTTCCCGTTCATTCATTGAGCTCAGCATATCGCGTTCAAGATCATCCAGTGAAGACTATGGCTGCTCACACAGCCCATGCTGGACAATAATGTTTGCATGCAGGGGGGGATACTTCATCAAGAAACGATATCCAACAAACTCCTTGCTCTTCCATCCAAGCCGTTGATAGACACAATCAACGATCTCAGGATAGTCAGGCATTAACGGCGTCGCGACTACCGGGGGGTTGGATCCGATACTCTGTACACGCTCAGAGAGCGGCAACTGCGTAAGCTCCGACTCGGTCACTCGCGTGGAGTCCCCGCCAAAGAATGCATGTGCATACACATTGGGATCAAACGCAAACGCGAAATCTTGATGAACCTGAAGATCACAGATCAACCATTCTGTAGGAACACTAATCGGGAGTGCATGCTCACCGAACTCGTTCTGCTCGTCGCGGTATTTACTCGCAAACCCGCGAACATACTCACCAAAGACCCACGATTGAAGACCACGATTCCCAACAAGACCAGGTCGCAGCATGTACTGTGTCACACTCCCGGATCGAATTTCTTCAAACTCTGGGGAAGGGGAGGTGCTGAACGCAGACATCAGCATAAGTTCGTCGGACTCTGCGCAGTTCTCAGCGATTGGTTGGGGACGGGGACCATCACGGATCGACCCGTCATCGTTGTATGAGAATCTCCAGAACAACGGGATCCCAGCATTCTCGCGGAGTCGCCGTACATCAATCAACGCGCCAACACTCGCGGTATCAACCATTGTTGGATCATCGGAATTCGGCGCGATGAAGAACGAGGCGAGCCGCAAACGAGCTTGCACACCCCAAATCGCGCTGTTTCCTTGGTATGCCATTTTCCTGGTTGCGTGCAGGTGTTCGGTGGAAACTTTATCAGGGGTGCTGCTCGTGAGCGCAAGTTGGAGCGTCGAGCGATCTCCAAGATGAACACGGACAACCTCATCGAACTCATCAAACGCATCGCGTGCAGCAATAATTTCCGCTTCAGGAGCGCCTTTGGATGCGAATGCAGAAAGCACAGTCTCGATGCCAGTATGGCCGGGTATGTTAGGGATCATCTGGCGAGGCTCAGAGACCAGAATCAACCTCGACACCTTCCAAGCAAGGTTCTTGTTGATTTTGAACCGTCTGGAAATGTCCTGAGGCTTGTTCGGATCCGCATCCAAAGCGCCCAGCAACTGCGTCATCGCTCCACGGATCCCTTGATACGCCCGATCCATGTCCTCATCGAATAGCGATGTGAGTTCCGGTTTGGATTCTGTAATAGTGTCAGCCATTCAATACTCGTGTTTTGGGTGCATGATGGTGGATTGGACATTGTAGTGGTCAGTTCCAGCAATAAGTATACCACCTAAAAACTATCCTGACGATTTTCCCCTGGGAAACTTGACGGGAAAATAATGCCTGTGTATACTCAATCAAAATGCCGGGGGTTCAATGTCGATCCGTCCGGTAATCAACCACTTTGTGAGAGGCATTTCAAATGAATTTCAAAACAATCACAACACTCACTGCCGCTGCACTTTTCGCGGCAACCGCAAACTCAGCAATCGTTCAAGTCGATGTCGAAGGCACCGTAGACTTTGGATCATTCCCCTTCGCAACAAGCTGGGGCGCTTTCAGCTCAGGTGATCCAGTCGTCATGAGCTTTCAGCTCGATTCAGACAACTTCGTAGACTCAGGCCTCTTCCCAGTTCGTGGATACGAAGTGATCCAATCATCATACTCACTCTCCATCAACGGCAACTCAGTCGGACTTCCAGGCACACAACCATTTGGCGCAACTCCATACTTCGTCCTCCGCAACGATGATCCTGCAGTCGATGGTTTCTTCTTGGGTACAAATGTTGATGGTTTCCCAAACGGGATCGCAACCGCAGAAGCTGGTGGCCTCGCAGATAACCTCAACTCATTGTTCAGTGTGACCTACGAAGGCACCCGTCTCGATTCGCTCGATATCTTGGATGCTACAGGCACCTACGACTTCTCCGGCCTCTCAGTCTTCAACTGGGGTCTCGAGGACGGTCCAGTACAACCTGTCGGATTCATCTTCGACCAGTGGAGCATCTCCGTTGTTCCTGCACCCGCATCACTCCTTGCGATGGCGCCGCTCGGATTGATCGCAGGTCGTCGCCGTCGATAAATAGATTGTTCTTCATTATTCTCCGCATTATGAAAAACGCCCAGAGCGAACTCTGGGCGTTTTTTTGCAGTTTACCAACCAGCTTTGGTTATCCGACGCACGCCCGATCAAAGTCATCGATAAGGAAGCCAATCAATCAACCCGACCTTTGCACATTTGGCAGTGACTCATGGTTTCGTCTCATTACGAGATTGTTCTACGGCTTCGAGAAAATTCAGTCGAGTTGATTCATCTCCAAATGCTCGAAATGGGATTGAGCCTCTTAGGGTATGATCTCGGCTGAAAAATATTCGCTGGTCTTGTTCTTGAATTTGATCTATGAAACGAGGAGGGTATTTGACTGTTTCGTCGTCAGCATACGAATACCACTCAAGCATCCCGCTTGAGAAAACCAATCGACGCTTGCCAACAGGAAGATTTTTTTTGAATTTGATAAAGCCCTTCGCTTTCGCATGAAATGAGGCAGTGTTACTAAGTCGGCCAGATAGTAAGTGGACTAAAAGAAAGCCGAGAGGAAGAAGGATAACCATGACGATGATTGTTGAATACAAACTGCTGGGTCCTCCAGAAAAATAGCTCCACGCAAAGAGGACCAACACAATGAGTGATGACACTTTTATGTGTCTTGATTTTCTCGCTCGGTGGAATGGGCTTTGACTAAACAATTGGATTACAAATGCTTGCGTTATAACTTCATCATCCATTGAATGCTCCCATTCAAAAGTCATGTCGTTCTCGGCAGTAGTATGATCCTTAGTTGAACTCATAGAATGAGTATACGAAAAAACGGAGGCGACCACTGGTCGCCTCCGTTGAAATGGTCAACTAAATCTTGATTTACGCCAACTGCTTCGCCTCATTGAGCTTCTTGCGAATCACCGTATGCAGAATCCCGCCGTTTCGGAAATATTCAATTTCCACAGGCGTATCCACTCGGCACATCGTCACGAACTCAAAGGTGCTCCCGTCAGGTCGTGTTGCCCGGACAGGAACATCGCAGCGTGGGGAAAGATCCGCAGGCATCAACACATCAAAGGTCTCATCGCCCTTGATGCCAAGTTTCGATGCGCTGTCGCCGTTCTTGAACACAACCGGAAGCACACCCATAAAGACCAAGTTCGAGCGATGGATCCGTTCAAAGCTCTCCGCGATGACTGCCTTCACGCCGAGGAGCAATGTCCCCTTCGCTGCCCAGTCACGCGATGAACCCATGCCATAGTCTTTGCCTGCAACAACAACGAGTGTGGTGCCCGCCTTTTTATAATCCATCGCCGCGTCATAGATGTATTCAACAGGCGCCGATGCAAGATCGTTGCCCTTGGTAAAGTTGCGTGTCCATCCGCCTTCGGGTTGATTGCCCGAGAGGAGATCAATCGCGATCTGGTTTTTCACACGCACATTGGCAAATGTACCGCGTGTCATCACACGATCGTTTCCGCGTCGTGAACCGAATGAGTTGAAGTTGCTCACCGCAACCCCCGCATCAATCAGGTACTGACCCGCAGGGGTCTCAGGCTCGATCCGACCCGCTGGGGAAATATGATCCGTTGTCACCGAATCTGCAAGCAAGCAAAGCACGCGTGCATCCAAAATCTCGCCAAACCCGGGCGCCTCTTCGGTCATCCCCTCAAAGAACGGCGGATTCTGAATATAAGTTGACTTGTCATCCCAAGGGAACAAGTCACTCTGTGATACGGGAACCTTGTTCCACTCATCGTTCTCGGTGTACACCGCGCTGTACTTCTGGGCAAACTGCTCAGTGGTCACACATGAAGCAACCGCTTCTTCCACTTCTTGATTGGTAGGCCAAATATCCTTGAGATAGACATCCTTCCCGTCGGGGGTCTGTGCAATCACGCCGTTGGCAAGATCGATGTCAACCGTTCCCGCAATCGCATACGCGACGACCAGTGGGGGGCTTGCGAGGTAGTTCGCTTTGATCTCAGGATGGATTCGTCCCTCGAAGTTCCGATTCCCTGACAAGACTGAAGTACATACCAGATCACCATCAACAATTCCCTGCTCAATCTCAGGGGGTAACGGGCCAGAGTTACCGATACAAGTCGTGCAACCATACCCAACGGTATGAAACCCGAGCGCTTCGAGATCTACTGACAAGTTTGCTTTGTCGAAGTATTCAGTTACCACCTTTGAGCCAGGTGCAAGCGAAGTTTTCACCCAAGGCTTGCGTGTCAATCCAAGCGCACGCGCCTTGCGTGCAACCAAACCCGCCGCGACCATCACATCGGGATTCGATGTATTGGTACAACTGGTGATTGCTGCGATCACGACCGACCCGTGCTTGAGGGTGATTTCCTCGCCGACGGATTTGGTGTGTGATGCTTCAGTGAGCGTGACTTTGGAGTATCCAGTTTCTTTGCATGCTTTGAGGAGTTCTTCCTTAGGAGGATTCACAGGGCTATTCTCGCTTTGCCCACCCTCACTTGCAAACTCCGAAAGACTCACCGCTTCGGACTGTGATTTTTTGCCGAAGGTATCGACAAGGTCTTTATGGAACTGGCTCTGCATCGAGGTAAGCGAGATCCGATCCTGAGGCCGTTTCGGACCCGCAAGCGATGGGACCACTGTCGAAAGATCCAGTTCAATCGAGTTAGAGAACTCAGGGACCGGCGCATCGGGTGTCCAGAAGAATCCTGACGCCTTCGCCCAAGCTTCTGTCAACGCGAGTTCCTCATCAGTCTTCGCGGTCAACTTGAAGTATTCAATCGTCTTCTTATCGATCGGGAAGAACCCACAGGTCGCGCCATACTCGGGCGCCATGTTCGCGATGGTCGCGCGATCGGGGATGCTGAGTTCTGCCATTCCCTCGCCAAAGAACTCAACAAACTTCTCAACCACACCCTGCGCCCGAAGCATCTGTGTCACAGTCAACACCAAGTCCGTCGCAGTCGCACCTTCTGGGAGTTTGCCCTTGAGTTTGAACCCGACAACCTCAGGGGTGAGCATGTACACAGGTTGTCCACACATCACCGCTTCTGCTTCGATCCCGCCGACACCCCATCCAAGCACACCAACACCATTGATCATCGTGGTATGAGAATCAGTACCGACAAGCGAGTCCGGGTACACCCATTGCGTGCCTTCGTCAGTCTTGACAAGGCAACCCCGCGCAAGATACTCAAGGTTCACCTGATGCACAATCCCAGTCGCAGGTGGGACCGCCCGGAAGTTATCCAAACTCTCCTGACCCCACTTCAAGAAGGTATACCGCTCGTTGTTACGCGAGAACTCTTTCTCCGCATTGATCGTGAGTGCAACAAAGCTCGCAAAGTCATCGACCTGCACCGAGTGGTCAATCACAAGGTCACATGCTACCGCGGGGTTGATCGCTGCTGCGTCGCCGCCAAGGTTCTTCATCGCGTCTCGCATCGCTGCGAGATCGACCACGCACGGAACACCCGTGAAGTCCTGAAGCACAACCCGTCCAGGCATGAACGGCATCTCAACGGACTTCACACTCTTCGCGTTGTACGCTGCGAGCCCTTGAATGTCCTCCTCGGTCACAATGAACTCATCGTGGTTCCGCACCATCGCTTCGAGCAACACCCGAATCGAGTAAGGCATCTTCTCAATATTCCCGAGCCCCGCCTCTTGCAGCGCGGCTAAACGGATATACGAATATGATTGCCCATTGACTTCGAGGACAGACTTTGATTGGAACGGATCAGTTGACATGGTGGACTCCTTCTTATGTGTCTATGAAGAGTATCGTCACTATCGATCCATGAATCAAATCAATGCGTTTTACAAGTTGAATCAATTTTATTTATGTATTGAATCCCAGTATCAACAAGGCGGTCTTGTCGTCTTCACCCTGGCATAAGCAATGCAACCTTACTCTGCTCAATGTGTACATGTACACGGGTCAGTTGTCAATTTTTCAAAGCCGATCTGGAGCTGTTAATTATGCGTCATTTGTTCAGTATTGTACTTCCTCTTCGCAAGTATTCTGCTCCTCATCGCTGGGTGTGCGACAACACCAACCCAAACAGGCAATATTGAGCAAGTCGCACAAGAACTCATCGCGATGGAAGAGTCAGGCCAAAAGTTAGAGTACATGGTGATCAATAGAGATCCACAAGCTCTCGAGCCAGGCTTCTTTGAGCGGAAAAATAAAGCACAAGCAGTCAACGCCAAACGCTGTGAAGATATCTTCAACGATATCGGTTTCCCAACCTACTCACTCGTAGGGGAAGACGCCTCCCAAGCATTCTGGCTCCTCGTTCAACACGCCGATGACGACCCTGATTTTCAAAAGCAAGTCGCAATCGCGATGAAACCTGCGGTGCTCAACGCAGATGCTTCTCCAAAGCACTTTGCAATGCTCACCGACCGAGTCCGGATAAACACAGGACGAAACCAGTTGTTTGGATCACAAATTGTGTTCGATCTCAAGACATGCAGAGCAATTCCAAAGCCCATCGAAGACCCAGAATATGTAGACATACGAAGATCCGAAGTAGGCCTCGAACCACTCTGGAAATACCTGAACGGTGCAGCTGAGCTTAACTTCATGATGAACACAAAACACTATGAAGAGATCGGAGTCACCAAACCTTGGGTGTATCCTGAGGGTTTCTCTGATTGGTAGTACAGTTGAGAATACCAATAGGTTGATTGCACAATGTGGAATCTCCGCGGCAAGCGCGTGCCCTTGGGAGTCATAGCCCACACCGCCCGTCCACTTATTCAAGTCTTTTGGCTCCAAACCAAAGTAAGTTCTGAATCTTAAACAACTCAGAAGTATGCATATTCATTGAACTTCATCCCAATAATGCATGCTGATAATGTGATTGACTCGGTCTATGGGATTCTGTATAGTGGGCTTGAGTCGGTTCACAGGCACCGTTGCATCCGATTCGAATCGGAGTCAGAATTGGGGATGAGAATATGATGAAGAGATCAATCTTTGTAGGTCTAGTATCAATGTCAGCGGTTCAAGGGGCTCATGGGGCACCGATTCTTGTCTACGAAGGCACTGCAGTTCTAGAAACAGTCTTCGGCCCCGCCAGCGATCTAGAAGTTGGACAAGAATGCTTTTTCTCACTCTCCCTTGATCGTGATCTCGGATCCACAGATCAAAATCCAGCAGGAGACGCTGGACTGTATTCATTCTCAGATGGGTTTGAATATGTGATTTCTGTTCCAGACGCTTCATTCGAGTTTACTATCACCAACGGCGTAATCAATACATTCAACAACGCGGGCTCTGGAGGCAATATAGATACCTTCGGAATCAATGCAAACAATGTATCTTCTTTAACGTTGAGAGATGATCAAGGAGAAGCGTTCAGCTCAGATGCGATCCCAACAATAATCCCGCTCCTCTCCAACTTTGAGTTGATTCAGTTCGGATACAACTCCCCCGGATTTACACCCGGTTTTATAGGCCAAGTCCAAACCTTTACAGTTTCAGAACTTTCCACCTGCCCCGCAGACCTGAACAACGACGGCAGCGTGAACTTCTTTGATGTCTCAGCATTTTTGTTAGCATTCACAGCAAATGAACCCATCGCGGATGTCAATGGTGATGGCATGTGGAACTTCTTCGATGTATCCCTCTTCCTCCAACAGTTCACAGAAGGCTGCCCATAATCGACACTTGCCGAAGGGCGCTTTTGTTAAACTCCTGCCAATAGCGCCCGCTCGAATGCCGCCGCCGCATGACTTGGGAACCGGTCTCGACGCCGAATCACACCGAGTTTCCGTGTCAATCCACCGCCCCGTGCACGGATTCCTGCCTTCTCAGGCAATCCAAACTTGCTCACAAACCCAACCCCGATCTGCGCATTGACCATCTGCACAATTGACTCAATTGAACGCAGTTCCATGACCACCTCAAGCGATACCCCAGCTTCACCCGCTGCAGCATCAATCAACGATCGCACCGCGGTCCCCGCTTCAAACGCGACGACCGCTTCGCCCTCTAGGTCCTTCCATGCGAAGTTTCGCTTGCCATCGAGCCGATGTCCCTTTGGCACAATCAATCTCAACTCATCGTGGATCTCCTTGACCACCATCAACTCCTCATCCCTTGGCAAGTTCATCGGCAAAGTCACAATCCCAAGATCCAACTCACCCGAGATCACCCCGCGTGCCACCTGCGAGCTTCCTGCTTCACGGATCGAAAACCGCAAACCCGGAAACTCATCCCGCACCACCTGGATCGCCTTGGGCAACATATACCCAACCGCTGTCGCGCCCGCACCCACACGGATCGAACCGGTTTCCAATCCAACCAACGATCGCACCGCCTCGCTCGTTTTCTCCGCTGCGCGCAGTGTAATCTTCGCGTTTTCAACAAACACCTGACCCGCTTCGGTGAGTTCTACCCCGTGCCCGGTGCGATGAAAGAGCTCCGTCTCAAGTTCTTCTTCAAGCTTGCGCAGCGCCGCCGAAAGTGCAGGCTGCGAAATCCCCATCTCCTGCGCCGCCCGCGTCATGTGCCCGTGCTCAGCAATCACAATCATCTGTGTCATTGTTCGCAGATCCATCACTCCACCCCCAGTCCGTCAATCAACACCCCGATGTGCCGCTCATAGTGCTTCCATCGTCCATCCGAACTGGTATACATCGCCTGGCGCACCTGTTCCGAGCTCAGAGTACTCACCGCCCGCTTGGTTTCATGGGACCGACTACACCGCTCGTCCCACTCAAGACCAATGAACTCAATGATCCGTTTCGCGCCGTGCTCTGAATCGGCAATAAGTTCTTCGTACTGCACATCAAGCATCTCAATCCCAAGCTCATCGCGCCAATGCGCCATGTACTCTTCGTACACGCGGTACTGGTTCACAAGATGATCAAGGTTGTATGAGTACCCATGATTCGTCTGTCCCACAAAATCGAGCAAATAACAGCTCACACAAGTATCGATCGCTCGCCTTTTGCAATGAATGATCTTCGCGTCTGGAAACATCAATCGGATCATCCCCACATGTTCGTAGTTATTGGGGAGTTTGTCCGTAATCCGCATGGTTTCTTTGCCGTTGACTGCGATCGCTGTCTTTTCCATCGCTTTGAGAATTTTCCGCGCCTGCCGATCAAGTGCTGCAGGCTTGATCTGTCTCACAACATCCATCCGTTCCGGGATCAACGCGTTGGGTTCCCCGATTGCATGCGCCGCTTGATACATCCCGAGCAGCTCGCCGCTCCCGAAACCAAGCGGATGCGATGCAATAATCTGCTCGACCAAGCTCGTCCCAGATCGTGGCATCCCCACAATAAACACCAGTTTGTCACCCGTTACCCGAGCGGGTTTGAGTCCATCAAATGTCTCACGCGACCACGCCCGTTTACGATCGTTCCATGTGTTGAGTGCAGCATCAGGGTCATATCCCGTCACTCGCATCTCTCCACCTCGACGCGCAAATGTGAACGCGTCATCGTACCGACCCGCCTTGTCATACAGTCTGCTCAAACTCATCAGCGCTTCTGAAAGCAAATCATCATCTTCCCACGCTTTGGATTCACCTTCTGCGATGAGTGCTTCGAGCATTGCGATCCCTTGCTCAAGCTGACCTTGCTGACCGATCAACACCGCGTGAACATGCTGCAAGCTTGGGCTCGTAATCCCTTTGCTGATCGCGGTTTCGAGAAGATTGCATGCTTGTTCGACCTCGCCGCCCAATCGCAAGACCATCGCCTTGACCACATAGTATCGAGGTTCCTCAGGAGACTGCTCAATCGCCATCTCCGCAGATTCAAGCGCTTGGTCATACAAACCCAACCGGTTCAATACCTCCGCCCGTCTGCTGTAAAATGCACCCTGCTTTGGATCGCGCGTAATCGCCTTTTTCAGCGCGGTATCCGCGTCCTCAATCATCCCCGCGCCGCACATCGCGGACCCAACCGCATAATGTCCCGGCCCCCAGGCGGGTTTTCGTTTGACGATTTCTTTACCAACCACGATCGCCGCTTGATACTGCCCAATCCCCTCTAGCCGTTGCGATTCATGGAAAAGCTGCTCGATCGAAAACTTGCCAAGTCGTCCTACAAGTTGCTTCGTGTCAAATTCATCCATATCCCAGTTTAGTCGTCCAACCTGCGCATCCGAAGCTCTGTGACGCTATCCTATTGAAAACACGCTTATCAAAGGGATAACAGATATGACCCGATCATTCCCCGCCATCCTCATCATCTTGAGCGCCTTCGCACTTCTCGCTGCGCCGAGCTCCGCTCAATCCACAGCCTTCGAGCTCGAGGATTCCGGACAATGGAACCAAACCCAGGCGCCCGAACCCGGTTCGGACGCGGACATCATCGCACAGGCAACCCGCCACCTCGCAGAGGGCAATCCTTCCAAAGCAAACGACCTGCTCACCAAGTGGCTCGATAAAAACAAACGCACCCGCAACGATTTCATCGCACAAGCGTATTACCTCCGAGGGGTCGCACGCATCGACAATGGCCGCGAGTACAAAGCCCTCTTTGATTTCGAAGAAGTCATCCAAGAGTACCCATCCTCACCCTACTTCCTCAAAGCAGTCGAACAAGAGTTCCATCTCGGTGTCCGGTACATCAACGGCCTCAAACGCCGATTCCTCGGAATGCGTTTCGAATCAGGTCGACCAACAGGTGAAGAACTCCTCGTCCGCACCCAAGAACGCGTCCCAGGTTCCCAACTCGCCGAAGAAGCCGCGATGACCCTCGCCGATCACTACTACAACCGACGCGAGCTCAAGCTCGCTGCAGAGATGTACTCCATCTTCCGCCAGAACTATCCAAACTCCGATCGTGTCCGTCAAGCAATGCTCCGCGAGATCGAATCCAACATCGCCCGATTCAAAGGACCTCGCTATGACGGCTCGGGTCTCGTCGATGCAAAGCTCCTCATCGAGCAGTACCAAATCCAGTTCCCAGGCGAATCCATCCGCTCGGGGATCACCGAAGGACTCGACGCATGGATCGATGAATCCGCTGCTCAACAAGTCCTCGATACCGCCCGTTGGTACCTCAAGGTGAAGGACGAAACATCCGCCAAGTTTGTCCTTGCCCGTTTGATCCGCCGACACCCAGTGACCGATGCTGCAGATGAAGCGATCTCCATGATGATCGACAAGGGCTGGCTCATCCTCACGCCTGCAACCGATCAAGATGTTCAATCAGATTCGGATACAAACTCCGATCCCCAAGCCGAGGAAGATGACTCGTGAAAACCAGTTTCAAGATCATAAGTTTCTTTACCGGTGTATTGGTTGCTGCATCCACATCCATGCAAGGATGTTCCACAGATCCAACCCGAGGGTACTCATTCGGGTCCGTCTACGATGAATCGATCCAATCCGTCGCGATCCCGATCTTCAAGAACGAAACAACCTCGCGTGGTTTAGAAGTCCAACTCACCGAATCACTGATCAAAGAACTCCAATCAAGAACCCCCTGGCATATTGCACCAACCGATCATGCAGACACCACACTCGTTGGGGTGATCACCTCCACGCGACTCTCAGTGCTCTCAGACGATCCCCAAACAGGGCTCGTTCAAGAGCAAGCAGTCCGTATCACCATCCGGTTTGAATGGAGAGACAACCGCTCAGGTGACATCCTGCTCGCCCGCGATGAGTATTCCGCAGCAGCCGTGTTCTCGCCCGCTCGCAATGTAGGGGATCGACTTGAAGTCGGACAACGCTCCGCGATTGAAGAACTCGCCCACGATGTCATCAATGACATGCGATCAGGTTGGTAATTTGCTCGCAAATCATTGATAAAACTTCAAAAACATACACGAACTATCTAAATCAATATCCACCTAGATAACTGCGCGATCTCTCTCCCCCTATCCTGCGTATTGACGCTGTAAGACCTATCATCCTTCACTCGGTTGACCCCTTCGCCTAAGAACCGGAAAAGAAGGAAATAAGATGCCCCCCTCAACCGATATACAGGTATAAACACCGTAAACCAAAGACCATAAAATCCCACAAAGATCAAATATGTCAGACAACAAGCCAAACAATCCAAAGAACAACGATAAAGACCCAAACGCTCCCAAAGGCAACAAGCCCGGGACCCCACCGGTCAAACAGCAAAGCAGAGGAATGTTCGGATTCTTCGCGCTCATGCTCATGGTCCTCATGCTCGTGATGTTCCTTTCCAGCGCAGATAAAGGCTCGGAAATCACCTATCAGCAGTTTGTCGCCCACTACGAAGCAGGGGAAATTAAGACGGATTCAATTGTTGCCCGTGAGAACGGGATTACTGCAACACTTCTCCAACCCGAAGTCGATGGAAACAAGTCCGGTCAAATCCGCGTCCCCATCACCGCCTTCACAAGCGAAGAAATCGCATCACAACTCTTCGAACTCACCGACGGCAACTTTTCGAACAAACCGCAATCCGGTTGGGTAAGCTTTGCGCTCGCCTTTGGACCACTCATCCTCATCATCGCGCTCCTCTGGTTCTTCATCGGAAGATCCATGAAAGCCGCCGGCGGCGGCGGGGGCATGATCGGTTCCTTCGGCAAATCCCGTCACAAAACCATGACCAAGGAAATGACCGGGATCACCTTCAAAGATGTCGCCGGCATCGAAGAAGCAAAGTCCGAAGTCACCGAGATCATTGAGTTCCTCAAGAACCCAAAGAAGTTCACAAGACTCGGAGGCCGAATCCCACGCGGTGTCCTGCTCTCAGGACAACCCGGTTGCGGTAAAACACTCCTCGCCAAAGCAATCGCAGGCGAAGCAGATGTCCCATTCTTCTCAATCTCCGGTTCAGACTTTGTCGAAATGTTCGTCGGGGTTGGCGCTTCTCGCGTCCGCGACCTCTTCAAACAAGCAAAAGACTCATCACCATGTATCATCTTCCTCGATGAAATCGACGCCATCGGTCGTCGTCGCGGCGGCGGATTCTCAGGCGGTGGAAACGACGAGCGTGAACAAACGCTCAACGCAATCCTCGTAGAAATGGACGGATTCGGTTCAGGTGACGGCGTCATCGTCATCGCTGCGACCAACCGCCCAGATGTCCTCGACCCCGCGCTCATCCGCCCAGGTCGCTTTGATCGTCAGATCCAAGTACCACTTCCAGATGTCGCAGGCCGACTCGAAATCATCAAAGTCCACGCTAAAAAAGTCAAACTCGGCCCAAATGTAGACATGGAAAAAATCGCCCGAGGCACACCAATGTTCTCCGGTGCAGACCTCGCCGCCATCATCAACGAAGCCGCGATCTCCGCAACCATGCTCGACAAAGAGTTCATCGAACACGAAGACCTCGAAGAAGCACGCGACAAAGTCAAGTTCGGCAGATCCAACAAGTCCCGTGTGCGCGAAAAAGACGAAAATAAACTCGTCGCCTATCACGAAGCAGGACACGCCGTGCTTCAAGCAATGCTCAAAGACGCAGACCCACTCCACAAAGTCACCATCATCCCACGAGGAAACTCAGGAGGCGCGACATTCTCGCTCCCAGAAAAAGACCGCATGGGGTACGGGCTCAAATGGCTCCATGCAACCATGCGCGTTATCTGTGGCGGGCGAATCGCAGAATCCAAAGCAATGGACGATGTGTCATCCGGCGCATCATCCGATATCCGCCAGGTCACAAGCTTAGCTCGCGCCATGATCCTCGAATGGGGCATGAGCGCCAAACTCGGATTCATCAACTACGCCGGCGAAGACACCCGCGATTCTTTCATCCCTGACAAGGATTACTCACAAGACACCGCAAGAGTCATCGACGAAGAAACCCGTCGAATCGTCGACGAGTCATACAGAGATGCCGAATCCATGCTCATGGATAACTGGGACAAGGTCGAAGCCGTCGCCCAAGCGCTCCTCAAATATGAAACCCTCGACGCGGACGAAGTCCACAAACTCATGCGAGGCGAATCCCTCCAACGCTCCACCGTCGCCGACCTCCTGGGATCAGGCCCAACAGCGCCAACCCCAGAACCAAAGGCAGAACCAACCCCCGATGCCGAAACAGACATGCCTACGGATAGCCTCCCCGATCCGGCGTGATCAGTGATGATATTTCATCCCCAAGCCCTGCGAACGCAGGGCTTTTTTGTATCTTCGCGAATCTGTTTCGAGTATCCATTTCAAATCGGATAGACTCAGAGCATGATTGATTCAACATTATCCACAGATCAGATAACCCCGTCATGCACAAAGTGTAACTACAACTTGTCTGGCATTGATCTCTCCGCGAACTGCCCAGAGTGCGGCGAACGGATCATCAATGAATGCATGTTCTGCGATTATGACCTCTCCAACACAGATCCAAACAACCCCTGCCCGGAGTGCGGCGTCCCTGTGCTGTGCTCAATTGGAAATAGCGCCTTCGCTTCAGTATCTACAGAACAACTCAAATCAGTCCACACGGGTTTCAAGCTCGTGACCATGCTCATCCTCTTGTACATTGTTTCAGTCATTGTAACGATGGTGTTATCATTCGCCCTGCTCACAAACGCGCCTGATCTCAACTACTTGTTCACCGTGGTTGCAGCAGTAGTGAATAACGCCATCATCTTTGGGATCATCGTCGGATGGTTCAAAATGATCCAACCGCTCAAAGGCCTCCCAAGCTTGATCGATGCGCCAGATAAACGAACATTTGTCCGCGCGATGCTCTGGGTGTTCACAGGAATCACAGTCATCACGCTGATCTACGGGTTCATCCCATCCGCTCAATCAGATGCTTTGAGTGTCATCGATATAGCCTTCGGTATATTCTATATCTTCTCATTGGTATTCATGCTCGCATTATTCATCTCAAATGTCATGTACATCGGATGGTTCGCAAAGCTTGTACGCAACAAGAAAATGGCAAAGCGTTCAAAGCACTTCGTCTGGTCAGGTCCCCTCATCGCAATCCTCGGCTTCCCACTGCTCTTTCTTGGACCACTCATCACCCTCGTGTTGTATTGGAACCAGATCGAATATATCCGCCGCGACCTGAAAAAAATCATCCAGACCAGGCATGCCTAAAAAAAAGACGCTCTCCGCGTCTTTGAAAAAATACAAGTTGAGTTGGTTGTATCAAACGCCCATCGCAACAATCGCATCCGCGAGTTTAATAAACCCGCCACGATCCGCACCCACACCATAATCAACAACCCCGTTGACCATCGGTGCATGTTCGACACACTGCTCATGGATATCTTTCATGACACCCGTAAGCTTGTCGAGCGATTGTTCTTTCGTCCATGTGCTGTGCGATGCATTCTGTGACATCTCGAAACACGATGTCGCGACCCCGCCGGCGTTTGCCGCTTTGCCAGGTCCAAACACAACCCCCTTGTCATGAAACACGCTGCGTGCCTCATGCGTGCAAGGCATGTTCGCGCCCTCCGCAACCACCTTCACGCCGCGATCAACCAGCGCCGCTGCATCATCCTTCTCAACCTCATGCTGTGTCGCACACGGGAGCGCAACATCCGCATCGACCAACGACCAAGGACGAGCTTCGGGATGATAACTCACGCCTTTGCTCTTCCAATCTGAAAGGCGCCCGCGCTGCACTTCTTTATAATCAATCAGTTCGGTGAGTTGCTCGCTGGTCATGCCCTTATCAAACGAAATCGATCCTCCAGAGTCTGACATGGTGACAACTTGTGCCCCCTTCTCCATCGCCAACTCCGCAGCATACAACGCCACATTGCCCGAACCAGAAATCATCACACGCTTACCATCCATCGAATCATCTGAATGCTTAAGAATTTCATCCACATAAGTCACCACCCCATACCCCGTCGCTTCGTTGCGTAGAAGCAATCCACCCAATCCCAAAGGCTTGCCCGTCAATACACCATCGCGCTGTTTAGTGATCTTCATGTACTGCCCGTAGAGATACCCGATCTCACGCCCACCCACACCGATATCACCCGCCGGCACATCCACGCTCGGACCGATATGCCGATGCAGCTCACGCATAAACGCCTGGCAGAACCGCATCACTTCATTGTCTGATTTGCCCTTGGGATTAAAGTTCGATCCGCCCTTGCCACCACCAATGGGCTGCCCAGTAAGCGCATTCTTAAAACACTGTTCATACGCCAAGAAGTGGAGGGTGTCCTCTGTCACAGTTGGATGGAACCGCAATCCACCCTTGTAAGGCCCAAGCACATTAGTGTGCTCGATCCGCCAACCGAAGTTGATTTCGACCCCGCCCTTGTCATTCACCCATTCAACCCGAAACCGAATCACCCGATCGGGAATCAACAACCGCTCAAAGACCCGTGCCTGCTGATACGCCTTGTTCCCCGCGATCACCTCGCCGACCGATTCCGCGACCTCCTCGATCGCCGACCGATACAAATCTCCAGGGTTGACCGCATCAATCAATCCGCTCAGTTCACAAGTATTCGCAGCCGTCGTAGTCATTCGTGTCTCCAGTATTGTTGAGAGTGAAACACACCAAAGCATGTCCAAGTATGTACAAGTAAGCCTAAGTATTTTAAGGCATTCGCCGCCCCTTCGCTTTCACAAGCATCGAACCGATACGGATTATTTACGAATTACCCCAAAAACATCACGCGAATCCAAATTCTCTCAGATCAGAAACATGATTTACCTGATCTCTTCTCAACTTCTGAACTGATCCAGATCAAGAAATCAGCAAATCAGGATCTGATCACCAGCAAAGTTGTATCGACGCTTTCAGAATAATTTGCATCTACCAAGCAACGATCACGAATCTTCAACACCCAATACCATCACTCTGTCTCCAAATCCAATCCGCCAAGAACACTCCCCATGACACCACAAAGCATCAACATCACCCCCGACACACACCCAACACATGGACGAATATGGAAACTCACCGCCTTCCAAATCCTTCCACAACCAATCGACACCGTGTTTCCATTTTTCACAGACGCCTACAACCTCGAACAACTCACCCCATCCATCCTCAAGTTCAAAGTCATCACGCCCAAACCAATCGACATGCGATCCGGATGCGAAATCAAATACAAACTCAAAATCCACGGCCTCCCCATCAAGTGGAAAACTACAATCCTCGACTTCGATCCCCCGCACAAGTTCATCGACAATCAAGACGCCGGCCCATACACCCTCTGGCACCACACCCACACCTTCGCCCCAACCGCCGACGGCTCAGGCACAATCTGCACCGACACAGTCCTCTACCGCCCCAAAGGCTGGATCCTCGCCCCAATCATCAACAAGTACTTCGTGCAAAAAGATGTCACCAACATCTTCCACTACAGATTCAAAAAGCTCGATGAAATCTTTGCAAGCAGGCGATAAACCAAGCTGTCTTCATTGAATCATTATCGTTTGTTGTATCTGTTTACAAAAAAACACACTGATACCACCAACTCATACAAAAACCAACATGCGATCAAGCTCGCAAACACGGCATACATTTTTGCTTCACCATCATTTAGTTCACTACTTATTCCGAAGAAACTCTCTTTTTTATCTATTGCCACCATTAAAGTTACAGCCACAGCCAACGCGGTTGCGATTGGCATAGCAATCCTCGACGATACTGTGTTACGATTATATTCACCCACTTAACTCTCCTAAACACATGATCTAAATAGAGAGTTACACATCTACATAGATAGGCCATCAAAGACTCTGACGGGTGCCATTTTGACCGTCTTCGGCTAGCAGCGCTCGTCATCCCTGTCGCAGTTGTGCGGATCACTTGTATGATCGAGGCTAATTTACAGCATTCTTAACAAAAGATCCACGGCGAATACATTAACACTCAAACCGCCCAAAAATAAATGAACTCGATGCACTTTGCAAAGAAGATCCTTCATAGTCGGCTCACTCGATTTCATGATGCGATAACTGACAAACCACAGGATGCCAATAATGAATAGAAAAATGAGATTGAAGATTACATAAGCAATGAGTTCAAGAGAGTAGAGATCGCTCGTTCGAAGTTCTGCAATGTCATGGATCAGGTGATACGAAATCCATAGAGAGATTGCTATAGAAACAACACTCCAAAGCAATTTGAGAACATTTGTCGTCATCAAACCAATTCTCCTTTGAAGAAGTAGCATGAAGAATCAATTTAAAACTTGAATCTCCATACCTGCTTCATCTTGTTCATACCTCAGCGTTCCTCTTGCCTCTCTCCTTATTCATCATCTTCACTCCCCGCCAACATCCGCAACTCCCCCTCAACCCGCTTGGGCTCAACAAGCCCCTTCCCACTCTTCGCCCCCGCAGCTTCAAACTTCTTCAATGTCGGCATCATCCGCGAATCAATCGACCCCACCAACCGGTTGTACCGCTCGACACTCTGCCGGATCGAATCACCAAGCTTGCCCGCATGCTCGAACGCCGTCGCCGCCCGATCGTGCAACTGTTTCCCAAGCTCAAACAACTCCGCAGCCTGCTCCGTCAACGAATGCTCACGCCATCCGACATGCACCGCACGCAACAAGCCAATCAATGTACTCGGTGATGCCATAATCACACCCTGCTGAGCCGCGAGATCAAGCAAGTCAGGATTCCGCGCCAACGCCGCATCAATAAAGTGATCCCCCGGCACAAACATCACCACAAACTCCGCACTGTTCCCATCAAACAACGACCAATACTTCTTATCCGCAAGCTTCTTCACCTGGTCAGTCATGTGCCGACCAAACCGATTCATCTGCCGCTCGCGTTCCTCATCACTCGTCGCGTTCACCGCTTCGATGTAGGCATTGATATTCGCCTTCGCGTCCACCACAATAATTCGCTCATTGGGCAAGGTCACGATCATGTCCGGGCGCTGCAGCTGCCCGTCCTCATCGCGCACTGAAACCTGCTCGGTAAAATCACAATACCCCGTCATCCCCGCAAGCTCCGCAACCCGGCGCAGTTGAATCTCCCCATACTGCCCGCGAATCTCAGGACGCGACAACGCCTTGGTCAACCGCTGTGTTTCTTCCTTGAGCGAATCATTCGATACACTCGACGCCTTGACCCGCTCATCAAGCTGGACCAGCTGTTCCCGTGTTTTGTGTAAGGTCTCGCTGATCGGTTTAACGAGTTGCTCAATCGCCACCCGACGCTCATCAAGCTGCGCCTGCGACAACTTATCCGCATCCTGCAATCGATCCGTCAAAAACTTCGACAGCGCCTCCTGATTCGATCGCAAGGATTTCCCGCCGATCGCTTCAAACTGTTCCGTCAACCGTTTCTCATCATTCACCAAATCCTGGTACCGTTTCTCCGCACTACTCAGGCGCTCTTTGATCTCGGCGTGTTCAACCGAAAGTGCGACGAACCGTGTTGCAGATTCATCCGCCTTCGCCTTCGCTTGGTCAAGCTCGCCACCAACCCGACTGATTTCTCCTGCGATTCGCTCCGTCTCCCCAACGAGCCGAGCACTCTCCGCGCGCGCCAAATCCCGCTCACCAAGCGCAGACCCCGCCTCCTGACGCAACTTCCCATGCGCTTTAATCAGCACAAAGACCCAAGCGCCAAAACCCAGTGCCAACGCACCCAATACGACAATTGCAATTTCCATGTCAGGAGTATATCAGGTATCCTGATTTCATTCATGCGCAATCACGAATCCATCCAATTACGGACATCCCGCATTGAACAAACTCAAGAACTCGAATAGATCACGCGGATCAATCGCCCCGTCGCCAACCAAATCCGCCGCCGGGTCCTGCGCCACATAAGCAAGCACAAACGACGAGACATCGAAGTAGTTCAAAACCCCATCAATATTGAAATCGGCACTACACGAGTCCGGCACAACAACCGCCGTATCCGGATCTGTCTCATACCCCCAGCGTGTCGGCTGATAAGTCGTTTCAAAGATACGAGGTATATTCGATGAATACGCAAACTCTACAAAACCATAATGATCACCGTCCGCCATCGTGATAAACACAGGCACAACAAATCGAGGCGCATCAGGAACCAAAAAATACAAACCGTTTGTATCATTATCAATCGAGAACTCAACCCCGCTCTCAAACTCAAGCGACTCATCAATGACCGATCCATCTCCAACCGTCAAAGGTCTTCGGAACGAGCGATCAGCACCAAGTTCATCGTCAAACAGAATAACGGATTCTGCAAACCCAACGCCGCTCACCGGGTATTTCCCAAAGAAAGACACATAACTCGTGTGCGGCTCCTCATACCACCAAGGCGCGTGGAGCGCAAAGGTACTATCCGAAAAAGAACTCGCAGATGTAGACGCAACAGGCTGACTCCAAGCATCAAGCGTGATATCAAGCCCTTGATACTCCGCAGGCACCGAAAGCCATCCCCCAATCCGCATTTCATAATCCGGATTGTCATTCACAAAGACCACAAGATCCCCATATGTCGAAGTGCACAGTCCTGCAGCCGCGATCGCCAGCGCCGATGAGATTCGTTTCTTCATGTGAGAGCTCCAATGATTTCTATATGTTTCTATTCCAATAGCTTACAAGATATCTGAGCTTTGTTCTTGTATAAAAATGTCAGAAAATCATTTTCGATCACCATCACCAATACCCCGACTCCTGCCAATTCGGCACCCCTCCCCCTCAATCCACTCTTCCTGACACCGCATCAGCCCACCAATTCCCCAAATTACACCAAATTCGACCCCTCTCCCGTCCAAACAATGGCACGCCCTTTGCCATACATATTGGCACATGATGGTCCAACAGACCCAACCCGATGATCTGGCACCTCGCGGCCGACTCAACCTCCTGCTCTCATACGCAGGTTGGCAAGACACCCCATGGGTCGACCGCCTCCCAATGATCCTCTACCCAATGGGTATCAAATCCCACATCGCCTCCTCCGCCGACAGCGCCCAGCGCGTCATCGAAGCAAACCCGATCCACATCGCCGTGGTCGACCTCGCCCTCCCATTGGATAGTTCAGGCACCCAATCCGAAGAAGCCGGCACCCGCATCCTCAACCTGCTCTCCCGACTCGCTTCGCCCCCGCCGACCATCGTCATCAAACGCAAAAAAACCGTCCGCGACGACACCCGCGAGATGTCCGCCGCTCTTCGCAGCGGCGCCTTCGCCGTCGTCGATCGCCCCCATGCCCAAAAAGAGATCGAGTCACTTCTCGAAGTCCTCCGCAGATGCATGAATCGGCATTACCAAAACCGTTGGCCCGAAACCAACCCATAATCGTTTCCCATGAACCACACACCATCGTTCAACGCTGGTGATCAACACAAATCAGATAACCTTTGGAGTATTTAGAAATGGCAACCAAAACAAAATCACGCGTCGCAATCCGTCCCCTCCACGACAAGATCCTCGTCGAACGCGACGAAGTCGAATCAGTCACCAGCGCAGGCATCTTCATCCCTGAATCATCAAACACCGAGAAGCCACAGTTCGCAACCGTCATCGCTGTCGGCGACGGTACCCTCAACGACGCCGGCACCCGCATCCCCCTCGATGTCACCGCCGGAGATCGCATCATCCTCTCCAAGTGGGGCGGCACCGACATCAAACTCGACGGCCAAGACTACCTCATCATCAACGCATCAGATGTACTCGCAATCGTCGACTAATACAAAAGGGTGAGTGATGAACCAGTCCCAACTCCGTCAAGCATTGACCGAACTCAACGGCGAACGAAACGCGCACTTCGCAATCAGCGGCGTGCACGAATCCGCAACCATCCTCACCATCACCTCAGCCATGCTCATACCCGAAGAAACTGACAAACTTGTCAAAGTAACCGACGGCCAAAGCGTGTACATCATCGAAGCAGACCGAATCGCATACATTCGCATCGGACTCTAAACAAAGTTAAAAATCACACTCAACAGAGTGTAAGGAGAATAGACAAATGGCAGCTAAACAAATCGCATTCAACACCGACGCACGCGAACGAATCCTCAAAGGCGTTCAAAAACTCGCACAAGCAGTCAAAGTAACCCTCGGCCCATCAGGTCGCGTAGTCATCCTCGAAAAAGCATACGGCGCACCAACCGTCACCAAAGACGGTGTCTCCGTTGCCAAAGAAATCACCCTCGATGACCCGTTCGAAAACATGGGCGCGCAAATGGTCAAAGAAGTCGCATCAAAAGCTTCAAGAGAAGCAGGCGACGGCACAACCACCGCAACCATCTACGCAGAATCAATCTTCACCGAAGGATTGAAGAACATCTCAAGCGGTGCAAACCCAAACCAAATCAAACGAGGAATCGACAAAGCAATCGCTGCTCTGATCGAAGAACTCCACAACATGTCCAAACCAATCGTGAACTCGAAAGAGATCGCACAGGTCGGCACATGCTCCGCAAACCAAGACGCGGAAATCGGTAAGATCATCGCAACCGCAATGGACAAGGTCGGCAAAGACGGCGTAATCACCGTCGAAGAAGGTCAATCACTCGAAACACATGTCGAGCTCGTCGAAGGCATGCAGTTCGATAAGGGATACCTCTCCCCACACTTCGTCACCGACCCCGCAACAATGGAAGCCGTCCTCGAAAAACCATACATCCTCATCCACGAGAAAAAAATCTCAAACGCCAAGGACATCCTCCCAATCCTGGGCAAGGTTGCAGAATCAGGATCACAACTCCTGATCATCGCAGAAGACATCGACAGTGAAGCACTCGCAACCCTCGTCATCAACAAACTCCGAGGCACACTCAAAATCGTCGCCGTCAAAGCACCAGGCTTCGGCGATCGTCGATCAGAAATGCTCGAAGACATCGCCATCCTCACCGGTGGCACCGCGATCATGGAACAACTCGGAATCGACATCGAAAAACTCGAACTCAAAGACCTCGGCCGCGCCAAGAAGATCACCATCTCCAAGGACGCAACCATCATCGTTGAAGGCGCAGGCTCAAACGCTGACATCGCAGGTCGCATCGACATGATCCGTCACCAAATCGACGCATCATCATCCGACTACGACAAAGAGAAGCTCGAAGAACGCCTCGCCAAACTCGCCGGCGGCGTTGCACAAGTCAATGTCGGCGCCGCAACCGAAGTCGAAATGACCGAGAAGAAAGCACGCGTAGAAGACGCACTCCACGCCTGCCGCGCAGCAGTTGAAGAAGGCATCCTCCCAGGTGGCGGCACCGCCGTCCTCCGCGCCCGTCGCGCACTCGTTGCCCTCCGTAAGAAGGCATCCGGAGACGAACGAATCGGTATCGACATCGTGTCCCGTGCCGTGTCCGCACCCGTCAAACAAATCGCAACAAACTGTGGTTTGGACGGCTCGGTCATCGCATCAAAGGTCGAAGAATCAGACGACAACTCCTTCGGCTACAACGCCCTCACTCATGAGTACGGCGACCTCGTCAAAATGGGCGTCATCGTCCCAACCAAGGTCGAACGCGTCGCCCTCCAAAACGCCGCAAGTGTTGCAGGACTCCTCCTCACCACCGAAGCCGCAATCGTAGAACTCAAAGACAAACCCGTAGGCGCAGGCCACTCGGGCGAAGACTTTGATTACTAATTTACTCTACTGGCATTCTTGAAATAGGATGTCAGTATTTTGTCTTATGATTTAAATAAAAAATTTGTCGTGGCAATTTCCAGTCGTGCTCTTTTTGACTTGAATAGAGAAGATGCTATATTTCGTCGCCACGGGGTCGAAATGTTTATTGCTCATCAGAAAAGGCATTCTCAAAAAAAACTTGAACCTGGTCCAGCATTCTGGCTAGTTGATGCCTTGCTGAAGTTAAATGAGTTTTTGGATGACAGTCCTATAGAGGTCGTGCTTGTATCACGAAATTCTCCCGCTGCAGCGCTAAGAGTGCGAAAATCGCTCGATGGGCATGACATAGAAATAAAACGATTTTGGTTCGCTAGCGGTGATTCTGTATCACCTTATTTGAAAGCTGCAAGTGTGGATTTGTTTCTTTCGGCGAACCAAGATGATGTCAAATCCGCTCATGCAAATGGTTGTGCTGCAGGCAGGGTAATGGGGACTCCTCGGAAGCCGGTTGCGACTGATACCAATGCGTTGCGAATAGCATTTGATGGGGATGCAGTAATATTTGCTGAAGAATCAGAGCGGATTTATAAGGATCAAGGTATTTCAGAGTTTCTAAAGCATGAAGAGACAAATGAAGATGTGGTGATACCAGATGGTCCATTTGCAAATATTTTTCGGAAGATTGGTGAGTTGAGGGCTGGCTTGCCTGCTGAGCACAAAGATAAAGTCAAAATTGGCTTGTTCACAGCTAGAAATGCGCCAGCCGATAAAAGAGTATTAAAAACTATTGAAGAATGGGGTGTAGTTCCGGATCATCTCGCATTTCTTGGTGGAGTGAGCAAGGAAAAAACAATCCAAGCATTCTCGCCGCACATCTATTTTGATGATCAGGCAACGCACCTTATTCCGGTGTCGCGTTCCCATTCCGTTGCAATGGTACCGTCAAGCCTTGCGGATGATTTAGGAGAGATTCCCGATTGCCCGGGCTGCGGGGACAAAATGGTTAAACGAATGGCGAGAAAAGTTCCGTACAACGGAAAAGAGTTTTGGGGTTGTCAGAATTTTCCTCGATGTTGCGAAACAATAAGTATCCCGTAGCCGGCTGCCATGCTGGTGGCGTCTTCGTCACCTGCATATCTTCAACGATACCAACCTGCACATGCTTCGCATGAGCAGGGCACCCTAATCCTTTTCATTTCGTCGTGTGCCGGGTGCCCTGTAGATGACGAAGTCTCATACATATCTTCTCCCCCTCACCAACTCATCAGTCAGCCGGGTGCCCCGACGGTGCCGCAGGCTCCTTCGGGATCTGGTAGTATGAACCTGTTCATGCAATAACTCTAAACCATTTCGGCCGGGTGCCCTGCTTACGCGCAGCCGGGTGCCATGTAGGTGACGGAGTCTCCTGCATGTCTTCTCTTGATTGAATCCTCCATGCTCTCCCCCCGTGTTCAATACCTTATCCCCAAATGCTTCAAGAGCGAAGACCAGCAAGGCGCCGTAGCCTACATCAAACTCTGTGCTGAACAAAACGAATTCACAAGTTGGCTAACTTGTTTTTATAGATTGTCATCGTCGAAGCCGGCGTCGGTAAAGCACATGCCATGGAGTCCAATGAGAGTATGCAAACGGTTTCTTTACATACGCCTTAATCTTTGCATTCTAACAGTCGTTCAGTAAAATATTTGGCAGAGTCAGATGCTACGGTTGGCATCATCCGAAGTGAGCGCTGAATAGCATGTTTTATAAGGCTCCTTTAGTTTTACACTTTTTCTTCGTGAGATTTGTTAGCAATTCGTTTATGCTCTGGTGTATACTTAATGTAGGTTGTAAATTTACTCAACAGGCACATAAAAAACGGTAAATTTGGGGGTAAATTATGGGTTGCTTTGGTTACTTGATATCGTTTCTTCTTCCTGGATTTGTATTGGGATTGCTCTTCAATAAGTGGGGGGTGTACATATCTATCGGGCTGTTCGTACTTTATACCTTGATGGGGTTAATCGTATTTTCGACAAATACGACTGACGAGCGAACGCAGTTTAATCTATCTAAAGCATGGACCTATTCCATATTTTGGGTTCTTGGTGCTCTGTTAGCTCAACTAATTTAATAGTTTTGATGATGGGAGGCCTGTCGCCATTAAGATAACGAAGTCCCCTGAAAATCTTCCTTCTAACATCACTCAATACCCTTCCCAATTTTCTCCCCCTCACCAACCCATCCTCCAATATACCCACAGACCCACAGACCCACACCCCCGCATCCCACCCTCAACTCACTCCAAGATTCACACAACATCCTAAAAATTCACCGAACCCTCAACAACCAAAATCGTACGAACTGATTACACCGATCAAGGAACTTGACTTCCAATTCTGATCGGAGTTATCATTCTCATTGGCACGCGCCGCGCGCCAATTACACCCCAACCGGAGTTCCACAATGTCACAGATACCCATGGTCAGCAAGCTCGATAAAGAACGCCTCCTCGGTTCACTCACCGCATCAGGCACCCCGCCCGCGTACATCAAGAACCTGCTCGAAATGATCAAGACCGCGATCCCCGTCGATCCCACCCAAGTCCCAAGTGAACTCGTCACCATGAACTCCGTTGTCCAGATCCAAGACACCGAAACAGATGAAATTGACATCTACGCCCTGGTCTACAGCAAAGACTACAACCACCAACCCGAATGGATCTCCGTAGAATCCAAACTCGGCAGCATCCTCCTCGGCCGATCAATAGGCGATGAAATCGAGATCCCCTCAAAGCCAAGTTCCCACACCGTCCGCATCATCGGGATCGACTACCAACCCGAACGCGCCGGCCACTTCGATCGATAACCAAACCCATCCACCCCCAACCAATAGATCCACACCACACGCCATGCAGGTGACCAAGTCACCCGCATGTTTTCTCACCAACATACCAAGTTTCTTGCAATTCATAAGATTTTCGGATAGAGTCATATGAAATAAAACATACTTGAATGGAGACATGATATGGAAGGTAAAATCGGAGGCATCGTTGTTGCCCTACTCATCGCCGGCGGCCTAGTCTGGATGCAATACTCCAATAAAGGTAATGACGAACAAGACCTGAAAGATGTTGCGCACGAAGTGCTCATGACGATCAATGATTACGATCAGTATGAATCAGAATATGTGTTCTATTTTGATATGCACCATGATGAGGCATTCGAGGACAACTACCGAATGGGCGGCAAACGAAGAAGTGCCACCTTCGATGAAGACAGTTACTGGAATCAGATCATCGACGCCATGATCGCGACAGCCCAAGCCGATAAAGAAACCCAAGTCGTCGCCGGGCTCCAAGACCTCAAGCTCAGACTCCTCGAATAGGTCAAACCACCAAACCTATAAACAACATTTGAAACATCAGTCCGACGCCCTGCTTATACGCGATATAAGCAGGGCGTTTCTGCATTGTTCGCAATCTCTTTCCATTAGCAATCAATCATCCCTATGCGACGGTTCTCCTATACCCTCCCTCAAAATCTTCTTCGCCAACTCATAATTCATCTCCTGTATCGCCACCTCAAAGCCCGCCCTCTCCGGCACCAGAAGCCAATCCGCCCGATAACGGATCAAATTTCAGCCTCAAACCAGAATTGAACCCCCAAATCACTCGGTTTAGGGTTGGCAAACACCCACTTTCAGTGGATAATGCCTGAAACCGCTCTGTATGCTCTGCGTATAAGTAAGCGACGCCGATTCCGGCGAGAGAGATCCAGACATGAACAACAAAACACTCCGCAGCGCCGCCCTCATCGCGGCCGCCGTCGCCCCCCTCGCTCACGCCCAGCTCATCGCACAAGATCTGCCCATCGACTACCCCGAAGGCGCCCAGATCCCCCGTTCGATGACCCCCGCCGAGCAAGCATTCACCAAGCTCAATCCGATCCAAGCGACTCAATCCCGCGGCGCCGCCCCATCCGCGCTTGTCCGCACACCAGGCGAATACGAACCCGCCGAAGGCATCATCATGGCCTGGGAAGGTTCCAACTCATGGAAATCCATCCTCGCCCAAATGACCGTCGCGATCACCACCACAGGTGAAGCCAAAGCATTCATCTTCGTCGACACCGCATCCGAACGAACGAGCGCATCAAACCAAGTCGCAGGACTCGGCGCCGACATGTCCCGCGTCCAGTTCGAGATCACCTCCACCGACACCATCTGGGCCCGCGACTACGGCCCACGCTACATCTTCCTCGGATCCCAACCCGACGGCACCGGAGGCGTCCGCGCCATGGTTGACCACACCTACAACCGCCCGCGTCCCAACGACAACGGCCTCCCTTCCTACTGGGCAAACGAACGCAACGAACCATACTTCCTCATCCCACTCGTTCACGGCGGAGGAAACTACCACCTCGAAACCGGCAACCCCGCCGGCGTCGGACACGCAACCGAGTTGATCAACAACGAAAACCCCGGACTCTCAGAATCGCAGATCATCCAGTTCTGGAAGGACTACCAGAACCTCGACACCACGCTCTACGATCCGTACCCCACATTCGTAGACAGCACCCAACACATCGACATGTGGATGATCATGCTCGACGATGACAAGGTGATGATCTCCCAGTGGGTCAACGAACCAACCGCATCGTGGGCGATCACCTCCGACAACGCGGCTGCCGATTTCGCCGCCCGTGGTTTCCAAGTCTTCCGCGTCCCCGCAGTCCGATCCGGTGGCACACACTACACCTTTACCAACGCCGTCATCTGCAATGATCTCGTACTCGTACCCTTATACACCAACGGCACCGCGTCGCAGTTCAACGACGACGCGCTCGCAGTCTGGCAGGCTGCGTATCCAGACAAGACCATCACCCAGATCAACTGCCAAGCTTTAGTAACCTCCGCCGGCGTAATGCACTGCATCGTCAAGCATGTCCCCGCGCCCGCCAACGGCGATGCGCCCGGTGTCTACATGACCAGCCAGAACAATGCGCCCGTAATCGATCCGGATGATCTCATCGAAACAACTTGGCTCTATGACTCCCCCGAAGGCGTCACAACCGCTGACCTCTTGCTCTCCACCGATGGCGGCTCAACCTTCCCAACCATCCTCGGCGCAGATTTCGATGCTTCCACCGGCTCATTCCAATGGAACGCGCCCAATGTTGGTTCTATCGACGCCCGCTTGCGTCTGGTCATCCGAGATTCTGACGGCAACGAATCCTTCGATGTGTCAGATCTGTCATTCACAATCACCGGAAGCGCCTGCATCGCAGACTTTACCGGCGACGGGCTACTCAACTTCTTTGATGTCAGCGCATTCCTCAACGCCTTCGGCTCGATGGATCCAATCGCAGACCTGACAGGCGAAGGGTCATTTGATTTCTTTGACATAAGCGTGTTCCTCAACGCGTTCAGCGCCGGGTGCCCATAAGAAGCGAGTGAGGTTTGGAACTGGCCCCGGGGTAGATAGGATGATGCAGTGATTGTCCGTTGTTTAGTCGAAACATAATAGGATATGAAGACAACAGGTATATCTGAGATGCATGAAGGAGCAATTTTCTCCATTTAAGGGGGTATATCCAATTTCCTCTCATTTGTCAACACATACAGCCTTTGCTCTTGTGGCATTTACTAACTACTCTGTTGTCAACTAAAGGCGCGGCATAGCCAATAAATTTCTAGCCTCTACACATCGACGAACTCCATGCAGTAAATGCAGCAAATTTGCCCCCCGCGTGTGCTTGCGTTTATAGTTAACACCACATTCTACGCCAATTGGAGTGGCTTGCATAATCACTCCTGTTGCATCGCGTATTGCAGAAGCAAACCCAATAACTCCCGCTGGAAGGCCGTCACCATTCCAGTGCGATTGACTCGCAATTTTATAGGTGTTTTCTGGCATATGAAAAGGCCAGTACAATGGCATCATTAGCTTTTTAGTTAAATCGTCGCCTTCTTGGGCATCTCGTTCAGTCGGCAGATTGACGGGAAAGGGTGCTCCAGAACCTAGGTATACCCCGCCTCGCGAAGTAGCGTCATTAGCCAATGTAATATGCTCAATATATTTATTGCCTTTCTCCGACAACATGCTGTCAACTACTTCAGGATTTGAAGTCCAGTATTGAAGAGTTTCTGGAGGAACCGGTATTGTCTTTTCAATAATTCCTTTTATTACACGAACCAAAATAAAAATTCTGCAAGCTATTCTGGATGCGCCAAAATCAACTGACCCGCGACACTCGCCCCTTGGAATTTGCGGAACAACTCTTCGAATCACGGAAAAACGATCAATTGCCCTAAGTGTTTCAAGTAACATGCTAAACATTTGCTCCGGAGGTAGGTTGTATTTAGCAGCCAATCGAGTACTCAATATCAGCCCGAAAAAATCAGCCTTGCACTCCGACAGGCATAACGCGATTTCTTTGGCCATTACCCGAGATCGTTCTATCCCAGCAATCAAGCAGCCTGAAGGCATGCCATAGTCATCAAATTTCTGACGTATCGATGGCACCATAAAACGATAACTCGAAGGGCCCTCTCCCCAGACAGGCTCTTTAATTTGATTTGCTTCCCAACAATTTTCAATAGCTGCAAATGCGTCTTTAAAAATCTCTCTTTGGGATTCACCGACATGACCAATTTCGTGTCCTAAAATGAACGAGGGAAGCACTCGCGCAAGGAAAATTTGGAGGGCCTCAATTCCTCCGAAGAACATTGGCCTCGATAAACCAGGATATGAACCACAATCTCGGGCATATTGACTTAGTCTGTTGTGATTTAATTGCACAACGCTAAGTGCCGCGTCTACCTCATTAAGCTCCGCTAGTAACTCGCTAATACGTATCATGTACTCGCAATACTGGAAAATTGGACGATCAACACAAATCTCGCGGTAAACTAGGTATGACATGGCATTGATCTGCTCCATGTCTAACACCACTACTGGTTTTCCGCCTATTCGGCGTAGTTCAGAACTCCAATCCGTTGTACTGATGGGCATGACGCAAATATCGCGTGATCCAGCACCATAGAGTTCGAACGCTTCATCGCAGCATTCCCGCAGAATATCCCGTTGATGCAAGTTCAAGCTTGAACTCACTGTACGATTCAATCGTATGCGGAGTTGATCGCGCATTGATGAGCCTAATCCCCATTGCCGAGTCATCAGTCTTTTTTCCCCTCGATGATGTCCATTACTTCCCGAATTTTTGATGTCTTCATACTCTTAAATTTGTACACTTTGTCTTCACTACTAATTTCACACTCGCCTCGCTTTGCAACTAAAAATCCCAAGATGGCTGTCATGATTGGAATTGATGAATCAGACAATATGATCACCCATTCAGCAAATGCTTGGCCATCAAATGGCTCCACAGAATCTCCCGGACCAAGATCCAACTCTACGTCTCCGCCATCTATGAGACGTAACTGCCTCCAAAGATTTACGAATTCATCGCTCCATTCCTCTGGGATTCTTATTACTACATTAGTCATTTTTATTTCCCCTATAGAAGCGATTGCTGGCTTCTTTCAGTCTGTTAAAATGTATATATTGCCCTACTAATGGTAGCCATAAACAATGTACTAGAACGATCGCCAAACCAATATGTTTTCCTGGCACCCTGCTTTGGTACAAGAGCGACGGAGGCCCTAGTGCAACTGAATCCCTGCATGCATTCAACTTAAACAAGTTCAAGTTGGTATCATCTTTAGCCCTCCCGCAATACCATCTCCATCTTCCGTCCTCGTGCGAGCTCATCAATCAGTTTTTCCATCTGCCGAGACTTCCGCGTCAACGGCGTCGAGATATCCTCGATCCGATACCCACAGACCACCCCTTTGATCCCCTCCGCCTTGGGATTGAACTTCGCACGCTTGAAGAACTCCTTAAAGGTCACCTCTTCGTCGATCAGATCCTGTATCCCCTGCGGGCTAAACCCCGTCACCCACCCGATGACCTCGTCGAGCTCTTCCTCCGTCCGCCCGTTCTTCTCGAGTCGGTTCAAATAAAGCGGATAAATCTTGCCAAAGATCATCTCCGCAATACGCTTGTCATGTTCGGGTGTCGTCGTCGCCAGCGGGAGTTCTCCATCAGAGAGTCATTCCGAGTCCATCGCACATCTGCGATCCATTGTACAAGAAAACCGACAATCACCCACAATCAAAATCACGCCCGGTGCGCTTTTCTTCTTCGGACTCACCGCTCTGTGCGCAAAAACCAAGCACCCCAACAGTTCTCCCTTGTGCTACAAATCATCCATGCGATAATTCCCGCATGAACAACACTCACGAACACGAGATCACAAATCAAACCGAATCAATCGCCGCCATCACCAACGCGTTATTGGAAGACCTCTTCAACCCCTCGATCTCCACCCTCGACCTGTGCAACCTGCACGCCCTTTCTCTGCACGAACTCGCCGCCACCCTCGAATCCGAAACCTTCAAACATGCTCAAAATGCCTTCGAACGTATCAACGCCGCGCGAACCTCCATCATCGAACCCGAATCCAAAGCCCTCGCCATTGCGAGACTCGCCGACCAACTCAAAGACAAACCCGAATCCCCATCCCACGCCGAATCCCAGCGCAAGTCCGCCAACAAACTCCTTTGTTCAAACACAATAAAAATCAAAAGACAACCAATCCCAGACTCTCCCGTTGTTCATCCCTCCGAACCTGCTACCTTGTCTTCTATGAACAACAAGAAGAACACGCACAAATCGATCACCATTTCCACGCTCGCAGCGCTCACCACACTCTCATCCGCTGGTTCCACAGGAACCGCGACCGAGGATTACTCCACAGGCATCGGACTCACCACTTCATACTCCGCCTTCTTTGGCTCGCCGTGCCAAGCACAAATTACCGCCCCGGATCCCATTTGGATCGGCGATGTCGTCGGACTCGAAACCGAACTCGAAAACCCGTTCTACAACGACACCATCGGGTTCCCCGCTGGCACCCCCGTCCTTGCCTTCGGACCATCTTCACTCGGATCATTCATCGCCATCGATTTCACACTCCGTGTCACCGATATCAACTTCATTATCTACGACATCGAAACCCCAAACGCAGTCAATGTCATCGGTTTCAACGGCAACGGCAGTGAGGTCTATGACTCAGGTCTACTCAGCGCATCGGAGTTCAACCAGTTCGCGTTCACCGAAACCTTCGATCCACCGGTTCGCCGACTCCACATCCGAGCTCAAAACCTTGACGGGCTCATGCTCAGTCCAATCGAAATCTCATACGCCCCCCTCTTGTGCAGCCCCGCAGATCTCAATGACGACGGTACACTCAACTTCTTTGATGTCAGCGCATTCCTGAGCGCATTTGGCGCGATGGAAGTCGCTGCCGATTTCACAGGCGACGGCGTCTACAACTTCTTCGATGTATCCGCTTTCCTATCCGCCTACGCAGCAGGATGCCCATAAATCCCAGAGTATTTTCCTGACCACATCCCCAATATGTGGTACCTTATGCTCTATGTCAAACATCACGGTCACCGAAACAATCAACGCATCAATCGATCGAGTCTTCGCGATCGCCTCAGACATCCCCAACGCTGAGAGTTTCATCACAAGTATCGAGTCCATCGAAACGCTCCAAGATGCCCCGCCCGCTGCAGACAACCTGGGAAATGTCGGATTGGGTTACACCTGGCGCGAAACCCGAATCATGTTTGGGCACACCGCTACCGAAGATATGTCCATCACCAAATGGTCCCCCCCGACAAGCTATACCGTCGAAGCAAGATCCCACGGCGCCCACTATCTCAGCGACTTCACCTTCGATCGAATCGATGACCAGAACACCCGCATCACCATGTCCTTCAACGGCACTCCCGAGACCTTTCTCGCCAAAGTGATGATGAAAATATGCTCGTTCATGAACAAGAAAATCGCCAAGTGCCTCACCGATGACCTGAGCGATATCAAAGCCGCCGCCGAATCCGAGAACGCCTAACCTGTTCTTTTACTCGTCCCCTGTCCGACATCAAAACACTGAGAGTCTTCCAACATGCCCACGATCATCCAACATACGCCGACCGGAGGCCACTACATCCTCATCGGCACAGGTTACGGCCAATGGGCATCTTCCCGCCCCAATCGTCTGCTTGGTGATATCGCACCGACCGACCAACGAGGTGAACAACACCTCCTCTGTGTCTGCGATGAAGAAGGACACATCTTCTGGACAAGCTCCGACGATGCAAAGGTTGTTGCCGTGGGTAACCAATCCCCAACCCACGCCCTCAAAGCATTCCAATAATCCATATCATTGCGCAGCGGTCAACCATCGCTTCAAACCCATCGCTTCAAACCCGGCGTTTCAAACACCAAACCCCGGCGCAACTCGCACCGATCGTGTTGCTCACCAGATCCCATCCAGTATTGACATATCCGCCCACATTGGTTTCTGTCACTCGGGTTGCGGCAAACTCGATCACTTCATTGAGTGCCCCGAGTCCCATTCCCATGAGCGCCGCACAGATTGAAACCATCACTGAGCTTTTCACCCCAAGCGTTCGTCGCATCACTTCCCAGCACGCAACAGTTGCTGCGAAGAATCCGAAACCATGAACCATCTGGTCATACCTGGGCATATTTGGATTCCATCGCATTGAGTACAACACGGGTGACCCATCACCATCTACCAATCGCTCCGGAATCGGAACCGTTCCCCCGAGCATGTGCAAACATCCCCAGATGGTGAGCAACCAGAGCGCTGTATGCGTGAATCCAATCTTCCGGTGGAGTAGCACGAGGAATACAATGTAAACCGCCATCATCGCAGCATACATCAAGAACTCAGTGTTCCCTTGCTTGAATGAAGCAACCGAACAGATCGACATATACAGCGCAACAAAGATGAACAGTCCGCGCGGGATTGAGCGTGTTGATTTTTCCATGAACCAATTGTACCACAAGTTGATGTGTGAGTGATTGAGATTGGTAGTTGGGAATGCGCAGAAAAAACCCCGCGTCGAGGACGCGGGGTAAAGGGGAGATGCGTATTTGATGTTCTCGGGTTTGATCAGTGATCAATCCCAGAGATCAATCTTATGGGCAGCCGTTACCGAATGCGGTGAGGAATGCCGAGACATCGAAGAAGTTGAATGTACCATCACCGGTGAAGTCCGCGATTGGATCGCTGTTACCGAATGCGGTGAGGAATGCGGAAACATCGAAGAAGTTCAGCGTGCCGTCGCCTGTAAGGTCTGCGGGGCATGATGCTGTTGAACAGTCAATGTTTGTCATACGGACTGCGTCGACGCCTGCTTCAACGACTGAAGGTTCGCCGAGATCGCCTGTCACGAAACGGATCATGACGGTGCTTGATGGAGCGCCGAATACAGCATCAATACTGTGTGAGTACTCTACCCAGCCGCCGCTTTCAGCGTTTGGACCAACGGTGTTGACGACTGTCCATGAGCCGCCGTTGTTGTTTGAGAGTTCGACAGTGATTGAATCGTCTACAACACCGATATCGTTTGAGTACCAGAGTGCATAGCTCAGTGAGTTATTGCCTGCGGAGTTATCAAATGCTGGTGAAGTGAGGGTTGTTGTGCCGCCGTCAACATCGGAGTTTCCTGCGACATTGTCGGTAACATAGCATTGTCCTGAGCCATCGAAGTCGGCCGCTGGATCACCACGGTTACCATTGGCAGGAACGCCGCGTTCCCATGCACCATCGCTTACTGATCCGGAGACATTCCAACCCAGATTGGTTTGGAAGTTGTCTTCGAACACAGTTGTTGGTGCGCTGGCAGCAGCGTTTGTGGTGTATGTGCCACCGGATGGCGCGTCTGTTGGTGAGTTCTGAGCAGTGCCGTTGTCTGTTTGTGAGACAATGTAGTACTCAACTTGATCACCACAGTCTGTTGCGGGGAAGTTTGCTTCGAACTGTGTTGATGAGTTTTGTGACATCGCAACCGGGGAGAACCCTGATCCGGTGTTGACCATCAATGTTGGTGATGAAGCATCGAGGACGCCTGCGAGTGGGGCAATATCAACAACGATTGTTGAGCTGCCGTTGGGATTGACAAACTCTGGTTGTCCTGAAGGGAATGAGATGTCGAGTAGGTTAAGTACTGGTGCATCCATATTGTGTGCACCGAACCCGGCAGCGATCTCTGCGTAATGCGGGGTGCCGTTACCGATATCGCTGTCATCGTCATCGAGTGTGAGCCAGTCGATGGTCATTTGAGGCGTAATGAGTGAGCCACTATGAACAAGGATTGAGTTTACAGCGAGGAAGTTGAGGATCTCGGTGTAGTTGGCGGGTTCGGTGATGACGAGTTCATTTCGAGTTTCCCATACACATCCAGAGTAGAGCGGTGCACATGCGTGGCCGTCTGTTGGACATGGATATACGAGATCGTTCTCTGCGGAGCGGAGGCCGCTGCCACAGGAACCGAAGAAGCCTATTCCCAGTGTTGGGTTGTCAAGGATGATGACACTCATGACATCGCCTGTGCCTTCACCGTATTGGCCTTGGCCTGAGCCGCCGGCGTTGACGAGGTGATGGCCGTACTCGTGTTGTACGACGGAGGTCCATGCGGTGTTTGGTGCGCTGCCTGAGGAGAGACAGAAGTTGATTGATTCTTCACCCGGTGAGTACCACGCGTTGCCTGGGCAGAACCCGTCGGTGCGGTTGACTGAGATCGGGAATGACTCATTCATAAGGGTTGGGAATGCAGGGTTTGCACGGACTGCAAAGTCACGGACTTCGTTTGCAGCGATGTAAGCGTTGACCTGTGCTCTGATGTTCTCTGAACTATTTGCTGCGTTGAAGACGAGGTCTGCTGGTCCCGGAGGCGAAACATTTTCAGAGACTGATTCGACTGATCCGAGGAAGTCGGATACTTCGAACCATTGTCCTGCGATGGTGGCGTTGACATTGACATCGAAACTACCACCGTTTGAGATGGTGAAGTCGCCGTTTTCATCAGCGAATGTTGTGTTGCCGCCTGCGATGCCAACGCTGAGATATGGGAGTGGTTGTGAGATTTCATCTGCACAGAAATCTGCAGAGGGTCCATCTGATGCGAGGGCCGAAGCGTTGCCTGAAACATCAACGGTGTGGATGAGGCTTTCCTGGTAGAGGAACTCACCTGTTGCAGCGTCGGTGACGACGAGGAACATTGCGAACCCATCGACCATGACTTCGGAGACATCAGCGAGGGTTGGTGTGTGTGACTTGTCATCAACACCGGCGTAGACCATGCGGTCTGAGCTCCATACGAGGATGTCGTTGGTTGCAAACTCGACCATTGCTTTTTGTGCGATTTGGTCTTGGTTGATTGCTTGACGCATCATCTGTGGGTTAGCTTGGAATCCACCGAGATCATGGAGTTCTGAGGATGCGAGTACGAGGGGGTTGTTTTCCTCGTTGCGTGTCAGAAGAACAAGCTTTGAGCGGAAGACTTCGATTCCGTTGGAGTACTGGGTGTAGTAGTGTCCGGTGAACTTGTATGAATCGGTTTCTGGGAGGTAACCGATTGGTTGGATGTGTCGGCCGTCGGCGAAGGGTCCTTCTGGGACGAGGTCTGCGGTGTCTACACCCCACATGCCAGCGTGCTGGTTGATGAAGCGTTGTGTTGAGATCGCTGCGGTGTTACCTTGGCTGAATGCTTTGCCGTAGACGCGTGCGATTGACCCGTTGGAGCGAGTTGAAACTGATGATCGTGTGTTGATCGATTCAAACTGTGTGATTGCCTGTGCGCGGGTCAGCGGTTGTGCTTGTCCTGCGGAGTTGACAATGTCGGAAGTGGATGCGGATGCGAGTGACATCGCAGCGCACGCAACTCCGAGCGTGATCGTAGTGAAACCCTTATTGAACATGGTTTGCCTTTCTGTGTAAACCGTATCTATGTACCTAATTTTTGGCTGCAAACGAATCAGATAGCGATGACTGAACCTTTATTGAACCTCAGTTCAGATCATCGTGTGGGGACTTTATTGTTTGCGAGCCTTCTCGTGGGCCCCGAATGGGGTCTGTTTTGGTGGGCAGGAACGAACACGCCCGCACCCAGCGTACTGGGAACGGGCGGTGTGTGTCAAGGGGAATGTGTGGATTCTTGCCGTGAATATGGGTAGTTTAGGAGGAGGTGTTGGTGTTTGTTATGGACACCCTTGTGTGAAGAAGTTGAAGAATATGGAGACATCGTAGAAATCGTGGTTGAGGTCGCCGTTGAGGTCTGAGCGGGGGAGTTGGTGTTTTATCCCCCAGTAGAACTCATTTGCATCATCTGCTGTCAGCTGGCCGTCTTGGTCATAATCAACTGGGCAGAAGCCGATGTCATTGAAATTATAGATTCTGAATCCTCCTTCGTGCACGGCGGTGTAGGTGAGGCCGTCCTTGACAATGAACCGGCGGGTAGAGGCGCCTGTACCAATATATGACGATTGTACCCATTGGTTTGCGATGGGGTTGAATGGATTTGCGTTGTAGATGGTCAGGAAACCACCTGAACCGTCGGCGAGAAAGAGCATGTCGCCGTGGATTTGGATCTCGTGTGCGAAACCAGATACTACTGAGATTTTATTTGTATTGTAGTTGATTTGGGTTGGGTAGTAGATGGGGTTGGCGGGGTCGAAAATATCGACGATTATATATTTATCGTTTCCTTGTGCGATGTATAGGAGGTTTCCATCGAGGGTTGTTTTGTCAGCGTTTGAGATGTCGGTAATGGAACCGATCATTGAAGGGGATGTCGGGTCTGTAATATCAAAGATATCGATATGGGGAGTGGAAGGTTGATTGCCATGGGAGATGTAAGCGGTAGTGCCTTCCTCATTGATGGTGATATCGGTTGCCCAGCCGACTGTATTGGTAGTTGAGAGAAGTTGTGGGGCGTCAGGGGTAGAGATATCGTAGATGAAGAGTCCGAATACTCGGTCGATGACATAGAGGAGTTCTTCGCGGACAAGGACATCGCGTGTTCGGCGTCCTGTGTCGATGTTTGTAATGATGGTTGGGTTCGTGATGTCGGAGATATCAACGAGGTTGAGTTTGTCGCGTTCGGTTGCGACATAGAGGACATCATCTTTGCGGTCGATCGCAAAGGCGTTATCGGGGAGTTGGAATGTATTGAGGAGGATGGGGTTGTTGGGTGCGTTGATGTTGAAGAACTGAAGTGCGCCACCGTCGTTTGCGAGGATGGCGATTTGGTTTTCGCTTTTTTCAATGATCATGATGTCATTGGCGGGGCCGCTGGTGTGGTGTGAGCCAACCAGGGGTGTGGTGTGTAGATTGAATACTTGGATGGAGTCTGGGGTGAGTGCGAGGAGTTGTCCATCAATGGTGTGGATTGCGTTGAGTCGGTTGATGCCGGGGAGTCCGATTTCATCTTCGAGTGCGTATGGGGCGTTTGGTTGCGAGAGATCGGTGATTCGGATGGAGTGTTCGCCTGATGGGTGTGAGAAGAAGATTGATCCATTGTTGGGGTATGTGCCATAGTTCGAAGCATAGAAGTTGGGATATATGCTGAGGAGGTTGGGATCGATTGGGTTTGAGATATCGATCGATGCATTGTTTGAACCGAATAGATGGAGAACGCTTTGATCGAGATGGAAGTTGGAGTATTGGGAGGTGAGTTGTGGGACACTTCCGATGGGGGTTGGGTTGAGCGGGTTGGTGAGATCGAGTGGTTGCCCTTTGGTTGAGTATCCGATTCCATTGATGACGGCGAGGAGTGAGTTTGTGTTTGGTGAGAGGGATACGAATGCTGGGGTTGATGGGGTTGTGATGTTGTAGATCGCCATTGATTCTTCTTGGGCGCCTAGATAGAGGTAGTTGTCGTGGGCGGTCGCAGAGATGATGTTACCTGATGGAGCTTTGCGATTGTCCAAGTAGTTCATGCTTGTTGGGTCTTGGATGTCGATGATGAAAAAGAGATTGCTTTGAAAGATGTATAGCGTGTTCTCGACGATCCTTGCGAAGTGCCATGAAGCAAAGTCTGGGAGTGTAACTGTGTCGAGCACAACCGGAGCGTCGAGGTTTGAGATGTCAATGCTGATGAGTTGGGAGTCTTCGAGGAAGATGTAGACGGTGTCGTTCTCGTTGTTGAAGATCCAGTTGATTGCTGAACCGGGGAGGTCGAATGAGCTGACGAGTTCTGCGAATGAACCGGTGTCGTCATTTGCATGGAGGGGTTGAGTGAGTGCGCAGAATAAAACACAGATGGTTGCGAGCGTGCGTTGCATGGCTTGATTCCTCAGGGTGAATGAATGTTCGTGACCAATAAAACATGAAATAACGAAACAAATTCGAGTTATGGGCACCCTTGGGTGAAGAGGTTGAAGAGGATGGAGACGTCGAAGAAGTTGTACATGCCGTCGGTGTTGAGATCGGCAAGGGGGTCTTGGTGATTGAATGCTTCCAAGTAAATGGAGAGGTCGAAGAAGTTGAGCGACCCGTCAGCGTTCAAATCAAGGGGGCATGGTGTTTGGCAGTCGTAGAGGTCATAGATACGGAAGCCGCCGGCGCGGGTTGCGGTGAATAGGAGATTATCGTGGATTTCGAATCTGTAGAGTTCGGTTGTGGTGCCGGGTGTGGTGCTTAGAAGTCTGTAATGATCGAGTACGGGGTTGGTCACTTCGGTGTTGTTGTAGTAGGTTAATCCAGCGGGGCCGTTGGCGACGATGAGGGTGTTCCCGGGTCCGAACTGGATTTGAATAGGTTTGCCACTTACTCCGGGGAAGTCTTTGGTTTCGGGGAGATCGGTGGTGAGTGTTGTAACCAGGAATGGGTTGGATAGATCGGATGCATCGAACACGCGGTAGCTATTTCCATCTGCGGTGTAGATGAACTCATTTTTCATTGACATTGTTACTGTGTGTGCGCCTTCGAGCGTTGGAGCAGGAATCGTTGCGAGGATGGTGGGTGAGAAGGGGTTGGTGACATCGATGATGGTACTTGGTAAGTTTGAGGAGGTGCTAGTGAGCAGTGCTAGAGTTTGTGTCATGCCTGGGGTGTGGTGTTGATGGAGTGCGATGTCTTCACCGTTTCCTTCTGTGTCTGTAGTTGATACAACGATGGGGTTGGAAGGATCTGAAACATCAAGGATGAGGAGTCCATGCGCTTGATTTGCTACATAGGCATAGTTGCCAATTACTTGAACATCTTCAGTGGACCCACCCGGGTCATAAATGCTGAGTTGTGTTGGATTGAATGGGTCGGTGATATCGACCATGATGAGTCCTTCAAACTCAGCTGCAACGAAAGCAGTTGACGGGGTCGAATCGATTGCCTTTGCTCTTGTAAAATTTATACCTGTTCTGATTTCCGATAATTGTTTAGCATTTTTAGGTTCGGTGATGTCATAGATTGAGAGGCCCCAGTTTGCACTTGTTGCGAGGACAAGGTCTAGATTGGAAGGGGTGGGGTTGTTTGGATCATTGAGAACTTTCACCTCGAAGACTTCGCTGTTTGTTGCGAATGTTGCTATTGGATTTGAAGTGAGTGTGAATGCGGTGAAGTTGCCTTGGACATCTATGGTGTAGAAGGTGTCGTTGATATTGGTCATGTCTGCGACATTGTTTAAGCCGTTAAAACCTCTGTATTCTGCTATGAAAGTAGGGTCCGAAGGGTTCGACATGTCGTATGCGGTGATGTGATCATTGGCGAAGAAGGCGATGGAGTTTTTCATTGTGAATGTGGTCGGGTCCTCGGGGAGATCGAGTTGAGTTGTGCTGACATGGAATGGAAACTCACGGTTTACGACACTGATCACACGGAGTTCTTGTTCATGGAGTGAATAGACAGAGTCTCCGAATATTTGGTAGTTGTGCCCGTTTATACTCGTGGAACCCGTTCGAATTTCGATTGGATTGGTTGGGTCTGTTACATCGTAAGTTGCTCCCTTGGTGGTGTAGAGGATGTTATCGATTATGAAGAGTGGGTCTCCATCAAAGATGAGCGTGGAGTTGTCGATGGTGATGAATCTCAGTGCGATGGGGCGTTCGTTCCCCAGAGTCGTGTAGCTGTCTACGAAGAGTCGGCCGCCTTTGGTGGGGTTGGTGCCAGAGTTGCCAGAGAGTGGGAAATGTCTTACAAACCAGGGGTCCGTGAGATCTGAGATTTCATAGATGTGGATGCCTCGGGCGTCAGAAATATAGAGCGCGGTGCGATCTTCGCTCAGGGTGATCGATGGGCGATCGTCGATTGGGATTTGGAGTTCGATGTTGGCGATGGTGGGGAAGAACCCGACAGCGTCGAGGTTGATGATAACGAGGCGTTGGTAGTCGTCGATGACATAGGCGATGTCGTCGATAATCGTGAAGTAGATTGGGTTCACCAGAGAGTTGTTGAAGCCGACAGGGAAGGAATCGAAGCAGGTTGTTTCAGGATCTCCGGCGTGGGCAGATTGGGGTGCAGAGATGATGAGCGTGATGACTGAAAAAATGGTCAATAGCGTGCGGAATCGATGATTTGAATAATTTTGGAGCATGGGATAAGTGTAATATGAGTCGAGAAGGAATGGAAGCAAAATGTTTGGTATAGAACATGTTTGGTCATAAGGTGGAATCTGAGTTGATTTTGGGTTCCTATGATTAGGTATGAGTGATAAGCATCCTGAGCCTGCGGTTGTCGCAGTCTATAAGACAGAGTTTGAAGCGTCGTTGACAAAGAACATGTTTGTCGAGGCGGGGATCCCGTGCGAGCTTGTGGGTGCGATGACCGCGGGGTTTCGTGCGGAGGCGCCGGGTGAGGTGAAGGTGCTTGTGCCTGCGAGCTTTGAGGAGCAGGCGTTGAAGCTTCTGATTGAGCATTCGAAAGCGATGCTTGAAGCGGACGCCGATAAGGTTGATTCAGGGGATGACACGCCTGATATGGGTGAGTGAGCAATAGACTTATTGAGATTATTGGAGTTTTGAATGCATTGATGCGTATTTTTTCGCGCGTGCTTTCTTTGTTGTATGAATGACATATATGTGGTACGGTGAGCGTATGTATTCATGTGCATGATGATTTAGAAAAGGTTTTTGAATGATAAGTATTCACAGGCGGCGCGGATTTTCGTTGATTGAAACGGGTGTGATGTTGGTGGTTGTTTCTATGGTTGGGATGGTTGCAGCGCCGGCGGTGCAGGAATCTCGATCGAAGATGCGCAGAGTGAACAGCACTGCGAACTTGCAACAGATTGGGCAGAGCGCAGCGGTGTATGGGTTTTCGAATCAGGGACGGTTGTTTAGTTATTCCTGGCGTGCGGGTGAGACTTACCGGATGCCTAACGGGGTGTATCGGACTTTCAACAGTGACCAAATAGCGGCTGCTCGCCAAAGTGAAGAAATTTTGCAGCGGTTAACTGGTCGCATTGCAGGGCGGGAGAATATACAAAACCTTGAAGCAAGACTGCCTCATCGTCGTTTCAATCATTTGGTGTTGGTTGATTTTCTGGGTGAAGAACTCGGGTCATCGAAGTACATTGATCCTGCAGATCAAAATCAGTTGTATTGGGCAGCGAATCCATTGGAATACTTGGAAGATGAAAACTCTTTGCCTTATGGTAGTAGGGGAGTTGATTATTCAGATTTCGATGATGATCCAAACTGGCGTACACTAGCTGTCCAACAACGGTGGACTTTTACTACGAGTTATCAATCAGTGCCGGCATCTTGGCAGCCTGATTATCCAAATACGCAGTATATTCCTATTACAAGTTCACCTCATTTGTTCACTTTTGGTGGGGGTGGGCCAGGTAATCAGGTCGATCTACATACCGGGCGATACTATTTTGAGATCGCATCGCCGAGCCAGAAGGTTTGGTTGCACGAAGAGTTTGATCGTGAGCAGGCAGTCCAGCCTTTCTTTGTGTATGACGTTGCCCAGACTGAAAAATTGATGTTCGATTTATCGGTGAATAACTGGTCATCGGGGAGTGCAAACTCGTCGCGGGTGGAGCATTATGGGTTGGGTGTGTGGAGGCAGCGTTATGTATCTTTGCATCAGTTCCCAGATCCGATAACCGGTCTTGGGGAGCAAACGCTGCTTGATCAGCGGTTTCGGTGGACTTATCGGGGTCTTGGTGGGGTGGATTATGGATTGGCACAACCTGGGCGTAAGCCGATGCGTTATACTCGATGAACAGATTTGAGTATGATTTTCTGTGCGATTGATGTAGAATATTGTTTTGGGGAGCACTGAGATGAGCATGTTTAAGATGAATGCACGCGGGTTTTCGTTGGTTGAAACCGGTGCGATGATGGCGATTGTTTCGTTGATCGGGATGGTTGTTGGGCCTGCGGTGGTTGAATCGCGGAGCCAGATGCGTCGCGCGACGAGCACGGCGAATCTGATGCAGATGGGTCAGAGCGCAGCGGTGTATGGGTTCTCGAATCAGGGGCGGTTGTTTAGTTATTCTTGGCGGGCGGGTGAGGCGTATTTGATGCCCAATGGCCGAGTTTATACTTCAAATGATGATCAACAAGCAGCTGCGCGACAGAACGAAGAAATTTTGCAACGCACAACTGGTCGAATCAGTGGGCAGACGAAGATCCAAAGCTTTCAAACGAGGTTGCCTCACCGGAGGTACAACCATTTGGTGTTGATTGATTTTATGGGTGAAGGATTGAGTTCATCGAAGTATATTGATCCTGCGGATCGTCAGCAGTTGTATTGGGCGGCGCACCCATTGGAGTATTTGTTAGATTTCCAGGAGGGGAGTACGCTGCCTTATGTGTATGACGATCTTCCAAGTGGATACGATCAAGATCCGAACTGGGGTACGAATCCAGTTCGTCAGCGTTGGACCTTTGCGACGAGCTATCAATCGGTGCCGGCGGCTTGGCAGCCTGATTATCCGAATCCGCAGTATGCTCCTGTTCAAGATACGCCTCACTTGTTTACTGTCGAAGGGGCGGTTAGTGGCAATCAGTTAGATTTGCATACTGGGCGGAACTTCTTTGAGCTTGCGCATCCGAGTCAGAAGGTGTGGTTGCATGAGGAGTTCGATCGAGGGACTTTGCAGAAGGCATCGTCACCTGGTGATTATCATCGTGTCGTGCCGCAGCAATCGTTTTACTTCGCGTATGACTTTGCTCGTCCTGAGAAGTTGATGTTTGATTTGTCGGTCAATGGTTGGGCATCGGGTGATGCGAACTCTTCGCGGGTGGAGCATCTGGGGGAGGATGTTTGGATGCAACGGTATGTGCCTTTGCATCGGTTCCCGTTGCCCGTCGGTGGTTTAGGTGACGATACTTTGCTTGATATGCGGTATCGCTGGACTTATCAGGGTCTTAAAGGGGTTGATTACGGGGCAACGGACCCTTGAATTGGGGCAAATGCTTCAATGGGTCATTGTTGAGATTTGGTGCTAGAATGGAGTGCTCGGGTTTGTATTGATTTGGTTAATATTGACCCGTGGCGTTTTACTTTCAGGAGAGTTGATATGAAAAACCCTATGCCGATTGTTGTGGCGGGTGTGTTGGTGCTTGCAGGTTTGATGGTCGCAATGTTTGCGATGGCGCCTGCAGAGAACACTGATGAACCAACGACAGAAGAAACACCAGCGAGTATCCAAGAGTCGGCAGCGGAGCCGGTGAAGGAAGCTGAGAATGATGCTCAAGAAGCTCAGGATGAGGAGAGATTCGTGTATTTTCAAATGACTACATCTTTGGGCGAGATCTTCTTAGAACTCGATAACGAGCGGGCACCGATCTCGACACAGAACTTCTTGATGTATGCTGAAGGCGGTCATTACGATGGGACTATTTTCCATCGTGTGATCTCGAACTTCATGATCCAGGGCGGCGCGTTCGATCCCGGTATGAAGCAGCGCCCGATGTTTGATCCGATCGAGAATGAATGGACCAATGGTCTGAAGAATGTTCGTGGATCGATTGCGATGGCACGGACCAGTGATCCGGATTCGGCGACTGCTCAGTTCTTTATCAATGTTGTTGATAATGATGGGCTTGATGTGCCTCGCGGCGGGGCTGCGTATGCAGTGTTCGGCAAGGTTGTCAAAGGCATGGATGTGGTCGATAAGATCCGTGCGGTGCCTACCGGTCGTGCGGGTCAGTTCCGCGATGTGCCTCGGGATGATGTGGTTATCAAGAAGGTCGTTGTGCTCGATGCGGCACAGGTTGAAGAGCTTGAGTTGGTTGAGTCCGACTGATTATCCTGCTTGTGACGCGTATCTGGTGATACTTTGTGATCATGGGTATGCGAGTCATGCTTTGGCATGCAATAGTTAGATTTATGACCCGTTGTAGAAATACAGCGGGTTTTTTTCTTGTGGTGTATGTGCGTGGAAAACACTGGAATATCGGCGAATTTGTGAAAGGAAAGGTCCGAGAATGCGTCTGTGTGTGCGGGTTGTGACCAGAGGATGTGAAACTCAAGTGGCAAGAACCCGTAAGACGAAGGTGTAGTGGGTCGATATGGGGATTACGATGAGCAGGACTGGGACGAATGACATTGAGGTAGATGGCACGATTGATGATTCGGGGATTATCCCGTTTGCGGATGAGTTGCCGATGATTGCGGGTCAGTTATCTGATTCTGATATCGTTGATGTACACGCAATAGATGCGGAAGACCTTTGTGAATCGGCGCACGATGAGTTTGGGGACTCTCAGACGATTCGTCGGTCGGTTGTTGATACGGATCTTGGGCTCGGTGAGCACGATGGTGTTCAATCGAGCAAAGGGAAGTATGCGTGTCCGTGTTGCGGCAGCGGTGCACGGCGGGTGGTTCGTGTGCGTGTGATTGATACCTCGAGCGGGAAGAAGAAGCCTCGATGGGTCGCGCTGTGTGCGGTGTGTGCAGCGTCGATGCTCGCGAGCGTTCCTGGAACGATTGTGGGTGGATCGGTGCGTCCATCACGCAGAAAACGATCGGTGAGCAAGCAGGCGAAAAGGGCACGCGGGCAAGATGCGGGGTTTCGTCAGGCGGGATAACTCAGTGGATTGGTTTCCATGACTGATCGACTTGAATTGATGATCACCGGCACTTGAACATGCCGGTTTTTTTATGAGCTTGTTGTAGCTGCAGGATGATGTTGAGTAACTTCATCGAACCATTCCGGGAGATTTGGTTGGGAGACCTTCTTGAGGAGGATGTTGGCGACATCAGCGGTATGGCTGATTTGTTCGGTGACGAAGCCGAGTTGTTGTGCGAGGTGTTTGAAGGCGGTGAGTGAGTGGGGGTGCATGAGTTGTGCGTCGCCGCGTTCGTCGTTGGTGTAGTTTTTGATGTTGGTTTTGATCCCTGCCATGGTATTGAGGGAGAGTGCATCTGCGTCGATGATTTCGAGATAGAAGTTTCCATTGGTTTGTAGAACGCGATTGATTTCGATCAAGTAGAACAGGATGTCGTAGTAGTTGAAGTGAATGAAGACTGCGGTTGAGAAGATCTTGGTGGCGTGGTTGTCGGGAATTCCGATGAATCGGCCGTACTCGATTTTGTGGAAGTGTGTGTTGTTGTATTCGGCGAGTTCGACACGGGTGAAGTCGAGGAAGTCTTTGGAGATATCAAGGCAGTGGACTTGCTTGGCGATTTCGGATGCGGCGCGTGAGACGAAGCCGCAGCCGCTACCTATGTCGAGGACTGTGTCGTTTTCGTCGACCTTGAGGAGCTTGCAGATTCTTTTGCCGTATCGGTATCGGCCTTCACGGATTTCTTCGAGTCGCTCTTCGGGGGATTCGCCGTACTTGTGACCGATGCATGTGGTCATGATGCTTCGGACGGATTTCATGTCGTGTGAGTACCAAGTGGCGTTGGGCATGAGGGATTCTCTCAAAAAATTATGTTCAATATTGCGAATTTGTATCTTTGGTTACATTCAAAATTATAGGCAGGGATGTATGTCTATTGAATCGTGTGGGCTTGGCGAATCAGGTTCATTCTGTAGGAACGACAAACAATATTTCCTGGTATGAGGACCATTTTATTTTATATGGCGATAGTTGGCTTGGTTTGTCTTGTGTCTGCTTAGATAACTGGTAATCTATGAGAGAACACCTCATGTACTCGGGAGCATCAAATGAAGAACTGTATGAAATGTATTGTTATCGCGATTGGTTTGGCTGTGGGAGTTGGTGCGGCGAGTGGGCAAAGCTTGAACGAAGACTTGAAGTTGAGGGCGAGTGACGGGACAGACCGCGACTTGTTTGGAAATTCAGTTGCGATTGATAACGGCATTGTGGCTGTTGGAGCATTCATGGGTCGTGTTGGTGGCCTTACCACGGGTGCCGCGTATCTCTTTGATGCAGCAACTGGAAAAGAACTCTTCAAACTCAGGGCCCAAGACCGAGCGAATAATGATAGATTCGGTTGGGGAATTGCCATTGAAGATGATATTGTCGCTGTGGGAGCAGCTTTTAATGATGATCATGACTCGGATTCGGGTTCTGTGCATCTTTTCGATGCAACTACGGGGTTGCAACGCTTCAAGCTGACAGCGAGTGATGCTTATGGCACTCAAAAATTTGGTTATTCGATCGCGATTGACAACGGCATTGTTGCGGTGGGTACGGCCCCTAGTAATGGTCTGAATGGTTCTACGGGTGCCGCGTATCTCTTCGATGCAACTACTGGCGAGGAACTCTTCAAACTGACTCCGAGTGATGGGGCAATACATGGTCGATTTGGTTTTTCGATCGCGATTGACAATGGAATAGTGGCTGTTGGATCAATGTATGATGACGAGAGAGCCGGGTCTATATATCTTTTTGATGTAACAACAGGCAAAGAAATCAAGAAACTTATAGCGAGTGATAGGATGAGCTATGACCATCTTGGCAGGTCGGTTGCGATTGATGATGGAATTGTAGTAGCCGGAGCGTCAGGAGCTGATCTTGATGAGTTGCGTGTGGGCGCTGCATATATCTTTGATGCATCAACGGGGATGGAACTCTTTAAACTGACAGCCGGTGATGGGTTGAGAGATGATGCTTTTGGTTCATCGGTCGCGATTCAAAATGGTCGTGTTGTTGTCGGAGAGCATATGGGCGATGAGGCTGGAGTGAACTCGGGTGCTGCGTATCTCTTTGATGCAACAACCGGAGAGCAACTTGCTAAGTTGACGCCGAGTGATGGAGTTTCTCTTGAGCGATTCGGTTCTACGATTGGGTTTGATGATGGTGTTATCGTAGTCGGAGAGAATCGGCTAGATGGCAGTGAACGCCATCTGGGTTCAGCGTATCTCTTTGATGTTGGATGCCGTGTGGATATGAACAATGACTTCGCGCTCAACTTCTATGATGTCAGTGCGTTCTTTGGGTTGTTTCTTGCCGGTGATCTTGCGGTGGATTTTGATGGTGACGGTGATTTGAACTTTGGTGATGTGAGTATTTTTATTGCTGACTTTAGTAAAGGGTGTCCGTTTGTGAACTGATCTGCAATCTGGTTTGACTGTGGGTTTGTTGATGTGCATGAAAAAACCGGCAGATGATAAGGTCTGCCGGTTGTTGTATTGAACGAGTTGCGTTAGTTGAGTTCTTCGAGTTCTTCGAGATCTTCAAGCTCTTCGATATCTTTCCACCAATCGGGGGTGATTGCGGGTCCGGTTTTTTTCAGGACGACTTCGGCAACATCGCGGACTTGAGCTGTGTGTTCGACGGAAAAACCGAGTTGGGGAGCAAGATTGTTGAGGGCGGTCAAGGAGAATGGTTGGATGAGTCGGGCGCCGTGTATATTGATTTTGTAAGTCTTGACATGGTTTTTGATGCCTGCCATCGTGTCTATTTTGAGGACATCGGAGTCGACGATTTCGGTGTAGAAGAGGCCTCCGGTGGGGAGGATGCGGTTGATTTCGATGAGGTAGAAAAGGAAGTCGTAGTAATAGAAGTGGATGAAGACGGCGGTGGAGAAGATTTTGTCGACTGAGCCGTCGGCGATGTCTGAGAACTTTGCATATTCGATGTGATGGAATCGTGTGTTTGTAAAGTCTTCGAGTTCGACCTTGGTGAAGTTGAGGAATTTTGAGCTGATGTCGATGCAGTGGACTTCCTTTGCGAGTTCGCAGGCGGCCTTTGTGACGAAGCCGCAACCGCTACCGATGTCGGCAACGGTGTCTTGATCAGTTATCTGGAGTTGTCGGCAGACTTTTTTCCCGTGTCTGTATCTGCTTTCGCGGATTTCATCGAGTCGCTCTTCGGGGTTTTCACCAAAGTTTGCGCCGATGCAAGTGGTCATGATGTCGCGGAGGCTTTCCATGTCATGCCGATACCATAAGTCGCTGGCCATGTGGGTGTATCCTGTGTTGGGGCAATGTTGATGAATGATATAAATGGGAATGTGTATTCTATACGGATATCGGTTTATTGATTTTGCTTGGGATTATTTTGTTATTTGATTGAGTGTGGTGTCTTGTTCGTGATGTGTGCGCGTAAAAAATCCGGCTGGTGGTGGGTCAGCCGGATTCGGGATTGAACTGGGTCGGTGCTTGGGTGCCATCCGTCGAGGGCATGAGCCGTGGGTTTTTCGCGTCCTTGCGAAGACCCGCCGTCCTTGGTGGATCAAGGGGGCGCAATCACCCCTCACCAGCATGGACTCAGTTCGATTTGTCTTGGACGATTGATTGGTGGATCGATCGGTCCTGGGTGAGTCGATTTGATTCCCGGCCTTGGGTTTCGCATCGATTTTCTGGTGAAGTGTGGATCACATCTTCTTGCTTGTTGCGTCCTTGTGCATCCCGTCCTGGGATATTCAAGGGACGCGTGTTTTGTGTGTTCAGTTCGAGCTCCTCTTGGCGAGCTTGGAAGCGAGATCTGACATCTTGGAGAGTCGATCGTTGAACTGATCCTGCCATTCGTCCCGGGCTCTGATCTCGAGCCGATCGCCCGCGCCCAGTACGATCACTTCTTTGGGGAGTCCCAATGATTCGACCTGCCACTTGGGTAAGCGGATTCTGTTGTTCGAGTCGATATCCACTTGTTCCGTGACGGAGTGGAGAATCACATCGAGTTCCGCTTGGTCCTCGTCTGGAGTCAAGCTCGGATCTCGACGACCCGCGGTGAAGAGGTCGTTGTGCATCTTCTCGGTGTAGAGGCGAAGCGAGTTGGTTTGAGGCCAGGGGATGCAGAACCATGTCGCGCCATCCGTTTCCGGATTTGTCCGATTGCGAAACTTTGCAGGTACCGCGAGGCGCTGTTTGGCGTCGATCGTGGCTTCTGCTTGTCCGGTGAATGGCATTCGATTTGACCCCGTTGGTGTTCATTGATGGGATTATCGCCCACAATGCCCCACAACGCAAGTCGTTCATCCCATTCTTTCGCAGATTGGGGACGGTGTGTGGATAGGTTGAAGTGTTGTTCACCGAGTCCATGCAAGGGTATCGGGCGGTAGGGGTTGATCAGATAAGAACTTAAGACGAATCGCGCATGGTGTGCGCGTTGGTGGGTGTGGATTATGAAAGGTTGCCTAAGTGGGGCAAAAAATAGGTCGATGAGGTGAGAGATTGATCGCAAGTACACAATTGAGGTGCATTCTTTCTTTAAGAGGCATGTCGGATGATGTCGGAAAGTTGAAGCATTGCAGAGTAACCACTTAAATCATGTGTCGGTGAGCACGATTGGCGATGCCTTTGGGTTGTTGCCGTTCGGGAGTTATCTGATGACATCTGCGCATGGTGGTCATCGCAGCGGTCTTGTGGTGTCGTCATTGGTCCGGTGTTGTCAAGATCCGGCGCTGATTTGTGTATCGGCGCGGAAGGGGCATCGGATTGATTCGTTGATCCGTGATTCTCGATCGTTTGCGGTTGGGATCATGTCCGCAGATGACAAGATGATTGCGAGGAAGTTCAAGAGCTCGGATTCGGCGCCCCCGGCGTTGCATCAACCGATCGAAGATGATCCGTTTGATGGGCTTGACACGAAGACATTCGAAACGGGATCGCCTTTGTTGATGCGGTGTACAACTTGGTTTGATTGCGAAGTGATGCGCCGGATTGATTTAGAATCCGATACCGAACTCTTTGTGGGATTGGTGGTCGGCTTGATGCACAACGGCGAGCGGATCAAGATCGAGCGGAAGAAGGATCTTGAAGAGCATCATTGATCGGAATGGTTCCATTGATGAACGGTTTGTTGAGTGCTTGGGCAACAACCTGATTGAACTTTATAGCGAATACAGATTCACTGAACCGCAATGCGTTGGTTCGGCAGTTTTCTGGTGTGGATTGGTCGGTGGGGATTGATTCGATGGCGCGGGCGATTGCCTTTGGTGAGACTTCATCGAAGTACGATCCGGTTTGATTTTCGATCACGGTATCGAGTGCGCCGCCAGCACGGCGGGCGACGATGGGGCAGCCGCAGGATTGGGATTCGACAGCGGTGATGCCAAAGTCTTCGATTTGTGGGAAGAGGAAGGCGTGCGCGGTTTGGTACTGCGTGCGGAGGGATTCATCGGAGATCTGCCCGAGGAACTTGACCTGTGCGTTTGAACGCTCGGCGTGTTTGCGGAGGGCGGACTCATGTGAACCTGATCCGATGATGGTGAGCGGGCGTTTGGCGATGGCTGATGCGTCGATGGCGAGATCGACGCGTTTGTAGGGTTCGAGCGCGCTGACGAGCAGGAGATTGTCGTTGCGCGGGGAGTCTTTGGCGGGGAGTGTGAAGAAATCGGTGCGGACAGGTGGATGGATCACGATCGCGTCGCGGTTGTAATGCTCGTTGATCTGGGACTGGGTGTGTGATGAGTTGGCGATGAAGAGCGAGACTGATGCAGCGGTTGCTTTGTCCCATTTGCGGAGCGATGGGGTGAAGAGGTTGAGCCCGGCGGTGCGGAGTCGGCCTTTGAATCCTGGGGAGCGGTAGGCGTCTGCTTGTGACCAAAGATAGCGCGCGGGGGTGTGGCAATAACAGATGTGGGGAATGGAAGGGGACGGGGGGGCGATTGCTTTGATCGCGGAGGAGTGTGTCGAGATGAGCAGTTCGATGGGGTTGGATTGATGATCGGCAAGGAGTTGCTCGGAGAGGTGGGCGATGGCGCCTGGGTATTTGAAGAGGAGCCAGCGACGCAGGGAAGCGGGGTAGCGATTGAGCGGCGAGATGGTCTTCGAAAGGTGGTCAATCGCGGAGGTGATCGGAGCGCCCGAATCAAACATGGAATAGAGGGCGGATATGGTGTGTTGATTAGATTGGAGTGCGTTGATGATCGCATCGAGGACAAGTTCGCCACCTCGGCGAGCAACGAGCCAGTCGTGGGCGAGGGCGATTCGAGCGGGATGAGCACCCGATTGAATCGTTGGTTCGGATTGGTTGGGTGGGTCTATCATTGATGGAGAGAAACGCGATGGGATGGAGATTTTCGAGATGAACAAAAGCGGGACACAAGCGCCGACAGCAGCGAACCGGTTCGGGGTGGATTATGAAATCGAGGCAGGGAAGCTCGGTGATCCGAGCTGCCCGATTGTGGATGCCCACGCTCATATTAATGGGAAGAAGGCAGCACAAGTGTATCGTCGGGTGTGCGATTTGTATGGGATTGAGCGGGTGTACTCGCAAACTCAGATCGCGCAGGCGGATGCGGTGAAGGCGGTGATGGGGGATCGGATCCGGTTTGTCGCGATTCCTGAGTACATGCATGCGGATCGAAAGTGGGCACATACACAGGGATTCTATGAGAATCTTGATGAGTGGCATGCGCGTGGGGCGCGGATGTTCAAGTTCTGGGGGGCGCCCCGATTGAAGGATTATGTCGCGACGATGGATATCGATCCTGGGGAGGTGGTTGACTTTGATTCGCCTTGGAAGCTCAAGATCGCGGAGAAGGCAAAGTCGATGGGGATGATGTTGATGGTGCATTGCGCGGACCCGGATACTTGGTTCCAGACAATGTACAAGGATGCGGGGAAATATGGGAGCAAAGCGTCGCAGTATGAATCACTTGAGCGGTTGATGAATACGATGGATATGCCTTGTTTGGCAGCGCATATGGGTGGGTGGCCGGAGAACTTGGGGTTCTTGAGTGGGTTGCTTGATCGGCATCCAAAGCTGATCCTTGATACCAGTGCGACCAAGTGGATGATCCGTGAGCTGAGCAAGCATGACAGCGCAGAGTTGGGCGCGTTTTTGGATCGGTATAAGGGTAGGATTCTCTTTGGTTCGGACATTGTGACGAGTGACGATCACATGCAGGCAACCGAATCAGAGAACCCGGGGTTCGGGGATCAGCTCGCGAGTTCGGATCGTGAAGCGTTTGATCTGTATGCGTCACGATACTGGGCACTTCGGACGATGTATGAGACTGGTTATCGGGGTGAATCGAATATTGCGGACCCAGATTTGATGATGGTTGATCCTGATGGGTTTGATGCGATGAGTGCGCCTGCGTTGCGAGGCCACGGGTTTACCCGAGATCGGTTGGAAGTGCTTTACCGCAGTGCGGTGCGTGGAACGCTTGATCGGTGGTATGAAGGCGAGAATCCCTGGGCGTGAGGACGGGTGAAATGCTTGGTGTTTTGCGGGGTTTTGGTCCTCTAATTCGGTCATAAACACGATATTGGCTTGTGAAGGGGTGATTGCTCTGGTATCTTGAGTGGGTGGGGTCATCGGTATGTGCATTCGCACCAGGCCGAGGCTTGTGGTCATGTGTGTGATCCGAGTGGGTTTCTATCCTTTGAGATGATTGTTTTTTTCGTGATCTCAAATCTCAGTTTGTCTATAGAATTAGGAAAAAGCAATGAAGTATGTTTGCGCGCTGGGCGTTTCTCTTGTGTGTGTCGCGGGTCTTGTCGGATCTGTGCATGGTGAAGAAGTACAAGGCGAGTTGGTCGACGGATCGGTGAACTCGATCGGTGATGTGCTTGCGGGTGATGATCTCGCGTTTATTGAAAAGCCAACACATCGTGAAGTGCAGATGAGTGTTGACTCTGGGATTATCCGCACCGAGGTCACAGCACGCGGGGTTGAGGCAAGATCGCAGCAAGTCGCGGTCTGGTCGCAGGTCATCGAAGCGGAAGATGCGGACTGGGTCCGGTTGCGTTTTAGCGAGGTGGTGCTTGCCAAGTCTACCGAGCAAGTACGCGAGAGTTACTTGCGGATTTCTTCGCTCGAAGATGGATACGAGCAGTACCTAGATGTGCAATCACTTGAAGAGTGGGGCAATACCACAGCGTACTTCAATGGGAACGCGGTGCTTGTTGAGCTGATGGCATCACCCAATGCGACGAATCAGGTGAACCGGGTTCGGGTGATGGGTGCACAGATTTCAGATCCTGTCAGCGAACGATCGATTTGTTTTTCGACGGATGATCGTCAGTTGTCGAGTGATCCGCGTGATGGGCGTTTGATGCCGATCGGGTGTAGTGGTTGGTTGTTTGGGCCTCACGGGAGTTGTTTCATGTCGGCGGCGCATTGTTCACCGAGTGGTGGCAATGTGATGCAGTTTAATGTTCCTTTGTCGAGTAATGGTGGTGGGTATCGGAATCCGCCGCCTCAGGATCAGTATGTTGTTGATGGCGCGTCGGTGCAGGCGAGCAACAGTGTATTCATCGGGAATGACTGGGCGTTTTATGGCACCTTTGATAACTCGACTACAGGGTTGACGCCTTTGCAGGCGCAGGGGTTGACGCATACCTTGGCGAGTTCAAACCCTACGATCGGTGGAACTCAGATTCGGATTACTGGATACGGAACGACATCCTCTCCTGTATCCCCGACTTGGAATGGTGTGCAGAAAACACATGTCGGTCCATTGACGAGTATCAGCGGGAACACGGTGCGGTATCAGACCGATACAACTGGGGGCAACTCTGGTTCAGTGATTCTCAATGAGAACAATAACACCGCGATCGGGATTCACACGAATGCGGGTTGCGGCAGTGGTGGTGGGTCGAATCAAGGCACGAGCTTGTTTAACAGTGGATTGCAGAATGCGCTGGCGAATCCGCAGGGGATTTGTGAACCTCGCACGATTGAGGCGTTCTTGGTGTTTGAGCCGACGCATATTGATCCGGGTGGGAGTGATGTGGTGACGCTTACGATTAGTGATTACCATGAGCAGATGATCGACGGCGTGCCGACGATGTTTGTTGATTCAGGGTCTGGGTATGTCGGGATTCCGATGGTTGCCAATGGCGCGGATTCGTATGAAGGAAGCTTTGGAGCGATTGAGTGTGGAACCAATGTTTCGTACTACTTCGAGATTGAAGATTTGGAAGGCACAGTTGTCTCTGTCCCGAGTGATGGTGCAGCGGGTGCGTATGAGACGGTGGCGCTCGATGAGTTAACGATTCACCTTGAAGATGACTTTGAGACAGAACTTGATTGGCTTTTGATATCAAACAACGCGACGGCGGGCGAATGGTTCCGGTCGGTGCCTGGCGATCATGGATTGGGCGATCCTTCGGTCGATGCAGATGGATCGGGCAAGTGTTACAACACCGCGAATAACAATGGTGTCGATGTTGATGGCGGGTATGTTGAGTTGTGGTCACCGGTCATGAGCACCGTCGATCTTGAGAACCCGGTTCTTCGTCTCTCGGCGTGGATGTTTGGGGATGTTGAAGACGAGATGGAAATCGCGTTTACAATCAACGCGGGGATTACCTGGACGGTTGTCGATACCTTTGGTGACACCAACGGGTGGGTCGATCTTGCGTATCCGATCTTTGATCATATTGCACCTGGGTTTGCGTTCCGTGCACGGATTCGTGTGACAGATGCGGGTCCAGATTCAACGGTTGAAGGCAGTGTGGATGCGTTCCGGATTGCAACCGAAGAGTGTGCAATCGCGTGTCCTGCGGATCTGACGGGTGATGGCGTGTTGAACTTCTTTGATGTTTCTGCATTCTTGAGTGCGTTTGGAGCACAAGACCCGATCGCGGACTTCACCGGCGATGGCGCGTTTAACTTCTTCGATGTTTCGGCGTTCCTCACCGCGTTTGGTGATGGGTGTCCGTAATCGAGTTGAAGTTCTCGAACTTGTAGTTTGAAAGAAATCGAGCCCGTGTGTGATTAGTCACGCACGGGCTTTGCTTTTGCAGCGAGCGCGTCGAGACGGGCGCGGAGTTCGGATGCTTGTGCGTCGTTGATTTTGGCGCTGAACTCAAGTTGGGCTTTTGCGGCTTCGAATAGATCGGTGAATCCGGGTGTTGAACGGGTGAGTCGGAGGGGTGCGGAGCGGATATTGCCTCCGATGGAGTCTTTGCCTGGTTTTTGACCTGGGAGCATGAATCCAGCGCCGTCGTAGATGCCGATTTCGCCTAATGCGACGATCGCATAGCGGATTGAGGCGGTTGCTGCGGTGTGTTCGATGGGCGTTTTTCCGGGTTTCGGGTCGAGAAACAGATGAATTTGTACGATTGTGCCTGAAATTGTGGACCAATCTGCGTTGGGAGCGAAGAAGGTTGTCAGTTCTTGGTCTGAGAGGTCGGTGAGGTATATGTCGGCGGTGTTATCGTCGTGGAAGGTGTATGCCTTTGTATCGAACTTGGATCTGAAGGTGGTCGCGTTTGCATCGGAAGTGATGTTGCTTGAGCCGCCTGAGCCGCCGCCGCCGCGGATGGCGTTGCATCCGATGAGCATCGTGGATGATGCGAGCAGGGCGAGCAACCCGAGTTTGGTGATTTGGGCAGTTGAACGAGCAGGTAGGCAAAGCGATGTGGGCATGATCTTCATGCACCGAGCATAGCGGGAAAACGCGGGGTTGTGGGGGCTTGACGCGGTTGAAAAGGATGAAACCTTCGGATCGTCACAAACGAATAGAATGAATAGGAGCGAGTCATGATGCAATCAACGAATCGGAATGGACAGTCAATTGGTGTTGGAGCGGTGATTGCATGTGCATTGTTCATTGGAGGGGCGGCGATTGGGCAGGTGGGATCAGTCAGTTCAATGGGATTGACAGGTGGTGATCAGATCGGGTTGATCGAAGGACCCAAAGCGAAACCAGCTGCGAAACCGGCAGCGAAACCAGCTGCAAAGCCTGCGGCGAAACCTGCAAGGAAGCAGGCGGCACCCAAGCGTCAGGCAGCGCCCGCGCCTCGGAAGGCAGCGCCGAAGCGTTCAGCGCAACCAAAGAGAGCGGCGCCGACTCGTCAGGCAGCGCCAACTCGTAAAGCGACGCCGAAGAAGGCTGCGCCGCGCAAGCAGGCGGTTCGTCCGAAGGCACAACCCAAGGCTCAGCCGAAACCAAAGCCTAAGGCGCAACCAAAGACTCAGCCCAAGACCCAACCCAAGCGTGTTCAACCAAAGCCTAAGGCAAAGCCACAACCGAGACCACAGCCGAAACCGAAGGCGACGCCACGGACGAAGCCTGCTGCGAAACCAGCAGCTCGTCCAGCAACGAAGCCCGCGAATCGTCCAGCAACGCGGCCGACAACGACGACAACAAAGACGACGAATCGTCCGATGCGTGATGTCGTCAATACGCAGACAACTCAGAAACAGAAGCAACAGGATACCAGGAAGCAAACGCTTGGGAATCCGGATGGATTCACACAGAATCCCGGGACTGGAACAGATTCTGATGCACGATTAGGGATACGAGATGTGCCTAAGGGTGTGCAAAAGCAGAAGTATGCGGGATCGAGTGGGACTGCACTGTCTGCTGCGAAGGGATCGGTTCATCGTCCTGTGATCCGTGAGGCAACGACCCCGAGTGGGTTTGATATCGATTTGGCGCGGAAGAACTATCTTGATCGGGCGGGGAATGGCCGAGCGGGTGGGAGCATGAAGGATGCGGGGCATTCGATGCGACCAAAGGATGGTGACGGGTTCCATGATGATGGGCACAATGACGGGCATCATGATAACGGGCACGATGATTATCATGATGGGTACAAGGACGGGTATCACAACGGGCATGATGATGGTGAAGATCACACGACGATTAGTGTGTACATCTCAAGTAACTATGGGTGTCCCAATGGTTGGTGGTATGTCTACGGCGATTATGACGGAGATGGATATACGGATTATGTGTGCACCAACGGGTACAACTCGGTGTACTGGTACGGGTGGTCGGGATCGTTCTGGGGGGCATCGCCTTGGTATGGGTGGTATGGATCGAGCTATGCGTACTCATGGTGGTATTACTCGGTTCCGGATCGTTATCGTGGACCGATTTATGGACAGAGCGGTGATCTGAGTACGGATGGGAGTTATTCGTCGACACCGAGTTATGTGGAAGAGGTGCCTGAGGCGATGCCTTTGTCGGCGATCGAGGTGGCGCGATTGGAGATGTCTATCGGGAATCCAGAGTATGCGATCGAAGCATACCGGGCGCACCTGAGCGAGTATCCAAATGATTGGATCGCGGTGCGTGAACTCGGACTCGCAAAGATCCGAATCGGAGATCGTGGCGATGGGATCGCGATGGTGAGTTATGCGTACTCGATGGAGCCAACCCTGGCGTATGAAGCGGTGCCTGCGGGATTGTTTGAGAACTCGGACGCGTTGATGCGTGATTCAGTCATCGATGTGGTTGGGTGGGGGCATCGGAACCCATCAGCGAGCGCTTGGTTGACTGTTGCAGTCCTGATGCAAGCAGAGGGGCGAGATGGTCCCGCGCTGCGGATGATTGAACGGGCGCGTGGGTATGGTCTGGATCGATCGGTTGACACTGAGATGAGCAGTGCTTTGACTCATCGGTGAATGATGTCACTGATGTACAGAGAGAAAAACGAGTTGTTTTGTTGTGAGCCGATTGATATGATGTTTCTAGATGCGTGAATTAGAAACATTGTCGGTAAAGGGGGATGGGCTGCCGAGTTTTATTGGGATCGGTGGTCAGCGGTGCGGCTCGACTTCACTTTGGAACTTGTTGCGTGCGGACCAGCGATTGTTTTTACCTGATCGCAAGGAACTTCATTACTTTAGTAATCGTGATGATGAGTATCGCGAAGACCTGGCGAACTATCGGCCTTACTTTGCTGATGCGTTGCGTGGGCAGTTGATAGGGGAGTTTACGCCCAATTATCTAACGAGTGCGGGGGCGTGTATGCGGATTAAATCGCATTTGCCCGATGTGAAGTTGTTGGTTGTGTTGCGTGATCCAGTAAGCCGAGCGGTTTCGCATTATAACTATCGTGTTATGCGCGGGCAGGAGTCGCGCTCTATGCGATCAGCGATGCACGCAGATATGAAGCGGTGTGTTGAAGGTGATGAGGTCACCAACCGGCATTATGCATATTGCCAGATGGGGATGTACGGGCTTGGGTTGAATCGGTACATTCAATCGTTTGGACGATCCAAGATTTTGGTGATGTTGACTGATGATCTCAAAAACGGGAGTCATGATGTGCGCCATTGCGTTGGTGAGTTCTTAGAACTTGAATCTGGGTTGGCTTTGGGCAGTGGTGAGCAGCAGGTTGCAAACAAGATTGCGACTCACCCCCGGATTCGGTCGCTTGAAGTGTGGGCTCAGAATACGCTGCGAGGCAATCGGGAACGTGATGGGATTTGGGCACGAAGCCGATGCGGGGTTGCTCGGCGAGTTAAGCGCTTGAACCGGGTGCAGGGGACGATCAGTCCACCAGACGCGTTGAAAGAAGAGTTACGGGGTTTCTTTGAGCGAGATACCGAGTTGCTTTCTCAGATGCTTGACTTTGAACTGCCTTGGGCGAAGTAAAACTCAATAAAGTTGGATTTTGGTTCAGGTGAGCACTTGGTGATCCTTGTCTATTTGTACATATGGGGACTTCGCACTGAATGTGAAGGGATTTTGATAATCGTCGTGAGCTGGCGGATTGTGATGGTAAGATAGGTTGATTGTGTTGGACGAAAAGGTCCGAGAACTGGGCGAATCCGTTGGATGGGCTTGAATGAAGCGATTAGGCTTTGGATATTGTAGATGAGCTCCGGGATGCCCCCGATGAGCACGAAGGAATGCACTCTATGTCGATAATCAACCAGTCGTATACTTCATCAAGCTCGAAACTAGGTCTTCGTCGAGCATCGGGTTCATTGAGTAGTACTCGGTTGGGACTTGTCGCGGCGTTGAGTCTGTGCGCAGGTTTTGGGGTATCGCTTGCAAACGCTCAGGAGATTAATGAACAAGGTTGGACAGTGCTTGAACCGAGTGAGGACACTCGGTTTATCTTTGTGTCGTCATCGAGCGGGAATGATCTAAATAGTGGGTATTCGCCGGCGAAAGCGGTGAAATCCTTTGAGCGTGCCAAAGAGTTGGTGCGGGAAGGTTCTGCGGACTGGATGTTGCTCAAACGAGGTGATGTTTGGTATGAGGGAATGGGGAGCTGGAAGGTTTCAGGGCGATCTGCCGAAGAGCGATTGGTGATTGCGTCGTATGGTGATGCGGAGGAGCGTCCGAAACTGCTCTTGAGCACTGAGAATGGGATTAAGAGCGGTTCGAATGATGTAGTGAATCATGTTGCGATTATTGGACTCCATTTTGAGGGCGATCGTGCCGTTGATGTTTCAACAAGAGGGATTCGTTGGTTAGCTTCCGGTGAAAATTTCTTGATCGAGGACTGTTACATTGCTGGGTTTAAGGACAATGTGACCATCGAAGCAACCGGCGGTCAGTTCTATAACTTTGCGATGCGTCGATCGGTCATTGTGGATGCATGGTCAACAGATGGTCATTCTCAGGGTTTGTTTATGAACCGTGTTACTGGTTCGACGATCCAGGAAAATGTGTTTGATCACAATGGTTGGAATGAGTCATTCATTGATGCGGGGGCATCGCAGTTTAATCAGAATGTTTATGTTCAAGAAGGTGTCACCGGGGTTGAGTTCCTTGGGAACATCACGACGCGAGCAAGCGGTGCTGGTGTTCAGTTACGGTCAGGTGGAAATGCAATCGATAACTTGATTTATGCAAACCCACTCGGGATGCGGTTTGGGTACCGTACGGTTGATTGGCCCAATGAGCAGGCGACGGGGAGTATAATTGGTAATGTGGTGCTTGGTGGTCCTTTGTCTGATCCCGAGGGAGACAGCATTGGGATGTGGATCGAGCGCGTCGCAGATACAGAGGTACGCGAGAATGTCGTTGCACATTACCATGAAGTAGCGGTTGCCCGTGATTCATCCGTAACGCGTGCGATCACACTCAACGGATTCGCTCGCAATGTCGAAATCACTGAGAATGTGGTGTATGACTGGAGTGATGATCTTGGCAATGGTCTCGCGCTCAAGTCGAGTGTGCGTGAAGGCGACTCGGTGAGCTTTTTAAACAACCAGTGGTATATGCCTGGTATTGATCGATTGTTTTCGATCAATGATTCAACAGGGATGAACTTCTCGAGCAACGAAGTGTATGGTGTTGAATCCAGCGATGATGTATTCCATATTGATGGTTCCTTGATGAACTATGATGAGTGGAATGAGCAGTCCTATGTTGGGCATGACGATCTTGAATCTCCTGTGTTCCCAGATCCTCGTGGACGGGATCTTGATATGTATGCACAGCATCTCGGGTTAGCGGATGCGGATGCGTTTATTGAGTCTGCGAGAAATCAGAGCCGATCCCATTGGGATCAGGAGTTGACTGGGTGGGCAGCTGCAGAATGGATCCGTGCGGGGTATATTGTGCAAGACTAAGGGGTTAATCTCCGATATAGATTGAGTCCTGAGAGAAGAGGATGGCTTGTGAGGGTCGATTCTCTTTTTTTCATTTTTGGGATATGTCAATCATGATCGGGTGACTTTGGGGGATCCATTACGAATGGAATCTGGTGCGGACTCTAACTTGAATGCTCAAGATCCCCATTTGGTGGATGAGAAGATCACCAAGAAGCGGGTCATGTCTGGCACGGCATGGACGGTGTTTGGATTTGGCGGTGAGCAGTCAATTCGGTTGACGCGGAGTTTGATACTGACTCGGCTTTTGGCGCAGGATTTCTATGGTCTGATCGGTCTCTCTGGGATCGTGATTGGGTTGATTGCTCGGTTCTCAGATATCGGACTCAATGTCAGCATTATCCGTGACAAGCGCGGGAACGATCCAAGATTCTTGGATACTGCTTGGACGATTTCAGTAGTTCGCGGGATCGCGGTCTGGTTGGTTGCCTGTGCGTTGGCGTATCCGGCGTCGCGGATGTATGACGAGCCGATGTTGTTGTATGTGATTCCGTTGATCGGTTTGAGCGCGGTGATCCAAGGGTTCAACTCGACGAAGCTTGCGACGATGAACCGGAACCTAAAGCTAGGTCGGATGATGGTGATTCAGTTGATTGCCAAATCGCTTGGTTTGGTGACGACGGTCGCGTGGGCGATGTATGATCCTGAGCACATCGGTGTGCTTGTCGTAGGGACATTGGTTGCGTCGGTGTTTTTGATGGTGACTTCGTTTACTTCATTGCCAGGGCGTGGGAACTGGTTCGCATGGGATCGAGATGCGGTTGGGGAACTGATCAGGTTTGGCAAGTGGATAGTGGTCAGTACCGCGATTACTTTTTTCTTGGCGCAGGGCGATCAGGCGATCGTTGGTGTGATTCAAACGACGGAGAATTTTGCGATTTACTCGGTCGCGTATTTTTTGGCGCGGGCGATCCCCAAGGTGCTTTTGAATCTTGGTCCCAAGGTGTTGTTACCGATTTATGCGCGGATGGAAGAGGGGAATCTTCGTCAGATTCGGAGGCAGACTTTCAAGATGCGCGGGGCGCTCATGGGGGTGTTTTTGCCTGTGATGTGGGCGATGATTCTGTTTGGTCGGTATCTTGTGGAGTTCATGTACCCGGAGAGTTATCACGATGCGGGGTGGATGCTTGAGGTGTTGACGGCGGGGAATGTTGGTTTAGTGATCGGGCTCACAGCGGGGAGTGTGGTGCTTGCGCGGGGCGATTCATTCAGGTTTATGATCTTGCAAGCAACCCGGGCGATCTTGATGATGGCAGGGATGTGGGTTGGATATACGATCGGGAAGAACTCGGGCGCAGAGAACGGTGCGATGATGGGATTCCTCACGGGGATGGGTGTTTCGTATTGGTTGAACTATCCGTTGTTGGTCTGGGCGATCCGTAAGCACGGGACATGGTTGCCTGGGCTTGATGCGGTTGCGTTTGGTGGGTCGGCGATTGTTGTGTATATCCGATTCTGGGTGATGGCATGAACGGGATGATGATTCTCATCTCGGCATTCATATTGATCGCATGCGTGTTGGCGGTGTTGTACGGATTGCCTTTGGTTATTCGGTGGATGCAGGTGCATAGATGGGGCAAAGTGAGCGGCAAACTCGCGTTGACCTATGACGATGGACCTGATGAGGTAACCACGGCGGCAGTGTTGGATCTGCTCGACGAGCTTGGTGTGCAGGCGACTTTTTACCTTGTTGGATTTCGGGGCGAGAAATGCCCGACGATGCTTGAACGATTGAAGACGAGCGGGCATCAGCTTGGGACGCACACGCATATGCATAAGAATGCGTGGAAGAAGCCGATCTGGTTTGAGTATCGTGATGCGATGCGGGCGTACGAGACTCTGGGTTCGGCGGTGGATGCGCGATATTCCTATCGGCCTCCGTTTGGGAAGGTGACGGCGCTGACGATGATTGGGATGTGGTTGAAGGGTCGACGGGTTGAGTGGTGGACGGTTGCAGCGAATGACACGCGGGATTCGTTCGATGATCCAGAAGTTGTGGCGAAGAAGATGCTTGATGATGGGGAGTCGGTGGTGTTGATGCATTGTCATCATGTCGAGGAGCATCGACGGGCGTTTGTGCTTGGTTTGACGAGGGCGTTGATCGAGCAGTCGCGGGGATGCGGAGTTGAGTTGGTGATGATGCGTGATCTATGTACGAAAGGGGACGAGCCATGCTGATAGACAATGAGCGGCTGGAGGTTCGTGAGATTGAGGAAGTTGATTGGGATGCGTTGGTGGATTTGTGTCCGTTGGGGACGGTGTATCATCGGGTTGGTTGGATTGGCGTGTTGAGCGCGTGTGAAGGTGTTGAGATCAAGTTGGTTGCTTGTTTTCGTGGGGATGAGTTGGTTGCGGTTTGGCCGATCGGGATATTGCGGAAGGGGCCGATGCGGGTGGGGGGATCACCTTTGCCGGGATGGAACACGGCGTATCTTGGTCCGGTCTTTGCTCAGAAATATTGCGGAGATCAACAACTCAAGCTTGATGCGATGAAGAAGATGATCAAGAGCAAGCCGATTTCGAATCCGGCATTTGTCGCGACGCGGTGTATGGATGTTGATCTCGATTTGTCAGCGATTGGATTCGAGAAGTCGCGTGACTTTGAGACCTATGAGATAGATTTAACGCGTGATGAGGATGATCTGTTTGCAGCACTCAAGGGGACATGCCGGACCCGGGTGCGCAAGGGGACTAAGAATGGGCTGGTCGTTCGTGTGGAAGAGGACGCGGGATACATTGATGATTTTTGGGAGATGGCGAGCGATGTGTTTGTCAAGTCAAAGCAGAAGCCGCCGTACTCGAAACGATTTTTGAGTGTGGTGCATGAACGATTGTTTGCCAAGGGCGAGTTGCTCGTCACGAGTGCGTTTAAAGATGATGAGCGGATCGCGACTTTGATTATTCCTCATGATGGGAAGACAGGGATGTACTTCGCGGGAGGGACCTTCGCGTCGAAGTTGTCCTTGGCGCCGAATAATCTTTTGCACTGGGAAACGATGATGGCGTGCAAGCGTCTTGGTATGACACGGTATGATTTTATCTCCAACCGTGGAAAGCCTGGGAAGTTTAAGAAGACATTTCATCCTGATGAGCGGGTGAGTTGTGTGCACTGGGAGCGGTCAAAGAATTCGCTCGTGAAATGGATGCGAGAGGCGTATGAGAAGCGTGCCCGAAACCAGCGGCGGATAAGTCATCCGAGTGATGCCAATCGAGACGGGGGTGGTGCATGAATGGGGCAGAGGTTTCGATTCGTGATGCACATGTGGATGATGCTTTGGCGTTGACTCTGTTGAGTCGTCGTTGTTTTAAAAAATCTCCGGAGTGGTTTGTGCCCAAGTTTGTGGTGTGTCGATGGTGGCGAAGCGTAATTCGGCACCAGGGATGTGTGGTACGGGTGGCTGGAGACGATGACGGGGTGCTTGGGTATGCGTTGAGCGTCTATAAATATGATGATTGGGCGAGAGTGAGTCATCGCGGGGCACATTCCAAGTGGATGAAGGGGCTTGTGACACTGATGAGACCGGCGTTTTTGAAATCCTACTTGGCAAAGCGCAAGCAGGCTCGGGCGGGAAAAGCAAAGTCAGCGTCGTGCGAGCAAGTAGGATCAGCGAGCACTACGGATGCGAAGGCGGATCTCAAACTTGAACGGGTGTCGGTGAAGAATGTGCTTGGGGAAAATGGTGTATATTGGGCAATTGTGGCCGTGGACCCAGAATCGCAAGGGCGAGGAGTGGGGAAGTTGTTGCTTGAGTCCGTGCTTAAGTTCGGAGAATGTGCGGGTGCGAGCCGAATCTGTTTGCATGTGGATGCTCGAAACAAGCGTGCGCAAGGGCTTTACGCTCATTATGGGTATGATTTAACTGGACGAGATGGGAATAGCTTTTTGATGACAAAAACGCTGTGAAATTGCAAAGTGGTTGAGTCGTAAAATGCACTGAAATCCTGTGTAGCACCGGAATTGTGTCAATCTGGGAAGAATTGAAGTAGAAGATTCGTGATGGGGGGGCTAGAGTTGTGGCCCTGCTTTTGGTATGCGCCGAAGAGGGTATAGAACCGTACGAACCACATCGGGGCAATCTCTGGCCGAGATTGCGTTTTTGAGAACTGTTTTTTAGTGATCAAGACTTGGTGTGGGAGGTGGAGATATTTATGGCCGCTAGAGAAGTCAAAGAAGTGTTTAAGCTTATGGCTCCAGGGGGACAGGCAACGCCTGCACCACCTTTGGGTCCTGTGCTTGGTGCAAAGGGTGTGAACCCTGGGCAGTTTATTCAACAGTTTAATGCAGCAACTGGTGCACTCAACGGCAAAGTCGTTGGTTGTGTTGTTACTGTATATGACGACCGTTCGTTTGAGTTTGAGATTAAATCCTCACCAGCGAGTGTTCTGATCATGGAAGCAGCAGGGATCGAAAAAGGATCCGGCGAGCCTCATGAGAAGAAGGTCGGAAAAATCACTCTCGAACAGTGCAAGAAGATCGCTGAAGAAAAAGGCGAAGATCTCAATGCACACAGTGTCGAGGCAGCAGTACGGACCATCGCGGGCACAGCTCGTTCGATGGGCGTAGAAGTGGAGGGTTAATCGAATGGCTATGAGTAAGCGTGCAAAAGAAAATGCAAAGCTCGTTCCTTCGACACCGCTCGAAGCAGACGCAGCATTTACAGCATTAAAGAAGTTTGTCCCAACCAAGTTTGACCAAGCGGTTGAAGTGTGTATGCACCTCGGCGTTGATGTGAAGCATGCGGACCAGATGGTTCGTGGTTCGGTTTCGTTGCCTAAGGGCATTGGTAAAGCCAAACGCGTCGTTGCGTTCTGTTCATCTGATCAAGTGAAAGCTTGTATGGAAGCAGGAGCAGTCGAAGCGGGTGCAGAAGAGTTGATGCAGAAGATCAACGGCGGATGGTTCGACTTTGATGTCGCGATCGCGTCGCCTGACATGATGCGTGTGATCTCGAAGCTTGGTCGGGTGCTTGGTCCTAAGGGATTGATGCCATCACCAAAGAACGGGACTGTGACTCCAAAGGTTGCAGACGCGGTATCCGAGTTTGCAGCAGGTAAGGTTGAGTATCGTGCAGACAAGGGCGGCAATGTTCATGCGGTGATCGGCCGGATGAGTTTCTCGGAAGGCGATCTTCTTGAGAACTACAGCCACTTTGTTGAAACGATTGAAAAGGCCCGTCCGGTTTCGGTCAAGGGTGAGTATGTTCGTCGCATCACCATCAGCGGGACTATGACCCCTGGTGTACAAATCGCGTCCGCATCAGCGGCTGCGGAATAAGGAGGGTCATCGAATGAGTAAGCCTATTAAGGAAATGATGATCCGTGAATACCAAGGGCTCTTGGGCGATCATGAAGACGCTTTGGTCATTGGTATGCGTGGTGTATCTGCGAACGATAACAACACAATCCGTTCGGGTTTGGCAAAGAAAGAGATCAAGGTCACTGTTGTTCGCAACAAACTCTTTGGTCAAGCTTTCGGCGAGACCGGTCTGGCACCTCTCTCAGAAGTACTTGTAGGAGCAAACGCTCTTGCGTACGGTGCGGAGTCGGTGGTTGATGTTGCTCGCGAGATCGTTGCGATTGTAAAGACTTTCCCGGATGTTGAACTCAAGGGTGCGGTGCTTGGCGGCGTTCTCTTCGAGGGCGAAGAAGGTGTGAAGGCGCTGAGCAAGTACCCAACACGCGACGAAGCGATTGCACAAGATGTTGCGCTTATCCTTGGTCCTGGTTCGAAGCTGGTTGCTTCGGTCAAGGGTCCGGGTGCGAACCTTGCTGGAATCCTCAAGGCTATCGAAACCAAACTCGAAGACGGCGAAACCATCGCCAAGGTTTGATACAAAATATTGCCGTTCAGGCGAATCTTGCAAAGGGTTCGCCTGGATGGTTTCCGAGACATCCGTATTCATCAGACTGGCCCTGTGCTTGTGAGTTCGATCCGAGGATTGGATTGCAGGTGGGTTAAAGAGTCGAGCGTTCGGCCCCTCTTTGATGAGCGAATTTGGCACTAATCTGGGTAAGTCCAGAGTGCATTGATAACGAAGGAGTTGGATTATGTCCGACGAAGCAACCAAGACATTTGACGCGAAGATCAGCAAACTCGGCGACGAGCTCTCAGGCTTGACCCTGAAGGAAGCGGTTGACCTTGGCGATTACATGAAGGAAACTTATGGCATCGAAGCAGCAGCCGGCGGCGCTGTGATGATGGCAGCTGGTGGTGGCGATGACGCGGGTGGTCCTGCAGAGCAGACATCATTCGATGTGATCATCAAGAGCCCTGGCGGCAACAAGATTCAGGTCATCAAGGCGATCCGCGAGATCACCGGACTTGGTCTGAAGGAAGCTAAGGCGTTGGCAGAAGAAGCTGGCGGCAAGGTCAAAGAAGGCGCAAGCAAGGACGAAGCAGAAGAAATCAAGACCAAGCTCGAAGAAGTTGGCGCTGAGATGGAAATTGCTTAATCGTGAATATTTTCAGATTGTGGCCTAAGGGTTGTGGTCTGATACAGAATATGGTTGCTCTGTGGAAACACAGGGCAACCATTTGGCCTTGGATAAGTGCGGTGCTTGTTCTGGGATGATGAAGTCGAGCGTAAATGTCCGTTTGTACAGCTATTCTAGGTAATGCTAGGATAATGTTCGGGCGGTGGTAAACGGTTGAAAGTAGATAGAAGTTTGGGCAGTGTGTGTCTTTAGGGGATCGATGGGGCAAAAGAGTTCCATAGATCGTGTTTGAGTACTCTCGGCATTTGGAGCAAATCCGGTGCCGAGTGGCTTTATTGTGCGTTGTTGACTAGGATATTTACTGGATCTTCTTCAGAGCGGTGTATATCTGGTATCGGCAAAGCGGGCGACATACTTGAGCGGTATGAGCACACACACTTTTCCAAAATTTTTCACGAAGTAATCACAATCAAAAACATGGTCGATATCCATGCGAAGATTGCGATTCAGAACCATCACGAGGTGCTTGGATGGCAGCGACCAAAGTGCGCAAAATGGAGCGTGTTCAAAATGTTCGGAGTTTCGCAAAGCGAGGCGACGCAACAAAAGTCCCCGATCTCTGGCAAGTTCAGGAGGCCGCTTACGAGCGATTCCTGCAGACAAAGATGAACCCCGAGGAGCGGGATGTCGAGCTTGGTCTCGAATCGCTTTTACGCGAGGTTTTCCCAATTGAATCATACGATGAAACCATGTCGCTCGAGTATGTAAGTTACTCGCTTGAGCAACCTCGGTATACATCGGATGAATGTCGCGAGCTTCGGTTGACCTACGGGTTGCCGTTCCGTTTGCGTTTGCGCCTCAAGCGTGAAACCCACGGCGATCTTCCAGAAGAAGATATTTATCTCGGCGAGTTCCCCGTCCTCATGGGCGGCGGCGAGTACATCGTCAACGGTGCAGAGCGCGTTATTGTTTCGCAGCTCCATCGTAGTCCTGGTGTGGATTTCTCGATTGAATCGAGTGAAGGCGATCGCCCGTTGCATAAAGCACGGATCATCCCAGAGCGTGGTTCATGGATCGAGCTTGAAGTCACCAAGAAAGATGTCTTGGCGATGCGGATCGATCAGTCGACCAAGTTGACCGCGACGACCTTCCTTCGTTGTTTGGACGAGTCGGTTGCATCAACAGATGCGATCATCGGTTTGTTCTACGAAGTAAGCGAGATCAATGCGAAGGATATCCATCCTGAAGACTGGGCAGCAGCATCGATCATCGACACCGAAACCGGTGAAGAGCTTGTTCATGTTGGTTGTCAGGTTGGCGAAGAGGGTGCGGAAGCGATTAAAGCGTCTGAGCTCTCGACGATTCGTGTGGTTCAGAATCCTTCCGATTCATTGATCCTCAACACGATTGCGGAAGAAAAACTCGAACAGTTCGACGACGTCCCCAATGTCACCAGCGATTACGATCGTGCGATGTTGAAGGTGTACTCGCGTTTGCGTCCGGGTAACCCGCCTCAGGTTGAGAAGGCGAAGCAGCTTTTCCATGAAAAGTTCTTCGATGGCAACCGTTACCGTCTTGGCAAGGTTGGTCGTTTCCGTATCAGCCGAAAGTTTGAGTACGAAAAAGCAGGGATCGATATTGCACCTGATCAGTTGTTCTTGCTCGGCTTGGACTTCTTGAAGGTTGTGCAGTACATGCTCGATCTTCGCAGTAACAGGCTCGACCCAGATACACAGCGTCCGGTTGCGTACATTGATGACATTGACCATTTGGGCAACCGTCGTTTGCGTACCGTTGACGAATTAGCGGTTGAAGAAGTCCGCAAGGGTTTGCTCAAGCTCCGTCGAACTGTCCAAGAACGCATGAGCGTGAAGGATCCTGAAGAGGTTGCCAAGATCGCAGATCTGGTGAACTCCAAGTCGATTTCGTCAGCGATTGATTTCTTCTTTGGTCGTTCAGAACTCTCACAGGTTGTTGACCAGACCAACCCGCTTTCGACGCTCGTTCACGAGCGCCGACTTTCAGCGCTTGGACCTGGTGGATTGAACCGTAAGCGTGCAGGGTTTGAAGTTCGAGATGTTCATACTTCCCATTATGGTCGTGTGTGTCCGATTGAAACGCCCGAAGGTACCAACATTGGTTTGATCTGTTCGTTGGGTATCTACGCAACGATTGATGATTATGGTTTCTTGCGTACGCCTTACCGCGTGGTTGATGAAACTGGTCAGGTCACGAAGAAAGTCGTGAACTTGCGTGCGGACGAAGAAATTCGTTCGGTGCTTGCGCCTGCCGACGTTCTTGATGAGAGCGGTCAGTTCAAGCCTGGTCTCGTTGCAGCTCGTAATGACGGGGAAATCGCGGAAGTGAAAGCAAGCGAGGTCGACTATGTCGATGTTTCGCCGAAACAGCTCGTAGGTATCTCGGCGTCATTGATTCCGTTCCTTGAGCATGATGACGCGAACCGTGCGTTGATGGGTTCGAACATGCAGCGCCAGGCGGTGCCTTTGATCAAGGTGAACCCGCCTTGTGTTGCGACAGGTATGGAAAAAGAAGTCGGTAAATACTCCGGCATGCTTATCCGTGCGAAACGCGCTGGTACGGTCACTTATGTTGACGGTTTGCGGATCATTATTGATAACGCGGACGAGTATGTGTTCCGTAAGTTCGTTGGTCTCAACGAGCGTACCTGCCAGAACCAGAAACCGATCGTTAAGAAAGGTCAGAAAGTCAAGGAAGGTCAGGTCATCGCGGACGGTGCATCGACACTCCAAGGCGAACTGGCCATCGGATTCAACGCGATGGTTGCGTTCAACACCTTCGATGGTTACAACTTTGAAGATGCGATCGTGATCAACGAACGCTTGGTCAAGGATGATGCTTTCACAAGCATCCACATCAACTCGTACGATGTTGAAGTGCGTGAAACCAAGCTCGGGCGTGAAGAGTTCACTCGTGATATTCCAAATGTCTCTGAGCGGATGCTTCGCAACCTTGATGAAGACGGGATTATCCGTGTTGGTGCTCGCGTTGGACCTGGCGACATTCTTGTCGGTAAGGTTTCACCGAAGAGCAAGACCGAGTTGACCCCAGAAGAGAAACTCCTCCACGCGATCTTTGGTCGTGCGGGTGAAGATGTAAAGAATGATTCACTTGAAGTGAGTGCAGGAACCAACGGTATTGTCATCAATACCCGCAAGTTCTCGCGTCGCGTTCACATGAACGAAGCGCAGAAGAAAGCACTCAAGGCGGATATGGCAACATATGAAGCCGAGCAAGATGCAGCAGCGATCAAACTCTTCAAGGAGATGACCGAAGCGATCAACGCAGTTGTTGGTACTGAAATGGTTGACCCGATGACCCGCCAGAAGGTCGGTGCGTCGGACATTCCTGAGGTCATCATCGAGCAGGTGAAAACTTTCAATGTGAAGTGGATCAAAGGCTCGAAGGACACCAAGGAAGAAGCTGAAACGGTTTACCGCCAGTACTGGCCACGAATCGAAGCAGTCGAAACCGAGAAGCAACGAAAAGTCGCGCACATGAAGCGTGGCGATGAGTTGCCAAACGGTGTGCTCGAAATGGTCAAGGTCTACATTGCCACCAAACGGACATTGTCTGCGGGTGACAAGATGGCGGGTCGACACGGGAACAAGGGTGTTATTGCTCGTATCGTTCCTGAAGAAGATATGCCGTTCATGGATGATGGTACCGCGGTTGATGTATTGCTTAACCCACTGGGTGTACCATCTCGAATGAATGTGGGTCAGATCCTCGAAACTCACCTTGGGTGGGCAGCACAGGTGCTTGGTTTCCAAGCGGTGACCCCGGTATTTGACGGTGCGAAGGAATCTGAGATTCACGCGGTTATCGAAGAAGCAAACACCCATGTGCGTGATCGCTGGGCGGAATGCGAAGAGAAGGGCACTTGGCCTCATCCTCGTGAGTTGCTTGCGGAGATGCCTGCGGGCGGCAAGATTCAGTTGCATGATGGTCGGACGGGTGAACCGTTCAACCAGCGGACAACTGTTGGTTTCATGTACATGCTGAAACTGCATCACCTTGTTGATGACAAGATTCATGCTCGTGCGACAGGGCCGTACTCACTTATTACCCAGCAGCCGCTCGGTGGTAAGGCACGGACCGGTGGTCAGCGATTCGGTGAGATGGAAGTCTGGGCGCTTGAAGCGTACGGGGCTGCATACATCTTGCAGGAACTGCTGACTGTGAAGTCCGACGATGTTGAAGGCCGCACGAAGATCTACGAGTCGATGGTCAAGGGCACGAACAAACTCGAAGCAGGCATGCCTGTCGCGTTTGATGTTCTTTGCAACGAACTCAAGGGTCTTGGTATGAACCTGACACTGGAAAAGAAGCAACTTGAAGGCGGAAGTCTGTTGTAAAAAACAGGTTTGATAAGCGTCTGATCCGGATACAGATCCGGATCAGGCTTGTTTCCTTCAAGCGTTTATTTGACTGAGAGATTCACTCCTTCACCGGAGAAACAATAATGGCTGAAAATGTATACGATCGCGTCAATGACTACTCATCTGTCAAGATCACTCTGGCGTCACCCAATGACATCCGGGCGTGGTCTTACGGCGAGGTGAAAAAGCCTGAGACGATTAACTACCGTACTTACCGTCCTGAGAAGGATGGTCTCTTCTGCGAAAGGATCTTTGGTCCTGAGCGCGATTACGAATGTTCATGTGGTAAGTACCGCGGGACAAAGTACAAGGGATATATCTGTGATCGCTGTGGCGTGAAGGTGACGCATTCGCGTGTTCGCCGCAAGCGCATGGGGCACATCAACCTCGCATCACCTGCGGTTCATATCTGGTTCTTCAAATCGCTCCCATCGCGTCTTGGTACGCTTTTGGCGATGAAGACTTCCGATCTCGAAAAGATCGTGTACTACCAGGATTATGTCGTGACCCGTCCGGGCGATACCGAGCTGACATACAAGCAGGTATTGACCGAAGACGAGCATCGTGCAGCGCTCGACCAGTACGGCAACGAGTTCACCGCGATGATGGGTGCGGATGCGGTTCGTGAGTTGATCGACCAGATCGATCTCGACGCGGTTGCAGCGGAAATCCGTGAGGGTCTTGCAGCGACTCGCTCAAAGCAGAAAACCAAAGACCTTGCCAAGCGATTGAAGCTTGTCGAGCAGGTTCGTTTCTCAGATAATGATCCGGCATGGTTGGTGATGGATGTGATCCCGGTGATCCCGCCTGATCTTCGTCCGTTGGTGTTGCTCGAATCGGGTAACTTTGCGACGAGTGACTTGAACGATCTGTATCGTCGAATCATTAACCGCAACAACCGGTTGAAGAAGTTGATGGACTTGAATGCTCCTGAAGTGATTATCCGCAACGAGAAGCGCATGCTTCAGCAGGCGGTCGATGCGTTGTTTGATAACAACCGTTGTCGTCGACCTGTGCTTGGTTCATCATCACGGGCGCTCAAGTCCTTGACTGATATGATCAAGGGCAAGCAGGGTCGATTCCGTGAAAACCTGCTCGGTAAGCGAGTGGATTACTCGGGCCGTTCGGTCATTGTTGTTGGTCCAAACCTGAAGTTGAACCAGTGTGGTTTGCCGAAGAAGATCGCGTTGGAACTTTTCCAGCCGTTCATTATTCGCAAGCTCAAAGAGCACGGGTTGGCAGATACCATCAAAAGTGCGAAGCGGATGCTTGAGCGTCGCGATTCGGAAGTTTGGGACATCCTTGAAGAAGTGATCTACCAGCATCCGGTCATGCTCAACCGTGCACCGACGCTTCACCGTATGGGTATTC
>CAXBJM010000009.1:0-75996 GCA_963976235.1 uncultured bacterium
AATGGGTTGGTCGGCTCAACTATCGGAAAACAGGGTATGGGTTGTATGTGCTCCGTGAGTTCATCCTTGGTCCAGAGCGGTTCGATGATGCGTTCAATGCGTATGCGAACAAGTGGATGTTCAAGCATCCGCAACCCGCGGATTTCTTCCGGGCGATGGAAGACGGGAGCGGCACGGATCTCAACTGGTTCTGGAGAGGTTGGTATCTTGAGCCATATACGCTTGATCAGGCGATCGCGGGTGTGCGGGTTGTGGATGACGGCGCGATTGTCGTGCTCGATAATCTCGGTGAGATGGTGATGCCTGTGCGGATGAAGGTGCAGTTTGAGGACGGGTCATTTGATATTGTTGATCTTCCTGTGGAGATTTGGCACCAGACGACGCGGTGGCGTGCGGGGATTGAGACCGACGGCCGCGAGATTCGGTGGATTGAGCTTGATCCTGACGGGGTGCTCCCCGATACAGATCGCGACAACAATCGTTGGAAGTGAACTGGTCATGCAGATGATGGTGATGAATTGGCGATCGCGTCGATGTGTTTGTATGCGCCTCTTTGTATAAGTCTCTGTGGGTCTGGGCGGGTAGAAGGGCTAAACTGATTCCGTGTACCAAGCATTGCTTACTAAAAAATACCTGACCCGCAAAGTCATGCCCATGCTGGCGATGGCGGCGGTGATGTTGTCTGTCGCGACAATCTTGATCACTTGGTCCGTCATGGGCGGGTTCCTCAAGACGCTTGTTGAATCGGGGAAGACCTTGATCGGGGATGTCGCGATTGTGTGGCCCAATGTTGGGTTTGCGCATTATGATGAGTTGATAGATCGGCTTGAAGCGGATGAGTTGATTGACGCGGCGACACCCACGATTGAGACATTCGGACTGATCCAGTTGCCTGACGATCGGATTGAACTGATTTCAATCAAGGGGATCGATGCATCGAGTTATTCATCGGTGACAGACTTTGCCGATACGATGTGGTGGAAGCCTTTGACGGAACCGACTTCGAAGGATTATGATCGAGAAGATATTCGTCTTGATTCCGAACTCGCAGACATCTTCAAAAATACCCAAGACAATGGTGTTTCGATGACTCGTCCCAATCCCAATACCGGCAATATCGAGCCGGCGGGGGTGATCGGGATTGAGGTCACCGGGCTCAACTATCGAACGATCTGGGGCGGGTATGTGCCTCAGTCACCGAATCGGGCGCTTGCGGATGGGAGCTCGGAGTTTGTGGATGTGTTCATGCCTCGCGATGGGACGGTTGGGCTGACAATTCTGGCGCTCGATTCAGAAGGACACCCGATTGATCCGGTGACTCGGACGATCCCGATTGCCAATGAGTTTCAGTCCGGTTTGTATGAGGTCGATCAGGGGACCATCTTTGTGCCTTTGGATATTATCCAACGGATGCTGCGACTCGATGAAGCCAAGAAGGTGCAGAGGGTTCGCGATGATGAGAATCCGTTTGCAATTGAGGTTGATCCTGTTACGGGTGAGATTGGTCCAAAGATGCGTGAAGTCATCGGGATCGATCCGGCGCGGGTGACGACGGTGCTTGTGCGCGGGGCAGAAGGTGCAGAGCTCGAAGAGATCCGTCAGCGAGTGCGTGATGTCTATGCAGAGTTTGCAGAGGCGCATGCGGGTGAAGTCCCCAACGAGTTTGACATGCGTAACCAGATCAAGACCTGGGAAGATCTCAACCGGACAATGATCAGCGCGGTGAAAAAGGAAACCGGATTGGTTTTGTTCATTTTCGGGATCGTTTCGTTTACGACCGTGTTCTTAGTCTTGGCGATTTTCTGGTCGATGGCGACTGAAAAAACGAAGGATATTGGTATTCTCCGGGCACTGGGGGCGTCGACCCCGGGGATTGCTTGGCTCTGGATTCGATACGGCGCTTCGATCGGGATCGTGGGTTCACTTACCGGGACAGCGATCGGGTACTGGGTGGTGCTCAATATCAATGCGATCCATGATTGGATGGGAAGAACATTCGGGCTTGTGATCTGGGACCCGCGCCAATACTACTTCGTTGAGATTCCAAGCGAGGTTGACCCTGATAAAGCGGTCATCGTGTTTGTGGTTGGTGTGCTGACTTGTGTGCTTGGCGCTGCGATCCCTGCGTTACATAGTGCTCGGATGGACCCGGTCAAAGCATTGAGGTTTGAATAATGGATATGCAGACACAAGAGCATGCGAAGGGGGCTGCTAAAGATGGAAAGTCTGTGCTCTCGGTGCGCAATGTCCATAAGACTTACAAGCTTGGTCGCGTAAAGGTCCCCGTGTTGCACGGGGTTGACCTTGATGTCAAAGCAGGCGAGTGGGTAACGATCCTCGGTGCATCGGGCAGTGGAAAGAGCACGCTTTTGCATCTGATGGGCGGGCTCGATCGTCCAGATAAAAATACGCAGTCGCCTGCGTCGGTGAAGTTTCATGATCGTGAACTGACCAAGGAAAGCAAGCGATCACTGGATCATTATCGTGCGGATGATATTGGGTTTGTATTCCAGTTTTATCACCTGCTGCCAGAGTTGAGTGTGCTTCAGAATGTCACGGTTGGTGGGATGATCAAGCATGGGCGAATGGGATACCGATCACATCGCAAAGAGATCGTCGATCGGGCAAGCAGCTTGCTTGATCGATTCGGATTGAGTCATCGGCTCAAGCATCGTCCGGCGGAACTCTCCGGGGGCGAACGCCAACGCGTCGCGATTGCTCGGGCGCTGATTAATGAACCCAGTTTGTTGTTGGCGGATGAACCCACAGGCAACTTGGATGTGAAAACGGGATCCTCGATCCTCGATGCGATCGTTGAGCATCGTCAAGATGCGGGATTGACCTTGGTGATGGTGACGCATGATGAGCGGATTGCAGCAAAGAGCGATCGAGTGATCCGTCTCGTGGATGGGCGCGTGAAAGAAGCTTAAAGCCGTTTTTTTATGATTTTTTCGTGAAATGCGAACCCGGAAAAGCGGAAAACCGGTTCTGGGTGTTTCATTGTATAGTGTGTACTACCATTCAGGATGCCTCAAGGTTGTTTTCCTCGTGGAACGGAGACGGAAGAGTTGACATCGATAGATTCACAAACTGCAGATACCACGCGTCTCACGCGTTCGGTCGACCTTGCGGGCTTGAGTGGCAAACGCATACCCGCGGATGTTGTTGAGTGTGGTGCGGGCATGCCAATCGTATTCTTGCATGGTCTCGTTGGGCTCAATGAGCATTGGGGCAAGGTCGTTGATCGGCTTTCCTCGCGTGTTCGGTGTGTGACTCTTGAGGTGCCATTGCTTGGGTTGCGAGGGGTTGATTGTTCGCTTTCTGCGGTTTCAGCAATGACGATGCAGTTTCTCGATCGTGAGATCGGCGAGCCTGCGGTGCTCGTTGGAAACTCCTTTGGTGGACATGTCGCGTTGCGCGTGACCCATGAGCGTCCAGAACTTGTCCGTGCGTTGGTGCTTGCAGGATCGAGTGGATTGATCGAGCGAACAGTTGTCAAGGGTGCGCCTGTTCGTCCAACTCGTGAATGGTTGGTCGAAAAAATCGGCGAGCTGTTTTATGATAAATCGAAGATGGACCCGGGTGATGTCGATCGTGCGTACAAGCTGCTCAATGAGCGAGGCGGGGCACGGGCGATGGTCAAGCTTTCGAAGAGCGCCAGGCGTGACAACATGACCGACGATTTAGCGGATATATTCCAGCAGACCCTTTTAATCTGGGGCAAGGAAGACATCGTCACCCCTCCAAGCGCAGGGCAAGGATTCAAGGAGTTGATGCCAAACGCAAAGCTTCACTGGTTGGATGGTTGCGGGCACGCACCGATGATTGAATCACCTATTGAGTTCGCACAGGCAATGCTCGGGTTCTTTGATGAGCTTGAAGCAACGAGCAAATGAGCTTAAAATAAAACCAGATGACATGAGATGAACTTATTGAGATTCCAATGAGAACACAGGCACCCACTCCCAATGGCAAGCACACTTGGACGAGTCTTGTTGGCGTGGCATTGCATGCGCGCGTAGAAGCTCGTAGACGCAAGCTTTCCGATGTTGAATACTGGAAAACAAACACGCAGGCGATCCAGCTCAAAGAGTTGAATACACTGATTTCGACTTGTAAAGACACACGCATCGGCAAGCGGTGTGGGTTTGGGGATGTGCTTGGGTCTACGGATCAACTCGGGGCTTTTAGGGATGCACTCCCGATCTCTGATTGGTATGCGTTTCAAGATGACATCATTGATATGCGTGAGCATGGGGTGAGCGATGTGCTTTGGCAAGGCAAGGTCATGCACTTTGCGCAGACTTCTGGCACGACCGCGGGCGACAAGTTTGTTCCGGTGACGGAAGAAATGATGCGATCGAACTATCTTGCATCACTCGATATCTTCGCGCACATGATCAATCGCGGATCGCACCCTGAGCGGATCATGGGTGGCAGATGCTTATTCTTGGGTGGGTCGACGGACTTGGATGTGAATGAGCATGGGGTTGCAACGGGAGATCTGTCTGGGTTGGTGACCCCGCTGATTAAATGGCCGTTGTCGATGATTTACTCCCCAGGTCCTGAGGTGGCGCTGATGGATCATTGGCCGAGCAAGATCGAAGCGATGGCGCAGCTCGCGGTTGACCAGGACATCCGGTTTATCTCAGGCATGCCTTCATGGGCCTTGGTGTTGATTGATCGGGTGATCGAAATCGCCAACGAGCGTGGGAAGAACGCGAAGTGTGCCAAGGATATTTGGCCCAACCTTGAGGTGTTTGTGCACGGCGGGGTGAACTATGTCCCGTTCGTTTCGCGGATGTGTACCGCGTTCTCGGGTGATTCTGAGATTGATTTCCCTTGCCGACAGGAGTTGTACCCTGCGTCGGAAGGATTCATTGCGATTCAGGATTTAGATAATGATCCCGCGATGCGGTTGTTGACAGACAACGGGATTTTCTATGAGTTTGTGCCTCTGGATCAGATCGATGATGACGATCCTGATGTGTACACCTGTTGGCAGGTGGAGAAGGGGCAGAAGTATGTCGTGGTGATGACGACCAATGCGGGGCTTTGGCGGTATGTCATCGGTGATGTCGTCGAGTTCGATTCGATCCCTGATGGTATTCAGCGTGACGGCACGATGCGACAGGGGGATGGACCTGCGCGGATTCGGATCGTGGGTCGTCATCGGCACTTCATCAATGCGTTCGGTGAGAACCTGATCGGTGAGCATATTGAAAACGGTGTCGCGTCTGCGGTCGCAGCAACCAGACTCACGATTGGGGAGTTCACTGCAGCGCCGGTGTATCCGTCGGTGAACAATCGTGCAGGGCTCGAGGTCGCGGTCGAGTTCGAATCCAAACCGACCCCGGATCAGTTACAGATGTTCGGAGAGGTCTTTGACGAGACGATCAAGGCAGAGAATGTGGATTACACAACCAAACGGAGCGATGGCCTCGGGATGGATTTTCCAACTGTGACTGCGTTGCCGATGGGGACCTTTCATCGTTGGCTCGATGCGAGAGGCAAGCTCGGCGGGCAGCACAAATGCCCAAGATGTGCGAATCATCGCGAAATTTTAACTGAAATTGTAAATGCTCGATATTCTGATTGAGGGCGCTACCATGTTTTAACCGGGTTTTTTGATCATTTTGATCAATGAACCCAGAAAACGGAGTGTTTGATGTCGAGCGAGAAATCGGTAAGGCGAGTCTGTTGTGCAGCAGACGCGATTCTTGAACAATGCAGCGACTATATTGATCGGATTGAAGGTGATCAGTTTGTTGTAGAATCCAAGGTTGTCCCAGGGGGGACAATCGGCAAACACATTCGGCACATGCTCGATCACTTTCGATGCGCCATTACGACTTGTTGCACTGAATCGATTGATTATGATCATCGATGCAGAGGCGGGAATGTTGAGAGTTGTATGGAATCAGCGAAAGCTGAAATCGCGACGCTCCGTTCGATGATGAGTGATTTGAGCGAAGATCAGTTGAATGAACCAATGACCGCGAGCGTGATGATCTGCTCGGATGGTCAGACTTGCGATCTACAAACGACGCGGGCTCGTGAGATTTTCTTTGCAATGCACCACGCGATCCATCACAATGCGATCCTTAAAGCGATCGGAATTGAGCTCGGATTTGAATGCCCGGAGGGGTTTGGGACGGCACCATCGACGATCAACTTCGACCAAGTGGAGGCGTCGTAACTCTTTGTGTGCACTGTTACCATCATAAAAACTGAAACCGGATTTCAGATGATGCATGCTCGTGATGAGCTGCGGACTCGTTCTCAAGAGACTTCCCCCGAGTGGCGGACACTTGCCGGCGGCCTGCGTGCGTGTTGGCCGACCGATCCCGATGCGGGGGGGACCTGGGTCGGCGCTCGTGAGGATGGATTGGTTCTGGGGATTTTGAATCTGAAACTATCTGACGATGAACTCGATCCGGAGATGCCGATCCCTACGCGATCGCGTGGATTGGTGATTCCTGCATTGATGGATGCTTCATCATTCACCGATGCGATTGATTCATTGCAAGCGATGGATCTGATGGGGATGAAACCCTTTCGGTTGGTGATGACGGGGATTGAGGATGGGGAATGTCGGTTTGCTGCTGCTCGGTTTGATGGGATGAAACTCACGATGCCATCGCCATGCGGATTGATCAAAGTGCCCGAATGTTGGGCATCTTCTGGTCTTGGCGATGAGTTGGTGCAATGCCGATTGCCGATATTTGAAGAGATGGTGGGGGAGAACCCTACCCCAGAGAATCAGCGTGCGTTCCATTGGTTCCAATGGGAAGAAGAGATGGCCTATTCTCCGATGATGTCGCGTAAGGATGCTCGGACTTCGAGTGTAACGACGATTGTTGTTGAACTGGGGAAAGAGCCGACAGTTTTGTACGATCCGATCGCGATTGGGGACGCAGTTTGTGACCCGGTGGGGGCGGGGATGCTACGATAGGGGCACTATGAGCGAGTACATTCACGACCTGATCGATTGGCAGTTTATCATCTCTGGGCTTGTGCTCGCCATTGGCGTGCATGCGGTGCTTGGGCTTGTTGCGTATGGGGTTTACCTTGAACGCAAGATCTGTTCCTATATCCAGGACCGTATTGGACCAAACAGGGTCGGGCTTGACTTTGGTTTACCCTTTTTGAGCTTCTTTAAGGGGATGCTCGCGTTGGGTCAGCCTTTGGCAGACGGGATTAAGTTCTTTGTAAAGGAAGACTTCACACCAAAGAATGTGGATCGCACATTGTTCACCTTGGCACCGCTCTTGGCGGTGGTCCCTGCGTTGATCGGATTTGTCGTTATGCCTTGGGGAGGGACGCTTGAGGTTCCTGCAGCTGCAGACATGGTCGCATTCCAATATATGTTTGATCTGCCAGTTGTTGGGGATGCTTTTTACTTCATGTTTGGGCACCTTCAAGCTCAATCCGTGCTCGTATCGGGCGCCAATGTGCATGTCGGGATTATCTATCTTCTCGCGGTTGGATCATTGGGTGTCTACGGCGTGACCCTTGCGGGTTGGTCGTCGAATAACAAATATTCAATGCTTGGCGGATTGCGTGCGACTGCACAGATGATTAGTTATGAGATCCCATTGGGACTTGCACTCTTGTGTGCACTCTTGATCGCGGGATCGTTTATCCCCAATGAGATCGTTCAGTATCAAGCAGAGCACGGGTGGTTGCTTTGGAGCATGCCTTTGCCTGCGATCCTGTTCTATGTGTGTGGTTTGGCAGAAGCGAACCGTGCACCGTTTGATAACGCAGAAGCCGAGCAGGAACTTGTTGGTGGTTTCCATACCGAATACTCATCCATGCGGTTCGCGCTGTTCTTTATGGCTGAGTACGCTCACCTTGTGACGGCGTGTGCATTCTTCACCTTGTTGTTCTTGGGTGGATATAACCTGCCTTTGGTTGGATTGACGAGCCCAGAAACGACTGGACTGCTCGCGGTGCTCGCGAAGGTTGGGGTGTTTGGATTCAAGGTTGTCCTGATGGTCTGCTTTGCGATTGTCGTTCGATGGACGGTGCCACGCTTGCGGTATGACCAGGTGATGATGCTCGGATGGCAAGGGATGATCCCGGCGGGGATGCTCATGCTTGTGGTGACCTCGGTGATGGTATATTTGGGTCAGACGACGATTGTGCCTATGTTCATTGCCAATGTGTTTATGCTCGTTGTGATCTTGATCGGACAGTATGTGCTTGCCAAGTCCTTCGGTCGATCGACACTCAACCGGAAGATCCCGCTTTACGGATCACGGTATAGCCCGATGGAGGGCGAGCAGGTTGTGACGGCACCGCGTGTGCCGATGGCGATCGAAGATCGACCCGTGCAGGGAACGGTTTCGACGGTTTGAAATCTGAATCAATAGAAAAAAGAAAGCGGGCAGATTGCCCGTTTTTTTATGTCTGCATGTTCTCGATTGTGACGGTTATTGCATCGAGTTGAGTTCTTGAGCAGGCAAACGCTGGACAAGGGTCGGCAAGATGTAGTGGAGACCTTTGTAGGTGTAGATGCGTCCGGAGACGAGCAGTTGAGTCGCATCCCCTGCATCCATCGCAATTGTTTCCATCCGCATGAGGAGCTTGCATGGCTCGACGATGAGTTCCGGTGCATTTGTTGCATCGGGTGTGTCATTGTCGAACACGATCACCCAGGCGCCCGATGCGTTGCGGATCATGCGTGAGGGTTGGCGCAAGATGAGTGTGCCTTCATCGAACCCGGTTATTGAATCTGCGCGTGTGACTTGCGTGCGTTGATTGAGTGAGTTTGATGGGGAATCAATCTGAAGGTGTGGGCTCTGGGTGGGTGATGAATTTGATTGCGTATCAAACTCAAGCTCTTTGAGCAGATCGCGGACACCAGGATCATTCTCGGTTGATGGCGGGGTTGTGTCCTCGGGTTGAGTAGTTGTAGATTCTGGCGGATTCTCAATAGGTTGAGATTTCCCAATGCGGTACGCGGAGATGAGGAGTTGGTTTCGGTTGTGGTAGGTGAAGATTTCGCCTGAGAGTTCGATTGGTTGTCCGGTCCATTGGTTTTCAAGTTGTTCGAGTGTATGGCAAGGCATGAGCAGGACGGGACCCTCGCCGGGTTGGCGTGTTGCTTGATCGGGGACGAAGATGAGTAGATTGTTTGGACCTCGCACGATGGTGCCTGGACGGTTGAGGATGTAAGCGCCTTGGGCGAGTGTCGAGGGTGCGATGGTTGCATCGAGTGTGTCGTGGAGGACCTTGAGCCAGTCTTCGCCTTGGGTGAGTCCTGGTTGAACTGCAACCGAGACAGCGGCTTTGGTAGGCATCACAGCGGTTTGATTGGTTCCCACGCGCGGTAGGATTGCAATTGCCTGTTCAACCTGCTTGGGACTCCCCGGGGTTGGGTCATCGGGAGCAGCAAGAGCATGTGTGGATTGGGCACCAAGCACAAGTGAGGCGATCAGAACGGAGGTGTGTGCAGCATTCATTGGGCGATGATCCATATTGGTGTATCGGCTCGAAGTGACCATATCGTATCGTGAAATGTGCCTATGTGTTGATGTCTGGGACGGGAAGTCGTCTTTTGGGTGTGGAAATGAGGGGGAGATGTTGACCTTTTGGGCATGGGTTTGTACTGTCCCCTCTGCTGATGGTTGTGAGACTGTTGGTTCTGAAGGTCGGCCGTGTGCCCGAGTGGTCTAAGGGGACGGATTGCAAATCCGTTGTGCGAAAGCCAACCGTGGGTTCGAATCCCACTGCGGCCTTTGGTTGAAGAACCTGAATGAACCGATCTGGAATGTCCAGGTCGGTTTTTTCATGGGCGTTCTGATATCATTGTGCATGAGTGAATCGAATCCAATCGAACCAATCAATGCCAAGCCGATGAGTGCCGATGAGGTGGCGGCTGCGGCCAAGTTGTTCCGCGAAGACTTTGAAGCGGTACGCACCGAGGTTGCCAAAGCGGTGGTGGGGCAACACGAAGCGATCGAGCAGACATTGATCTGTTTGTTTGTCGGCGGGCACGCGTTGCTTGAAGGGGTGCCTGGGATTGGCAAGACACTTTTGGTGCGGAGTATCGCGCAGGCAGTGGATTTGAAGTTCGGACGGGTGCAGTTTACTCCTGACCTCATGCCCGCGGATATCACGGGTACGACAGTGGTGGACGAGATTGAGGATGAGCATGGGCGGATGAAACGGGCGTTTCGGTTCTCGCCTGGTCCAGTGTTCTCTCAGATTTTGCTCGCGGATGAAATTAACCGAGCAACACCCAAGACGCAGTCTGCGTTGCTCGAAGCGATGCAAGAACAGAGCGTGACGGTGGGGACGACAACGCACAAGTTGCCCAGCCCGTTCTTTGTGCTCGCGACGCAGAACCCGGTGGAGCAAGAGGGGACTTATCCGTTACCCGAAGCGCAGTTGGACCGGTTTTTCTTTAAGCTGCAAGTTGGATATGGAACGCGTGAAGAACTCGCGGAGATCGTGATCCGGACAACTGGTGCGCAGCAAGCACAGATTTCGCCTGTGCTTGATCACGAGCGACTGATCGCGCATCAGCAGCTTGTTCGCCAAGTTCCTGTCGCGGAACATGTGCGTGATTATGCGATCCGGTGTGTGCTCGCCACGCATCCCAAGAGTGTGTTGTCAGGTGGAGAGTTTGCAACCCCGATGGTGAATCAGTATGTGAGCCTGGGTGCATCACCACGAGCAGCGCAAGCGTTGATGCTCGCGGGCAAATGCTTGGCGCTGCTTGATGGGCGGGCGAGTGTCGCGATCGAGGATATCCAGAAGGTGGCATTACCCGCATTGAGGCACCGGATCTTGCTCAACTTTGAAGCGAGCGCAGAACAGATCGATGCGGATGCGATTGTAATAAATATTGTAAATACGCTCTCACGCGATTCTGTGTGATTTGTTGATTCATTTAAATAAAAAAACATGAACAGATTGGAACTGATCTGTGTTTCGTGCAGTATCTATGTGTTGTACCGAAGTATGAGTTTCTCGTTGGCCCTGCTTTCAGCGAGCGTGCATTCGGTGAATAGACGGAATCGTCTCGTGGGCTAACTGGGGATTGAAAATGAATATGATGAAAGCTGTCGGTGCGCTTGTGCTTTGTGCTGGGTTTGCGATGGGGGACATTGCAGATGACTTTGAAAGCTACAGCGTTGGCGGGTTGCCCGGTGGCGGCTGGCAAGACGCGGTGAGTTTTATTGATGAGCCGACACATCCCGGGGATTCGGTCTCAGTGATTGAGACCACCGACGCGTTTGGAAGTACGACGAATGCAGTGCAGATCGGTGATCACATCGGGACATCAGGGGGGATGATGTCCCAGGTTGAACATACTACGGTTCAACGGTTCGAGATTGATGTTCGACTTGATCAGCAAGGCAACGGGAGTAGTCCAAACTGGATGAGTGCGGTTGGATTTTTCCAAGATACCGATCAGACTGATTTTAACTGGGGGCCTCAGGCGGTTGTGTATGCGTCCCCGAATGGTCGATTTCGGTTGTTCGTGCAGAACAACGATGGGCAAGGGTCGGGTTCCCGCGACTTTGGACTCGGGAATGCACAGTGGTCGATCGACACCTGGGTTCGGATTTCGCTCGAAGCAGACTCGGCCAACGGCGTGTTTGGGGTCAAGATTTCTGATCTCGCAACAGGGGATGTGCTGACAGATGTGAGCAGGACTTACACAGGATGGAACCCTGATTTTGGGCAGTATGATCTTGTCTCGGTGAACGATGGTGAGTACGGAACAAACCAGGGGAGCATTGGGAATATGTCGAGTTATGACAACGCGAACTATGTGCCGACGCCCGGTGCGATTGGAATGATTGCAGCGAGTGGGTTGTTCATATCCAGACGACGCAGGATGTGAATGAATCGATTGAGTTTGTCCCCCACGAGCGGCTGTCAGGTGTTTTCGAGCATCTGGCAGCCGATTTTACTTATTCGGAGGGATACTCAGAATGAGTACGGATCATCGATGATCCCGCGACGGCGCTTGCGGGTCGTCGGGGGCGCATTGATCGCATCATGGCACGCATCGGCAAGTGCTTTGATGAACTTCTCGTGTTCTGGGCAGATATCAAGTCGATCGAGAAAATCGTCAACGATCCATTGTTTGGGATCATCGGGCTCGGAGGCACCCAGAGCGTCGAGTATTGCTTGATCTCCCAATGTCTCCGCAGCAAGCGCGAACCAATCAGCGGTGGGGCGATCGTTGTCTGGTGGTTGAATCTGGATTCGCGCGACGCGATCTGCGACGCTGACGATTGGCCAAAGTCCTTTGGCGGTGGTGGGTTCGCGGGTAAGGACAAAGACACCGATCCCCGCATCATTTGCTGCAACCCTGAATCGGCGGGTGTCAGCGCCAACAAAGTTGGGTGCAAACAGATAGCAACTCGCATCGGGGTCTGCGGGGATGTCCGATGAGTTTGAGATACAGTGGATCACATTGGTATCGAGCGCAGAGAGACGCAGAGCGCGTTGCGATTCGAGCATGGGCAGACAGATCCTGCACATGGTTGCGAAGTCGTTCTTGTTGCGAGCAAAGAACAACGCATCGCGGCATGCCATCGCGGCGTCAAGATACTCGCCTCGGGCGAGGGATTGGCTCGCGAGTTCCATCATGGAATCGATGGGGGGCGCTGTGTTGGACGAATGTTGATTCATTTATGAGTTCGATGGTATCTGCTTGATCATGGTGTTGAGAAGTGCATCCCATGCGTTTGCTTGATCGTCGAGGTCGTACTCGATCGCGTCGCCGAGTGATGCCCAGTCTTGTTTGCCAAGTGAGTTGCGTACCTGGGCGAGTGCTTTGGAGAGCGCGTCGATGCATTGTTCGCCAGATATTGTGGTGCCCTTTGCGTCGGTGATTTCGAGTGTGTCGATGTTGATTTCGGCGAGCGCTGCGGACTGACCAACAACATCACGGACCGCGTGCCAACCTTCGAGAACAGACTTGAGGGATTCGATGGATTGATCGAACGCGCCGGTTCGGATCAGATCCGCGGTTTCGGTTTGTTCCGTGCGGGTGCCTTCAAGTGCCTCTTTGGCGGTGTTGAGTGTTTCAATGAGGAACGCGTTGAAGTCGGTAGTGGTCAGGCGAAGCTCGGTGATCCCCGCATTGTCGGTGGGTGGTTCATCGAGGAGTGCGTCGTCGATGGGATGCCCGTCCGCTTGGATGTCGACGATCAATCTGCCAGCGTCTTCGGCGTGCTGACGAGCGATCTCAAAGGCATTCTCAAGGTTGTCGGTTGTATCAAGTTGTGTATTGTCGATCCAGAGTTGCATATTGATTTCTTTCTGTTTTGGTTCAATCTATTGGGGAGCGGGTTGATTGGACTCGCGGCATTTTTCTTTATGGATGAGTCTGAGATTTCGAGCATAGATCACGATGCCGGTGGATTGTCCGAGGACACCAACTATGTCAACGCGCCAGACGAAGTAGGTGAAGAGGCAGATGCCTCCGATGAAACTGAACCACCAAAATATTTCGGGTACGGTGGAGACACGAGATTTTTCGGAGATGATCCATTGGATAAACATGCGCCCGAAGAATGCGGTTTGTCCGACGAGTCCGATGACGACCCACCCGAAGGTGCTCCAGGTGGTGATGTTGAAGAAACCAAGCAGGTGTCTTTCGATCGCGGGACGCTGGTTCCACTTGTCGACTTGCTGGGAAATGAATGCATCGAGTTCGATCGGTGTGAGAAGTTGATCAGATCTGAGATTTGAGGGTCCAACGACTTGATATTGGAGTTGGCCGTCGATTTCTGATCGCATGAGTTGTATCTCAATAGCGCCTACAGAGACACTGAGATCCGTCTCCGCATGTGAAAGAGCGGGTTGAAGCACCAACCACATCCCCAGGAGCACCAGGAGGATCATCGCGATGATTGGTCCTGGTTTCATTGTGTGATGGTCTCCGCATGAGTGGGTTCTGCGATCTGTGGAGCGGTGATTTCGATGGATGTTACGGGCTTGCGTCGATTCCGCATATAGCGGACCGCGAAGAGGTCGATGAGTCCGGGGATTGCTCGTTTGGTGATCCCCATGCCGTACTTCGGGGTGCCCGCGTGACGGTGACGATGAGAAACGGGCATTTCAACCACGGTGTATCCCATGTGACGAGCAGTTGCGGGGATGAATCGGTGCATGCCTTTGAACTCGAGCGGCAGGCGGAGTGCGACCTCGCGTTTCATCACACGCAGGGAGCATCCGGTATCGGTGATGGTGTCCCCGAGTACCCAGAGTCGAAACTTGCGTCCGACCCATGATCCGAACTGGCGGATCTTTGCGTCGCCTTGTGATCGGGCAGCGGATCGGTCGCCTTGCACAAAATCCGCGTTCGATTCCTCGATGAGTTCGAGCATCGCGGGGATGTCTTTGGGATCATTTTGTAGATCCGCATCGAGCACCGCGATGAGATCGCCTTTTGCTGCACGGAAACCAGCATGGAAAGCAGCAGACTGCCCGTTGCCTGACCCATGGGGGGTATTGGTCATTGAAACGCATCGAACCCAGTTTTTTTGCGATTGATGGTCGATAATTTTCATTTTTGTGGTGTCGGTAGACCCGTCGTCCACGATGATGAACTCGAAGGCGATATTGAGCGGTGAGAGCGCATCTCCGACTTGTTTGATGAGCTCGTCGATATTTTCCTCTTCATTATGAGCAGGCGCAACCACAGAGAGTTTTATCGAAGATTTGGAAGAATTGAGGTGCGTGCTCATGATGATTGTTTCGGAGTATCGTATCCGCTGAATATGGTTCCTAGGATTGATCTTAGTAGCCCTTTTACCAGGATGGTTCCAAAATCCTGAGGAGATAGCAGATATGCATATGCGTCATTCAGATCACGATCACGGCCCGGAAACTGTTCATGTCAAGATCATCCTTGAGAATCCAGAAGAACTCAATGAAGATGGTTCGGATAAGGCGGTTCATGAGTTGATGGCTGCCAAAGGCGAGCATCTCCTCGAAGTCGCGATTGAGCACGGAATCAACATCGAGCATTCCTGCGGCGGCGTGTGTGCCTGCTCAACCTGCCACATCTATGTCGAGGAAGGCATGGATATGGTCTCGGAAGCAGAGGAAGAGGAAGAAGATCGGGTCGAAGAAGCACCAGGTCTTCAGATGAACTCTCGGTTAGCATGTCAGTGTGATATCACCGGAGACGGCCCAATTGTCTTCCGGGTCCCATCATGGAACCGGAATGCGGTCAAAGAAGTCCCGCATTAAGCGAGAATCGACCATCTAGGCGATATCCTATAGGCATGAATCGTCTTCCCACTATCAAATACATTTTTGTTTCGCTCATCTTCGCAATGGGGGCATCGTTGTGCTTTAGCGGGACGATGCTTGCTCGCACCGGACCAACAGATGATATTGTGGAATCCGTTTGGGTATCAATGCGGGTGAAAGTTCCTGCACCTGATGCGATGGGTAACGCGATTGGTGACACAAAGGGATTCGGGCTTGTGCTGATTGATCCTGATCAGGGTGCGATCGATGATGAGTTTGTGTGGGATGAACCCAACACCGATCATTCGATCGCGATCGGTTTCGATGTTCATAATCCGCAACCAAATCAAGAGGCCGATGAGAATGGTCGGGTGATGGGTTGGTTCGATGCGCTGGGTAACTGGTACGATCGGCCTCAACGCGAGGTGTCGGTGCATGTGAATGGACGCGAGCGGATCAATGTGCTCAGTGATGTCGAGTTCCGCACGGGTGAGTGGATGGATGTGATGGTCCAGGTCCGTTTTGTGCTCGGCGGAGCACATGTCATGGTGCTCATTGATGGGCAGGTCGTGATCAGTCAAGATGTTTGGCAAGTTGAACCCATGCGTCTTCATGCGATGGCGGGTGTCGAGGGGGATGCGATCGAGATCGAAGATCTATCGATTGTGCATGCAGGATTGCTTGAAGAATCAATGCCAAAACCTGTGCATGTGGAAGTCTTCGCCGAGGAGTTCTTGGCAAATGCAAAGCGTCTCAAATCGGATGTTGATTTTGATGCGATCCCGGAATCAGTTGGACGGGTCATCGCGACCCTGACGCTATCTGAGCCTGAGGTTGGGTATGACCACTGGGATAAAAAAGGCACAATCGGTATGAGCGTTCCCAGCGGGGTTGAGGGGGAGGAAGCGGAACGGTTTGAGGTGTTCCGGTTTATTACTCCATTCCGTCGCGGATGGACCTGGTATATGGATGTGACGGACTTCATGCCTTTGTTCCGTGATCAGCGTGCGTTTGATGCGCATATCGGGACTTATATGAAAGGGTGGAATGTTTCCTTTGGGTTGGATTTCTATCCGGGTACTCCAGAACGCTCGCCGATCGAGGTGGTGAACTTATGGAACGGGAATGCAGATATCGGCGATCCAGAAAAACCAGTTCATGAGTTTTATCGAGCGCGTGAGATCACAGTGCCTCAAGGAACAACGCATGCACGCGTGCGGGCAACTGTAACCGGTCACGGGATGCATCCCAACTCGAAAAACGCGGGTGAGTTCATGCCGATCTGGCGGACCATGACGATCAGTTCGCAGGAATCTGGGGGGGATGTGCTCGCGGGTGATTTTATAACACAATCATCGCGTGATCATCTCTGGATGACGGATGTGTATTTGAATCCTTGTCGGCCTCAGGGCGGGACATGGAAGTTTGATCGCTCGGGTTGGGCGCCGGGATCGAAGGTTGAGCCTTGGATTGTTGATGTCCAACGCGAGTTCGTGTTTGGAGATACAGTCACGATCGAGTACGAACTCGATGAATACCTCAACGAAGGGCGAGGCGAGACCTGGGCGCCGCACCATTGGACCGATGCGGTCATCGTGTTTTACAAATAACTAAACAAATTGAAGTCGATAACAAACGGATACAAAGAACGATGGCACAGAAACGAGAACTCCAAGACCGGTACTTCCGCCAAGCAAAGCGGGAGGGGTATGTTGCGCGTTCTGCGTACAAACTCCTAGAAATCAACAAGCGACGCAAGCTCATCCGCAGGGGTGATCGTGTGTTGGACCTTGGGTGTGCGCCTGGGTCTTGGTTACAGGTTGCGGAAAAAATTGTGGGTGAAGATGGTTTGGTTGTGGGGATTGATCTCCAGCATGTCACAACATCATTTGGTCCTAATGTGCATCTGATCCAGGGTGATTTTACCGAAGCGACCGCTGCGGAGTTGCTCGGCGGTGGGGACGAGCTCTTTGATTCAGTGATCTCTGACATGGCGCCTTCGACGACGGGGCACGGGGATCATTTCTTCTCTGAGCGATTGTGCCAAGAGATTATTAACTCGCTTCCTAATCTGCTCAAAGCGCGTGGGACTTGCACGATGAAAGTACTAGAGGGTGAGACTTTTCCATATCTTGTTCGTCGGATGAAAAACTGTTTCCGGATCGCGGGCGCGATTAAACCTGATGCCTGTCGAGATGTTTCGCGAGAGACTTATCTCTATGGGATCGGGTTCCGTCCTACGCGTGTGATCCATCATGACGAGCGGAACCAAGGGGCGCTGCCTGAACCTGCACCAGGGTGGGGCGATTGATATTTCTCGCGCCTATCGCGGGGTTCATCGCAGGTGCGATCGGGATCGCAACGGTGGTTGTGCTCTACATGCTCAAGCTCAGGCGTCGCCCGGTCATGGTGTCGAGCACGCTTTTATGGTCACGGGCGATCAAGGACATGGAAGGTAATGTGCCTTGGCAACGCTTGTCGCCGACAGCGTTGTTGTGGTTGCACCTGCTGATTGTTGTGCTGATGGCGCTGGCGATTGGTCGGCCTGTACTTGATGATGCGATCGGTGATGGGCAACGGGTCTATCTGGTGATTGATACAAGCGCATCGATGAACGCGATGGTTGTTAATAGCAACGATTCACGATCGGGTCTCGAACGCGCGAAGTCTCAAGCGATTGATCGGGTGGATGGGTTGTTTGATTCGGGGCGATCGCCGATGGTGAGTGTGATTGCAGGGGGGAATGAAACCAAGATTGTGCTTGCGGATTCATCACAGCGCGGGCAGTTGATCGGTGCGATCCGATCAATCCAGGCGAGCGATCAACCCGGGGATATATATGAAGCGATCGAGTTTGTTGAATCAATGCATGATGCATCTCAGCAGCTAGAGATTGCAGAATTGGACGAAGCTGAAGATGTGTCGAGCGCTTTGGTGTTTGTGTTCTCCGATGGTGGATCAACAGCAGGAAATCGAATTGCGATGCGACAAGGTGGGGGTGTCTTTGTTTCTCCCTATACCCAAAGCGAGCAAGGAATGCTTGGGAATCTGGGCGTCGTGGCAATCGGCGGCACGCGCGATCGGAGTGATCCAGTTCTAAGTAGGGTCTTCGTGCGCGTTGAGCGAAACGAGCAAGGTCCTCGCGGTGGGGTGCTTCGTGTATTTGTGGGTGATGTTGAGATCGATCAACGCGCGATCGGGTTTGAAGGAGATTCGCGTTCGGTAAGTGAATCATTCGAACTTCGTTTGATGCAAGGGGCGATCGTGCGCGTCGAGCTTGATGTTGACGATGCGCTCGATACTGATAACCGGGCATGGGTGAAAATGCCTTCGCCATCGTTGGTGCGGGTGGCGGTGGTCGCGCCTGATGGGGTTGCGGATCCGTTGTTGGTTGATATGCTTGAGGTGATCGCACGATCGCAGGTAAATGTGCTTGCGCCTGGGGAAGAGATTCCTGATGTGGATCTGGTGGTGTACGATCGGGTGACTCCTGAATCGCTTGCGGGGGGGGCGACACTCGGGTTTGGGAGTGTGTATCCGGATCAAGCGGAGGTGGATGTGCTCAATGGATTGGGTATTCGTCGGCGGATGATCTCGTGGGATCGCGCAGATCCGATGGCACGCGAATCAGGGTTGGGATCGGTTTCATACCAACGATCGGTTGTGTTTCCAGCCGATGACTCTACTCGGGTGATCGCTGCGGATATTGATGGGTCGGTGATTGTCGAGCGGATCATCGGTCAACATCGGCACGTGCGTGTTGCGTTCGCGTTGCATGATTCAAACTGGGTGGTGCAAGTGGGGTTACCGATTTTCTTGGTCAATGTGGTTGAACAACTATTACCCGGAACCAGCGGGGTCGGCGAGGTGTTTTCCACTGGTCAAGTGATCGGGGAAGGTGCAGATGCGATCGGGCCGATGTCTCAGATTGGAGTTGTTGATTTTGTAGGTGATCAGGTAGGAGTGAGTCTGCTTGATTCGGGTGAGAGTTCGCTGTTTGTGCGCACCGATGTAGTGATCGGATCGGGTGATACGCAGGTGAGCAATGTAGGGGACGGTTCCCAGCATGAACTCTGGAGATGGTTCACCATGTTGGCGATTGGATTGATCGCGTTGGAATGGTTTGTGTACGCGGGTCGAGTGAAGATTGTGTAATAGCGTCTATTTGAGTTGATCGAAGTTGTCCGCGTGGATGGTGAGTCTGCCGGGCTCGGGTTGGTCGGGGATCATGCGTCGAGGCCAGGCGGTGTGGGTTTTCGATGCGTCGGTGCGTTCGAGGCCGAGTTGGAGAATGTCGTCATGATCGAAGGCGTTCTCGGGGAGATCGATCATTGCAATCCAACGATCATCGAGGATCCGGATTTGTACATGCGGAATCCCGATCGAGAGCATTGAACCCGCATCAAATGTAACCTGACCCGACGGCGTGATTGTCCAGACAGCGAATGGGTTGGTGTATGGACCAACCCAGAGGGTGAGTGATTCGTTTAAACTTGCAGGGTCAGGCGTCGTGAGTTCCATGTAGAGTTGCCAGTTTGTGGTCGGATTTGATCGTGTTGGTGCGCCGACTCTGCGGAGAATCCCCACACTTGATCGGTTGAGACTCGGGGATGCACCTTCGAGTGGTCTGTTGGCAAGCAATGCGTTCATTGTCCAGTCATTGAGCATCGGTCCGATCCGGACATACGGTGCGCGTGCCGGGGTAGGGGATGCGATCGCGTTCAGGGTCGTGCTCCAATTGCCGGTACGGATGCGAATAGGTTGAGTCTCAATATTTGGATTGGTAGGAGAGAGTAAGATCGGATCGATTGGGATCGTGATCGGTGTTGCAATATGTGCACTGAGTGTAGAAAGTTGAGGCGAACTGGTTGATGATTCAGTCGCGTCCACTCGCATTAAGGATGATCCGGGGGTCTGTGGGCGAGCAATTGCGGTGATCGTTGGGATGAAACGATTCGTGTCTGCTTCGATTTGTCCTTGATCATCCGTGATCCATGCGAGGGCGCGGGGTTGGTTCTCGAGCCAAGCCTGAGCGCGGAGCATTCGGATTCGGTCGTCCACAAACGGGGAAAGAAGGTCATGGGCGAGTTGGGCGAGATCTGTGTTGTCGAGTGTCCAGAGTGGGAGGATGCGTGTGTTGAACTGTGCGGTCGCGATGAGTTGGGATTTGAGTCTGATCGCGACGGACGGATCGATGAGCCAGATTCGGCCGAGAATGATCTGCCAGCGGGCGATGGATTGATGGGAAATCTCACGCAGGATATCGGCGCCTGGGGTGTTCATTGCGAGCTCGAGTTCGAGGGTTTCGAGATGATCGCCTTGCGATGATGTTCGAGCACTCGGGGCGAGCCCGTCGGTAAGTAGGTGTGCGCGCCAGTTGGAGAAAGGGTTGTGGTGGTACTGATCGATTGCGTATTGCACCGCGGGGTCTGCGAGCGCATCCTCCGGGAGATGGAGTGACCAGAATGAGTTGAGCTCGGATTGTTGGGTTGGGGTGATTGCTTCGAGCTTGGCGCGCTCGGGGTCTGGGAGCCAGTTGAGTTCGTAACGCTGCGATCCGAACCAGAGACCTTGTCCGACAGCGTCAATCGGGAGGGCGATGCGGATGAACCATGTTCCACGAGGACGCTGATTGATAGGGATTTGTGAGATGGTCTCGTAATCCGTCGCGGTCCAGATCCCCGCGGGGGGTGTCCAAGCGCTTGGCGAGGGTTGCGGGGTGCGTCCGATCCAGAAGGGTTGTGAGGAGATAACTCGCCCATCATCGAGTTTGGTGATGATATCTTTGCGGAGATCGCGTTCGTTTTCACTCACGATCGCGATGGTGAGTGGATACGAAACAATCGCGTCGAGTCGATCCGTTGCCGGGCGGATTGTTTGGGCATTCGTGGATTGTGCAAAAACAGCGAGAGAGAGGGTAAGACTCACAATCAAGTAACGGAATGAGCTAAACATGGGCATAAGCTTGCTTTGGTGGACGATTTTGGTGTGTTTTGTATTTTTCTGTCAGCCGACAGGTGGGTTTGTGGGTATATCAGTATATACGGCTGACCGTTCCGGCATGGATTGATTCTGTGTCGATCGAGGGCAGCTCATATCAAAGGAGAATCGCCATGAAGTCTATATATACGCAACATTCACCGAACCGTTCCCTCGGCAAGTTCAAAGCGGTCATGTTCTCCGCAGCGGTGCTCTCGATGGGGATGCTCGGCGGGTGTGACAATGCAGGTGAAGGACTCTTCTCTGGTGCAGCACTCGGAGCTGTGACAGGACTCGTGATCGGTTCGATGAGCGGTGATGCAGGTGAAGGCGCTGCGATCGGCGCGGTCCTCGGTGGTGCAGGTGGGGCGATCGTTGGAGACCAGAACGAGCGGAATCGGAATAATGCACGATATGGATCGTATGAGTATGACAGCCGACCCAGGTATCGAAGTGAGTATCGGGCGGGGTACCGGAGAGGTCCTGTGCGGCCTCCATATTGCTCAACCCACCGGGTGTATCACATCCATCATTCCCACAGTGGTTCCCATCATCGTGCAAATGGGCATGGATATGGGTATGCAGAGTGGTGGAATGACTGATTAGACGCAAGTTTTCGCATACTATGCTTGGCTTGAACTCTTATTAGGATACCAGCCTTGCATATTCGAAACTTTTCCATCATCGCCCATATTGACCACGGTAAATCTACGCTCGCGGATCGGTTGCTCCAAGCGACCAACGCGGTGTCGGACCGCGAAGCGAAAGCGCAGCATTTGGACTCAATGGATCTCGAACGCGAGCGCGGGATCACGATCAAAGCGTCCGCGGTGACTGTTATGCACACGCATAACGGCGAACAATACATGCTCAACTTTATTGATACCCCGGGTCATGTGGACTTCGGGTATGAAGTATCTCGTGCGCTCAAGGCGTGTGAAGGTGCGTTGTTGATTGTTGATGCGTCGCAGGGTGTTGAAGCGCAGACGGTTGTGAATACTTATCTCGCGGTTGAGCAAAACCTTGAGATCGTCCCGGTGTTGAACAAGATTGATTTGCCTGGTGCGCGTCCCGATGAGATCGCGGATGAAGTCGAGCAGGTCCTTGGGATTGATGCGATGGAATGTATCCCTGTGAGCGCGAAAACGGGTCAGGGGATTCCGGAGTTGCTCAATGCGATCTGTGATCGGTTCCCGGCGCCTGAGCCGCCAAAGATTAAGGAAACACGGGCGCTGATCTTTGATGCGGTGTACGACGATTACCGTGGCGTGATCGTGTACTGCCGGGTATTCGATGGCAAGCTCACAGTGGGTGACAAGATCCGCATGATGGGGATCGATCGGACATTTAGTATTACCGAGCTTGGTAAGTACACCCCGAAGCAAGAGAAACATAAAGTGATCGGGCCGGGTGAGACTTGTTACCTCGTCGCCGCGATCAAGAACCTGAGTGAAGTGCGTGTCGGCGATACGATCACGATCGATCACAACCCCGCAGCCGAGGCGCTCGAAGGGTATGAACCACCTTCGCAGATGGTGTTCTGTGATTTCTATCCTTCAACGACAGAGATGAAGGGCAATAGCTTTGAAGAACTCCGCGATGCGATGGAGAAGTTGATCCTCAATGACTCGTCGTTTAGTTTCCAAGCGGTGCACTCTGAAGCACTCGGATTTGGATTCCGGTGTGGGTTCTTGGGGTTGCTCCATATGGACATTATCCAGGAACGACTTGAGCGCGAAGGCGGCGTTGAGGTCATCCAGACAGCGCCGACGGTATCGTACAAGATCAAAATGCGTGGCAAACGCAACGAGATTCTCGAAAAAGAGATCCACAACCCGGCGGACCTTCCGGATGCAGGGTTGATTACCGAGTTCAGCGAACCGATCTGTAAGGTCGAGATCATGACCCCCGGTGAGTACATCGGCGAGATTATGAAGTTATGTATGGAACGACGCGCGGTGTTTAAGAATCAGGCGTTTGTTTCGCACGGGCGAGAGATGCTGAGCTTTGAGGTGCCGTTGGCGGAGATCATCTTTGATTTCTATGACAAGCTCAAGGGGATATCGCAGGGTTACGCGACGATGGATTATGAAGTGATCCGATTCGACAAGAACGAACTGGTCAAGGTTGCGATCTTAATCAACAACGAACCGGTCGAAGCGCTGTCGTTGATCTGTCATCGTGATCGGGCGGTGGCGCGTGGGAAGATTCTGTTGACCAAACTGAAGAAGCAGATCGATCGTCATCAGTTCGAGATCCCGTTGCAAGCTGCGATCGGTGGGAAGATCATCGCACGCGAAACGATCAAGGGGTTCCGCAAGGATGTGACCGCCAAATGTTACGGCGGCGACATCTCGCGTAAACGCAAGCTGCTCGAAGCTCAGAAGAAGGGCAAGAGCAAGATGAAGTCGATCGGGTCGGTGAATATCCCACAGAAGGCGTTCATGGCGGTGCTTGATACCGGGGAGTGAAATGATTAATGAAGAAACTGTAATTGTATTAGGTGCAGGTGCTTCATTTGATTATGGGTTGCCACTAGGCCCTCAACTCACTGAGAAAGCAGTTGAATTTTTGCATCGTCATCAAGAAACCAAATTTGATGATTGGGCTGAGATAGAGACTGATTTGAATGGATATAGCAATCTGGCAAAGATTCTGCAAAAATCGCGAACGCCAACGCTTGATGCATTTATAGAGAAAAACAATACATTCGCTCCGCCACTCAAAGCGGCGATTGCAGGTGTTTTACTTGAACTCGAAGATAAAGCGATATCCTCGATGGAGTTTCCAGATGGAGATTGGGTTTCGTGGTTGTATCACAACAGGATGGAGTCGTGTCCAGAGTCTTTCAAAAATAATCGATTGTCGTTTGTGTCATTTAATTATGATAGAATTCCGATGGCGTTGTTTGCGAGGTTTATGGCAAATACTCATCAGGTAGACATCGAACATTCACTGCGAATTGTGAGCGGGGCAATGGCTCACGCTTTGCCTCAGGAAAATTTTGGGCATGTGCCTGATGATGTTCACATCGAGCGGTTTATTCATGTGCATGGTCAGGTGGGAACTGAGTTGAAGCCTAGAGGCACTACAGAAATGTATAGCCAGAGTGTAAATGTAGACAATACGATGCTTCAGTCGATAGATTCTTCTAGAAAAGTCAATGGGAAATATCTTAATGATATATCAAAAAATATCGTAACCATTTCGGAAAACGAGAAGATGCCTGATGAGAACGCATATGCGAGGATGAAAATATTGCTATCGCGTGCGTCAAAAATAATTATCCTGGGTCTTGGTTATCACGATAAAAATCTCGATAAAATCGGATTAACCTCTGAGTTTGTGAAATCTAACCGTCTCAAATTTATTGGAGGCACAGGAATTGGATTGGGTCAAAAAGATCGAGATAGATTACTAAACAGATTTGGGTCAAAATTTAAGATTGGTGATGATAAGCAAGATTGCTTGTCATTCCTGCAAGAATATTTTTAGTTGGGTTTAATCGATTCAGCTATGGAGTTGAAATGGACAAGGCACTCGCAGATCCCAAAGCAACCAGCTATCGACTCTTCATCTTGGCCGTGTCGGTACTCTCGTTGTTGGTCATTGCGGCGATGATGTTGGTGCCAATGGATGAAGAGACCTATCGGCTGATGGGGTTGATTGATGTGGTTGCGTGTTCGGTGTTCTTTGCAGATTTTCTTCGTCAGTTGTATAAGGCCGAGTCTCGCTCGCGGTACTTCTTTACTTGGGGTTGGTTGGATTTGATCGCGAGTATTCCCAGCGTCGATGCGTTTCGATGGGGGCGAGCGATTCGATTGGTGCGGGTGGCGCAACTGTTACGGGGTGTGCGATCGGGGCGGCACCTGATGCGGATTCTTGGGTACTACCGTCGACGCAGCGCTGCAGCAGTCTCAGGGTTGATCGCGTTTTTATCGATCACGATTGGGAGCATGGGGATCTTGCACTTTGAGTTGGGTGTTGAGGATTCTAACATCCGCACAGCGGAAGATGCGATTTGGTGGGCGTGGGTAACGATTACAACAGTGGGATATGGCGATTACGCACCCGTGACGACCGGCGGACGGATCGTTGCGATGGTGTTGATGGTTGTGGGGGTTGGGTTGTTCAGTTCAATGAGCGGTTTGATCGCGAGTTGGCTTTTACAGCCGCCGGATGATGAAAAATATGTATTTGAAAGCGAATGATGAGGAGAATGGAATGATGAATCGAATTATTCATGGACTAGTTTATTGGGTTGTTGGTATCGGATTGATGATTGGCAGCGTTGGGTGTTCTTCTTCCCAATCGTTTCAGACGCATGCGGATCGGTTGTCGATTTCTCCGGTGGGCGGAGAATCGGTTGAGCTGCCTGCGGAGTTTGATGGGTATCAGGTTGTGTTGGATGTGATGCTTAATGGGACTGGGCCGCACCGGATGATTCTTGATACGGGGAGTGCGGTGTCGCAGGTTCCCCCGGAGGTTGCCAAAGCTGCGGGGATTGGAGCGAGCGGGCATGTGCGTACGCTTGATGCGCATGGGAATGTGAACAAAGAACCCATCGGGTTGGTGAGCAGTGTTGAGATTGGTGGATTAGTGGGGCACGGCGTGCCGTTCACGATTGATCGGTTGCCTGAGCGGATCGCGGAGGGACCAAAGATCATCGGGATCATCGGGTACAACATGTTTCGGAATCACACACTGACATTGGATTATCCCAATGAGCAGGTATTTGTGAGTCATGCGAGATTGGATGCAGATTCGATCGGGACGGTACCGATGTGGTTAGAGAATGGTCGAGTGCCGTTTATTGATGGGGGGATGGTCATCCCGGGATCGAAGGGGACACTTCCTTGTGATATGTTGATCGACACGGGGAGCGGTGCTTTGCTCAACTTGTCGGGGATGCACGCACAGGTGTACAGCGACTTGGAAAACAAAGTCGAGGTTGGTGTGTCAATGTCCTCGAGTGGCACGGTTGAACCCAATGAGTATGCGAGGTTGATCTTTGACCTTGGATTTCAGGGGATCTATGCGCGGAACCTGATGGCGATTGTGAGCCGAAGCACGAGAAGTGATTCTTCAATTGGTGGCGAGTTCATGCGTCGATTTCGGGTGAGTCTTGATCCGGTTGGTAAGCATTTTCGGGTTGAACTCTCCGACGGAAGGACAGAGATTGATATGCCGATCTGGCGGGTCCATGGTATCGGAATTCGGCTCAATGAAGATGATCAGTTTGTGGTGCGGAGTGTTGTCGAGGGTTCACCAGCAGAACTCGGCGGGGTTCAAGAAGGGGATGTGTTGCTCGCGTTTGATGGGGTCCCTCTCACGCTTGAACCTTTTAATTGGCCGGGACCGGTGCTTGATAATTCGCTCGAGCAGCGAGCGTATCTGATTTCGCGCGATGGTGCAGAGCAAACACTTGTGCTTGCTTTCCAAGATTTCATTCCGATCCCGAAGATGAAGTTGATGTTGCGAGATGCTGCGGATCAGGGTGTGAAACAGCCTTAAGAATAGTTAGTAGCGCAGTTGAACTGTTCGTACATGGCGACCGTCTTTGAGAAGAACCGCGTAGAAGTGGTCGAAACTCGTTTCTTTGAGGTCCTCGAATGTGGGGCCACCCAGTGCGGTGATGATGGTGGGGACGGTGTTGGAGTGGGCGATGACCAGAGTGGTGTTGGTGTCTTCGAGTGCTTTGATGGTGGTCGCGAGTCCGATTGCGTCGAGTGCGGGGTAGACGGTTGATGGGATACCGGTCGCGGCGGAAGTTGGCGCTGCGGTTTGGGAAGAGCGTAGGGTGTTGGTGACATAGATCGCGCCGAGTTCTTCGTCTTGGATCATGTTGGCGAGTGAAAGCGCGCGGGCTTGGCCCTGGGCGTTGAGGTTCGGGTTGTTGCCTGTGTTTGGAGTTGTGTCCGCATGTCGGACCACGAAAATGAGCTGGGTGGTTGCGAGATCAATGGGGTTATTGGTGACGGGTTGTTTCTGATAAGTTGGTTGGGTGAAACCCAGGATCGCGATGATTCCAGCCGCGAGGATTCCGAAAAGAGTGATTGATTTCATGTGATGGTTTCCTGTGATAAATAGGGATTGATCTTACGATTTTACCATACCTTAAGTGAACTTGGCACCCTTTGATTCAAAGTAACTTCCAAGTCCTTCGCGGGCAGCGTAACTGAATTTTTTCTCTATGGATGCGGACCAGGTGTTTGGTTTGGCCCCGCGTTGTTCAAGATATGCTCTGTATGCGTCATCATACTGGTCTATGTTCGCGATTGTTTGAGTATCGCTTGGGTATTCGTTCTCGAAGAGCATGGATTGTTGAGCAAATCGCGGACGATGTGACGGGGTCTCTGCGGGGACTCCGACGCATAGGCCGTAGAACGGGAGAACGCCTTCTGGGAGATTGAGGAGTTTGTCGAGTTGAGGCAGGTCGTTGCGGATCCCCCCGATGTAGCATGTGCCGTATCCGAGTGATTCGAATGCGAGCGTGAAGTTCTGTGCAAAGAGTGACGCGTCGATGGATGCAACGAGAAATGCCTCTAAGCTTGATTTGTAGGGTGTGTCTGCGCGATCGAGTACGAGCATGTGTTTGCGGAGATCGCCGCAGATGATGAAGAATGCGGGGCAGTCGCGGACTTTCTGTTGTGGTCCGCACAGGTCGGCGATGACTTGGCGTTTGTCATCGTCGGTGATGTGGAGCACGCAGTATGGTTGGACTGCAGATGAGGTTGCCGCTGCTTGTCCGCAGAGCATCGCTTCGTCGATGTGTGATTGGGGTATTGGATCGTTTGTATAGGTACGGATCGATCGATGAGCTCGGATGGTTTCTATGGTTGGATTCATGGGATAAGGGTAGGTGCGTGAGGTGATTAAGAAACTCTGAAAACATGACTGCTTGAGGATCGAGGCGCATCACTGGATGTACGCAGTGCGGGATTGGTACGGTTATGTATCAATAGATCCGTATTCAAGCAGGAGAAATCATGAATACGAAGAGAACATCAGGTTGGGATGCGCCGGCAGGATCCGTTGACATCAAGACCATATTGGCGATTGCGTTCGCGGTCGGTGGATTGTCATGGGGTGCCTATTCGATGCTCTCAGGAGGGGGACCTGAGAAGAAAAAGGAACCTCGCGTGATCGCATCAGCATTGGACAGTAATGGAAACGAGGTCGAACCCGAATACACAAAAGCGAAAAGCGCCAAGCAGGTTGGTCAGATTCAAGATGAGCTTGCAGAACTGGTTACGGATCAAGCTCGGTCAACATTGAACGAGATTCAAGTGCCTAAGGGAGTACCTGATGGTGTGAGTGATGCGGTGATACATGCGTTCATTCCAATCTTGAGTGGTGATTACGATTCATTTACAGACGCGATCCTCGCGATGGGTGGCAAACTGAGTGATAATCTCGATAAGGACCATCCGATTTTTACGAACTTGGCAAAGGTGTTCGAGGGCGCGAAGGTAGATTTAACTCGGATCAGTGTTTCAAAGTATGAAGCGCCTGATGGCAGACGCACACAGATGCGCCGGGAGGTGAATACCGATGATGTGGATACTCAACCAGGCAACTCGTCGATGAGATCATCAGTGATGGAGATGCAACCTGCGTCATTGTTCCCCGATGCGCCAAGCAAGAGCGATGACACTGCGATCGAAGTCAGTATCCCGGTCCAACCCAAAGGCGAAACGAACGAAGTGATCTTTTCACTGATTCTCACTTGGAACCCCGAAGCGAGGCACTGGCAACCCGCAGCGTATCGCACGATCCGCAATATGTTGATGGAGGACGAGGGATGAACACACCATACAAAGAACATAATAGAAACAGCAGATTCAAGCGCATGCATGGTTTTACGCTGATTGAGTTGCTTGTGGTCATCGGGATCATTGGATTGTTGATCGGGATTCTTCTCCCGGCATTGTCGGGCGCAAGAAGTTCTGCGCTCCAAACTGTGGCGATGAGCAATGTACGATCGGTTGGGACACAGTTCGAGCAGTTTGCCGGTGAACGGGGTGCGTATCCGCATCAGAATCTGGGGGAACTTCCTCGGAGTTTACAGGATGAAGAGGATGTGTACGAACCTGTCGGCGATGAACTGATTATCGAGTGGTATCCGGGTGGAGTGATTATTGCGACGACGGATTACTTTGGGCATAGCTGGATGTGGCCTGCGATGATTGCGCCGCTTGATGATTGGCCTGATTACTGGGAGACATGGATATCTCCGCGTAAAGATGAAGAGTTACCAAAGCTTGAATCGATCGGGGTTGATCCTGAGTTTCGTTTCGATGAGGTTATTTCTGTTCAGTATTCCAACTCGTTTGTGACGCGTGCGAGCTATTGGAATGGCGAACAGACTTCTACGGATTTTGATTTGCTCAGATCTACCCGGCCTCACGATGTGCGGTATGCATCGAGCAAGGTGATGCTCTGGGATGATGATCTGTCATATTTGGTTGGTAAGAAAACACCCGAGCGGATTGATGGGTTGCTCAATGCGAAGACCCCGATGGGGTTTGCCGATGGGCACGCGGAGATGCTGTTACCGAGTGATGCGAGCGATGGGGTTGAGAATCCTATGACGCGTCAAACGATCAAGTTGCACAACACGAAGGATGGGGTGCAAGGCCGAGATTATTAATCAGGATCATTCGTTGTATCTTGTATGATCTCGTAGAATACGGATTCACCCGTATCAATGAGCCTTCGGATATATGGTCGGCACAGCGTGCAATCTGTCGAGCACTGAGTCTGTTTGCAAAGGGTATCAAAGATAATGTGTTGATCGGTGATTCTTGATTTTTTGAGATCATCCACGATTGGTAGAAGAAGACTAAACGGGACATCGTGACAGACGCAGCGGTCGATTTTCATCGCCGCCAACTCTCAGGGGATTGTACATATCCCGGATCGTTCAACTTCGAGATTGATCCGATCCCGTAGTGTGAGATTGTCTTCGCGTCGGGATCGTTTGTTTCATGATTGACCGATCCATCAGCGTGTGCTGCGACCGCGGTACCCATGCTATCTCCCGTCGATTTCCGGTGCCGGAATGCGGTGGTGGGGGAAAAGTTTTCTCGCCAACCGAGCCCGGGGGTGAACAGCTCAGGCGGGTCGAGCAATGCAGAGTTTGATGGTTGTCCACTAAAAAGCATGATGAGGGTGTCTGCGAAAACAAGTTGTACCGACGGGCGATGGATGTCGGCAGTGCGGAGTGTGCGTTGGTTGTAGAGCGAGAAGTAACCGGTCGTCGATGGAGCGAGCCCGTATGCGTTGTAGCCGTAGGTTGAGGTGAAGGTGTTGGTCGACCCTTGTGTTGCGTATGACCCCTTGGGTTGGTTCGGGCATTCAAAGATCGAGGTATCGCCAGGAACAGCGCTCATGTATGGAGTGAGTGTCCCTGAGTTATGGTCGAGTGTTTGGTTTGCGATGTTTTCTGACCCATACCAGTATGTTCGGTTCACGCCCGCGGTTCGGAGGTGAGGCATTGCGTACCCCCGATGATCATCGGTGTACATAATCCAAGCGGTCACGAGTTGGCGTTGGTTGGATGTGCAGATGACTGCTTGTGCGGATTGCCGGGCGCTCCCCAGCGCCGGGAGCATGATCCCGATAAGGAGTGCAATGATCGACACAACCACGAGGAGTTCGATCAATGTGAATGCCCGAGATTGATTAGTATGTCTGATCATTTGCGGAGTAGATTGATGAGCTGGTGAATGGTGATTTTGCCCTGTGTGTATTGGTGCATCAGCTGGGTGGGTGTGGGTGATTTAGAGGGTGCGAATGCATGGATTCCAGATTCTCCTGATGTGTAGATCCATGAATCGATCATCGCGGGTGTAGATCCTGCGCCGGTAAATTGTTCAATGATGAAACCCGGGTCTGTTGGGAGTTTGGTGAGATCGATCAGACTCAGGTCGGTGTTGTGTGCGAACTGAACTCCAGGTGTTCTTGCAGGAGCGGTACCGACGACGAGCATCGGGGTGTTGTTGATATTTGTGTCAATGCTCGTGACGATTGGTTGGTGTGTCCATCCGCCGATGGAGAGGAATGATTCTCCAAAGTCCCAGATCCCATTGGCATTTGTGTCGTCGTGTGTGTCGAGTGCAGAGTCCCAGAGGATCGTAGGGGTGTTGTTTGATTGTGTGATGTATTGAATACTTGGGAGTGAGCCAAAGAAGGGAAGAAAATCGAAAGCACCGATTGGAACTCCCCCCGAAACGATCACATCTCCATTGTTCAGAACTATCGGCATCGCGTCGGTTCGATTGGTAGGAATGGACCATTGCAGTGCGCCGGATCGTTTGTTGATTTTGACGGTGTTTGCGCTGAACTGCAAACCGGTAAATGTGTAGGACGATGCGTAGAGACTACCGTGAGCGATTGAGACACCGGAGAAGAACCCCGCATTGATCGGGTTGGTAAATGTCCAGGTAGGGTCTAGTTGGGTTATTGCGGTTGCGTCGAAGGCGAGGATCTGACCTGCGGTTGATCCAGCGCTCGATGCGGTGGATACATAGATCATTCCATCAGCGTACGCGGGGGTATTGCCTGAGGAGTCGCCGATGAGGGGGGACTGCCAGATAATCTCTCCGGGCTGATATGGATTTTTGAGAGGGTTGAATGGATCGGTGTTGATGCAGGTGAGTTGAGATGGGGTGCCTCCACCGAAGGAGTAGTTGGTGACGAATGCGCGATCAGAATCTCCGAGATCTGCAGTAACGATTGGGGATGCGTTGACTGTGATACCACCGATTGGTGTTGACCAATTTTTCATACCAGTATTGGAGTCGATTGAGATGAGTCTGTCGCTTGTTGCGATGATGAGTTGATGATTTTGGATATCAACCGCGGGGGTCGACCAAGAGTCGAGAATCGCGGGGGGGATCGGGGTTGCCCATTGGAAGTCGCCGGTCAATCGATGATAACAAACCGCGAAGCTTGAACCCGGCGCATCTGGATTGGTTGCGAGTGCGTAGATTTGTGCAGAGTCTACGACAAGTCCAGTTTGGGCGATCGGGATGTAGGTGGTTGATCCATCGCCATCACCGATCCATATGGGTGAATCGAGTGATAGGGTTTGGGTGGAAGTGCTCGCATTGCTTTGCCTGCGTGTGTTTCCACCCAGATGGGTCCAACTCGATGAGTGGTTGATTGTCTGCGGGGATTGTTGGTTCGCAGCAGGATATGAACCACTCTGAGCGCATGCACATGTGCCAACACAGGCAAGAATAAATATGTGTGAAACGCGAATCATTGAGTTCCTTTCGGAAAGCTTGAAACAGTTTGCTCGAGTTTCCCCGAGCAAACCGCGATCTCTCCCTGCTCCCATGAGGGATGGGAACAGAAGGGATGGGGATTTGTTTATGCTCGTCGGCGGCGCGTTGTGGTCAACGATCCAAATCCGATGAGCATCAATACACCCGGTGCAGGGACTACCGCGACCGCGTCGATTTCAAATGCAGTACCAGATTCGTTCAAGAATCGGACATAGTTTGCAGATGAGAGTCCGGTTGAATCGATATCGATTCCGATTCCTCCGCCTGAGCCGTTGTAGAGCGAGACGATTTGTTCAAAGCTCAAGTTTGCAAGATCGCTCAACCCGAGTGTTGGGTCCATCGCTTGGGTGAAATCAGATTCGATCAATCCATTCGTTCCGGGTGTGGGCGAACTGAAATCGCTATATCCGAGTGTGGGGAAGAGATCAAGGAATGTGATCGCAGCGGTGTGCCATGACGTACCGTCCTGTGATACCTGGATGGTTGCTTGCCCGCCGGCACCAAAGACAAATGGGTTTGCACCGATGACACCTGTGCCGTCATTGTTCGGATCTGTATCAGACCATGAGGTATCGGCGAACCCAGAGTTGGAGAACACGATGAAATCTACGCCGAAAGCGTGGGACGCATCATTGGTGATCGTGGTTTCGAATCCAAGATCGAGGTGTCCGCCGCTGCCGATTGAGACAAGTTCGTCGGTTCCGAATGCGGGGTTGAACGGGGTGACGCCTCCGGGGAAGATGCCTTCGCCGGTAAATCGCTCGGCGGCACCAAGGGAAACCATCGCATTGGTGTACCCTGCAACAGCATTAGTACCAGCGTCGTAAGAGAGCACGGTGGTTGCAAATGGATTTGCAACTGCGCTCGCAGTGATGAGGGTGGATGTGACAGCGATTGCTGACGATGTGATGAATGCACGCATGTGCTTCTCTCTTTCTTGGTGCTTTCGCGGCACCAGAAGTACCTGTGTAGATACACAGACTTCCCGATGAACAAATCATCGGTCCAAGCGTTGAGAAAGAGATGGTGGGGAGGGTTCGCTTGGGAAGATGGGCGAACAAGTCCACCAACCCCAGATCGCGAGGGCCGACATAACTGTTCAAGGCAGGTCTTCCGGCTTTGGGCTCTGCATGCTCGGCCTTCCCGTACATGAATCCAAAGAATCATGTGCCAGTGGCGTGCATCTCACTGGAAAGTGGATGCGTAGAGCAGACATCAATGCCCATTACGGCGGCGCGTCCGCGGCGGCTTTTCACCGCACTTCCCTTTTCACCCGGATTGAAACAACTCCCCGGGCACCAAGAACAGACAAAGCCTAGCAGTTGGGAATACCCGAAGCAAGTAGGGCGAAAAATGACTGATAGGAGTCAATAATCAATGCTTCCATGATTGAAACAGAACTCCAAGCAATTCTCCAATCCCGATTCAGACTCGAATCTCTGCGCCCGCTTCAACAGGAGATCATCGAACGGGTGATGAATGGTGGCGATGCGCTGGTGGTGATGCCGACAGGGTCGGGGAAATCTCTGTGTTTCCAGTTGCCCGCGATTGCGATGCGTGAGGAATCAGGTGGTGAAGGGGTTGGGTTGGTGTTCTCGCCTTTGATTGCGTTGATGGAAGACCAGGTCGCGGCGCTCCGCAAGAAGGGGATCAAAGCATCATTTGTCAACTCTACCGTACGCAAGCAAGAACGACTCAAACGATACAATAAACTCGCAGCAGGTGAGTATGAGTTGTTCTATGCGACCCCTGAGCGCATGGAGAAACCGGATTTTCGTCAGGCATTAGATCAGGTGCCCGGTGGGGTGAATTTGCTTGCGATTGATGAGTGCCATTGCGTCACCAAGTGGGGGCATGATCTGCGTCCTGCGTATCAGAAAATCGGTCAGTTCCGCAAAGAGTTGGGTGATCCGATTACGATCGCGTTGACTGCAACCGCGACCAAACCGGTGCGTGAGGATATCCGCACGGTGCTCGGGCTTGATCTCGATGAGATGCCTTTGTATGCAGCGCCGGTCGATCGTCCGAATCTGAAACTGAGTTCGAGCGTGGTCTGGGATGATGGGGAGAAGATCGATCATATCAAAGCGATTGCGAGCAAGACCAATGCGACTGGAATTGTGTATTTCACGCTCATTAAGAATCTAGAGCAGATGGCGGATCGATTGCAAGAAGCGATGCCCGGCCGCGAAATCGAGATTTATCATGGTCGATTGCATCCAAGAGAACGCACACGAGTGTATGACCGGTTTATAGAATCGGGTCCAGATGATGGATTGATCCTGCTTGCGACCAATGCATTTGGGATGGGTGTTGATAAGCCCGATCTTCGATACATTGTACATGGGCAGATACCCGCGTCGATCGAGGCGTATCACCAAGAGGTCGGACGAGCAGGACGCGATGGCGAAGATTCGATCTGTGAGCTTTTGTATTGTCAGGATGATCTCGCGATTCAGCAAGAGTTCATCCGCTGGCAGAATCCAAGTGCAGATTTCTTAATGTCCGTGATGAGTGCGATCGAAGCGAGGTATATGGAAGATGATTTCGATGACGATGATCTTCGGTTGATGGTGATCGGGAAAGGGCACGCCCACGGCATGGGTGGTGGGATCATGGACTATGCGCTGATCCGATTGGCAGAACTCGGTGCAATTGAACTCACGAGTATTCGCTCAGAATCCGGGGGGCGTGGACGCTATCGGTTCTTGCGGTCCCTCGAAGATGACGAGATTGAACCGCAGTTGATCGAGGAAAAACGCCAAAGAGACCTGATGCGGCTGTTGGATGTTGTGAAGTTGACCAAAGCAGACTCAATCCCCGAGTATGTCTCGGACTACTTCGATCTTTAAGCAGTTCGGGTCTATCATCAAAACCACGAAAAGTAATCTGAATCCAATCTGCGAAAGGACACGCAATGAGCGAACCAATCACCGAAGTTATCATCGAAGACCTCACCGTTGGCGAAGGCGACGAATGCCAACCGGGCGCAACGGTCAATGTACACTACAAGGGTGAACTCATGGACGGCACCGTCTTTGACTCATCACACGGCGGCAGTTCGATCAACTTCCCGCTGAACAACCTCATTCAAGGATGGCAAGAAGGCATCCCCGGAATGAAGGTCGGCGGGAAGCGCAAGCTCACCATCCCGTACATGAAAGCCTATGGCGAAGCAGGCGCAGGCGGGGCAATCCCACCAAAGGCAGATCTGATCTTCGAGATCGATCTCCTCGGCGTGAGCTAATCGAAAATACAGACTATGCCCAAGCCTACGGTTTCCATCGTGATGCCCAGTTTCAACCAAGCGAAGTTCTTGGAAGAGGCCATCACCAGTATCCTCGATCAACGCGATCAGATCCATGAGTTCATCGTCCTCGATGGGGGCTCAACCGATGGGTCAGTCGAGATTATCGAGAAGTACGCTTCGGAAATTGATCACTGGCAATCCAAACCCGACGGCGGTCAATCCAATGCGATCGCTGACGGGTTTTCTCGTGTCACAGGGGATGTGATCAACTGGATCAACTCTGATGATGCAATTCTTCCCGGCGCGATCTACGCGATACGCGAACGATTCGCTGCTGATGAAGAACTCGGTTTAGTTGAGGGGAATACGGTGGTCATCGACGCGGATTCGAATATCTTGCGATGTGATCGGCGCGCAGGTCCCGGTAGATGGTGGGTGCGGCACGGGTATCTGCGATCACATCAGCCGAGTACATTTTTCAAACGAGCCCTATTCGAGCAAGTGGGCGGGATTGATCTCTCGCTTCAATGTGTGATGGACACCGATCTTTGGTATCGACTTATCCCGTCGACCAAGTGCGTGCGCATGAAGCGATACATCGGGGTGCATCGAATTCATGAAGATGCCAAGGGCGAGTCATGGGATGATGTCTACGCGAGTGAACGGACACTACTCGACGAGCGATACCCACAGTTCCGCAAGCGTCCCGTCCTGCATCAGATCGGTCGAATTGTGTATTATGCATCACAGGCATACAACGGCAGAGCATCAGGCGCAAAGAATGATACCGCGTCCTTGTTCGGGAAAAATTTTCGAGATGTTTTCTCAGATGACACCCAAGCGTTGCGGCCTTGATTCAAAAAGCCATGCTTATCGTTCATACATATTGTTGATCATCGCGTCGATTTTGCCTTTGCTTTGTTCGACGGTATCCGATGGTCCCCAGAGTTTGATGAGGACTTTCGTAGTGGGGAGTTCGATGACAGCAGCATGAATCGCGTAGAACGGTTTTTCGTTCTGGGTTCCCCGTTGATCAGGATCAATATAGGTCCCTGAGAGATCGAAGTAAGTCACCGGGTAGTCCATCACCTCATCGGTTGACGATCGCGTGTTTGGGCGGTCAGTGAAGTATGATTCGAGTGTGCGTTTGATCTGTGATGCAGAATCGGTTTCCTTTGTGAATGAAACCGAAGCGTTCCCGAGTTGATTCAGGACATACATCTCTGCGAATCGACCGGTGCCAGGGATTGCCATCCGCCAATTTTCGGGCATGTCCCACGCGAACCCAGCAGCTTGTGCGTATTCTTCATCGAACTGCGTCAGCGCCAATCCATTTTCTGGAACTGTTGAGTTCTGTGCTTGCTTGGTGATGTCCCGAGCGCGATCTCTTGCTTTGCCGAGCAGCGACTTAGAGCCTGTGTCGAGTGTCCATTCGCGGACCTCGTCTTTGTATTCTTTGACGCGTTCGACCACCTCTTGGTCGATCGGCTCGTCGACTATGTCTTCGGTGACCTCATGAGCATCGTCGATTGTTTCATCAACTGCTGTTTCAAAATCATCGAGGTAGCTCGTGTCAGCTTCGAACTCAGGGGCAGGAGTGTTGGTGCTTGAACTCGAATCTGAGCATCCAGGAACGAGCAATGCCAATGAGATAAACGATGATGCCAACACGATTGAGTATGGGGATGGAGTAGTCATGCCCAAGTCTAGGGGCAGTAGGCATGTCAGGAGGATTTGCAGCACTTCGTAGTTTGAATCACCAGCTTGATTTGGGGGTTATCTCCAAATATCAGTTGTGATGAGTTCGATCGAGTTGCCTGATGGGTCACGAACATAGATTGATTTCGCGGGGTATTCGCGGTTCCATTGGATTTCTTGCTCGATCGGAATGCCATGACTTGAGAACCTGTCGAGCCAGTTCTGATAATCATCGGGTTGAATCCGAAATGCGATATGACCTGGACCTCGGGGTCCATGCGATGGGACATCGCGACCGGGTTGATCAGATACGGTTGGGTCGAAGATGAGCAGCACATGATTTTCATCAACTCGGAAGAGGGTCATCAGTTCTGATTGGCCTTCGGGTTTGTCAAAGCCGATGACTTCGTGATAGAACCAGATTGCTTCATCGATGCTATTGGCGTACAAAATTGTTTCAAGGATTGATTCAGGTTTCATGTGAAATTATAGCATCAGTAGTCTTTCATTCCGTATACTCTCTCGAGAGGGTTATTCAAAGGGACGAGCAATGACCAAAGCAGATAAAAGCCAGTGGAAACCAAAGCCTATTCATTCTGTTGAAGATCTCCGAGGAGAACTCAATACAATTCAATCTGCCCATCAAGCAGGGACGCTATCGACCACTGGGGGATGGACTCCTGGGCAGAACTTAGATCATTGTGCCATCTTCATGAACAATGCATTTGATGGATTTGAGTTGAAGATGGCTTGGCCAATCCGGGTCATGGGTAAGCTGTTTATAAAACCGATGCTTGCCAAACCCAATGCACAAATGAAACCAGGGTTTAAATCCGCACCAGCACTTGAACCCTCGGATGAAGTGAGCTTTGAAAATGGATTTGCAAACATGGATGCGGCCGTCACGAGACTTGAAGCAGGCGAGAAGATGACCCAGGATAGCCCTTTCCTTGGAAAGATGACCCATGAGCAATGGGTTGCGGTCCATCTGAATCATTGCCGAATGCACTTCGGATTCTTACAGTACGGCGATACCCAAACGGGCGCATAAAAAAGCCGCACATGGATTGGTGCGGCTCATGAGATAACGAATCAAGCAGTGTTAGCACATGGTCATGCCGCCATCAACCGCGATGGTTTGGCCGGTCATGAACCGTGCGCCGTCGCTGGTGACGTATGCAACTGCAGCAGCAATATCTTCTGGTTGACCAAGTTCGCGTGTCGAGATCACGCCTTTGATATGCTCGGTGACTGCTGCGGGCAGGTCTTTGGTCATGTCTGTTTCAATGAAACCAGGCGCGACACAGTTTGCAGTGATGTTCTTCTTACCGAGTTCGCGAGCAATTGTCTTTGTGAATCCGGTGAGTCCTGACTTCGCTGCGGCATAGTTTGCTTGACCAGAGTTGCCCACGAGTCCTGAGGTGGATGCGATGTTGCAGATTCGTCCGAACTTGCCTCGCATCATCGGGCGAGCGGCAGCGCGGCAAGCAACAAACACACTCTTGAGATTTGTGTTGATCACATCATCCCATTCTTCATCCGACATGCGAAGAATCAGGTTGTCTTTGGTGATTCCTGCATTGTTGACAAGGATATCGAGTCTGCCATGATCTTTGGCAACGGATTCAACCATTTCCGCGACCGCGGTGAAGTCTGAAATGTCGCAAGTCAGTGCGTTTGCAGATCCGCCTGCAGCTTGGATCTCTGCGACGAGTTCGTCGAGTGGTCCTTGCGAGCGGGAGACACATACCACATGGCGGCCGTCCGCTGCAAGTCGGGTTGCGATTGCGCGACCTATTCCTCGTGATGCTCCGGTGACGATGGCGACGCGTTTGTCGGTCATGAGTAGTCTCGTTTCTATAACTTGATATGTGTCTTGCGTTTCTTGATTAAGAAACGGTTGCTGGTTCGTTGTGTCCTTGGACCTTAGTTCCGCGATCGATGCGTCGCATCATGCCGCCGAGGGACTTGCCCGGGGCGAGCTCGTGGAACTGTGCTCCATTGTTGTTGGCGATCAAGTGCTCGCAGCACGCTGCCCATCGGACGGGAGATGTGAGCTGGTCGACCAATCGTTGACGGATCGAATCGCCTTCATGCTCGTGTGGCAATGCGGTTACATTGGACATCACGGTGCAAGTGGGTGCGTTGATCTGTGTCGCGGCAAGCGCTTCGGAGAGCTGATCCGCAGCGGGTGCCATGATCGGTGAATGGAATGCACCTGCGACACTCAAGCGGGTTGCTCGGAGTTTCATTTCGCCTGCAATGGTTTCAGCTCGATCACATGCTGATGCGGATCCAGAGATCACGACTTGCCCTGGTGCGTTAAAGTTTGCAGCAACAAGAATGTCATTTTCGCGTGCTTTATCACAAACAGCATTTGCGGATTCTTCATCTGCCCCGATGAGCGCAACCATCGAGGAGTCCACTGCTTGAGCAGCTTCTTGCATTGCCTTCCCTCGTAGGGCAACAAGTTTGAGCCCATCGGCAAATGAGAACGCATCGGCAAGATGTAATGCAGTGTACTCGCCTAGGGAGAGCCCCGCAGCCGCGACCATGTTGAGTTCTTTGGTTGTCAGATTCTCACTATCGAGCCAACCCATGAAACATGCGATCGACGCGGTGTAGATCGCAGGTTGCGAGACATCAGTCCTGTTGAGCGTGTCTGCGGGTCCCTCAAAGCAGAGTGTGGTGAGCGGGGCGCCGAGTGAATCGCCGAGGATTTCATCGGCTTGTTCAAAGATTACACGCGAAGCTTCTGAAGTATCGCTCCAGAGTTTGGCCATGCCGATTGTTTGAGCGCCTTGTCCTGGACAAAGTATAATATTGTTCATGGTGTCCCCACAGAGTTTTGATTTGTTTAGAGCTGCCAGAGGCTCGATCCCCAGGTTAATCCTGCGCCAAATGCAAGGAACATGACCTTATCACCCGGTTTGACTTTGCCTGAATCCATGAGCTCAGCATACACCAATGGGACTGAGCCCGCGACGGTGTTGCCGTACTTGTTGATGTTGACGAGCAGCTTGTCTTCAGGAATCCCGAATCGCTCGCGAGCAGCATCAAGAATTCTCAGATTCGCTTGGTGGCATACGAAGTGATCGACTTCATCTGCATCCATATTCGCATCCGCGAGTGTGTCTGAGATGACTTGTTGGAACTTGTTGACCGCGAACTTGAAAACCGCTTTGCCGTTCATCTGAACACGATTGATGAAATCCTCATTGAACTCAACATGCTCAGGGAAGTCGAGATGTGATGAAGGGATAAAGAGGTGTTTCCCACCTTCACCATCAGAGTGCATCCGATGAGCGATCATGCCAACACTTGGGTTCTCACTCCGCCGAAGAACCATCGCACCAGCACCATCACCGAACAAAATCGCAGCGCCTCGCCCAGCTGTGGAGTAATCAATAAACCGGGTGATTGTGTCAGCACCGATGACACCGATGGTTTTGTAAGCACCTGATTTGATCATCGCATCCGCGATGGACATGGTGTAGACAAACCCAGAACACGCCGCGTTGATATCCATAGCACCGATGTGTCCCGCGCCGATCTGGTTGGCAACGATACATCCTATTGATGGTGTGGGTGAGTCCGGAGTCATCGTCGCGACAAGCAGTAGATCGAGTTCGCTCGCATCAATTTTTGCGTCTGCCAGCGCATTTTTCATCGCAATGACTGAGATCTGCGAAGTGCGTTCGCCGTTGGTTTGATCCGCGCGTCGGCGTTCGGTGATCCCGGTTCGTTTGAGAATCCACTCGGAGGTTGTCTCCATGCAGTTCTCTAGGTCTTGATTGGTGAGTCGAGATTCGGGGAGGCACAAGCCTGAGCCAATGATTTCAACACCGAATCGGTTGTTGGTATCACTCATGATGCGGGTTCACCTTGGGTTGCATTGATTGGTTTCGCCTGTGCCAAGCCGTGAGGTTCGATATCTGCGACTTCATTGAGACGCTCAACGATTTCGTCATTCACATGCCCGCGGACATATTCGAGGGTGTTCTTGATTGCAGATTTGATTGTGCGTGCTTCCGCGGAACCATGTGAGATCATCATCACCCCATTGAGTCCAAGCAGCGGAGCGCCGCCGTACTCGTGGTAATCATTTTTCTTGTAAATTGATTTCACAATCGGTGCAAACTGCGCAGCGAGCTTTGGGTCTTGTTCCGCGATTTCTTGACCAATTGCTTGGAAGATACTCTTGGCAAACCCCTCTGCCATTTTGAGCACTGTATTACCAACAAACCCGTCGGTTACGATGACATCTGCAACACCTGAGAATATATCTCGGCCTTCGATGTATCCGATGTAGTTAATGCCGGGGGTTTTCTTGAGCAGTTCAGCGGTTTCTTTCGCGAGTCCTGAACCCTTGCTCTCTTCGGAACCAATGTTCAAGAGACCAACGCGGGGGGATTTTTCTCCAAGCACCCGGCGGGCATACACATCGGCCATGATCGCATATTGCCAGAGATGTGTAGCGCGTGGTTCGGGGTTGGCACCCGCATCACAGAGCACGACCGGGCCGTGAAATGATGGGAAGGTGACCGCGATTCCCGGACGATGCACGCCTCGGAGTCTTTTCATGTGCATCTGCCCTGCAGCGACACATGCGCCGGTGTTCCCTGCGGAGATCACCGCATCGCATCGAATTTTAGCTTTCTTCGACCCGATCTTCGCCATCTTTACGATGGTTGAATCTTTGTATTGGCGGACCGCAACTGTCGGGGAAGCGCCCATAGGGATGACTTCGCTTGCATGTTCGATGACCATGCGTTTGTCTACAACTTGCTTTGAGTGAAGATAATCGGTGACCAATGCTTGATCACCGACAAGAACAAGCTCATCAGATTCACTCAGGAGTGGGAGAGCATCGATGCATCCATCAAGGATAGCATTCGGCGCGTTATCGCCTCCCATGACATCAATTGCGATGCGAATCGACAAGGTCGACCTCCGGCGTTGGAAACATATGGTTGTGTATTATTTTAGGCGTCGGTGCCGATGCCCAACTTGCGTACCTTGATACGAAGACCCGGGCGAACATATCCGGATTCTGCACAGACGCGATGATGCAACTTAGGCATCCCGCTCAATGGGCAGATGGTTGGGAGTGTGCCTGTGATTGCGTCGTGTGAACGGCGGCGCTTTGACCGGCCTCTGCTTTGGCGTTGTGATGGAAGCATTGACGCTCTCCTCAAAGACTCGGGTCTGGCAACTACAATGAGTCGTCAACCGAGTACTCAATTAGGCTATGAAATATTCACAGCGGTATCTTCGACAATTCCTCCAACGACATCGCAGGAGTTTGAACGCGAACGATAGTCATTCAACCCCTTCGAGTCAATGTTCTGATGAGTGGACACAACCCGAGTGGGTGTCTATATTTGCCCTGACAATCTGCCTCCCTAGCTCAATTGGTAGAGCAGCGGACTCTTAATCCGCGTGTTCAGGGTTCAAGTCCCTGGGGGGGTACTTTCAAAAAGCACGCTTCGCGTCGATTTTGCCCCCCAGAATCAGATCCGAGCGTGCTTTTTCAGTACATACCAGGAGAGGGAATCTCCATCGATATTCGGAAAAGGTACGGTGCATTTATGGCTACTGGACGCGAGTTTTCATCCTCACAACGCAAAATCATTCATCGGTACTATGACAATATCGACAACATTGTCATCACCCGTCTGGGTGAAATCACAACCGATATGGTGCTTGCATCAGGGGATACCAAAAAACTCGATCGTCTCTGGAAACGAGCGGAGCAAGCACTCGCGAAGGTAAAAACAAGTGATGGCGAAAAAGATCCCATGATCGAGAAAATTCTCTCATCACGGGACCTCGAAGCCCTTGGCAAACTCGTCACCAAACTCAACAGGTGATCAGTTGGAGTTCGAGTTGGGAATCTCAGCGTTTGCGATTTGAGCTGCCAACTCGTCGTACTTGTCACAGTACATCACACAAGTTGAAACCACAGTCGCATGCGACCAGGTCAACGGGGAGACAGACATCGGAGCCCCCGAGTACGGATCGAACTGCTCTGCGAGTACGCCTGAATCGAGCGTGAGATTCACAGTCCATTCTAATGCAGGTAATGCCCGTTTGAGTTCTTCCATACTGGTCGCAATCGCGATGTTGTATTGGGCTTGCCAGAGTGTACAGATGACCCATGGATTGCCAGGCACATCGTCAGTGTTCTCACATTCGACTTGGTGGTAATAGTCTCTTTCATACCGGGCGCATCCGCCGACATCAGTCTTGACCCACAGGCGATCGCGGAGTGACTTCATCTCGAGTTCAACGAGTTCGTCAGTCGGATCAAACGCGTCGAACGCGAAAAGCGCGTAGTTGGCGCTGTCACGGGTCATGTCCAAGCGGTAACTACCATCCTCGAGTGGGATCGCCATGCGAGCGAACTCTTTGCGTTCGCTGTGCCACATGTGTCGACGCAGGGCGCCCTTCATGCGTTCGGCGCCCTCGCGGAATGATGCAGCGCGATCCATTTCCCCAAAGTCCTGTGCAAAGTCCGCAGCTGCTTTAAGCGCTCCGATTGTTGCGGCGACGGTAAAGGTGTGAATCCCTCTTCGTTCTTCCCAAAGGTCCCAAGATTGCAAAGGTAACCCATTGTGATCCCGATGCTCAAGCATCCACATCGCAGGACGAACAACCAAACTAATGTAGAGTGATTTAATAAACTCGACATCACGGAATGTCTCAAAGTGTTTGCGGAGCGCCCAGAGAGTGAGCGCGGTTTCGTCCTGCTGAATGGGCAGAATCGCTTGTCCATCGATCATCCAGGGGTGCCATGAACTCGCCAGATTGCCCTCAGGGGTGTATTTGTGCAAGAAGTAAGGCTTGTCACCAATGCAATCATGTGCAAAGCGGAAGAAGTTTCTGCTCAACTCACTCTGTCCTGCGAGGATCAATGAATGGGCAACCAATGCGCCATCCCGCATCCAGCAGTAGGAATAATGATCTCCTGCGAAGTGCGTGATGTCCGAGTCGTTGGCTGCGATGATTGCCCCGCCGTTGTCGATCTGGGTGCGGAGAATGAGCTGACTTTGGAAATACAAGTCTTGCACAGGCTCAGGCAGGACATCGATATTGATTGGTTCCTTGCGTGACCAGAGTTTCCAGTATGCTTCGGTGCGAGCGATCAATCTTTCGGGTGAGACTTCCCAGATCCGTTCATTGATATGCTTTGCATCATCATAGTTCTGTGTGCATGCGATCCACATGGTTGCTTCTTGGGTTGCAAATGGTTTGATCTGGAGATTAATCCCAACCGTCGCATCGACAGAACCCTGTGAAATGGCGTTCTTACCGAGTTGACCATCTTCCGCATCGCGCCAGGTGCCTTCGGCGCCGCCGACGCGCTTGGCGCCGATTGCCCAGTGCTCAACACCGACATGGTTCGGTGTTGAGGTGTTGATCAAGAAATACGCATCGTCTTTGTACATGATGACCGCACGGGTTGATGGGTCATAGTTTGCGGTATCACCAACAGGCGACCCATTGATCGAGAAATCACAATGGAAAAACAATCGGACATCGCGTGTTTTGCCTGCGAGATCGCGCACTGTCAAGTGTCTGAAGTAGACCGGTTTATGGAGGTCGACAACATCGTTGGAAACGATTTCAATCCCGAGTTCTTTATGAACGAGGGTGACTTCAGTGGTGAGTGAATCTGGTTTGTACCGAAGATCACGGGTCCACCCCTCGTCTTCGATCCATGCCATCTTCCCATCAATCCAAACACCAAAGCGTTGGGGATGACCATTGGTATGGTTGTGTCGACCGACCCTTGGTGAGTAGAGATCGCGAATGCGATACAGGTCGTCAAAGGTGATCAACATGTTGCCGTTGCCGACGGGGATATCTCTTGGCATGGTGCGGACTCGTTTCGAACTGATTGATGTGAAATCTTCTCTGTGATTGAGATATCGGTCATTCAGACCTGTCAGATTGCTCTAATAGAGCATAGGAAGGGTGAATTGTCAGCAGAATACGGCATTGAAAAGAAATCATTGCCCAAACAAAGGGAGTATCTGATTGTGCTGACTCAATTCTTGCAGTATGATGCATAAGCGTACTTTGTAGAAGGGGTATTTGTTTTTTTGGGGATAATGTCTAGGTTATCCTGCGACCCTTCTTTTGTACCAAGTGATCAGATATTCATTTTCAAAGGTAAGTTATGGCAGACAAAGCATTGTCCCTGAATTCGTTCAGCCCCAAATTGATCCGTCGTCACACGGGGTTCACACTTATTGAGCTTTTAGTCGTGATCTCAATTATCGCACTTCTGGTGAGCATTTTGCTCCCGGCCTTGGGCAGTGCGAGGGGGTCGGCTCGATTACTCAAAAGCCAAGCAAACTTGAAATCGCTCGCACAGATCCAAGAGGTCTATGCCGGTGATTTTCACGGGAGTTTGATGAACCCATTTGATATTCAGAAGTTCAACGATCGAAATCGTCCTGGGAGTGGTCCACGCCCGGGAGGAGCAGGTTGGGGACTTGCACAAAAAGTAGGGTCGTCATATGCGATTGAGTTTCCCCCAGGTGGAAACAACGGCCCAGAGTGGTATTCAGAAATGTACGCTTTCCATTGGTATTCGATCATCGGCGGCTGGTTGGGTCAGGGGAACTACGAATCAGAAGTTCAGTTCTCGCCCGCAGACCGATCAATGATCGCAAGATTCCAATCCCTTCAGGATGATCCACCGAACGGCTGGACACTTGATCGAGGATTCTGGGATGGTTCTTACGTGCTCTCACCCACAATCTGGTTCTCGCCCGAGCGCTACAAAGACACCGGCCGCGGGGCAGCTCCACGGATGAACCCTGTTGAGTCGATGACTCGTCGCAACAAGATGTCGAGTGTTGCGTATCCATCACAGAAAGTGCTTCTTTGGGAACGATTCGATTGGACAAAGAGAGAACGCACGGCAAGTACAAGAAACCCGAATATTATGGGCGGTGCTGTGATTGTCTTTGGTTCAGAAAACCTATCGCCGCAATGGAATAACTCCGAAGCGGAACCATCTGTCGCAACCGCAGATGGGAGTGTGTCTCGTGTGAAAATCGATACGATTTTTCAAGGGATCGGAAGCGACAACGAACGAACAGCACGATCATACACTCCTACAGATATGTGGAATCCCGTGTACTCCGGTCTTCAGGCATATCAAATGCATGAAGACGGATTCGAGATCGGCGATCCGCGTACCGGCCTAGGACAATATCCTGCCTTCTTCTGGGCAACCCGTGATGGTGTTCGAGGACGAGATTTTACTCGTTAACTCTGTAATCCATTCTACCCATCGAGCATTGCAGCTGCGAGTTCTTCTTCGTTGGTTGCTTCTGCGTCTGTACTGTTATCTGGTCCCATCGCATCGATGCGATTTTTTGGATTGCCGATAAAGTTGAACTTGATCCCGAAGTTCTCCCCGACTTTGACTGCAGATCCTTGCCCGATTGGCTTGTTATTGATTCGGACCTCAAGGTCCTCCTCAGCTTCTTTCCCAAGCTCAAGAATCGACCCGGCAACCCACCCTCGAATGTCATGAACAGTGATCGCTCGTTCCCCAAGCACAACAACGAGTGGGACTTCTAAAGACATTATTGTGCTGACATCAGTGTTCATACCAACTCCATCGGCAGAATCTGCGCATGATTTCACGCGCAGATACATACATTCCATATAGAGTTCAGATACGCAACATTCGTGCCAGAATATCACCTCATCAGGGCAATCCTGAAGAGGTGGATATGGATGTTGGTGTGTTCAGAGCGGTTTAGCCTTCGTACTTTGAACAGATCAGCGTGACATTGTGCCCGCCGAACCCGAAGGTGTTGTTCATGACATGTTTCACAGGCATCTCACGAGCAGTGTTCGCGACGATATCGATCTTCTCGAATCCCTCGTCGAGATCTTCTATGTTGATCGTGGGGGGGACGAGTCCTTCTTGGATCGCACCAATACATGCAACAAGTTCAACAGCACCCGATGCGCCCAGGCAGTGTCCGTGCATCGATTTGGTTGAGTTCATGACCAATCCATTGCCCGGTTTGGAATGATCTCCAAAGACAGAGCGAACCGCGAATACCTCTGCTTGATCACCCAGAGGGGTCGAAGTGCCATGGGCATTGATGTAGTTGATATCGGTTGGATTGAGACCTGCATCTTCAAGTGCCCATCTCATTGAGTTACACGCTCCGCGTCCCTCGGCATGGGGCGCGGTGATGTGACCCGCATCACAGGAGTTGCCAGTGCCAGATAGCACGGCGTAAATCGTTGCGCCGCGTGCCTTTGCGTGCTCTTCAGATTCAAGAACATACATCGCAGCACCCTCAGAGAGGACAAATCCATCTCTTCCCGCATCAAACGGGCGTGAGGCCTTGGTTGGTTCATCATTGCGTGTGGAAAGCGCCTTCATCGTCATGAACGCACCGATACAGAGCGGGGTAACCGCTGCTTCACACCCGCCGGCGATCATCACATCAGTTTTTCCAGAGCGGATGTAGTTCATCGCGTCACCGATCGCGTGCCCAGATGATGCACATGCAGTTGCGTGTGCTGTCGCAGGTCCCTGCATGTTGTACTGGATTGCGATGTTACCGGTAGTTGCATTGACCATCAGCTTTGGGACGGTGAATGGGCTAATCCGGGATGGTCCTTTTTGACTCATCGTCATGACCGCATGTTCGATGGCGTAGATACCACCAACACCAGATCCAACAATAACGCCGTGCCGTGTTGGATCACCAACGGTGTGGTCCCACCCAGAATGGTTCACCGCTTGGATAGCAGCGCTGAGTCCGAGTTGTGCGGATCGATCGAGTCTCTTTGCTTCTTTCTTTTCGATGACAGAAGCGGGGTCCCATCCCTTTGTCTGACCAGCAATCTTGACAGACCATCCGTCGTACTTATCGAACTCGGGGTTCTCGATCAGTGATATACCGGACTTGCCAGAACGCATCGCGTCCCAGGTATCGTCAGCATTGTGTCCAAGGTTGGTTATAGCACTGAAGCCTGTGATCACGACACGATGGTTTGGACTTTGGGACATGGGGATACTCGATATGGTAAAAATATCAATTGTAGTAGAGGCATATATCAGAACGCCCCACCAGAATGCTCTGATGGGGTACTCATTTGATCTGCAAACACAGATTTAGTCGACGCCGTTGGCCTGCTTGATGAACGCAACAGCTTGCCCGACGGTCTGAATTTTTTCAGCCTGATCGTCTGGGATTGATGTCTCGAACTCATCTTCAAACTCCATGACGAGTTCAACAGTGTCAAGACTGTCCGCGTTGAGGTCATCAACAAAGCTTGTATCGCTGGAGATTTTGGCTTTGTCAGCACCCATCTGTTCTGCGACGATGTCGATTACCTTTGCTTCAATTTCCTGTTCAGTCACAGTGTCATCTCCAGATATAAGAGGGCTTTGCGAGCTTGGTCCGGGCAATCCGAACGATCAATCAGCTCTATCCCTTTTCAAGCTGATGATTCTAGCCTCTTTCAACGCGTTTGCCAAATCGGACCCTCTGAGAACATCCAATGTCCGATTTGATGGCTCAATCCTGCAGATACGGGGGATACCTGAGTTATCGACCGCGCCAGTCGGAATGTCCCGCCTAGGGGGTGAAGTCAAACAGGGGTATAGACCTTGTATCTCCCATCGGAGTCGAGCGAGGGTGTCGGTATGACGAATACTGGTGAGAAGCTCGCATAGTGTGGGTAAATGGTCGCCCAGAAGGGCATGTGGAGGTCAGGATATGGGAGCAATGCCAAAGGAACCCGAGGCGTTTGCAGAGCAGGTCGCAAAGCTTATCGAGCAGATGCAGCCTGGTTTTCAGATCGATCGAGTCAACGCTCAGGAACTCTTAGTCAACGGCCGACGCCTTGATCTGGAAAACCTCTTCCGCATGGTTGCCCATGAACCAAATCGCGGGACTGACATCGTGGAGCATTTCCTCGATCAACTCTTTGCGGGTGAACAGATGGAACTCGCAGAAGAATCATTCGATCAGGTAAAGGCGAGGGTCATGCCTCGTATCCAACCAACTTCGATCTTTGATCATCTCTCCCAAGAGTTGGTTGCTCATGTCCCGTTTGTCAATGACACGGTCATCGTATTCGTGCTTGATATGCCTCACATGACGGTAAGCATCACCACCGAACAGGTCATCAAGTGGGGCATTACGATTGATGAGCTCGAAGATGTTGCTCGTGAGAATCTTGATATCTACGCACCCGAGCTTGAGATGCAGGTCATCGAATCCGCAGAAGGCGGCCGAGCGGTGATTGTTGCCGAGCAAGACGGGTACGACGCTGCTCGATTGTTGCTTGGTGATTTGCATATGAAACTCGCAGCCCAACTCGGACTCGATTTTTATGTCGCAACTCCCGCACGGGATATGTTCATCGCGTTGAGCTGCGAACCGGTCGAGTTTGTTGATCGTTTGCGTGCACGCGTTGCCGAGGATTTCTCTCGCTTGCCTTACCCGATCACGCAGGATTTGTTCCTGGTGACTCAAGACGGTGTTGCAGGAACCACCTGGATGCGCGACGCAGCGTAAGCTCATCTCATGAATACCGAACCACAATAACCGAGCAATGCTCGGTTATTTTTTATCTGGGACGAACACATAGTTCAGGAACGGGTCTTTGATCGTCGAGCGAAGTTCATCAAACCGATTCATCGGGGTGAGTGCTCGTTGGTGAAAGAAGTAAGCGTTGTATCCAAGGGAATTGAGATCCGCAAAGAGTGCGGTTTCGTGGACCTGCGCATCATGGCATTCAATGAGCAGCGACGGGCGGTGTGTTTCGAGGGTTTTCATCCCACCTGCGATGACTTCATGTTCATGTCCTTCGACATCGCATTTAATGAATGCGATCTGCCCGCAGGGATTTTCTTCAAGGTAAGCATCAAGGGTTGTGAGCGGGATTGTGAGCGAATCGTTGACCCCTGGGATCGTTCGGCAAATCGAAGCGCCTCCAAGATGATTGAGGTTCCGATTGAGTGTTGCCGACCCGATTTCTGATGAAAGACCGGTCTTCGCAATCGTGAGGTTCTTCATTTTGAAAGCGTCTTTGACCATCTGAAGATGCTCGATCATCTCGGGTTGAGGTTCGAACCCGATCACCTGACCATCACGCCCAACCTTTTTGTGCATCCAATAGCTATAAATACCGGTGTTGGCACCGATATCGAGTGTGGTTTTTCCTCGCAGATCTTGAGCGAGCATGAATTTGACCTCATCTCGTTCGGTATTGAGTCGATACCTCCAAGCGCGGTGGATCATGTGGGCGTATTCATAGATTCCGAGTTTGCTCATATGGAGATGGTATAAGAACCGCAGCCGAGTGTATAGAGTTGTGCCCATGATATTATTGATCGACAACTACGATTCATTCACCTGGAACCTTGTTCAAAGGCTCGGCGAGATCGATCCCTCCCTCGAACCGGACAAAGATCTTGTTGTAGTTCGTCATGACGCAATGACCCCTGATCAAGCGTGCGAACTCGATGACGGAAATGGTCCAACTCATGTAATTATCTCTCCGGGGCCTTGTACACCAAAAGAAGCAGGGGTATCGAGCGATATGATCGAACGGTTTGCGGGGCGCGTTCCGGTTCTGGGGGTTTGCCTTGGGCACCAGTGCATGGCAGACAGTAACGGCATGATCGTCGAGCGCCATCCGGTGCTCATGCATGGGAAGACCTCGACTATTGCACATGACGGGCAGGGTCTCTTCGCGGGTGTGGAATCCCCAACAACAGTTGCTCGATATCACTCGCTGGTTGTCCGTAGAGAGAGTGTACCCAACCTTGAGATGAACGCTGACGGCTGGGAAGTCTCCGCGTCATGCTATGACGAAATTGACGGTGAAGAAGTCGAGGTGGTCATGGGGTTGCGTCGAGTCTGGGCAGATTCTTCCAAAGCACCCCTCGAAGGGGTCCAGTTTCACCCCGAGAGCTTTATGACCCCTGCGGGGACTCAGATGCTTCGCAACTTTCTCAACATGACCAAGTGAGTTGATGAGGCACCGTTTCGATTGCCCAATGGTCATTGCCCTCTTATCATGATGGCATGATCCATCCAGCACCAACAACTCAAATTGATCCGACACTCGCCAGAGGGACTATCGTCGAAGTGAACGATGCGACCGCGACCAAACCGGCGCAGGTCGTGCTGAGTTTTCCCAACAACAGTTATCGCGCAGCATTCGAGACCAATGATGATCTCGGTGTCCTGCGTTCTCATCTCGGTGAGATGATCTTGGGTAGGATCTTTGCCACTGCTCGACGGATGGATCGCCCGTTGGCGGGGGGCAGAAGGCTCGACCCATGCTTTGGAACACCGACCCGTGTAATGGGCACCGTCATCGCAACAGATCCCGTTGCCAATGTGGTTGTTGTTGATGCAGGAGCACCAGTGATCCTGACATTGAGCGCCCCAGGACAACACGCAAAGGCATTCGCAGATGCAGAGTTCGTTGTATGCGATGTTGCACCCGGTGCAAGATTCTCCTTGGTGAGTTCGAACTGATTTCATACACAGAATGAATGGAGTGATTGCATGATTGTTGTCAATACTGAGATAGTTCCAGGTCGAGAGGTTGACCAGATATTGGGTCTCGTGCAAGGCAACACAGTGCGAGCGAAGAATGTTGGACGCGATATCGCTGCTGGATTCAAGAACATGGTCGGCGGGGAACTCAAGGGATACACCCAACTCCTCGTTGAATCCCGCAGACAAAGCACCGAACGCATGATCGCACAGGCAAACGAACTCGGCGCCAACGCGATTTTGAATGTCCGATTCACAACGAGCGCTGTCACCAACGGCGCAGCGGAGCTCTATGCCTACGGCACCGCGGTGACGCTCAAGCCGACGAGTCTTGGTATGATCGAAGACGCTGCACCAACTGGAGAATGAGATGGAGCAGTTCCTCGTTTTGTTTATCCAGTTTGGATTTGGTATTGTCCTGCTTGGTCTTGGATTCGGTGTCGGAAGGTTCACCGAGAAAAGACATTTTAATCGACTCCATCAACGAGAATATATGTACAAAGGAGTGCTTGTGACCTCGCTCTCTACATTGCCTTACGCGGACCAACGAGTTGGAAGCACAATGGTCACCGGTGAATGCGTCATCGCGACGGATTACTTCAAGAGCTTCGTGACCAAACTCAAGAAGATCATCGGGGGTGAACTCCGCGCTTATCTGAGTTTGATGGATCGTGCACGCAGAGAATCCGTTGTTCGGCTCATCGAGCAAGCCCAGGAACAAGGGTTTGATGCGGTTTGTAATATCCGCTTTGTGTCCGCAGATGTTGGGGGATCAACCTCAAACCGGAAGGGTGCTGCGATGGTAGCGATTATCGCGTCAGGCACCGCATACAAGCGGAATATGAATACGGCGATTGATGAGCATGGGTCAGTTTGATGGACCCTGATTCACCCAAACGCCGAAAATTCAAACTCAATGCACGGAATCAATCCGTTCATGCCGAACCGACAACTGCTGCGATGCGTGGACAACTCGATGCTCGAAAAGATGCAACAGTGTCCAAAGCACACCAGCGCATCGACAATGATCACTTGGGTGAATCGTTCAATGATGAAGCAGAACGGAGTGTGTTCGACGAACCCACATATTCCAAAGAACTCGGAGGCAACATCCCCGAGAATGCATTGACCTACAAGCGGTTTCTTGAAGAGAAACTCGAAACCATCTCGCCAATCGAGAGTTGGTTGTTTACCGGAGTCTTGGTGCTCTGCTCAGGAGTGTTCGCGGTCGTCGGTTCTTTTATGAGTAACTTCGCGAACATGGGACTGAGTTCATCGGTTGAGTTTGTCGCTATCGCAGTCTTTGCGCCGGTGATCGAAGAGGTGATGAAAACCGCGTTGTTGCTCTGGGGTGTTGAACAGAAACCCTATTGGTTCAGATCCCCTACGCAGTTGATGATCGTGGGGGCGTGCTCAGGACTCATGTTCGCAGCGATCGAGAATCTGCTCTATCTCAATGTGTATATCGAAGACCCAAGCATCGGGATCATCCTCTGGCGATGGACTGTATGCGTTGGGTTGCACACCACGACGACAATGATCGCGACGATTGGGCTCGTCAAAATCTGGAGACGGGTGATGCAAACAGGAAAATTTGCAAGAGCAGAAATCGGCGCACGGTATCTTTTTTATGCCATTCTTTTGCACGCTATCTATAACGGGAGCTTGTACTTACTTGGTTTTCTGATCGCTTTTTAAGAGTTTGGAAGGGTGTTGGTAGATCGGGTATTAATACTTAAAAGTCCTTGTCTAATGGGCATTTTTTATCCATATTAACATTCAGGGAGATACCATCGACCCGTTCCGCACTGTGGGGGCACAAAGCTTTGGAGACTCTTACTGATGCGCTACATTCGAAATTTTATTGTTCTCATGGTATTCGTTCTCGCTGTGACCCCCGGCCATGGAGAACTCCCTGAAAATCCGAATGATCTCAACACCAACGGCTTGTACACAACAGCTCAGATTGAAGTGTTTACCGAGTTGTGGGCATACATCTATTTACCCGAGATGGGACTGTTCCCACTCGGAGATCTGGAGACTGAAGGATCTACTGGATGGATGGCATTCAATTCATTTGGATTGCCATTATCTTCCTTCGAACCGGTAAGTATGGTCACGATCAACCCCACAAGAACCAACTTGGGTTTAGTGGTCCTCATGCCTGCGGAGAACTGTATCGGGGACTTCGATGGCGATGGTCAAGTCAACGCGGGCGATATCCTGCTGTTCTCACAGGCATATGTTGCTGGTGATCTTTCCGCGGATCTCACAGGAGATGGCGAAGTGAACATCTGGGATCAGATATTTTTTCTACAACTCGTGTCGGTTGGGTGTATTACTTATTGATTGCTCAATCGATTCTCGGATCGATCCATTTGTAGAGCACATCCACAACAAGATTGAAGACAATGAGCATGGTCGCGAAGACCAAGACGACGCCGATGATCAGGAAGAGGTCTTTGTTCTGGACCGCATTGACGAAGTGTTCGCCCATTCCTGGGACGGTAAAGACCCGCTCAATGACGAAGGAACCGGTCATCGCCATCGCGGTTGCTGGGCCGAGGAAACTGAGCACCGGTAAAAACGCATTTTTGAGTGCATGCTTGAGCAACACCGAATACTCTGAAGCGCCCTTTGCTCGTGCAGTGCGGATGTAGTCGGCGCCCAACGCATCGATCATGCCCATCCGGGTCAATCGAGCGATGTACGCTGCGAACGGGAGAGAAAGTGTGAACGCGGGAAGCACAATGCTCTTCGGTGTTCCCCATTGGGCAATCGGAAACCATTCGAGCCAAAGCGAGAAGGTGAGTAGCATCACCGTCCCGATCACAAAGCTCGGCAGTGAGATTCCAATCATCGAGAGCGCAAGCGTTGCAATATCCGCCAATGAGTTGGGTTTGACCGCTCCGATCACCCCCGCGCCAATCCCGATAAAGAGTGCGATGAGAATCGCGGAAGCGCCAAGCGTTACTGAAACCGGGAGGGTGTCACGGATGATCTCGTTGACTGTCTGGTCGTCATACTTAAGCGATGGACCAAAGTCGAATATCGGCCGTGTAGGCATGGGCACCCCTTCAAGGGATGCGAGTTCTTGCTCGCGTTGTATCTGACCAGAGAAGTAATCCTGTGCATACTTGATCCCTGTCGCACTGGTCAAGTATGAGGAGTAGAACCTTGGGAATGAATCAAGGTTGTACTGCTTATTCATCTGTTCGATAACTTCGGGTTTGGGTCTTTTTTCGGGGTTTTCGAGTGGGTTTCCAGGCACCGCCCATGCGAGGGTCAAGGTGATGGTATAAATCACAAGCAAGATGATCGGCAACGCGATGAGCCGACGCAAAATCAGTGTCATCATGATGATGTCCGATCTCTTTGAACACTTGCGGGGCGCATGGGTTTAGGATAGTTTGGGCCGATGTCGTCGATCAGAACATCAATGAGAAACGCGTTCTGTTTCGTGCGTGGGTGAGTCGAGAGACCTGTGAGCTTGTGGGGATCGAACATGTAGATTGTTGCATAGTGAAAAATCGGAATCAGGGGCAAATCTTCTTCGATTAATATCCGCTCTGCTTCACTCAGAAGTTCCAAGCGTTTGACCGGATCAAGCTCGAAGGCAGCATCAGCAAGCAGTTGGTCATAGATCGGGTTGCTGTACGCACGATCGTTGTTGCCGTTGGTTGTTTCGTTGATGTCGAGAAAGGTGGTGGGGTCGCCATAATCTCCAAACCAACCCGCGCGGGCGGTCATGTAGTCTTTGTTTTTCAGATCCTCTCGGAATATCTTGAGTTCGTTCTGATCGAGCTTGGTTTTGACTCCGAGATGTTTTTGCCAGCTCTTCGCGATTGCCTGCGCGATCAGATCATGTCCTGAGTCTTTGTTAAATGCCATCTCGACGATAAAATCATCAGGGAAGTTCGCAGCTTCGAGGAGTTCTTGTGCTTCACGAATAATCGCATCACGCGCTGCTTGGTTCTTTGCATCCCCAATATTGGGTAATCCAGTGGGGGAGGTGTATCCACCGATCGAACCCGGAGGGATCAGTGTTGATGCGGTTGGTTCACCGAGTCGACGGACTTCGTCCGCGACGGATCGTTTATCAACACACATCGCAAACGCTCTGCGGACGCGGGCATCTGCGAACGGGTTCACTTGTCCATCGGGGAGATTGGGTTTGCAGTTGAAGTTATAAAAATAGGTTCCAAATGAGGATACCGCGTGTGTATGGGCGCGAGGGTCTTGGGGGAGTAATCGATCGATCGTGAACTGATCGAGTCCTTGTTTTCGGTATTGTTCGACTTCTTGAGCATGTTCCGCGAGGAACTCAAGTTTCTGCGCGACCATGTCGCCGCGATATGGAGCAGTGACATCAGAAATCCAATCCAGTGCACCGGTTTGATATGCTAAAACGCCGGCATTGGGATCGGAGATTGAGGGGATGGCGATCGAGTTCATCGCGATACTGTCTTTGTCCCAATAGTATTGGTTTTTTTCAAAGCGCATATCGCGTTTCATGCGCCACCCGGTGAGTTCAAACGGGCCATTGGAAATGAGCACCCCGGGTTTGGTCCATCCGGGTTTGCGGATAAGACGAGCGGTATTGGGATCGGGTCGTTCGTACTGTGAGACAAGGGGTTCGTACACCGGAGAGAACACCGCAAACGAGCACAACTCAAGGAAATAGGGTACGGGATGATCGAGGGTGACAATCAGTGTGTCATCGTTAGTTGCTCGCATCGCGACGAGTTCATCGAACTTCTGCTTTGTTTCTTCCCAGAGTTCATAAGCGCCCAGTTGACGATCTGCAGGGGTGGAGAAATCTCGATCTGGGAAGTTGGTGAGTTGATCTTGGCGCCATTGATAGAAGGACTGGGCGCCTTTGATGTTCATGAACATGTTGACATAGTCAGACACAAGATCGGGGAGCATTGCCCGGCGCCACGAAAACCGGAAATCTTCCGCGGTGACCGGTTCGCCGTTGGACCATTTCGCGTCTGGACGCAGTTTGAATGTGTAGGTGAGTCCATCTGCAGATACCGACCAGTCCTGTGCAACCGCAGGGATGATCGCAAAGTCATCTGCGAGCACATCATTCTGGACCAGTCCTTGATAGAGCAAGCGAGCGGTCCGCAGGTCATGCATCCAACTCATCCGCTGAGGGTCGAGTGTGTTGACTTCTGTGGAGTTGATAAACACAAGATCTGCTCGCGGCTGCGGGCGATCGGACAGCACCGACACCCCAATCAGGGCAAGCAAGAAAACAACAGGGATGAGCATCCGGTACATAGTTCCACTTTACCGGTTTGGGCGTTTGATTGTCGCGGTGAAGCAGAAAAACTTATCGAACGAATCGTTCATCCGCAAAGTTAAACTTACGGATTAGGTCCGATCCAGGTCCGAGCAACCCTGACGCGTCGTTTCGGAAATCACGGTCGTCGCCTGCTTCGAGTTGATCTGTGAATCCGGTTTGACGGATGCTGCTCTGGGAATCACCTGCGATCTCGGCATGCTTGCGGCGAGCAAAGTACAGTAAAGATTCTGCAGAGCGGACAGATTTGATTGTGAGTCCGCGCCGGGAAACAGGTTCGAGGGTTTTGCCGAACTGACGACGCAGTGTGATCGAGATGGTATCTCCCGCGAGCCCGACAGCTTCTCTCGTTGCGTCGGATGTTGTTGAGGAACTGATATCCAGGATCGATGCGGTAATGGCGCTGGTTGCTTGGATCGCGAGGGATTGAGCAAACTTCGGATCATCAGAAACCGTCAATGTGCGGAGTTGGTTCCCAACGACATTGGACAATGCTTTGATCGCGGTCGATCTGCTGTTGCCCATATCTTTGGATGTAAGGGTTGTGCCTTGGATCAGTGCACGGACAGCACTGCGGAGCAGTTCGCGATTGACATCGTTCTCCATCGCGATTTTTTCGAGTGCACCGATTAACGAGTCGATTTCACCTGAGGAAATCGCAGGGCTGTATTTGGTGGTATTGGAGAAGATGCTCTGTATCCGTGATACAGCAAAGATCTGAATACCCAAATCTTCATCCTTGAGCGACTTCTGCACCCGAGAGGCACTATCAGGGGTTGAGAGTGCACCTGCGAGTCTGAGTGCGGAGAGCTTTGATCCCACACTGTCTTGCCCTTCAAGCTCGTCCATGAGTGGAACGAGTGATCGGGCGTATGCCTGACGGAAAGCGATCGAGACCCCTCGTTGGTGGACAGGGTTGACCAATGCTTCCATTGCTTTTTTCACATCTGAGGATGATCCGCTCAGAGCGCGTTCAGTCCAAGATTGGATAAAACTGTTGATCTGTGTTTGCTGTGCGTTGCCGATCGTGATCGCTTCAACTGTAGATCCGGGGAGTGATGAGCTTTGCGCGTAGACCTGGGTAGGGAGCAGACTCGAAGTTGCGAGGCATGCAATGGTACAGGTGATTCGCTTGAACTGGGAGATGGATTTGATCACTGGATATTCCCTTGTGTGGGGCAAATGGACTTACGACAGAGCACTTGGCGTGTGCTGTGACTTGGTAGAGTTTATCGTCCCCAATCGGGTTCGTCACGATTCAGCGCCAACGAACCGCAGATCAGTCGCAGTTGGGGGGAGTTTGGTTGATCTAATAGACTTCAAGGAAGACGCGTTTTGACTTCTTGATCTTCTTGGGGATCATTTTTCGTTCCCAATGATCGATGTCAGACGCGATTTCGGGATCTATTTTGAGGAACTGGGGGAGTTGATCAGGGGGAAGCAGTTTAGCAAGTGTCTGGAATACCCCGAGTTCCATGCCCGCCATGCCGCAGATGTATATGAGGGTGCGTTTGTTTATGAGCATCGGACTCAAGAGATGAAAATCATCGACGAGTCGATCTTGTACATACATTTTCTTGGGTTGATCTGGGGTTGTGTGCCGAGAGATCGCGGTGTGGTAGGTAAAGTTTTCAAACTGTTTAGTCCAATGCAACAAAGTATCATGGTAGAGCAGATCGGTTTCATAAGGCACCCCCATCAGCAATGCGACCTTTGACGAGAGATCGTGGGTGCCTGAAGCTTGGATCAGATCCATGATCATCCCACGAAATGGTGCGATCCCGGTACCAGTTGCGATAAAGACATAATCGTGATCAAGCGGGTTCTTGGGTAATACGAACCGTTTGCCGACCGGTCCGGTGAGTGTGATCTCATCACCCACATTGAGATCGCACATATAGTTCGAGCAAACACCATTGAGGAGTTTATGTGAATCCCAATCTTCATCGAGGACGCGTTTGACGCATGTGGTGATGATGTTGCCATCGCCGGTCTCGCCGTCGGAGGGTGCAGCGATCGAGTACAACCTGAGCTTGTGTGAGACCCCGTGTTCGGTGAGTCCGGGAGGGATCACGCCGAAAGACTGGCCGGAGATCCAGGTGCCTGCCAGTGGGGTGTTTGAGACATCAATTTCAATATGACGGACGAACCCAGAAGCTTTGCGAGAATCGGTGCAGAGCCGGGTCGCGTGGACTTTGCCGACGATTGGTTGATCTGGTTTGACGATATGCTGATCAACCACTGGCATCACAGGTTCGCCGATTAACGGGATAGAAGCGCTCGGATCAGAGGTGCTCATGATCCATTATAGGATCGCTTGCGTCGATGGCGTACAAAAATAGAGCATCTTATATAGAAAGAGTACTAGGAGACACTTTGGAACTTGCATTGATTAAACGATTTAGCCTTCGTCGTCGACAGTAGACTCTTCGAACTCTTCATCATCAGAATCATCGAAATCTTCATCGAAGTCCTCTTCGTATGAATCATCCATATATTCTTCTTCGACTTCTGGTTCGAGCCCACCAAGCAGATCCAGACGCACAGCGGTTGCCTCGATCTTATCACGCTCATCGCCTTGCACTCGAGCACCACGCAGTGATGCAGCGGCGCTCTGGAATGCGTCGTTGGAATCGGTCTTTGCTTGTCTTTGTGCTTCGCTTGCTGATTGTGCAGCTGTGGACCAATCGCCTGGGATTCCAGCTTCACTCAAAGCGGTGTAAAGGATCGCTTCTTCAGCGTATCCGCCAGCTTGACGGGCATAACACTCGGCAAGGGTTTGCTGGGCAGATGCTTTGGTAAGCGATGCGATCTGCTTGAGCGTTGAGTTTGCATCACGCAATGCAGAGATCGCGCCGCGTGCAAGTGAGATCGCACGATCGTTGGCAGCACTGACTTCATCGCTGCGGAACTGAGCATATTCACTCATCGCGTCGTCGATGCGTTGTGCAGCTGCGTTTGCCGCGTCGTGGGCCTGCTGTGCATCGTTCTTGCTTGCCGATTCGCGTGCGCGGAGTTCATCCTGTGCCTTCTTGAGCAAGGCGACCTGAGATTCTGCTTTGTTGACATTGAGCCCGATCTCACGGGCGCCCGGACGGAGTTGGCCGACCACCCCTTCGATCCGGATGGATTCGAGTTGATATTGATCTGCGCGAAGGGTGTGTTCGCGGACTTGGAGGACGATCTTGGCTGCTTCTGCTGCACTTACTCTCGACATCTCAAGTTCGAGTGCGCCTGATTCGTTGCGTTCAGAGCTTGCTTTGGCGCGGAGATCGGCAATCTGTGAATCAAGGTCATCAATCTGAGATTCGATCTGCTCGCGTTGTGCTTGGTACTGCTTGATGTCATCCTGACGAAGCATAATGAACCCGTTGATGTCTGCAATATCCTTGGATGGATCAAACTGACCTGCAGCATTCGCGATCGCGGACATGGTCAACCATTCATTGATCATTCCACGCACGATTCGAGCTTTTTGGAGAGACTCGGTTTCTGCGCGAGAGGCTTGTTGGGAAGCGAGAGACGCCTGTCCGATTTTCGCAAGCGAGAGTGTGATCGCAGCGCCTTGTGCATACCCGCTCTCGCTGCCCGCGAACTCGGAGGCCAGTTGTTCAGTCTCGCGGTAAGTTTTCTCTGAGAATGAGTTGGCAGTGGTGGGGTCACCTGCGGCGATCGAAGTAAATGAGCGTCCTGCCTGTTTGACAGCAGCTGCTGATTCGTCTGATTCTGAGCACCCCGCGAGTCCAGCAAGGGAGATCAGCGCTGCGATCGTTGCGATTTGGAAGGTTCGGCAAGGTGATGTTGGACTTTGGTTGGGCATTCCTGATCCTATTTATTATTCAATACATGCTTCGAGCATTCGATGGGTCGTGCATTCAAACCCCAGAATCAGTGATTTGTCTGAAAATGGGAGTCGGATCTTAGCACACCTCGGGTTGTTTTTGGGCAAGGATTCCGCTCAAGGTTCAGATTGATTGGATTTGGGGTCTTCGTCAGTGTCATTTGGTTTGGGTTCCGGTTGGATTTGGGAAATAAATCCATACTCCGGGCGAGGCTGATACATGGATCTGATCCAGTCTATCGCATCTCGATATTTACGATCTCTGGTGGATCGGAAGATCGGACGGAATCGGGCGCCACGGAACTCGCGGGGGATTTCGGGATGTGGAGAAAGTGAGTTTTTCTCGATCATTGCCATTTGTAACAATGGTGAACGCTCTGGAGCGTCATAGTTGATCAGCGAGGTGCCATTTTCTAGGGTGTAACTCTCAATGATGGCAAAGTTGGTATAGATGGTTTCGATTGAGTTTGGACGCGAGTTGATCACCTGGAATGTGCCCGCTTCAGGACCTCCATGGCAGCGGGTGGTCGCACACGCGTTCAAGAACCAACCTCGCTGGCTGTGAACCTGTGTGCGGAAGATATCCATCGATTTTGGATCTTCAAGCACTTGAACCTGACTGTAGAGATCACGGGCTTTGTGTGTAAAGAGAAGGCGAAGCTTGTCGATTTCAGGGAGTTGAAAGAGTGCTTTTCGCTCGTCTTCATTGGGTGAGAACGCGTCGGGATTCTGAAGAATAAGTGTCCTGAGTGTTTCATCAGGGATCTTGATCTTCGGTGGATCACGAAGATCGATCTCATATACCCGGATCAGATTGATCTGTTCCGCACTCAGAGGCGAGATATCATTCCGCTTTGGTCGTTGAGATCCTGCTGAGTCAGGCGCAGATGATGGATCTCCGACTTCCGTATCTGGAGTCGAAGTTGATTCCAACTTGTCATATTCAGTCAGCCAACGATGCAAGAGCTTCGCTTTGGGGTTATTGGGATCGACAAGCAGGATCGATTCGAGTTCACTGATTGCAAGCTCATAGGCTTGCCGTTCACGGAGCCATTCAACGAGCGAGAGTCTGGCGTCGATATCTCTATCAGGGATTGAGTTCCGCATTTCGTTGTATCGAACGGCGACGGGCGCAAGTATAACAACGGACGCGACCCGATTGCGTTGGAATGTTGTCTCAATGCCATTGATCCCAATGATCACAATGAGCGAGTCTTGGCGGATGAGTTCGCCGGTGATTTTTCGTCCACTGATGAGTGTGACGGTGCATTCACGAATTCCCTGTTCAGCCAGCTCCATTTCATCAACTTCGGGTTGATACGAAGTATTGAGCGTGTGGTGTGATGGGTGAATGATTGATTGGAGTCTGATCGATTGGGTGATCGTGCCTCCAACAAGCAGAAGCATCGGGGTGCCTACCCAGAACAACACTTTGTAGGTATCAAATCTATTCATACGAGTTGGAGTGCTGCGTGTCATGGATGTGTGTGCTGAAAAGGGGAGTGGGCCTGAATGATAAGTGTAGACTGCGGCTTAAATGGAGCAGTTTGCTTGTATTCTATACCATGATTGGCGTGTTCCGGTTCCCCAATCTCTGTTTCTGGTTCAGCAGAGATGTTTATATTCATGAAGAACAGAAAAAGCCCGTGGTGAACCACGGGCTTTGCGTCAGATTTTGATTGCGTTGACCTGCTCATTGTCGATTGAGCAAATCCTCGGACCATTTGTTAGGCATTGCATTTTGCAAGCGTTTCCGAGATCCGCTCGCTGAGCAGGTCTGGGGTGAATGGTTTCACCACATAGTTGTTCACGCCTGCTTTGATCGCTTCGATCACGCGGGCTTTTTCAGATTCGGTCGTGACCATGATCAGCGGCGTAGTTTTGTCAGTTTCACGGAAACTCTTCACAAATGTCAACCCGTCCATGACAGGCATGTTCCAATCCACAAGACAGAGCTCGGGTTTGAACTCAGATATCTTGTCGAGGGCATCTTGCCCGTCACAGGCTTCTTCAAGTTCGAGGAAACCGAGCTGGTTGAGCACCGATTTCTGGATGTTTCGCATTGTCTTTGAGTCGTCAATCAAAAGGATTCGCATTTGAAAGCTCCTTGGTAATATCTATGAGATGATTCAGGCTGCGCTGGAGTGTGTTGATGATACTTGGGTTGTTGCTCGCAATGAGATTTCAAGAGCTACTTCTCCACAATCAGTGTAACATGGGATACACACGCAGGGAGTGTCTGTGTTTGTTGCGACTCGGTGCCCATCGCCGATGATCACGGATGGGCAAGAGATGAATACACCCTTGCGTTGGAACTCCGCCTTTGCGTTGCCTGAGATCATATTCACGAGTTCTCCGATCGCATCTGCAAAGTCATCAGAGTCTGATTTGATATCCATTCCTGTAAAGAGGTGAACGATTGCTTCTGATACAGGCATGGGCATGCTCAGAACAATAGTTCCAACCATTTCGCCTGAAACTCCGATGATGCCTGATACATCATGCGATGCTTTGCGATCAGCCTTTATGTGAGGCTCACCAATCTCGACGGGGAGTTGAAACATTGTGCTGAAGACATTCTGGATTGATGTCATGAATGGGTTGATATAACTGGCGTCCATCGTATTGCTCCTTGATGGTTTTTTTTGCAGATTTGATCTTGAGGTTTGTTAAACGGTGCCGCAGGCGGATGTGCGCCGATTCTTTGATACGCTCATGAGCTCGGCAACATCCACGATGAGGCTCACGCATCCATCGTTTCGTACTGTTGCTCCTGAGATTGGACCTTGTCGTTGGATGCCGCGGAGAGGTTTGATTACGATTTCTTGCTGTCCGATGACACTGGAGACTTTGAGGCCGATGATTCTTTGGTTGAATCCAATAATCACCACAAAGTCCTCATCCTCTCTCTGAGTTCCAGGTACATGAAAAGTTTCCTGAGCGCTGATGAGCGGATAGACTTTTCCACGAAGATGGATGACGGGTTTGTCGCCAATATTTGAGAGCATGTCTGGTGTTGGATGAACGATTTCAGTGATATTGGTCAACGGAATCGCGTAGATCTCGTCACTTACCGCAACCATCATCGCGGGCATAATCGCGACGGTGAGCGGGATGTTGATACAGATGGTCGTTCCGACATCTTCCTTGGATTCAAGCATGATGTGGCCTTTGAGTTTGTTCTCAATATTGGTTCGGACTACATCCATACCAACCCCTCGGCCAGATAAATTAGATACTTGGTCAACGGTCGAGAACCCAGCTTCGAATATAAATCGGAAGACTTCTTCGTCCGAGAGCGTACTGAGTTGTTCCGTTGAGACGAGCCCGCGTGCTACCGCCTTGTTGCCGATGATTTCTCTTGAGAGTCCTTTTCCATTATCAATAATTCGGACATTTACATGACTCCCTTCGTGCCCAGCGATGAGTTGGATAACACCCTGCTCATCCTTGCCTGCTTCGAGTCGGTCTTGGGGCATTTCAATCCCGTGATCGACACTGTTGCGAAGGAGATGGACCAACGGGTCACCGAGTTCTTCGATGATTGACTTATCTACTTCTGTGTCGCCGCCGATGATTTCAAGCACAATATTCTTCCCAGTCTTGGTCGCCAGATCACGAATAAGTCGGGGGTACTTGCCGAAGAGTTTATCGAGAGGCTGCATCCGGGTTTGCATGACCGCGAGCTGGATATCACTGGTAACTCGATCAAGCGTTGATGCAGTTATTTCCATCTGCTCAATGAACTCATTACCCATATCTGAGCGGACAATATTCTCTGCCATAGCGCCGATCCGATTCTTCTGAAGCACAAGCTCGCCCACCAGGTTCATGAGCGATTCAAGACGCGAAACTTCCACTCGAATTGTTTGTTCGATTGCTGGAACTGGTGCTTTGCTTGCTGCCGACGCGGGCTCTGACTCTGAATCAACGATATCCGGCACAAGCGATCGGACTGGGGTGTCGCACGCGGATTCGTTTGTTGGGTCTTGAACGCGTTGTATGCTTGGATCATCGAGTGAAATGTACGAGACACCATCATTTGCAAGCGTTTGCTCGGGTGTTGCGTCTGGTTCGATTAACCCTACGGAGAGTTCTTTGCCCTGAGATACAGCGCTGAGTCTCTCTAAGAGAGTGCCTGTTTTCCAGATGAGTACTCTTTGGTTTGCGAGTTCCTTTGTCTGCTCACGGAGAAGCAAGCAAACAGCATGAAGCCGAGGGATCATCTGGTTAATATGCGAGTCTTCTAGAGTCTCGACGCCCTCAAGTGCAGCGACCAGTGAGTTAGCGAGTTGCGAAACTTCATCAATCTCGAAGAAATCCACAGTGCGAGCGATATCTTCAAAGAACTCGGAGAGGTTTCTCGATGCGAATGATCGCGTGTCCCGATTGGTAAGGTCATTCAACTTAACGATCGTTAAATCAAGCGTTTCTTCGATATCCATCGCGAGATGATCGATCAGATCAAGCTTGGATGAATTGAGTGAGATCTGCCGGACGAGCCGTCCATAAGTGTCTATTTCTGAGAGAAGCTTTGAACTTGTATTCGATTCTTCATCGGGGACGGTAACTTCATGAGCATCCTTAAGTGATCCGCCATCGCCAAGGAGGGTGAGCTTACGGATGAGCTCAGAGTCCGCTGCGGAGAGTTCTGTCTCACCTGCGGAGAGTTCATTGAACTGGACTTTGAGCATGTCAACCGCTGCGAGAAGCAGGTCCATTTCCATTGTGCCAATGATAAAATCACCGTTGCGAGCGGTGTTGAGTGCGCTCTCCGAGCTGTGTGCGAGCTCGACAAGGTTCGTCAGGGCTAGGAAAGATGCGCTCCCCTTAATTGTGTGCAATGCTCGAAATATTTGATTGAGTAAATCTAGGTCCTCAGGTGTTGATTCTAATCCGACGAGATCGCCTTCGAGTTGCTCGAGAAGCTCTCCGGATTCGGTGAGGAAATCTTGTAGTATTTCTGGACCGAAGTCGTCAATACTCATGTTTCCTTCCTGTCTAATCCTGCAACGAACTCGTTCTTCTGATAACAAAAACCCTGTGGGATTTTGAGGTGTGAGAACATGTCGGAAATTGCTTTGATGCGTTCTGAATGCCCGATGAAGAGGGTGCCATCATCAGCGAGCTGATTATCAAACATTGAGATTACATCGTGTTTCATTTCATCATCGAAGTAGATGAGTACATTCCGGCAGAAGATGATGTCCCAGGTACCATGACGCTTTGCAGCCATGCGGTCCTTGAGGTTGTGTTTTTCAAAGGTGACCATTGAGCGGATTGTGTCATCGAGAATAAAGTCCCGTCCAGACTCTTTGAAGTAGCGAGTTCTAATCAGGTTCGGTGTGGTACGAAGTGAGTAGGCTGTGTAGACACCTTTTTGAGCGATGTTGAGTGCCTTCTCAGAGATGTCAGTTCCGAGAATCTCAATACACCAATCACTGAGTCGTGCCCCCAGAGTGCGATGAAGCAGCATCGCGAGCGTAAAGGGTTCATCTCCTGTCGAGCAAGCTGCGGACCAGATTCGCAATCGCTTGCTTGACGACCTTGCGTCGAGCATTTCTGGAAGTATTTGATTTTCGAAGACATCGAGTTGAGCTTCGTTCCGGAAGAAGCTTGTTTCGTTGATCGTAATACGGTTGAACAGTTCTTGAAACTCTTCCATCTGGTAGGGTCCCATCGTGAGATAGGCGATGTAGTGATCGAAGTTCTCCATTTCGAGTTCTGTGATTCGATGCGATAACCGTGATTCGATGATGTATTTCTTGGCAGCAGGGAAATGAATACCCGACCGATCGTAGATGATTTTGGCCATCTTCTCGAACTGAGTTGTGTTCATTGTGATCTTGTGATTGGTGAAGCTCATTTATGTATTCCCTGCGAACTGAAATGAAATGGTCTGGGTGGGACTTAGGCAGCGGTTCCACTTCCAGCGTTGTCGATTTGGGTTCCCATCACGACAAGTTTGTCCAGCGATTGCGCAGAGAGTACGTAATTGAGATCAAGGAGAATGATGAGTTGGTCATCGAGTTTGGCAACACCTGAGACATAGCTTGAGTCAACCGAAGTTGCGATAGTTGGAGTGTCCTCAATGACCGAGCGATCGATTGTGAGCACTTCGTGGACCGAGTCCACAATACATCCAACAGTGTTCCCTTGAACAACAACCACAACGATTCGTGATTCGTCACTTGCCTGCGTTGCGGGGATTCCAAACTGAGTTCTCATATCAAGAACAGGGATAACTCGTCCACGGAGATTGAGAACGCCCTCAATTCCTTCCGGACTCATAGGCACTTTCGTAAGTGCTCGCAATCGAATGATTTCTTTGACACACAGAATATCTACAGCGAATACTTCACTCCCGACTGTGAAGCTCACGAGTTGGAGATGTTGAGTCGTTTGGTTTGTATGACTCGGATTTGTGTCCATATGATTCTCCAAAATTTCGCGGCTTCAAAAAGAGTCTTTGGTAGTTATCGTGGCGTAGGGACACTGAGTTCAGTGAAGTTCATAATCCCGTTGCTGCAATTTGGTATGTTTGCCATCGGCGCATTATTAAGCGGTATTTTTGAGTTCCGATCTGCCATTGAGATGTGTGAGCAGATCTCGAATTTCGGTTGGATCAAGGATCGAATCAACAATATTGAGATCAATAACAGCCTTGGGCATCCCATAGACAACGCAACTCTGTGCCGACTGGGCAATGATTTGCCCTCCCGCGCGATGAATGTCTTGGGCACCTTTCGCCCCGTCATAGCCCATACCAGTAAGTTGGATCGCGAGGAGGTTTTTACCAAAGATCTCCGAAGCATCCGAGAACAACAGATCAACCGATGGGCGATGCACAGCGCCAGCAACAGAATCAATCAGACGAGTGATAATCTTATTGCCAGCGACTTTGATCAGTTTGATATGTGTTCCGCCCTGCGCGATATGAATCCCAGGATTGGACACGATCGAACCATTTGTCGCCAGTTCGACGCTGCAATCACAGTGTTGATTCAATCGGTCAGCAAGACTCTTGGTGAAGAGTTCGGGCATGTGCTGGGCAACGAATATGGGAACGCGGAGTGAACTTGAGAGTTGAGAAAAAATATCCTCAAGCACCGGTGGGCCTCCGGTTGAAACACCTACCACGACCGCTTGAATGCGAGAAAAATCTATATGCTTGTTTGTGTGTGCTGTTGGTTTGTCGGTGTTGCTGATTGTTGGATCAATCAGTTGCGATGGGGTATTCCCGAGTGATGCTCGATGTTCACCGATGGCACGAAGCTTTGCGAGTAGTTCTATCTTGAATCCAGAGTTTGCTTTGCTGAAGGAGTTTGGGTCTTTACCAATAAAATCTGATGCGCCGATTCGCATTGCTTTGAGGGCTTCATCACTTCCCGCACTTGTCAATGATGAACACATCAAGACAACGGGTTTGAACCGATGGCACTTGATTTTGATTTCACGCAGAGCAGCCATTCCGTCTTTATTGGGCATTTCGACATCGAGAGTGATGATGTCGGGTTTGAGATCGATCGCTTTTTGAACCCCATCATTCCCATCGCGTGCGGTACCAACAACTTCAAATGCTGGGTCAGATGCGATCATCTCCGAAATAATTTTTCGCATAAATGCAGAATCATCAACAACGAGTACGCGCATGCGTTACCCCCTAATCAATACCGATGGGAAGTCTTCGAACAAAGATATGATCGGACGGTCAAACCCAGTGCTTAAGGGGGGATTCGAATGATTGAGGATAAAGGTAACGAACAAAGAGGAGAGCATTTCAAAGGTGCTGTAAATGCGCAAAAAGACAGTCAGCACCGAATGAATTCGGTGCTGACTGCGATTGCTCATCACCCGAGTTCTTGAAGATATGTAAACATACCTCGAAACACAGGTGTAATGCCCAAGAGAGGACTCGAACCTCCACTCCCGTTACAGGAACCACCACCTCAAGGTGGCGCGTCTACCAATTCCGCCACCTGGGCTCAGTGAAGCGAAGGCAAGTATACGCACAATTCGTTGGGAGTCGACCCCTCTGCAAAATCGAATCACAATTCCACCGACGGAATATCCAAGATAGCACGGAACCCGCGTGGGCAATATGCTACGATTGCGCTCTTTACCAATTCTTATAGGGCGATGAAACCCCCGATGATTCATTTCATCCAACTGGGGATGGCGAGGCAGATTATGACGAGTGATACTCAAAGTACCGAACAAACTTTATACAAAACAGTCCTCAAGGGTGCTCAAGAAGCAGCTGTATTCGCTGAAGTCTTGATCGACTCCCGAGGAGTGAGCTGCCGAGCATTGAACTCCGCAGAACCCGCGTTCTACCGTGTCCAAGCGGTCGATGGGCAAATTTGGATCAGTATGGAAACCGAAGATCGTTGGCTCTCAGGCTCGATTGAGGGTGATCTTGTCAATACTGGTGATAAGCTCGACGAACTCATAGAAGAAGAAGTCATCGATCTCGGACACCATGACGCCAAGGTCGGATTTGAGCATTTTCGTTCACCTGAGATGCTCTATGTGTTCCGATCGAAGCTCTCCACGCCGATGGAAGATGCCAAAGCTGCCCAGCATGCGTTGATCTGGTTGCTCGGCTATGAGATTGTGCTCCGCGAGCTCGGTGACATGGACGAGTCAGAAGAAGACTGAGTCGGTGCCCAGATGGGCAAAGGAAGGCAGCGCCAAACACATGCGGATATTAATGCTTGGGTGGGAGTTCCCGCCATACATGTCGGGGGGGCTTGGCACCGCGGTAGATGGGCTGACCAAATCACTTGTGGCGCAAGGTCATGAAGTGGTGTATGTGTTGCCTCACCCTGTCGCAGAGGGGCATGTGTCTCATGTCGAACTTGTTGGTCCACGCATCCTTGCGAAACGACTCGAATCATTGCGATCTGGCGCACTCGCTGTCGAAGCGATGCCGATTAATCAACAAACGCCTCAGACGAGGGTCGTCTACGAACAACGAGAGCGCGAGTTGCTTGCGTGTTCGACGATGATTGAAAAACTCGAACGCTTCCAAACAAACGCACCCAGCTCATACCCAGGTGTTGATGCGGGGGATGTGCTCCGTAGAGTGATCGAAGAGATCCAAGAAAAGCGGACAATCACTGAGCAGGTAGGCATCACAGAATCAGTCGTGAGTGATGCAGAGATGTTTAGTTCTGTTCGTGGGTCCTCGGCTGATGAACTCGCGATGGTCATCGAATCCGTGCTTGAATCGCTTGGAGAGATGGGCACCGGAGCGGGGGGGTACGGGTCTGATTTGTTCGGAGACGCGCAGAAATATGCGAGATTGGTCGCCGCGATGGGGATGACCGAACGCTTTGATGTGATCCATGCGCACGATTGGTTAACCTATCCTGCGGGGTTATTGCTCAAGGCAATCACAGGCAAACCACTCGTGTGTCATATCCACGCGACGGAGTTTGATCGCTCTGGTGAGCACATCAATCAGGGTGTGTATGACATCGAACGATCTGGGATGCAGGGCGCGGATCGAGTGATCGCGGTATCACGATTAACCAAAGCAATCGTGAATGAACGCTATGGCGTGAGTAATGACAAGATTGATGTTGTGTACAACGGCGTCGCTCAAGACAATATCCAACCCGCACGAGGCGCCGCGATCGAACAAGGCGATCGGATCGTGCTGTTCCTTGGGCGAATCACGATGCAAAAGGGACCCGAGTACTTCATCGAAGCTGCAAAGCGGGTGCTGGAAAAAGAAGATCGTGTGAAGTTTGTCGTTGCGGGTTCGGGTGATATGGCGGTCCGGATGATCGAGCACGCTGCAGCGATCGGGATTGGACACAAGGTCTTGTTCACTGGGTTCTTACGCGGGCGCGATGTTGATCGGGTGTACCGGATGGCGGATTGTTATGTCATGCCGAGCGTGTCTGAACCATTCGGGATCGCGCCGCTTGAAGCGATGCGAAACGATGTACCCGTGATTGTGTCCAAGCAATCCGGTGTGTCTGAAGTGTTGACCCATGCGCTCAAGGTCGATTTCTGGGACACGGATGAGATGGCCAACAAGATCGTCGCGGTTCTGCGATACCCACCGTTGAGCCAGACACTCCGCGAGCACGGCCGATTCGAACTCCGGAGCTTGAACTGGGGCGGCGCAGCCGAGAAATGCGTCAAGGTATACGCGCGTGCGATGGCACAGGTTTAAATGAGCAGTAATTTACAGAGTTCAATGGTCTTGATGACCACCAGTTGTCAAATCAACCAGCTTTCCGCTTAACCCACATCGCGTCCTTGGAAGAGGAATACGGCGAGGGATAAGAACACCACGATTTGACACAGGCCATAGAAAAAGACCAGAACAATGTGCGAGCCCGGAATCGGTTGGTTCTGTGAAACCGCATCGAGCAACCAAAACGCTTGCATGTTTGGGACGATTGACCAGATCACCAATGGTGCTTTATGGACTGTAGTGGGGGTGATGAACAGCGAATCACCTGGCATTGGGGGTCTTGACAAAGGGACCGCTTCTTTGCCAACCTGTTGGATCACGAGGTGTGCGTCGTCTATCTCGATAATGATGAGTGCAGGTTCTGGTCGGATATTTTTGTCCGGCACAATCGATTTGTCGTAAGGCTCGAATCTTGGGGTGATCAAACCGATCCCGCTCGGGGATGAGCCGTAATAGATCGAGTCCCCGATTTGCAGATCAGCGGTTGGTGGTCCGAGGAGCGTCAGACGCATCATCGAACCCGGGCTGCGAAGCATCACTTCGTTATACGCAGGATCTTCATTGAGTTCTGGAGAATCAATCCGGAGGAGTTCACGAGATTGCACATACTGACGGGGGTCGAGCCCGCTTTCTATAAACTCTTCGGTGCTCATGTTGGCGCGCTTGGCACCAAGTTCCCATACCAGTTCACGATGGAAATCATAGATATCAGTGCGGGTCGCGGATTCGGTCATCGAGACCTGCGCCACGCGTTCGTTTTCGTAAATTCCCCGTCCGAACCAGTGATTTGAGAGCAACCCGATCAAGAACACGCCTGTACAGATCGCGATCGTGAGGACTTGCCCGAGTCGAGTAGATACCGCGGTCGCGAGTGCTGTCATCACGAGCAACGCGATTCCTAAGCAACAACACGCAAGGATGATCTGAGGCTTAAAGTTCGCAGATGGGGAAATCATCGACCAATCTTCGTCGATGAACAATGCGAGCACATACGCAATCCAAATGAGCGGGAGCATCAGCAATGCGGAAGTTTGTCCGAACGACCAGCCGTACATGAAGTTGCCAAGTGCACCAATCGCGATGGCGCCGAAGATTGCGCTTACAGAGAAAATGATGACGGGATAGTTCGGATCATCCGCAGCAGTGGTGAGGATCCCGTGACGAATACCGAGCAGTAAAAACGCGATCATGATTCCGATCGCAACAAGCATCGAACAAGTGATCCCGAGATACTTGCCCAGAATAACACTCGGTCGACCGATGGGCTTTGAAACGACGGTAAGGACGGTTTTGTTATCTATTTCACGGGAGATCGCAGCGGTCGCGATGAACGCTGCGAGCATGATCCCGAGGAGGAAGATCCCACCCATTGAGACATCGAGGAGGAGTTTGTTGTCACCGGAGACTTCGCCGGGGACATTTTTTGCGCCCATCGAGAATCCGACGATCCAAGTATTGAGCAGTTGGATGAACGCAGCGAGCAGCAACATAACCAAGAACACCGGCTGGCGGATGCTCTCCTTGAATGAGTTGGCTGCAATGGTGATGATCGGTGTTATCATGAAGGGATCATGCTAGGGGCAATGGATCAAGATTTGACAGCGCACCGCCTGCGCATGTGAGATTCTTGATAAGGGTGTCCATTCTGATACGCTCAATTGTTCGTTAGGTTCAGGATTCAATGAAGAAACTCTAAGAATCCGGGAGCTCACACTGAACCGGGACCCCATTGCAGGCGTACCGAGTTGCACACACCTGTGGGGACAGGTCGACAAGGAATCACGGAATCAACGGTTTGGAGTGGAAACCACGCATTGGGGTGCCCACAATACCCCCTAACCTTGTTGGTGCGTTCTATGATCCGTGCATTCGGTTCATGGGCTATGACGAACTTGAGAATGCGTGACTTATACAATGAGGTATAAGCGGCAAAATGAACCACTTACCAGGAAGACCCATCTCAATGAGTAAGGGCGACTACCTCACTTATCGCAAAGCATCGTCGATCAGTCTGATCGGGCTGATTTTTCAGCTCGTTTTAACGCTGACCGTGTTCATCTACGGCAACCTTTCAAAGAATGTCGGGGCGCAGGCCGCATCAACATTCCTTGCGACAGGCATGATTGCTTGGGGTTTGTTGTTGCTTGTTTTCGATCAGCATCGACGAGAACGCATGGAAGCAATGGAAGCGGAACAGCTTGCTGTTTCAGGAGTCCTTGCTGCCAGTGCCTTTGAATCCAATGGTGACGAACTACGGGTTGCTGCTCGCCGATTGGCATTTATCTATAAATGGATTGTCCCTGCGGGCGCAGTCATTATGGGTGTGGTCAATATCTGGTTCGGCATCCGCGTGATCCAGACTTGGAACGGGATCACCTCAAATGTTTCCTTCACACTCAACCCAAGACTCGTCGGCATGGGATTGGCGATCGGAATCACCCTCGCGGTGGTCGGATTTGTCTTCGCTCGATTCGTTTCAGGGATGGCAAAAGTCGACGCATGGGCAAACCTGCGTGCGGGTGCTGCGATATCTGTTGCAAGTGCGCTCTTCGGGATTGTGCTTGCAGTTGGTGGATTCTTAGAACTCGCCCTCGGAATTGATAAGGTGCTCATCTGGAGCCCAAGTATCATCGGCGCAGGCATGATCGCATTTGGTGCAGAAATCGGTTTGAATCTGCTCCTCGATGTATATCGTCCACGCAAACCAGGTGAAGATCCTCGCCCGGCATTTGATTCGAGATTGCTCGGATTGCTCGCTGCACCAGATCGGATCGCAGAAAATGTTGGCGAAGCAGTCAACTACCAGTTTGGTGTTGATGTCACTTCAACATGGTTCTATCAGTTGCTCAGCCGATGGATCATCACGATTATCGTGATCGGTGTTGGGATTGGTTGGTTGATGACGACACTCGTGGTTGTTGAACCCCATGAACGCGGTCTCATCGTGACCAATGGTCGGATTAGCAAACCATTGATGAGCTTTGGCGATCGTGGCGAAGGGGACATCGGACCCGGTTTGCATGTCAAAATGCCTTGGCCGTTCTCCAAGTATGAAACCCCGGTTGTGGTGAGCCGTCGTGGACAGTTAACCGAACAGACGACCACAGGTGTGCGTGTGCTCAACCTTGCAGCGAATCCACCGTCGGAAGGTACGAAGCCAATTCTTTGGACCGAGAGTCACACTGGTGTTGAAGTGCTCAACATTGTTCAGCCTGAAAAAGCGAAATTGACGGATGACACTGAGGATCACACAGAGGCTACAAGTACATCGGTTGCAGAACTCTCTCTGGTCGCGGTTGAAGTCCCTGTTCACTTTGTTATTCGTAATGTGATGCTGTTTGATCAGTTTGCAGCACCGGGTCAACGCGAAACCATGCTCAAGCATATCGGTCAACGCGTGGTTACCCGGTACCTCGGCGAACTCGCGATCAACGAGATCATCGCGACACACAAAACCGAGATGCCGGCAGAACTCACCGACAGACTCAACAACGCGTACGCAGAGCTCAACGATGGGCAAGGACCCGGTATTGAAATCCTCTTCGTTGGAATCAACGGCGTTCATCCTCCAAAGCGGGTTGCACCTTCATTTGAACGGGTGATCATCGCTCGACAGAATAAAGAGTCACTCGTTGAAAGCGCACGCAAAGTGCAAACAACAACGCTTACTGAGGTTGCTGGGAGTGTCGAACTTGCTCAAGAGATCAATGAGAAGTTGATCGAACTCGATGTCATCCGTCGAGCGTCGGGGAGTGATTCCACAGCCTATATCGAGTCGGAACTCAATGTTCAGAAACTACTTGAACGAGCTGGAGGAGAAGCGGGCGAGTTGGTGCTCGCTGCGGGTGCGAATCGTTGGATTCGTCATATGTCCGAGCGAGGTCAAGCGAGTTTGCTTCTTGGTCAACAAGAAGCGTACCTCGCGTCGCCTGCTTTGTACCGAAGCAAGATGTACTTTGATGCCCTGCTTGACGCGATGCGTGAATCACGGGTGTATTTGACCCCAAGCGATCTTGAATCGCTTCGGGTCCGCTTTGATCTGCAAGATAAGCAGGTCGGAACAGATGTGTTCGATGCCGAGGCCGGCGCCGAGTTGCAATAAGTCAATATGCTGATCGAAACGATGGAGTTTCGACAGTTGTGTATTACGCCAACGATGGCGGCTATGGAGAACGAGTCGTGAACCAGCTCAAAAAGCTAACGATTCCTGTATTTGGTGTCCTCTTCCTCGCGGTGATCTTGCTCTTTAGTGCAAGTTTCACTGTCCGGTTTACAGAGACCGCGGTGAAGACTCGCTTTGGCAAAGCCAACGAGGATTCGATCATCTCTGAACCAGGATTCAAGTGGAAGTTGCCTTACCCGTTTGAGAGTGTGACCAAGTACGACAAGCGCACGCGCATCGTACAAACACGCTCAGAGACAGTACAGACGGCAGATGATTTTCAGATCATCGTTGAATCCTACCTGAGTTATCGAGTCGAAGATCCGTTGAAGTTCTTCAGGAGTTTCTCCAACGCAGGAGATCGTGCGCTCGAACACTTCAGAAAAGCGGAAAACGATGTGCTGCGAGATTTACTCCGCAGTGCGCTCGGTGAAACCAGTAAATATA
>CAXBJM010000010.1:0-64100 GCA_963976235.1 uncultured bacterium
ACCTTTGCGCTCCTCCGTTACTCTTTAGGAGGAGACCGCCCCAGTCAAACTACCCGACACACACTGTTCCCTGCCCGGCTTCACGGGAATCAGGGTTAGGCAACAAACTCAAGAAGAGTGGTATCTCAACAACGGCTCCACAAGCACCTGAATGCTCGCTTCAAAGCCTCCCACTTATCCTGCACATCATGTGCTCGTTACCAATATGAGCCTGCAGTAAAGGTTCACGGGGTCTTTCCGTCTTGCTGCGGGTAGGCGGCATCTTCACCGCCACTACTATTTCACCGAGTTGGTCGTGGAGACAGTGCCCCAGTCATTACGCTATTCATGCGCGTCGGAACTTACCCGACAAGGAACTTCGCTACCTTAGGACCGTCATAGTTACGGCCGCCATTGACCCGTGCTTAGGTTACAAGCTTCGCATAAAGCTAACCTGCTTCCGTGACATTCGGGCATTGGGCAAGCGTCACACTGTATACATCCTCTTGCGAGTTAGCACAGTGCTGTGTTTTTGATAAACAGTTGCCAGGGCCTTTTCTCTGCGCCCCGAAGGGCCTCCTTATCGCGAACTTACGGAGTTAATTTGCCTAATTCCTTCACGACCATTCTCTCGAGCGCCTGAGGCTATTCGCCTCGTCTACCTGTGTCAGTTTTAGTACGAGACATACATCGCCCACATAGCTTTTCTAGGAACCAAATCCCCCACCAACGGCCCGAAGGCCTGGACGTCTAACAGTCCTGGTGAGCTTATCGATCCGCACTATGCTTTGATCTTTGTATGTGCGCAGGAATATTAACCTGCTTTCCATCGACTACGCCTTTCGGCCTCGCCTTAGGACCCGGCTAACCCTGGGCGGATTTACCTTCCCCAGGAAACCTTAGACTTACGGCGAAAAGGATTCTCACCTTTTTTATCGTTACTCAAGCCCGCATATTCACTTCCATACGCTCCAGCAACCCTTTCGGATAACCTTCAACGCTGAATGGAACGCTCACCTACCACTTCTTACGAAGTCCGCAGCTTCGGTATCATACTTATTCCCGATCATTATCGGCGCCAAATTCCTCGACCAGTGAGCAGTTACGCACTCTTTAAATGATGGCTGCTTCTAAGCCAACATCCTGGTTGTCACGGCAATCTGACTTCCTTAAGAACTGAGTATGATTTGGGGACCTTAGCTGGCGATCTGGATTATTCTCCTTTTGACTACGGATATTTTCACTCGCAGTCTATCTCCCAGGACTTGGCTATTGGTATTCGGAGTTTGGTTGGAAGAGGTACCCTAGGCGGGCCCGCCTTCCATCCAGTAGCTCTACCCCCAATAGTTGCCTCCTGAGGCTAACCCTAAAGTTATTTCGGTGAGAACAAGCTATCTCCCGGTTTGATTGGACTTTGACCCCTCCCCACAGTTCATCCCACAACTTTTCAACGTTGATGGGTTCGGGCCTCCAGCAGGTTTTACCCCACCTTCACCCTGACCATGGGTAGATCACACGGGTTTCGTGTCTAGCCCCTGCGATTAAACGCCCTATTCAGACTCGCTTTCGCTCCGCCTCCGGCCCGTTAGGCCTTAAGCTCACCACAGAGACTAACTCGCGGGCTCATTATGCAAAAAGCACGCCGTCACCCCGTAGGGCTCCGACCGCTTGTAGGCATACGGTTTCAGGTACTATTTCACCCCCCTAATAGGGGTACTTTTAAACATTCAGTCACCTTACTGTTTCGCTATCGGTCGTCAAGGAGTACTTAGCCTTGGGAGGTGGACCTCCCATGTTCAACCCGGGTTCCACGAGCCCGAGCCTACTCGAGGGCTGAGCGGCTACATTCTGCTACCGGACTTTCACCGTCTTTGGTTATGCATTCCAACATATTCACAGGGTTCACCGCTATCCGATTTCGCTCGCCGCTACTTACGGAGTCGCATATTGCTTTCCTTTCCTCTGGGTACTTAGATGTTTCAGTTCCCCAGGTTTGCCTCGCACACCTATGCATTCAGTGTACGATACCCTTGCGGGTGGGTTTCCCCATTCGGACATCTATAGATCACAGCCTGGTTACCGGCTCCCTATAGCTTTTCGCAGGTTCCAACGTCCTTCATCGCCTCTTGACGCCAAGTCATCCACCGTATGCCCTTCGTGGTTTGATCAATCCGACCTGATGCCGATCCGAAGATCAACAACAACTCGAACATTTCTTTACGACCTCCCTTACCTGCCGGTAAGGTCTATCGACTTATCAGTTTGAATACACAAACTCACAAGCACCATTTCAGACGCATCTTGAGAATTTCTCAGTTAGTATATTTGCCGAACTCAGCCTGATGAACAACTTTTACAAGTCATTCCCGTGCCTCCTTTGAAGCACGGTCATCTGAGTTCCGCTCGTCGTAATCCACTTGTCAAAGATGCTGAATCTCAACCAGGCCAGCTGGCTGAGTTTCGTTTGCGTCATTTAGACGCGGGGAGATGATAGGCAGCAAAAACACATCGTCAAATTGCTTTGCTAAGAATTCAGCTCCTTATCTCACAATTCTTTACATCATTTCCTCCCGCCTGTCAACCCCCGCGCAATTCATGACCACTTACCACCTCATCGAAACGCATGTACCCATCAAAAAGCCCCTCAAACACATGCTTGAGGGGCCTTTTCGATTCATTCGGCTTACTTTGCGCTTTCCACAACTGGCAAGATTGACCGGTACATTTTTCTTTTAAGTCTTTGTGATTATGGGGCTGGCTTTTTGAAAAGCTCGGCTGCTGGCGACTTGGCAGGCTCACCTGGTGCACGAAGCATACTTCCAGACGCATCTGATGCGGATTGAGTTGCCAATGCGTACGCAGGGGATCCTTTATCGCTCAAATCAGTCCGGACAATCACTCGTCCGTCCGTATCTCTTAGAATGACTTGCATCGGTACAGTAGTTTGCCCGAGTTCGTTTTCAACTTCACTCTGTCCTTCATATACATCAAGCACAAATGCCCCTAAATCGATGGTGATTCGATTAGAGAGCTCTGTAATGCCAACTGGGAGCTTTGTAGAAGGCTCATCCCCTGCGATCGCTTCGATAGCCTTTGCAGCGTCATCAGCCTTGATCGTTGCTGTATCGAACATCAGCAGGCTACCAGACATACGGACCGTGGTTGCCAGCTCATCACCAGGAGCAGCGGAGAATGTTGATCGACGATAGTGCCCGTAGTACATCTTGTACATTTCGAGCGTTGCCTTTGGTTCTGAACCAGAAATCCGTGATCCCGTCTCTGCTTTGGTCACAAAGAAGTATTCTTCTGCACCCACAACAACTGAGTCTGACCATGAGGACCATTCTCCACGCGCAAACGCGTTGAGGGTCATCGCTTGTTGAGCAGCGTCATCGGGGTCGAGCTCGCCGCCTTTGCGGAAAAGCGGGTTATTGACGACAACTCGTGTGCGATATCGATAGGTTGCGCCCGCATCGACTCCAAGATCGTGTATCCAGAGTGCGACTGATTCTTTATCAAGGATGGATATCTGATCCGCAGCAGTAGTTCGGGTACGACTTGTGCCAGTATCTTCTGGATTGACACCTAAATCCTTGAGTTGATCTTTGAGTTCTTGAATTCGTTTTTCGGTGCGTGCGATTCGGCTTGCATTGCGCTTGTTTGCTTCATTCAGTTTAACAAGTTCTTCTTCGGATCTTTTCAGCAGCCGTTCAGCCCGAGCGATCGCAACCGCTTCTGAATCATCTGCACTTGCGCCTCGTTCGCTTGGAGGGGTCCATGGGGTACCCGCGATCGTTGGGGGGAACATCGGACGGACGATTTCTGAAGCAACCCCTTCTGCCTTCTTGACCAGATCGGTCAGTTCAAAGAGACCTGCTTCTTTATGAATCGCTACTGTCGGCATCGGTGTGTGCGGCGGACGAACTACTGGTTCACTCGCACCCCATGACCCATCAGGCATTAGTTTCTGACGCTCTGCATCAAAACCTAAAATCGCGATCCCGGTCGACCAGAACCGCTTAGGGATTGCGTTATCGACATTCCCACTCCCTAGGAGGACTGACTTGAGATCGGTGCCGCTGAAAGTTGCTTCGACTGAAACAGATGGAAAATCAAATGGTTGAACGCTTGGAACATATTTCTGATACTCAGGAACGAGTTCTATTGCGTATGGATCGAGTGTTGACCATTGTGATGCAGCAACAGGTTGTGAGGTGACAGGCACCGCGAGTGCGTTGACCGGCCCTTTCGATCCACGATCGCCGTCATGAACCACAACTCCGATATCAGTGATATCAATACCACTACCTAGTGCTGCGGTGAGCTCAACCCGACCACCTGACGCGTTGGCAAACGCATCGTTGTATCGTTGAACCAGATCAACTTCGTTGATCTCTGGCAATGAAGGGTTCTGGTTCTTGAGTTGACCATCTAGACGGCTTGCTTCGCCTTCAAGCACTGTGTAAACCTGATCGGGGGAAACGCTCCGATCCCCCAAATCAATATCATTTGGTCGCGATACAAACTGCATCGCAAGCACCGCGAGAAGCAAGACAAGCATAACCATGAGCACGATTTTTTCAATGTGCTGCTCGATTGGGTTGACGCCTTTAAGTTTCATATCAATCTCATTTCAATCTATAGAGTCAGTTCAAGTCCGACGAGTTCAAACACAGGAGGGAATTATTCCTTCTGCTTTGTTATCCATCAAAGCCTGCGCCAGCAACGGGAACGCCGAGCGCTTGTTTCACCTGGTCAGGCATGAGTGGAACCATCCAAGATCTGAGCCAAACACTCTCGATCTGGACACGAGCACGGACCACATGATCCTCGCCGTAATAGAAACCTTGCTCAAGATCATTCCAAACATCGACATCATCGATATCAAGATCGATTACGGTCATGTAGTTGGTTTTCCCAAGGGCATCAATAAACTTTGGTAGATCCTTCGATGCTGCAACAATTACAACCTCGATGGTTCGGATGTCGTAGGCACTCCCAGGCACCCCACCGATTCGCCCGGTCAGGGATTGCTTGGGTTCAGCGCCCGTATTGCGTGACGATGCGCCTGGTGTTGTCTCTTCAGCCAACTTCAACTGAGAGATTCGGATCCGCTCAACACTCTTGATCGGCGCTGAGGGGACCGCCATCGCACCGGACTGGGGATCTGTATTGGTCAATGAGACCGCATCAAGGACATCAGAGATGACCCAGTAATCCCAAAGCCAGTTAAACACCATCGGTTCATCGATCGAGCTCACACGGGGAACACTTGCAGGAATCTCTGAATTCTCCATCATCGCACTTGAACCAGACCGTCCCCCTGCTGGAGCCTTTGTCCCCCCACTGACAAACGCGTTGGTTGAACAATAAAAAGTCAATGCGTCTGATTGCCCGATGTACTCACCGAGTCGGCGCGATATAAGTGATTTGTTGAGTTCTTCTGCTTGTGCAGTGCCGACCTTGCCTGCTGCATCTGCGTCCATGTAACGCTGCTCTTGATTCTTCTTGAACTCATTCAATATTGATTCAAGGATCTTTGGATCAGGCGGTGATCCCGCATTGAGTCTCTGAAGCTTGCGCTGATAGACCGAAGGCGTCGCGGTTGTGCCCACGATTGCTTCTGCCATCGTGCGTCCCAAACGCTTGAGCGTCAGGTCATCGGGTGACTTGGGCAAAATACCCGGGACCAGTTCTTCATGATCCCCTTGATTGAACAAGGTTCCACGCTCGACCACCTCTTCGACCTGTGCTTCCCGCTCGGCTTTACGTTCGAGATAGTACTCCGTCACAATCCGGTTTGGCGCCCGTGACTCTGACAAGTCACGCTCACTGGTCAACACCGCGGGGACTGAATACTCAATGGTCCCCTTCGATGTGAGCGCTCGTTTTTCTTTCTTGTATGCTGCGTCTGCTTCTTCACGAACTTTCGTGTTCCACTTGTCCGCAAACACATACCCAGTCGGCAAGAACGCGAGAATCAACACAACCGAGATCACGATTACGAGATTACCCTTGATAAATCCTATGACCTTACCCATTAGTCATCTCCATTCTCTGTAGTTCTCACCATCGGATCAAGAACCGCGTACCAAGTCAGTACAACAGTTGATTTTTTACTTGCAGGTCCGCCTACGACACCAGTTGGAGAGACAACCGCGGCGCTCGGCTTTGGAATCGGCGCGAGCGAGTTGAGTGAGCTGCTCTGTCCCGCAGCATTCGGACCAGGAATTGTCACAAAGTTCGTCGCCCCACCACGCCCGCTTGTTCCGCCTGAAACTTCCCAAGGTTCGGCACGCGAAACCACAATCTCGTAAGGCAACCCATCACGGGTAATGCCATTGCGAAGGATCGAATCCACATGATCAAGCATAAAGACACTCACATCATCCAAAGGCACTTCAAACTGTGCTTTGACTTCGATACGACGCAATGCGGAAATTTCTGCGAGTACCGGATCAACACCCGAGTTGTTTGACCCGACCGGGTTTCGCCCGCCGCGCCCAGTGTTTCCGCTGAGTTGGACATCACCGGATGATTTAAACTCGGTCGACAATCCCATAAACTTGAATGGTTCAGCATCTTCAAATGATTCTGCCAATCGCTCATCAGTTTCCGCAGCAGTCAACGCGCTTTGTGTGACCTTGGTCATCAACAATGATGCGTCTTCAAGGATTTGACCGTACAACTCTCGGCTGTCAAGCAATCCAACTATCCCTGCGCCTTCGAGTTTCGAAGACGCGCTTGATGTCACGCCAGCCTCTTCAGCCTCGGTGGTGAGCAAGCTTGCTTCACGCGCAACTTGCTCGAGAACGGGAGGTTTATCTGCCGCGGCGAACGCGGTGGAGTCCATCAATGGACGGATAAACATCGCGCCCGCGGTGGCAGCAGCCAACCCTGCAGCAGCAGCGAAGTACGGCACCTTCTTTTTCCACATCGCGGTTTTTATTACCTGCACAGGCATCAGGTTCGCCTGCATCGGTGCATGATTGAACGATTGAAGCACACACCCGTATGCGGTCGCAAGGTTGAAGCTCGCTGCTTGGAACTCACCCGCACGCGGACCATCAACCGAGAGTTTCTTAAACTGCTCAAGTCGATACACATCGAGTTGCAACTGTTGCTTGAGGTACTTGCGGAGGCCTGGCAAACGGAAGGTCGATCCAAGACCGATTAATCGCTTGAGATCCGCATCTGGATGCACAGACTCATAGAAACCAATCGAGCGTTGGATTTCCTGCACAATATCAGAGAACACCGGACGCATTGCTTGGAAGACATGACGAGCATGCTTTGATTGCTCTGCTTCGCGTTTGAGTTTCTCTGCTTTGGAATAACTGAGTTTGAATGCACTGACCAACGCTTCGGTGAACTGGTGCCCACCGATCGGGAAGGTACGCACCCAGACCCGACCCGCTTCTGCGATAATCATGTCTGTCGCAACAGTACCCACATCAAGGATGATGGTGCCTGGGGTGTCGTTTGTGAAACCAAAATCGACCGCCAACGAGTTGTACGCAGCGATCGGTGAGAGTGTCACCTGATCGGGGGTGAGCCCAACATCGCCGAGCATGGAGAGTTGTTCCATGATCCGTTGACGAGTCACCGCAAAGATACCAACTTCGATATCAGGTGAATCAGGTGAAACGAATGTCTGGTAGTCCCATTCTACTTCTTCGAGTGGGAACGGGATTTGCTGGACAGCTTCGAACTTTACGATATCGGGAACCTTTTTGGGTTCAACCGGGGGCAACTTGGCAAAGCGAGCAAAGCTCTGGTGACCTGGTAGAGAAACCGCGATCCGAGCATTGCTCAGATCGTGCTGACTCACCAGGGTACCTAATGCAACACGCATCGCATCGGTCTGATCAAGCTCAGGGGTTGAAAGCACCTTTGAGTGATTGATCACTGCAAAATCGAGCACTTTCATTCCAGATCCATCGTTTTCGAGCTTGAGTGCTTTAATCGCACCAAAGCCCATTTCGATGCCCCAACATATATTTGACGAAGCCATGATACCTCCAGTATCTGCATTATCTCCGAATCGAACTCCCCGGGCACAAGCGCATCAATCGCTCACATGATTATCCAGGGAAGGCAATGGTATTCATTTCATACCGCCTCTGCACATAATACGGCTATTTGATCGCGGTGTTCCTTTGACCAACATGGTTGTGACATACCCGTGACATAAATCACAGACACAACCACGACAACTTTACCGTGTGTGCGAACTACTTATAGAGCGCGAGTGCAGCAGACGAAACGAATGTCGTTCCTTGCGGGTCCATCGCAGCTGCATAGTTGAGCAAATCCGTCGTTCCCGGTTCTACAACCCGCAACATCGCAGCGATATTGCCAATCGAACACCATCGGGTCGGGTTCTGCTGCCACGCCATCGAACCGATCAGATCATCCATCTTGTTCTCAACAATCAGTTTGAGCATCTCTTGATCATGCGTTGCAACCTGGGTTCTGAAGGCGCCTGCCTCTTCCGAATCACCCGCCAATGCTTGTTGATCGCCAAATGCTGGACCTACATGGCTCAGATCCGCTGAACTGACGACGAGCGTTTTGCCTGGCATCTTCGCAACTGCTGCTTTGAGCGCTTCTACGAAGGGTTCGAGTCCGAGCCCGTTATCGTCGTAAGATTCGCCGTTGTTTACAGTTGGGTCATGGATCAGCGCACCAAAGACCTTTGGATACCCCCCATTGTCATCAGCGCCGAAGACATGCTGAATCCATGGGATATGCAGTTCGATGGAATGCTCATTCTCATGGTCATACCGGTTTTCGAGCATTTTCTCGCTGTTTTGAGTACCAAGTTCTGCTTTCAAAGCATCGAGCAGTTCAGTATCGAGCGGGCAAGTACCAATTGGCGATTCATAGCCCTTATTGCACCCACAGACACCCGTTGATTGTCCAAAGTGGTTGGTACCCAGGATGACCACCCGATCTGGACGATCAACAACGCGGAGTCGGCCGTAGACATGCCCATAGTTCATCCAGCCTCGGATGTAATCGATATGTGGGACCACGATCGCGTCTGGGAGGGTGTCGAAGCTTGTGCTGTCCGCATTTTTAAGTGCTTCATCGATCCACAAATCAAACTGTTTTTTGAGCTCTGCGCCGCCCATTTCAATTTTTTGTTCCTCGGTCGCGTCTTCCCCGATTGCTTTCATGACGAGCATATCCGCGAGTTGAGCGGTCGAACCTGGAGGCAAGATGTCGGAGTCATCGAACTGTGCTCGGAGTTTTCCAATAATTCCATCAAATACTGGACCAAACAACAGACCTGCTTCATCGAGTTGAGCAACGAGTTGCTCAAGCATTTGACGCGTAAGTCCCTTGCCTGTCTCACTTACGATCTGATCTAAATCCCGTACACCATCCATTATTGGTAGTATCGCTTGGAATGCGGGGTGTGTCACAACCATTTTCTGGGAGATCTGCTGGGCATCTGCAAGGCCGAGCATCGTCATTTTTTGACCATCAGGGCCGTTTACCGGCACTGGCACCCCCCTGATTTTTCTGAGCTTTGGTCGATTCTGGTGCTCCGCATTTGGATCAAATACCGGTGCTGCGGGCGGTGTTGGGTTATCGGACGAGTTGTCTGGTGTATGGTCTGATTGGTCGCTGGACATCGCTTCTCCTGAACGGAAACTCTTCATGGAATTCAAGTTGCGTACAGTAGTGTAGCTCCGAGGGTAGACCAAATGGTTTGGGGTGCTAAACTTGTCGTCCCGATCCACTTGGTGGAGATCGGATTTCAGAAGTATGCAAAGGACCGGGTCATGATTGACACATTAAACGCAGGCGACACCATCAACTGCACCATTGATAAAGTTCCAAACAACAAAGCAGCACGCGATACCATCACCCGCATGATGCGCCGTGACCCGGATATCAAGCGAAGCCTCGCACGCGCTCAGCGCATGCGTCGTCAGCGGATGCACGCATATGTTCGAGGCGGACGCCTTTGGTACTCACGCGAGCGTGCTGCGAAGATCGCAATGTGCGAGCAAGGTTCACAGTGGTCAATGCGTTTCACGCACGACATCACTCCGGATCTCTCGTCCGTGCAACAGTACCTGACACTCGCGAAGAGCTAATCTCGCCTGTCTGTGTGCCGCACATCGATAGAATCCTGATGATTGAATCTTGATAAGTAATCCGACCTGATCTGCACCTTGTAGATCAGGTTTTTCATTTATCCACAAAGAACCAAGCATACCATCACGCAGTACAGAGTAATGCACAGTCAATGCGTGCGTATCAACCAATACAAAGCAGATATATAGAAAGAGTAACCATGACCAACTCAACAACGACCAAGTTTGTTGCTGCAACCATCCTCTCATTGGCGATGGGCACTGCGCTTGTGGGATGCAACGGCGCATCTGATCCTTCAACCGATGATTCCCATGCACACGATCATGACGGACATGACTCAGATCATGGGCACGATCATGCACATGATTCAGATGCACCAACCGCACAGGCAACTCCTGATGTTTACCCAGACATCTTGGGACAAATCATGTCCCTACCGATCGAAGGCGACCCAAGCACCGAGCTCAAAATTCACCACGAGCAGATCCCCGACTTCAAAGCCAAAGACGGCATTGTGCATGTGAATGCTGCGGGCATCTCAGGCATGCAATCAATGGTGATGCCTTTCCCACTCTCAACAGAAACCAACACCGATGGACTCGCGATCGGTGACAAAATCAAGTTCACCTTCCAGGTCAACTGGGGCAGCGCATCAGGACCCGCATGGGAAATCACAAAGATTGAGAAGATCGATCCAACAACCGAAATTAACTTCAACAACTTCATCGATGATGCAATGGATGCAGCAGAAGACGCCGTCGACGATGCGATGGACAGCATGGATGACATGATGAACCATGACGGGCCATAATTAAGTTCACTCCACAAATCATCACCACGCCTGCGATTCGCAGGCGTTTTTTATCGCTACACATTGATTCAGAAAGTGTGCATAAAAAAACCCGGCATCCAGCTGTAAAGCCGAACGCCGAGTCTCGTGGGGGTCTTGATTGATTCACGCATTCACTATTCGTCAGTCGAGCCCGATAGGTTCAACGCGATCGCTAAAAGCGATGCAACACAGGCAAAATGCATGCGTTTTGAATGATCTAATAAGAGATCGTTGTATAAAAAATTTCAAAGTTGGAAAAATGAGTCTGTTCCAACCGTTTGAAAGAGCGAGAGAACCGCCGCTCTTTTTGTCGTCATCACTGAAAGGTTCGCACGCACGAACCAACGGTTCCATAGTGATTCAGAATCACACACTTTTTATTCCGATTGCAGCAATCTAAGTTGCAGCATGATGCAATCCATCGGATAGATGCTTGATTTGTCAGGTATTTTCCCCACAAATCATGCTCCGAGCTTGCTCACCACTTGCTGAAGATCGGACCATACTGCCTGGCGGTTTGCCTGCGTGTACGATCGCAAGAGGTACGCGGGGTGATAGGTGGGCATGATCTGTGTGCTGCCCTGTTTCTCGCCGTCAAGTGTGTGTAAATCATGCCAGTTTCCGCGGATCGCTCGCATCGGTTTGTTTGATTGCAACAACAGGTGTGATGCAGGTAAACCCAATGTCACGATGACCCGAGGCTGAACAATGCGGATCTGTTCATACAAATACGGTGCGCATACCGCACTCTCATGCGAAGTCGGTGTTGCGTTTCCGTCAGGACGAGTCTTGAGCACATTGCAGATGTATACAGATTCACGAGAGAACCCCATCGCGACGATCATTTTTTCGAGCAGTTGACCCGCACGCCCAACAAACGGTTTCCCAACCTTGTCCTCATCGGCGCCCGGCGCTTCACCAATAAACATTAAGTCCGCATTGGGATCGCCCTCACCGAAGACAATCTTGTTGAACGACGAACCAAACGCTTTGTGCGGCGCTTCGAGCTCATACTTGGCGAGCAGCGCGTCGAGTTGTGCGCCTTGACCATCTGCGTGTTCATAGCTTGCACGGAGTTCTGACGCACCAATCGGAGGCGAATCTTCTAATCCTGTTACACCCTGCGCTTCGGGTTGAGTTTTTGACTTACCCCTCGAGTTGGCCGTTGACTTAAACTCCGGCTGAGCACGAACTTGCTTGCCTGCATTAGGGGCTGAATCATGTCCTGCGTCTTGCACGGGTTCCTGTGCAGGAACTGGTGCAGATTGAACCATTGATTCTGGGATAGTTCCCAAAGGCAGAAAATCCACCCCCATCAGTTGGGCGGTTTGTGCATGTTGAGCTATGAGTATGCGTGCGTCATCAACCATTGCGTGAATGGTAGCATGCGGAGAGATCAAATATGAATGAAACGGAACGCTTGATCAGCCGTCGGTTGGTAACTCGGTCGGGATTTCCGATGCGGCATCATCGATCGCGTCATCAATCGTTTCAGCTGCTTTTTTCGCTGCATCATCGATTTCTTGCTGGATCTGCTCATCGGTCAAGGTTGACGGGTCAACCCCTTCGTATGGAGCGGGTTGGGTGATTGCTCCGCCGTTCTTATCGAGTGCGGAGAGCTTTGATCCACCAAGCCAGTCCGGCAAGAATGCTCCTGCGACCGCGCCGATGATCAATCCGAGGATCAATCCTGGGAGGAATGCGTGTGAGAAGCTGCTGTTTGAGTTGCTGGCGGTGTTCTGGCTCATATCGGAAAGCTCCGGGGAGTTGATGTCTCTCTAAGGAATATACCCACATAGTCTAGCAAAACAAGAACTGCTTGGGGTAAAGTATAAAATCGGCATCTGGGCATCGACTTCTTGACCCTTGGGTCACAGGAAAACAGAACAAATACCCTGATTGTAGCAAAAGAACCGTGTTCTCGGCAAAATTAGCGCAAGCGCCTCAGACGCCACGCCCACTGAGCATAGTCCAGGGTCAATCGAATCACCGGAAAACGACCACGCTGAGGATCATTCGTTGGGAATGCGGTTTGTTTGCGCCAAGTCCAATAGCTGCTCGAAAACCTGAATCTTGAGATCCATGCCAACGAGACCAGCACCCAGAGGCCACCGATGAAATCACAGATACACCCAATCAAGCGTCCCATCAGTTGTCCCCTTGGTCGTTCGTACGCTTCCATTGATCGGCGTACCAGTTCACGGTTTCTTCAAGCCCGACTTCAAGCGATGTCATAGATTCATACCCGATGACTTCCTTTGCACGATCGATACTTGAAACCGAATCACGGACTTCCCCGACGCGTTCGGGTGCGTAGTTCACTTTGATGTCTTCTTTGCCCAAGATCTTCGCGATCATCTGAGCGAGTTGATTGACTGATGTTCGGACACCTGCGCCGACATTGACGACCTGCCCACCGAGTTGTTGTTCTGCGCTCGCAGCGAGCAAGTTTGCAGCAACCGCATTGGATACATGTGTAAAATCGCGGGTTTGCTCGCCGTCCCCGAAAATCGTTGGCGATTCATTGCGAAGGAACTTGGTTACAAACGCGGGGATCACCGCCGCGTATGCAGAATCTGCTGCTTGACGGGTACCGAAGATATTGAAATACCGCAATGAGATCGCATCGATCCCATAGCAGGCTGCCCAGGTGCGGATGAGTGATTCGCCGCCATACTTTGCTGCTGCATATGGGGATTCGGGTTCTGGCGCCATGGATTCGACTTTGGGGAGTTCTGGGTTGTTGCCGTAGGCGCTTGATGAAGCGGAATAGACCACCCTTTGCACCCCTGCTTCTTTGGCAGCCATCAGGACGCGCATCGTGCCTGTTGCGTTCACCACCCATGTCCTCGCGGGGTCCTCGACTGATTTGGGCACAGAACCCAATGCCGCGAGATGGAATACGGCTTGCGAGCCTTCCATCGCGGATGCTAATGCCTTGGGGTCGAGGATGCTGCTCTGGATGAACTGGATGCGATCGGGCGCTTGATCTATCACCGATGCGATATGTCCCACCGATGAGTTTGAGAGATCGTCGATGACTGTGACCAACGCGTCCATCGCAATCAATGCATCGATGATGTGTCCGCCGATGAATCCAGCGCCCCCGGTCACACAGACACGCTGACCCGCGAGCTTTGGGCGAACACGATCAACAAACTGTGCGGGCAATGGATTAGCGGGATATATCATGGCTCCAAGTCTATCGCCAACTCGCTCGCCAATCCTCTCATTTTGAGCCAATAAGCAAGATCCTTTCCGCGCAACCCATAAAAAAACACCCCCGCAAGCGAGGGTGCTGATTGCTTATTCGTTTTCAACTTTCTTATGGTGAACAAGTTGAGAAGTTTGAGAGGAACACCGAAACATCAAAGAAGTTGAATGATCCATCGTTATTGAGATCCGCTTCTTCGTTCTCCGCAGCGAAATCAGAAAGGAACTGCGAAACATCAAAGAAGTTCAATCCACCATCAAGGTTCAAGTCTGCCTGACAAGTCTGCCCAATAAGAAGTTCAGTCCCGGTATTGACCACCCGAGTAACAAGGCCGGATGGCGCTGCGGGTGCTGAAACAGAATCAAACTTGCCCGTGATATCACTCGCCTCCATGACGGTGCGTACCCAGAAACCTGCTGGATTGAATCCATCAACAAACTGGATATCAAGATTTCCGTGAAGCTCGATGGTTGATGAGTTGTCAAGCAGGTCACTTGTTGATCCGTTCACTTCTGCTTCAAAGTTTGATACTCCTGAAAAGAAGATCGGCTGGGTCGCAGTCATGGTGCCAATGCTGAGTCCAGGAGCGATGGTCCCGTCGTTAATCAAATCAATTGCGATTTGCCCAACTCCTTCTAAGCGTTGTTCTGAACCAATCCCGCCTTGCGTCACACCAACCCCAGGAGCAAGTCTTGCTCGAGCACCAGGAGCGGTGAGTCTGATCGTGCCAGTCCCACCAAGAATCATTTCCTCATCCCAGCGGAGTTGTGTACCACTGATATTTGCCGTCTCATTGACCACGATCAATCCGTTATTGAGGGTGCCAAAGGTAATCCCAAGTGTTGATCCGTTCGGAATGTTGAGTAGCCCTGAGAAGTTCACTCCATCAAGAACACTGGCCGAATCTACTGAAACATCCGCACCATTGATCGTTGAAAGGAACCCCCCTGACATGGTTGCCCCGCGCAACTCAATCTCCGATCCAGCGCCGTCGGCGATGATCTGCCCACTTGGACCTTGCGTCATCGTAATGCCGTTGAATTCCAAGGTGGAGTCGTTGTTTGCCTGAATAACTCCATTGTTGGTTTTCGGATTGATGTTCATGATAATTTCACCACCGATTACATCCGAGACGATCATCCCGTTGTTGATCATGGATGCTTCGATTGCACCTTGGCCATGAATCGTGTGCGTGCTGCTCATCGTTACGGTTTTATCTGCCGCTGTCTCGATTCGAGCGCGGGTATTCGGTGCACTCAGTTTGATTGAACCACTGCCTATGACTGTCATCGAATCATTGAAATGGATTTGAGTGCTTGAAATGTTACCTGTCGGATTCACATCGATAACACCATTATACGAGAGCGATGTGGCAACCGTGAGTGTTTGGGCATTCTGGACATTTACCTGTCCTGTGATGGAAACACCATCGATCGTACTCGATGAATCGATTGTAACATCAGCACCCGGCACCGCTGAGAGTGTGCCGCCGATGATTGTTGTTCCGAGTAGTTCAATTTGTGAACCCGGATCGTTTGCAACGAGTATTCCGCCTCCGCTTTGATCGATGGTGATCCCAGTGACCTCGATGATTGATGCGTTGATTGCTTCGATTGTTGCGTTGTTCGTCTTTGGATTTGTAGACAAAAGGATCTCGCCTGCATCTGCACTGATCAGCCCATTATTGACCATTTCTGCTTCGATTCGTCCAAAGCCCCGGATTGTCTGCGTTGCAGGCATCGTGACTACTGCACCATCGCTTGTCAGAATCCGAGCACGCGTACTCGGAGATGCCAACACGATTTCACCCGAACCACCCACTGTCATTGAATCGTTAAATATGATCTGGGTCGCCGAGATATTGCCTGTAGGATTGATCGTGATCGTTCCATTGTTGGCTAAATCATTCTCAATTGAAAGTGTGACCGCATTCTGAACATTGAGATCACCAGAAACATCTACCGAATCGAGGGTGCTTGAGGTGTCAATCGAGACATCCGCCCCATTGAAGGAATCAAGTGATCCGCCGATAATCGTTGAGCCTCTGACTTCAACCTGCGATCCAATACCGTCTGCTTGGATTACACCTGCCGCGCCTTGGGTGGTGGTTATGCCGTTGAACTCCATGACCGCCCCATTGATGGCTTCCATAACTGCATTGTTGGTTTTATCGTTGTTGATCATCAGAATTTCAACGGTATCTGAACTGATCAAGCCGTTATTGACCATGCTTGCCTCGATCCGTCCCTCCCCACGGATCGTGAGCATCGGATTCATCGTGACAGTCTCTCCAACTGCAGTCTGAATTCGTGCCCGTGTACTCGGTGCTGCGAGCAAAAATGTCCCGTCGCCGGTCACTGTCATCGAATCGAGGAAAATCAACTGCGTCGCAGAGATGTTTCCAGTCGGGTTGATCGTAATGGTGCCGTTGTTATTGAGTGAGTTTGATACCGAGAGGGTTACTGCGTTTTCTACATCAAGCGAACCTTCATTACTTATACCGTTCACCACGCCAGACCCAGTAAACGAGATATCGCCGCCGGCTGTGGTATCGAGTGTTCCGCCCATAATCGTAGAGTTTGTGAGAGACACGCGCGAGCCTGCCCCTTCTGAGCGGATAATACCTGCGAGACCTTGCGAGATTGCGACTCCTGTTACAATCAAGTTTGAACCGTTGGTCGATTCAATGATGTTGTTATTTACTTTGTCATCAGCAAGCAATGTCATCGATATTCCGGAGTCTGATGATACCGTGCCATTATTGATCATCGCCCCTCTGATCTGTCCTTGCCCATGTATTGTGTGTCCGCTTGCTTGAGTGAATGTAACTCCAGTGCCTGTTAAAATTTGAGCTCGAGAGGTCGGTGCATTGAGCAGGATAGATCCTGATCCAGAGAGCATCGAGTTGGCATCAAAGCGAAGTGTGGTCGATGAGATATTGCTTGTGAAGTTAACTACTACCAATCCGTTATTGAGAACATCACCCGCGATTGCGGTTGTGGTCGCGTTGCCTGTATTGAGTTGAACCGATGGATTTGAAATCATCAACGATTCCATTGATTGCGACGCGGGTGATGTCACGGTGTATGCACCTGCGTGCCCGAGTGTGACCGCGTTTCCTATACCTGGAACTATCCCCGTGTTCCAGTTCACCCCGACATTCCAGTCACCATCGACCGGATTTAACCAGCTTGTTGTCCCCCCCGCGTGTGCGAGCATTGTGCAAACCGAAACGAGTCCCATCCCTATTTTTACGCTCTTTTTCATCTGTGTCCCTTTCCCGAATAAACCGTCGAACTGTCAATGAACGACTGATCTCTCTGTTTGCTTAAAATCAGCGATTCTTGAATGTGTGAAACAATTTTACCCTGTGGGGCAAAATACCCAAACAAAAAAACAGACGATTCCCGTCTGTTTTTCAAAATCTGGCGTAATTTCATTGAAACGCTGATTTTTCAGATTTATGACTTCTTGATCCACGAGTCTCGCAAGGACGCGGTTCTGTTGAACACTGGGTTTTGCGGGGTCGAATCTAGATCGACGCAAAAATATCCTGTTCGCTCGAACTGGAATCTTCTGATTCCATCTTCCCAGACTGGTTCCCCTTGTGGGTCAAGGAGGGCGGGCTCGATCTTTGCTTGACTCACAATCTTCAATGAATCGGGGTTGATGTCATCGAGATGATCACCAGTTTTTTTGCCCGGGCGTTCAGCCATGTACAGCCGATCGAATAGCCGAACCTCTGCGTCAACCGCATCATTGATATTCACCCAGTGAATAGTGCCCTTCACCTTGCGTACTTTCCCTTCATCATCCGCGGGGGGGTTGTTACCGCCTTTGGTCAATGGGTCATAGGTGCAATGCACCTCGGTGATGTTCCCGTCCGCATCAGTTTTGTAATCATGACACTTTGCCCAGTAGCCACAACGCAATCGGACCTCGCGATCGAGTCCCAAGCGGAAGAACTTCTTAGGCGGGTCGATCATAAAATCTTCCCGCTCGATCCAAAGTTCTTTCCCAAAGTTGATCGGGCGGGTGCCCATCGATTCATCCTTTGGATGATTTGCAGCTTGCATCACCTCTACTCGATCTTCATCGCCGTGATCACCCCAGTTGGTAATCACGAGTTTGATCGGATCGAGCACCGCCATCCGTCGCGGCGCACGATCGTTGAGATCCTCGCGCACCATGTTCTCGAGTCTTGAGAAATCGACCATCGCGTTGAACTTTGTGATCCCGACATCCGCTGCGAGATTCCAGAAAGACTCTGGGGTATAACCGCGCCTTCGGAAACCAGCAACCGTGATCATCCGTGGATCGTCCCATCCATGCACATGATTCTCTTCGACGAGCTGACGCATATACCGTTTCGACATATTAGTATAACTGAGCGCCAATCGAGAGAACTCGGTCTGGCGCGGATGATGGATTTGTTCATCCTCATCGCGTCCTCTGTTGATTGCATCGATGTACCAATCATACAAAGGACGATGATCCTCAAACTCAAGCGTGCAAAGCGAGTTGGTCACCCCTTCGATCGAATCTTCTAACCCATGCGCCCAGTCGTACATTGGATAAATGCTCCAGGTGTCTCCTGTGCGATGATGGTTCGCGTTGACAATCCGGTACATCAACGGGTCTCGCATGTTCATGTTTGGCGCGTTCATATCAATCTTCGCGCGAAGCACCTTGGACCCGTTCTCGAACTCTCCTGCTTTCATTTGTGCGAAGAGTTCTAAGTTTTCTTGGATCGTGCGATTGCGGAATGGGGATTCTGTGCCGCCGTCTTTGAGATTGCCGCGTCCTGCGCGGATCTCATCGACGCTTTGATCGTCAACATATGCCAATCCCTTTTCGATGAGTTCGATTGCCCACGCGTACATCCGATCGAAGTAATCTGAAGCGAACTTGGGTTCACCTTCCCATGTGGCGCCGAGCCATTCGATGTCTGCTTTGATCGAATCGACAAACTCTTGTTCTTCTTTGGCAGGATTGGTATCGTCGAATCGCAGATTGAACTTGCCGCCATACTCTCGTGCGAGCCCGCAGTTGAGAATAATCGCTTTGGTATGTCCGAGATGGAGATACCCGTTGGGTTCAGGCGGGAACCGGGTGGTGATCACGGTTCGATCTCCGGGTTGCCCCCACTTGCCTGATTCGATATCGGCATCGATCATCTGCTGAATGAAATGGCGTGATTCAACTTGTTCGGTCATGGCTGGTTCGCTCCTCGTTTTCGAGTGCGATTGTACACCGTTAAGATTCGTCCAACCGTTGAAACTCGGTATATCCCGCTGATCCGCCGCCATAAAAAGTTGTCGGGTCAGGATCGCGGTAAGGCCCATCGCTCGCGATCCGAACTTCCAGGTCTGGGTTTGGAATCCAGAGCTTCCCGAACGCGATCGCGTCTGCCCAACCATCGCCGATCACCTTGTCTGCGAGTTGGGGGGTGTAGTTCCCGTTGCCGATATACAACCCGCCCCCGGCGTCTTTGAACGCTTTGACAATCGCGGGCAATACCGTTTCGACCCGTGGATCAATTTGTGAACGATCCCAGGTTTCGACCGCGTGCAAGAATCCGAGCTTTCGTTCGCCAAGCCCTTTGGCGAGGGCACAGAACACGGATTGGGGATCCGAGTCCCGCACATCCTTGTGCTCACTCAAAGGCGAGATCCGATACCCGACCCTGCTTGCATCCCCATCTTCATCACGCCAGACATCCGCGACCGCGTCGGCAACCATCAACGGGAACCGGATGCGGTTCTCAATTGACCCGCCGTAGATATCGTCGCGCTTGTTGACCCCATCACGGGTGAACTGGTCGAGCAGATAGCTATTGGCACCATGGATTTCTACGCCATCGAATCCTGCGTCCTTTGCACGCTGGGCACCATCGCGAAACTCTTCGACGATCCCCGGGATCTCATCGGTCCCGAGCTTGCGTGGAGGCGTGTTTTTTACCCGCTCCCATGTATCATCTATATAACTCATCGACTCACTGATCACATCGGTCGAACTTATGGGCTGACCACTGTTTGGCAATAACGCATAGTGCGAAACGCGCCCGACATGCCAGAGTTGTAACACGATCTTGCCACCTGCTTGATGCACCGCATCGGTGACCAGTTTCCACCCTGCGACCTGTTCATCGGTGTGGATCCCGGGTGTCCCGTAATACCCATACCCCCAGGGGGTCACCGGGGTTGCTTCTGCGATGATCACCCCGGCGCCGGCGCGCTGGCGGTAGTATTCTGCCATCAGTTCATTGGGCACATTCCCAGGCATGGTTGCCCGAGCTCGTGTCAACGGCGCCATCCACACCCGATTCTTTGCCTGGAGCGACCCAACCCCAACTTTGCTCATCAACTCGTTGTTCATCGCAACTCCTTACTCATCCGTTCTCTCGTGCTCATCTATTTACCGATCGCAGGATACGCACAACCACATTCGGGGCAGCTTGCTGGACCAATACAAATCTCATCGAACCAGACTTGAACCAGCCCGTTGAGTTCATATTTGCACCTATAGCAACTCGACCTGATTCGGTTTTTATTTCGTACTCTTCTCGTTCGGTTCGTATTATGCGAATACGGCAACCATCGGAGCAAGAAATGCCTTTTGGGTCGTTGATTCCGCCCGCACTGTGAACGCAACTGCGTCATCAACACAAACCGCTCTACAGGCAGTACCTCGCTTGAGAGTTTCTCGATAATTGAAATAAGCATTTCTCGATGTATAGAGAACTATAGGTACGAACTACTCGCTTACCGATGGGTAAGAATGCCCACACTCGGGGCAAGACTCAGGACCGACCCAAATCTCATCACCCAGGACAGACTCATGCCCAGAGAGATCGTAGTTGCACTTCACACATTTTGCGTGCATACCAAGTTCATCTACATCACGGCAAGGCTGAAACTTGGTCACCAACCAAATGACACCAATGAACTCCATCATCAAGAGATAAATGAATCCAACTATGCCATACACTCCGAAATTCATTCTGCTCACAATGACACCAACGGCAATGAGCTGCACAATAAAAATCAACACCATCAAGAGGGCAAGGCCTACAGACCTCACATTTGGTCGCAGAAACTCCCAGTGATTCTTCTTCAGATACCGAAAGCCAGTAATCAGTATGACCAAATAGATAAATGCTCGTTGGAAATCTGCGTTGAAGGATGCCCTTCGATCTTGATGAGCTGACGAGCTTTGTTTTACAACTTGAGCAAACCCATCCCGCCAACCCTTAGCTTTCGGATGTGTACGCAACTTCTCGATCGCCGCGATGATCTCTTCTCGTTTCAACCCGCACCACTGCCATTGCGGCATAAATCATCAAGCGCCTCATCGATCTCTGGATGCGCAAACTCAAACCCTTCATCAATCAATCTTTGGGGCACACAGTATCGGCCATAAATTGCGAGATCGGGATCGGTACGAAGGATTAACCTTGCACCAATCTTGATCATCCACGCTGCAGCTGGTAAACCAATTGGCATGTTACAGGCTTTGCGTAACGATCTCATAAAAACTCGATTTGAAACAGGACTGGGCGAACTTGAAATGTACACGCCCGTCATCGATCCATCGGCAATCGCACGCTCAATGATTCGGTTCATATCAAGTTCATGAATCCAGCTCATACCTTGCGTGCCTGATGCAATTGTGCCGCCAAGTCCTAGGCGGGTAATCACCTTGAGTTTTTGAAGAGCCGCACCTGTGTTTCCAAGCACAAATGATGTTCGCAAAATCACTGAACGCACATCTTGTGGACACTTTTCATTGTGCGCTCTCTCCCATTGAATTCCCACAGTTGGTGCCAGCCCGTATCCAATCGCTGCTTGCTCATCGCATTGCAACTCAGAATCCCCATAGATATGAGCAGTGCTCATCTGCACCCAGACACTCGGCTTCACCTTGGCCGCCTTTATTGCATCCCCAAGCACACGGGTTGATTCCACCCGTGAACGCAAAATCTGATCACAATTCAACGGCGATTTAACACAATCAACTGTCCGCCCGGCAAGATTCACCACCGCGTGGGCACCATCTACGACTGATGCCCAATCCTCAAGCGTTCGTCCATCCCACTGGGCAAATGACCAGGGTCCAACAACTGGTTCGCTTCGCGAAACAATCGTGACTTCATAACCCTTTTCAGACAGATATCTCGCGAGATTCATCCCGAGAAAGCCGCTGCCACCCATGATGACCACTCGGTTGTTGGAACTCTCACCTGGGGATGTTTTTTGCATAATGGTTCCGATTCGGTTTAATCACGCCTTAGAGACACTTACAAACCCTCAGCGCAGCGGTCAATCCTTGCGATCACTGATGCTTTTCCGAGAATCGCCAGCGTTTGTCCCAGAGGCGGCGAAACCGCAGCGCCGGTCACTGCGACCCGCAAAGGTTGGGCGAGTTTGCCCATCCCCACCTCTTGTGACTCAGCGTACTCCTTCACGAGCGCCTCGATGGGTGCGGGAGAGAAATCTGTGAGTGACTCAATCGCGTTGCGGAAACCGATCAAGAGTTCGAGCCCCTTCTTGTCACCCTTGATGAGTGCTTTGTGGACTGCCTTGCCGTCGTATTCGATCTCGTCGTCTGCGATCAATGCGAACCCGACAACTGACCTTCCGTCTGCAAGGGTTTTGCATCTGGTCTTGACCGCGGGCGCAAGCATCAACATCGAATCAAGATCGAACCGCTCTGCGAGTGGTTGATCGTACTTGCTTGCCCATGCATACCAGCTCTTTGCAAAGTCTTCATCGGTCAGTGCTGCGATTGCATCGCCGTTAAAACTCATGAGCTTCACACGATCGAACTTGGATTGCCCTTTGCTCATCCCTGCGGTTGTGTAATGACTCGCAAGATAGTCCATGTCGAAGTGCTCAAGGTCGGTGCCGTCCTCGTTTTTGGTCTTTGGGTTCCATCCGAGCAGCGCGAGGTAGTTGTTCAACGCGCCGGGGAGATACCCCGCGCGTTGAAAATCCTCAACATCAATCTCAGGCAAAGAGATATCCAAGAACGCAGCGAGTTCGATCAACTGATCCGAAGGCAACTGACGGGTTTTGTCCTTGAGCCATGCCCCGAAATCTGCGTCACTCACGGAGTCAATCGGTGAGGACTCGACCTTCTGGTCTTTGACTGACTTCTTGGCGAGCTTGTCCTTATCGCGTTTGGACATCTTTGATCCATCGGGATTAAAAATTAGAGGCATGTGCCCATAGCTCGGGGTATCGAATCCGAGTGCTTGTTGGATTGCGATGTGCCTTGGGGTATTGATCAGATGCTCTTGACCACGCAGCACATGGGTTACGCCCATAAGCGCATCATCAACCACCACCGCGAGGTGATAGGTCGGAAAGCCATCGCGCTTGCGGATAATGAAATCATCAAACTCGGTGGGCTCGACGGTGACATCTCCGAGTATTTCGTCATGGACGGTGATTGCCTCGTCTGGCATTTTGAGACGAACGACATGCGCCTCACCCGCATCCATCCGCGCGATCCGGTCTTCAATCGACACATCGAGCCCGGCGCGGTTGTATTTGTATCCTGTCTTGGATGCGATTGCTTCTTTCCGAGCAGCATCGAGTTCCTCTGGGGATTCAAACGCAGGGTATGCCTTGCCTTCTTCGATGAGTTGACGGATATGCGTGTTGTACAGATCCAATCGTTGCGCCTGGAAGAATGGACCGACATTTCGCTGATCGCCTCCGAGTTGTGGATGCCCGTCGAGGGTTGGTCCTTCGTCCCAATCAATTCCCAGCCATGCCATGTCTTCGAGAATCCCGCGCATGGAGGATTCTGACGATCGTGTCTGGTCTGTGTCTTCGATCCGGAGGACGAACTTGCCTCCGTTTGCTTTGGCATATGCCCAGCAGAGCAGCGCGGTACGGGCGCCCCCGATATGGAGGTGGCCGGTAGGCGAAGGGGCAAAACGAGTGATTGTGGTCTTTGGGTCTGTCATAAGACCAGAGTTTAGGACTCTACTTCAGGATATCGAGCCTGCATCCCTGCTTGTGTCAACGGATAAGTGCAGAAAACACATTGATTCTGTGCGACTCGTCGTTTCTGTACCCGCCGAAAGATGAATCTTGCGATTGCCTGCAGCGATGCCCAGATCATCCAGAAGATGACGCCGATGGATAACCATCCGATGAGATTGAAACTGAGTTCAGACTGTTTCTTCAAAGGTCCCCATCGAAGATCGATCGAACCACGCTGAGAAAACTGCTCCCACATGGTTCTCTCTGGGAGTTCTTGAACTTTGTATGCTTCCTCTGCATGTTCGAACGCATGCTGCTGGAACTGAATCCATGCCAATGAGTTCCCCATCGAAGCGTACATTCTTCGGTAAGAAGGCGATGCAATGACCTTGTCCTGATCTAAAGGCAAAATCTCCCACGCCTGAGCAAGCAGCATCTCTTCCTGTTGTCCAGTTGGTACGAGTTCCAAAAGATCTTCACAAAGTGATCTCAACGCGTCTTGGTCTTGGACTATATCGTTTAGATCGTCGATCAGAAATGCGTTTGATTCTGTTCCGCCTTGGCTGTTCTCGCCTTTGCGATAGACTGTGCGCTCTGCAATGATCAGACTCAAGATCGCAGCGGCCATCAACAGCGAAGCAAAAATGACGATCCGAATCTTGCTCTTTGTAGCCGCTGAGACTCCAGTCAAACCGATGACCAACCCAACTATCCAAGCAATCACGAGACAGAAACTGATGAGTTGGAAGACTCCCACCAAGTTCACCGACCATGATTCAATCACAGCTCCGTTCTCGTACTCATTCTCAGCTTCCGAAATCTTGTCATACCCGATGCTCGGCCAGAATGTCCAACCTGATTCGCCCCAGCTCCAGTGATACGAATCATGGCCGACCGATTCATCATCACGAATATCCTGGAGCATGATGCCATTGGATATCCAAACCAGTGTGCCACCAAATCTATAGTGATGCGATAACCCCATCGACCCGTAGGGCTCGTGCCAAACAAACTTCACTTGGTCGACGGTTCCGAATGAACCTTCAGGTTTTTGATTATGGATTGCTGCTTTGCTCAATCCTTGGATGACATGCTCAATCGCGGCTTGATCTCCATCCACTACATCTTGCAAATCTTGCGCCGATAGATATAAAACATCGTGGTTATTGTCCCAACTCATTTGCGAAGGCGTAAAAGATGCTTGGTTCCACCATCGTTGCTGGGAGCTTTGTTGAGCCATTTTGGCTGCTGAAATCTGATAGGTATTCAAACTCCCCATCCATACCCAATACACAAGCAAACCGAGGCTCAACACTGCCCACCCAATCCTGGGCAACATCCGCGAACGATGCGTCCACTTCCGATCGAGATCTTCAAGCACGCAGACATCTTCCCCGCATTCTGGACAGGCCGAGCCATCTACTGCGTTATCATGATCACCCATGTATAAATTATAGCTTCCTGATTTCTCTTTCAATTCTCCGCGTGTTCTGCTAGAATGTCAGTCGCACAGGTTCAACCTCTGCACAACATCTTGATTGCGGGCGATCTCGGCCCGCGGTGTTCGAGGGCCGACCATTGCCCGCCGAAAGGAGGCGGCAAGCTATGGCACTCAAATCCCCGGCGGATATCAGAAACATCGCACTCGTAGGACAAACAGGTTCAGGGAAAACACTTCTCTCTGAACGCCTCCTCTTTTCAACAAATACAATCGACCGCATGGGCACCATCGAGGACGGCACAACCTTCTCTGATTGGTCCGAAGAAGAAAAACATCACAAGCATTCACTCCGCACCTCGCTTTTGCACTTTGATCATGAAGGGCACATGGTCAACCTGATCGACGCGCCCGGGCTTGGCGATTTCGTTGGACAAGCAATCTCCGTGTTCCCCGCGGTTGAGACGATCTGCGTGGTGATCGATGCGCACGAGGGAATCGCACCGATGACACGACGCATGATGCGCATCGCAAAGCAACGCAACCTCCCACGCATGATCATCATCAACAAAATTGATGATGATCAATGCGATCTTGAAGCACTTGTTGAATCGATCAAAGACGAGTTCGGCGGAGAATGTCTCCCCATCAATCTTCCCTCGCCTGATCGCACTAGCGTGGTCTCGGTCTTCGATGATGAAGGCCACGGAGACACGCTTTTTTCATCGGAAGAATCTGCTCACCAAACCATCATCGAGCAGATCGTCGAGATGCAAGACGACCTGATGGACACCTACCTCAACGACGGCGATGAGCACAACATCACCAAACAACAACTCCATGATGTGTTCGAAAAAGCGCTCCGCGAATCACATCTGATCCCGATCTGTTTCTGTAGCGCCAAATCCGGCGCGGGTATCGAACAACTCCTTCATATCATCGCATCAACCTTGCCATCTCCGCTCGAGGGCAATCCGCGCCCGTTCCTCAAACGCGACGAAGAGGGCGGCGACGAACATGAGTTCCACGCGGACCCGGACCCAAAGAAACCCGTTCTTGCCCATGTCTTCAAAGTCACGACCGACTCATTTGTAGGCAAACTGGGGGTCTTCCGTGTTCATCAAGGGACACTCAAATCCAAATCCGAAATCATCATCGGAGACGCAAAGAAGCCGATCAAAATCGGACACCTGCTCAAGCGCCAGGGAAAAGAATCACACGAGGTGGACGAGCTGGGTCCAGGCGATATCGGTGCAATCGGGAAGATCGAGGATGTCCACTTTGATGCGGTCCTCCATGAAGGACACGAACTCGATTCGGTCCATCTCAAACCCCTCCCACTCCCCAAACCAATGTACGGGTTATCGATCGAACTCAAAAACCATGCGGATGAAACTAAGTTTTCCACCGCGATCCATAAGTTGCTCGCTGAAGACCCTTCGCTGATCATTGAGCGCATCGCAGCGACCAAACAGACTGTGATGCGAGGACTGGGCGAACTCCATCTGCGTGTCGTCATCGAGAAGTTCAAGGATCAAATGGGTATCGATCTCAATACTGAACCCCCACGCATTGCATATAAGGAAACGATCTCGGGCAAGGGTGAAGGATCTCATCGTCATAAGAAACAATCCGGTGGCGCTGGACAGTTCGGCGAGGTGCATCTCCGTGTTGAACCACTGCCGGCAGATCACGAAACAGGATTCGAGTTTGTCAATGCGACTGTCGGAGGATCAATCCCGAGACAGTTCATGCCTGCGATTGAAAAAGGAATCCGCAGCGCCCTCGAACACGGTGCGGTCGCGGGGTATCCGATGTCTGGGATCAAGGTCGAAGTCTTTGATGGCAAGTTCCACGCGGTCGACTCGAAAGAGATCGCGTTCATCACCGCGGGGAAACGCGCCTTCATCGACGCAGTCATCAAGGCAAAGCCTGTCCTGCTCGAACCCGTCGTTCATCTTGAGATCACCGTCCCATCGGATCGCATGGGTGATATCGCGGGTGATCTGTCAACCAAACGCGGACAGATCCAGGATACCTTGATGCTCCCGGGTGATCTGTGCACCATTGTTGCGCAAGCACCATTGAGCGAACTCCAGAACTTCTCTACGGAGTTGAAATCAATCACTGCAGGGTCAGGGAGTTACACGATGGAGTACTCGCATGATGAAAATACCCCGCCTCAGGTTCAGCAAGAGGTGATTTCAGCCTTCGCTGGGCATGACCATGACGACTGATGAGATAAGTCCTACAACCAAATGCACAAAGCCCGGATCGGCCCCGGGCTTTTTTTCACTGGTTATGGCGCAAGAATCGACAGCCCATAACCTATTTTCTCAAGGTCTCCCGTTGTTATCACGCACTTGTTGCGTGATCGCCGATGAGTTGTCTGGTAGGATGGGGTCTGCGTACGCAGTCACTGTGTCCAAGGATGGACGGATCAAGTATTCGTCGGGTGCCAGTAGTTTCTGGAATGGGTCTGTCTGACCAATCGCCCGGCAATCGAGATATAAACCGATGGATCGAATCAACTCAAGCTCATTCCCAATCAACCAAGCGCTGCGTGCGTATTCGCAATCCCCCAAGCTCAGCCGCCCGGGTGGGTCACCGTTTGCGAAATCGGTTCAGCCCATGCGCCCTGTCGCGCCGTTGACGGATGTCCAATCATCAACAACTGTTCAACCAACCCGTCAACCTGCCCAAACTGACACTATTGGCAAGATCACACCGAAAAAATCTGCACTCAACTCAAGTTCAATCAGTGAACTCGTTGGAGGCAAGGTCCAAGCGATTGATCTCACACGCGATGTAGCGCAGGTCACCGGCCCCAAACCTGTCACTACCAGCGCAGGGACATACACGATGTACCCACAGGCAACCGATCGGAACCTGGCCGCGACCAATGTCGCGATCGGCCGATCCCTCGATCTTCGTGGGTAAGCTCATCAAACATAGAGTTCAGCTTTTCATCAAAACAGCCAGCAATCGCTGGCTGTTTTTTCTCATTATACTTTGATTCGTTTAGTGGACCGCGTGTTGGAGTGCGATCAACGCATATGCCGTGATGAGGATGTCGTTGTTCTCCATCCATCTTGGACTGAGCACTTTGAATGCACCGTTCTCCCATTGGAGGCTGATAATCTTGTCGATCATTTCTTCTCTCCAGTTGTGCCCATTAACTTCATCCACTCCATACGCGTCGAGCGCGCGTGCCATGGTCGCAAGGTAGTAGTAGTACCCTTGTTGATCGAGTCCTGGATTTTCCTCAAGGGTGTAGTTGTCTTCGATCCATGCCCATGCGTTGGTGAGTGATGGATCATCAGGATCGAGGTTCGCATAGATGAGTGATTTGAACCCGGCGTAGGTCATCGACCCGTACGCACGAAGACGGGTGAGTTCATCGCCTGATTCGGTTGTTTCGACGATGTCTCCTGCTTGTGATTGACCTGCTTTGCCATCCACTGATTCGAGGTCGGGGACTGTTGCGTAGATGAATCCGCCTTGGGATGAGTCATCAGCGTAAGGCATGTCGTTGACCGAATCCAACATTTGCACCCTTGAAAGGAAGATCTGCGCTCGTTGGAATGCAGGGTCTTCCGCGGAGACTCCGGTATCGTGGAGCGCCTGGATGAAGAAACTAAGATTTGAGAGATCGGGCCTGCCGTGCTTGCCATAACCGACCCCGCCGAAATACGGATGGCTGATACTGATCGGTTCATCAAACCCCGGATCGTTCGGGTTCTTGGTGTTGATATTGGAATACTGGAGTGATTTGAGAAACCCTTGACCTGCGATGACTGCATCGAGCGCCTGCGGATTGTTCACGCGTGACAACGCAGATAGACAGATCGCGGTGTTATAACTCGGGAGTGTCCCCCCGTGGATTGATCCGTCTTCTTTCGCATACTTGAGGATATAACGAACTCCTTGCGTGACCATCGGGTGATTCTGATCAATCCTTGGATCGAGCATCAACCCATCGACGATGAGTCCAGTGATTGCGGGGAGGGCGAGGAAATCTGGATCATCATCCCAGCCGAGGGTTTGCATGTGTTGGCGTGAGCTGAGGTATTCGATCGCAAGATCGATCGAAGCTTGACCCGCGCGTTTGTGCTCGCCGTCAATTCCACTTGGGCCTGCAGCGAGGGTTGATGAACTCAACAGGGTTATTGTGGTAACGATTGCAGCGGATACTGTGGTATGAATATTTTTGTACATGTTCATGATGTTCTTCCTATGGGAGATTCGGCAGACGAGAGCACGATGGCCGACGCAGCGCTGGCTGCTGCTTCTATGCGGAGCACGAATACACCAAACCGGACAACCTTCACATTGGTTGCAGCGATCATCGCTCGTTCTGTATCCGACCACCCGCCTTCAGGTCCGATGAGGATCACACAACGAGAACGCATATCATTCGATTGTATTGCTTGTAATTGATCGCCAGAGATATCAGCAATCATCGCGTCTGGATCCCTGATAGCGTCTTCAAATCTGATTGGATCCTCGATTTTGAGCCCCCACGGACGATGGCACTGCTTTGCAGCCTCGCGGGCGATCCGTTCGAGTTTGTCTATACGGATTGTTGATGGATTGCGCTGGGAACGCTCACAGATCAGTGGGCGATACCTTGCGACACCGAGTTGGGCGAGTTGATCGATCATGCGATCGAGGTGATCTCCCTTTGGTAACGCACTCCAGATTTCTATGCTTGGGTTCGTCTGATCAAACATTTTGATAGATTGAAGCTGAATTTGGAGTGTTGGGGAGGACTTTGCACCGGTGATTGCCTGGAGAACACCCGTTGCGATGCGTCCTTGACCGTCCAAAACCCCTACTGAATCATTGATTCTGACCCGTTTCACGCGTGCAGCGTGGTGCGCTTCTGGACCTTCAAGGTGGATGAGTTCGTCGATCCGAACGGAATCAAGGTCCGAGAACCATACATAATGTTGGAGAGTGTGCTGATTGGGCATCGGGAGAGGGTAGGTTCGATCGAATGGTTGTGCCAACAAAAGGTATTCCCAAGATTACGGCCGATATCCCTTGAGTTTGGACCCAAAACTCCCGATCATCGCGTTGTATTGGATCATGAAGACCCCCATATCGATCCTGCCAAGCCCGATCTTGGAGACTCCATCGACGATCTACTCGATGAGCTTGATGTTGCACGCGCTGATCAGGATGACGGATCGTCTGTCGAATCGGATGATGAGTCCGTGACGAATGACACAACTGAAGTTGATGAATCAGTTGAGCAGACCAACATTTCTGAAACACTCGACGCACTCGATTCAGTGTCTGATGCTGCGGAAATGTTGCTTGGTGAAAGCATCGATAAACTTCTTGACGACGCGCCAGCAGAAGAGATCGTTGAGCATATCAACAATCCTGATGATTCAGCAGAGGCAGAAGAAACAAGCGAACACTTTGATGAAATCGACATTGATGTTCTTGATTCAATTGCGGATTCCGACAATCAACTCGAAGAGTCGATCAATCATTCAGAAGACGAGGACGCCGGCGATGCTGATGTGATATCTTCAGATGTTGTCGATGAAATTGCTGCGATCGAGGACATGCTCGAATCTGTCAACAATGACCTGATCGAACACGCGCAAGAAACAGAACGCAATGATGATTCTGTTCAAAGCATTGAGAGTACACCTGTTGATGTCACATCAACACCTGCGTTACCTGAAATTGAAGCAGAGATCATCGAAGATATCACAGAAAAGCCCGCACCAGAAGTATCGAGCGAAGATTCCAACACAACTGAGCAAGAACCAGAAGCTGAAGCAGCGAGTGTAGAAACACCAGACCAAACTGAAGACGAGATTTTGCAGTTGAATGTTGACGACATCGCAGAAGCGGTTGCTGATACTGATGACCCCGAACTCATCGAGAATCTACCCGCAGCCGTTGAGTCTCCAGAAGTTGACAAGCTTGACTCGATGCTCATGGGCACTCTTGATGATCAACTCGCGAGTATGGGCGATGACCTTCTCATGGGCGACTTTGAAACCCCTGAAGGCGAACTCATCGAAAGCTCAGCGATCGAGAACGAAATCGACCCAGCGCTGCTGCTCGATCAACTCAACATTACAGATGCTCAACCGACTGAACACCTAGAAGATGCTTCTGATCAAATCGAGGAAGCAGATGTATCCAGTACATCAACTCAATCCAGTGAAACAGATCCTTCACCCACAGCCGAAACGCCGGTCATAGAGTCAGCGATTGAGCCGTCATCAGCAACTCCAGATGTACAACCCGCATCGAGTGTGACTCATCGAGTAACACCAACTCAATCCGTTAATACAGATGCTGAGTCAGAATTGGTCGATCTTGATATACAGGAACCAGAGATCGAATCTATATGGGAGAAGTTGCTCCATACAAGCAAGTCGCTCGGGACCCAAGGATTATTCATCGCCAAGACCAAAGCTGCACCGATCGCAGCGCGGGGTCTACTGATGATGTCGAAGCCATTGGCAACCAAACCAGCGGAGTTACGAAACTCGATCGGCTGGGTGGCGCTGTGGACGATTTTCCTCGCGTGCACGCTTTGGGGATATGTGCTCTTCTTCCGCACATCGACTACACCTACACCGATGCAGGCACCCTCTCGCGTGATCACTCCTGGTGAATCACTCGAACCAATCGAGCATCAGATCAATACTGAATCGCCTTAATCAGATTCGGTTGTGTTTTCTTGTTCTGAGAAGAGTTCGCGCTTTCGTTTCTCTTCTTCGAGCCTTGCTTTGTACTCTGGGGGCAGCGTCCAGTTCACCAGCCAGTTCTCCCAGTTGGTGTCCAGATCATCAAAGCTGATTTCGAGTGTTTCAAGCGATGCTTCATTCAAGGATGCGCCATTGGCGAGCGATGTGAACCATTCGTTCCTGCTCGGTAACCCGTAGACTCGGCTGATGTAGTCGACCATTGACCATCCCTGCAGATAGACATGCATCATGTGGTTGTTTGCTTCGCCTCGGAAGTCTGCGAGGAGTTCCCAATCTCGGAGGTTATCTGATTTTGCAAGCTCTGATACAGAATGGGTTTTCTCATTCCAAGTTGCACGATAGAGTTGGGCGGCAACCTCGGCGATTCCTTCAAGCGCCCACCATGGCGCTTTTGTAATCTCGGGTCCGAACTCGAAACTGATCGAATGCCCAATCTCGTGACCGAGCAATGGATCGAGTTTGTCTTGTGGAAAATCGGTGCGTCCGAGGATCTTGATTGATTCACCGGGCTCATTCCAACCCGACAAACCATCTGTGTAGGACAGATAAATCGATGCCTGAAGCGATGACATATCTGGATAGATTTTGACAACGATCTCCTTTGCATCTTTCACACTTGTGTTTCGTTGGAAGTTGCTCGCAATTGTCTCACGCAAGATCGCAACTCGATCGCCCGCGAGCATCGCGAGATCCTCATGGAGTTGATCTGCGTAGATCCGTACTCCTGGGATCGCGGTATCAGAGAACTCCCACGCCCGTCCTACAAAAACCCATCGTCCATCAGCAGCACCGACAGGCTCAAATCTTGCGGGATATGCGAAGTGACGATCGAGTTCTTCGCCTTCGATGTGCCAGGTGATCTCGATCGGCGCGATTGCTGAACCATCATCTTGAGCGATGACAGGTTCGTTCCATGCGATCGCGATTTCAATATCCTCAACTGGGTGCTCGAGCAAATCGGTGATCCATGCGCGCTGTTCAGTAAGGAAGAAGGTATCGCTCGGATCGATGAGTGCCATGTACGCACCGACATCAACCTTGTTCACCGCGTCGTGCATCGACTTGATCACTTGGTTGACACGAATTGATTCAACCGCATCGCTCGGGAGTGGCGAATCCGCAAAGACTGGTGCAATGCACAAACAAACTATACAAGCAATCGATCTCATTAAAACTCCGCCTGGCGTGGAGCACGCGGGAATGGAATAACATCACGGATGTTTTGCATCCCGGTGCAGAACTGAACAAGGCGTTCGAACCCGAGCCCGTACCCCGCGTGGGGTACAGTTCCGTACTTACGCAGATCCCGGTACCACCAGTAATCTTCGATATCGAGCCCCATCTCGTTGATGCGTGCATCGAGGACATCGAGTCGTTCTTCGCGTTGCGAGCCGCCGACGAGTTCGCCTACGCCTGGGACGAGGATATCTACCGCTGCAACGGTTTGACCCGGCGCACCATCAGTGCCCTCGTCGTTCATCCGCATGTAGAACGCTTTGATGTCCTTTGGATAGTTGATGACAGCCACCGGTTGCTTGAAGTGCTTTTCGCTCAGGTATCGTTCATGTTCAGATTGCATATCCGAACCCCACTTGATGTTGTACTCGAACTTCTCGTTGCAGGTTTCAAGAATTTTGATTGCATCGGTATATGTAATGGTCTTGACCGGTGATTCCACCATCATTTTTAAACGATCAATGATCCCTTTTTCGATCCGAAGATCAAAGAACTTGAGATCATCCATTCTGCGTTCAAGCAGATCAGAGGCGCATGTTCTGAGCATGCCTGATGCGAGTTCGATGTTGTCGTGCAGGTCCGCAAACGCGGTTTCTGGTTCGATCATCCAGAACTCTGCAAGGTGACGCGTGGTGTTCGAGTTTTCTGCACGGAAGGTCGGACCAAAGGTGTAGACTCGGCTGAGCGAACTCGCGTAGGTTTCGACATTGAGTTGACCCGATACCGTTAGATGCGATTCCTTACCAAAGAAATCCTTGGAGAAATCAACTTCGCCCTCATCAGTCATCGGGACATTGGCAAGATCGAGTGTGGAGACACGGAACATCTCTCCCGCGCCTTCACAATCTGAACCTGTGATAATCGGTGTGTGCACCCAGTAGTAATCTTGCTCGTCCATGAAACGATGGACGGACTGCGCTAATGCATGGCGGACACGCGCCACTGAACCGAATGTGTTCGTGCGTGTGCGAAGATGTGCGACCTCACGCAGATACTCAAAGGAGTGCCGTTTGTTGGACGCGGGGTATGTTTCTGGATCTTCGACCCAACCGATGACGCGGACTGCGTTTGCTTGGATTTCTACGGACTGCCCTTTGCCTTGTGACTCAACGAGGACGCCGTCAACTTCGACCGAGCATCCTGTACCCAGTTTGGCAATCTCTTCGTAGTTTGCAAGATCATGGCGTGCGACGACCTGGATTGGATCAAAGCATGTGCCGTCATTGACCGCTACGAATGAGAGGCCGCCGTCGGCTTTGGAATCGCGTTTGGTGCGTACCCAACCTTTGATGGTGAGTTCGGTCCCCGGCTGGGAAGCGAATGCGTCTTTAATCTTCATCCATGCCATGAATGGGCCTCGTGGTGCGTTGATGTGAACAAATCGAAGTGAAAGAAAATGCCCTTGAATCCCAATACATGGGTCGCGGGAGAAGATATTAGCTCGCTTTGGGCTCATTGTGCGCGCACGATGCGATAGTCCTATAATAAAAGCGTCTCAATCGAGACAGGGTCTGAATAGAAGGGGAATGAATGTCAAACGCAGCACTATTTTTAGGAATTATCATCGCGGGGATGTGCATAATGAGCGCATTCCGTGTGCCTCAGAAGTCCGCTCGGATAGCGCTGATTTCACTTGGGATTGCAATCCTTGTAGTTGGCATTGTGCTCTCATCAATCCGATATGTCGGTGCATCTGAAGTGGGTATTGTGAAGAAAAATGCGTTCGGCGCTAAGATGGCACCGGGTGAGATCCTCGCAACCAACGGCGAGATGGGTCCGCAGGCGGATGTACTCGCACCGGGTTGGCACCTGTGGTATTGGCCGGTGTTGTTCGACATCGATACACAGCCGTTGATTGATATCCCTGCGAATAAAGTAGGTTTAGTTGAATCTCGCGATGGTTTGCCCTTGGACCCTGGACAGGTATTTGCGCCTGAAGTAACGAATGCCGAATTCAAAAAAATGATCGAAGACCCCAAGCACTTCCTCACTACAGGGAAGGGGCGAAAGGGTCCACAATCCAATGTGCTCACCGCGGGTACATACCGATTAAATCCTGAGTTGTTTGCGATCACCATGGTTGATGTGACGGAAGTCCCACCGGCATCTGTCGCGGTGCTCAAGAGTAACTTTGGTGAGCCTCCAACACTGATTACAGTGGTTGGCGAGGGTGATGAACCGATCGTGCTCGCAAAGCCTTCGGAAAAAGGTATCCAGGCAGAAGCGCTCCATCCGGGTAAATACCCTGTCAATACTCAGGCATACTCTGTCTCGGTTGTATCTACGCGTGAAACGATTATCCGTTTTACCGCGGGTGAAAAAGGCATGCTCACAAAAAACATCTCTGAGCGGAGCCATGCAAACGCCAATGAACAGCGAGAAATCACCGTACGAACAAGCGATGGTTTTACATTTCCCGTCGATGTTCGTGTTGAGTATAAAATTGAACCCAAGAACGCGCCGATTGTGGTTGCCAAACTGGGTTCTGACAGCGCACCGCTTTTGGCGAAACTCAACTCAACAGTACGAGCAATCTTTCGGAACAATGCTGAAGGCGTGAAAGCCCTCGATTATGTGAACCAACGATCCACACAGGAATCACAATCACTTTCGATGATCTCGAAGGAAATGTCGCGGATGGGTGTCACCATCACCGGTGTGCGAATCGGCGATGTTGGCGACGAGGAAACACTCGGCGAGCTGCTCAACACCCAAAGAGATCGTGAGATCGCGGTTCAAGAGCAGATCACATTCCAAGAACAGCAAAAAGCTGCGGTTCAACAGAAGGAACTCTCGAAGACTCAGCAAGAAGCAGAGGAAGAGAAACGACTGGCAACCGCGTCCTATGAAGTGAAGATCGCAGAGCAAGACAAAGATAAGCGGATTATCGAGGCAACCGCGCAAGCACAGGCGGTCGAGATCGAAGCAACCGCACAAGCGAATGCGTACAAGATGATCGCGGATCAAATTGGAAAATCTAACGCTGCAATGATCGAGGTTCTCCGAGTCATCGGGGAAAATGAAATCGAGATCACCCCTCGCGTGATGGTGACTGGCTCGAGCACTGGTCAATCCAGTTCGGAAACCGTTGCACTGATCGGGACCATGCTTGATCAGATGGTCGTGGATGCGAAGGCTGAGAAAGACTAAGCGAGTCTCGACCGAGTCTGCCCACCTACTTCGCCCGCTGAATCTGCTCAGCGGGCTTTTTCTTGTCTATCCTTCATTCTCTATGGTCACCACAGAAGATACCAACCTGATCTCTCCGCTCGGGATGACGCTCGCCGAGTTTACAACCCGATGCACGACAAACGGGATTGGGAGTGGGAAAGCGAAGGCGGCATACAAATCGATCCTCTGCGATGGTCGAAGTGAATCATTGCCCGCGAAGATTGTCACACCCAAGATCGTCACTCGTCAAGTAGACACGGGGAACGAGGGTACAACCATCAAGTTTGTTCAACGCTTACCCAACCCCGATCACCGATTGGCCGATCGAGGGATTGACTTCGATGACATTGAATCGGTTATCATCCCGATGGTGGGTCGATCAGGCACGAAGACACATACGCTTTGTGTCTCATCGCAGGTCGGATGTGCGCTCGGGTGTGATTTTTGTGAGACTGCTCAGATGGGTTTGATCCGATCGTTGTCCGCTTCAGAGATCGTGGCGCAATGGTGGGCTGCCAGGTTTATTGAAGGGATCACCATTGACAATATCGTGTTCATGGGGATGGGCGAGCCGATGGACAATCTCGATGAAGTACTCAAAGCGATCGAATGCCTGACGGATCACAATGGCGCCAACATCCCGATGGCATCAATCACCATCTCCACAGTCGGCAGGGTCGATGGGCTCAGACGGATCAAGGAACAGGTTCAGGTTCGCGGATGGAAGCGGCTCGGCCTGGCGCTCTCGCTCAACGCATCGAACGACGAGGTGCGATCGAAGTTGATGCCGATCAATAAAAAATGGAATATGCAAGCCCTCCAAGACATTCTCCTAGAACTTCGCGAAGTGCGAGGCGGAAGGAAGATCATGATCGAGTATGTACTCATCCCCGGGGTGAATGATGAACTCGAACATGCGCAAGAACTCGCAGAATGGATGAAACCATTCGCCAAAAACCCGAATCGTACAAAGGGGAAAGGACACGGCGGATTGTTAAACATCATCCCGTACAACCCGAGGAGAGATTCGCCTTGGCCTGCTCCGACAGAGGCGCAGACCGAGCGGTTTGTCTCCCGGTTGATGGAACTCGGTTTGTTTGTGAACTGCCGGCGGACAAAGGGGCGGGATTCGATGGCAGCATGCGGGCAACTGGGCACCGCGGAGATACGAAAACGAAAACTTGTGCCGATGACCTTCAACGGGAATGCGAGCTTGAATGACTAAAAACATTCACTCAACTGGTCGAATCTCCAAATGGCACCTGGGCATCTTGTTGTATGTATTGCTCATCATTGTATCGAATATTTATTCAGCACAACTATACGATACTCGACGGGCCCAACAACCAAGCGACGATAGCTCGTTCACTCAAATTGAGATGCGTGACGACGACGGATTCGTAATCGAGCATAAAAAACTCTGGATTCATTATGAAGAGTTCATTGGAATCAACGAAACAGATGCTCGCGTTCCAGTGCTCATGATGCATGGAGCGCCCGGTAGCGGTGATGGATTTGTAGAACTCGGTCAAATCGTAGCAAAAACCGGACGCCGGGTGTATGCGCCGGACCTGATCGGGTTTTCAAAGTCTGATTTGGCACCAAACATTTCGTATCGTGTTCAAGCTCGTTATATGTTTTCGTTCCTTGATGAGATGGGTGTTGACAAGGTTCATCTTGTCGGGTGGTCCAACGGCGGAGGCGTCGGTCTACGGATGGCCGATCTTGATCCAGATCGGATCGCATCACTCACGATGCTCGCATCTGTCGGCGCACAAGAAACTGAAGGCAGCGGGTCATACTCCTTCGAGCATCTCAAGTACGCAGTGGGTCTTGGCGCAGTTGGATACCTCCCCGATCTCCTCCCACACTTTGGCATGCTTGGCACGCGTGATATGCGGAGTGGTTGGCTTTGGAGTTTTTGGGATTCTGATCAGCGTGAACTCACGGAGATCATGCCCACGATCACAACACCCGTGATGATTCTCCATGGACGCGATGATCCGTTGGTCCCGAGTTGGGGCGCGGAGTTGCATCATGAGATCATGCCGACATCAAAGCTGGTGATGCTTGATGCATCGCACTTTTTGCCATTCATGCAGGCAGAAGAGTCCGCGGGGTACCTCAACGCGTTCTTCGATCGTCATGACCAACCCGGCGTTGCGCCTGAGACCGAGTATCTCAATCTCGCACCTGTTCCAGAACGAACGGGATTCGATCGGATGTTGCATCTCTTGGGTGATTGGATCATCGGGGTGCCTTGGTGGGTTGATCTGATCTTCATCATCGTTCTCGTTCGCAAATTCACCACCGTTGGAATCGCGATCACCATCTTGTTTGCAACGATGATGAGCGTTGACTTTGGGGTTGCAATCTTGGGGATGCTTGTCGGCCGAACTTGGTGGCTGATCCGCGGGGCGCACGGGATTGATCGCCCGTTTACGCTTTGGGGCTGGGCGAGGGGCATGGGGTATGTGTTGCCTGCATATATCGCCGGGACGATTGGTAGTGCATGGACACTGTCGCTTACTCAACGACTCGGCACCATCGGCTTTGTTGTCGGATTTGTGTTGCTGCTCGGGTTGCTCGCGGGGATGCGGCTCATCGTGACATGGGAAGGCCGACAACGGATCAAAGGCGAGATCAACCGGATTACAAACCATGAGTATTGGGTGACTGGACTGGTCTATCTCCCGATGCTTTGGTGGGGAATCAAACGGATGGCTGCTCGGAAATGGCTCATTGAACTGACCTCGGTGAATCCGGGATATGCACATGATGGCGGGATCATGTGTGAATCAAAGATGGACATTAATCAAAAGCTTGGAGACGGACAAGTGAGCGATGATGCGCTCCTGCACTGCGTTTTAATTGAGTCGAGCGAGGATACACAGAGCAGAATTGACAAGGCAATCGATGCGATCACGAATGATACACAACTCGGTGGGTACCCAGTTTTCTGCAAACCCGACCAAGGAGAACGAGGCCGAGCGGTGTGCATGGTTGAGAACGAATCTGAGCTCAAGTTCTATTGCCAAGAGAATGACGAGTCCTTTGTCATTCAACAACGGCACCGGGGCGAAATGGAAGTCGGGGTGCTCTGGGTTCGGCATGTAGATTCGATCACGAATGTCGACCACACGGGTCCATCAGGGTTCATCTATGCGATCACGATCAAACACTTCCCTGTTGTGATCGGCGATGGAAAACGCTCAATTCGTCGATTGATTCTCGGCCATTCCCGATATCGAGCGCAGAGCAGAATGTTCTTTGAGCACATGCGATCACAACTCCATACGGTCCCCTCAAATGGGCAAGAGGTCGCACTCGGTATCGCGGGCAACCATGCCCAAGGCGCGATGTTCACCGATGGAAAACATCTTATTACTGACGCCCTCTCCAATCGAATCGGAGAAATCGTCGAACGGTTCGTCGATGATGCCGGGAACGGGTTTGATATCGGCCGATTTGATTTGCGGTGCGATTCACTCGAACAACTCGCTCAAGGAAAAGGATTCGGAATCGTTGAACTCAACGGCTTAACAAGCGAACCCACGAACTTATACGATCCTAAAGAATCGATTTTCTGGGCATGGAATATGCTCTGCGGGTATTGGCTGCACGCTGAAAAAATCGCCGAAGCTCGACTCGATAACAAATCTGGAAAGATGGTCGACAAAGAGACCTGGAAAAAAATCCGCGGCGCATTAGTCCGGGTGATGTTTACTTAACCCATCGCGCTCAAGGCTGAAGACGGGTTGATGCCCAATCGCCAACAGATACATGATCATCTATCACACTGATCTCGCGGGTCCATCGGGCGCGATCATGGATTCTTCCGGTTCCTGCGGACCAGAGTTCGAGCGTGTGTGCATGGAGATGAAATCCGCCCCAGTGTGGCGGGCGGGGAATGACGATGTCTTTAGCGCTCATCAGGTCCGCTGCGTCGATGCCAAGTTGATCGATCACATCCGTCACTTTTTCGAGCAGTTCCTCGCGTGATGCAATTGGTTGGGACTGATCGGATACCCATGCCCCCAATCGGGATTCAATCGCTCTTGATGCAAAGTATGCGTCTGACTGTGTTTCGCTCGCTTTGACTGCTGTGCCTCTGATGCGGACTTGGCGTTCGTAATGATCCCAGTGGATTGTGCCGCTGGCGTTTGGGTTCTGGGCGAGTTGCTGACCTTTCATGCCGTTGTAGTTGGTGTAGAACATGATGGAACCTTCATCTACATCAATTGACTTGCAAAGCAGTGTTCGTGCGTCTGCGCAGCCGTCCTGATGGACTGTTGCCAGGATCATCGCGTTGGGATTGGGGGACAGGCGTTCGGCCATCGCTTGCTCGAACCAAGTTTTGAAGATCGGGAAGGGGGAATCTGGGAGGATGTCCGGGAGGCGTTCGCCTTCGTCGTAGAAGTTGACGGGGTTTGGGGTGATGCTCATAGGGGATGATAGAGCATATTCATTCAGAAAATGGGCAATTCGATGGGATCAAGTTGTCGGTTATGAAGATGTGCTTGGAACTTGCTTACTATGACCCTGTGAACGAATCAAGCCTCTATGAATCGAAGTCCGGGAGCTCTTTTAAGAAGGGCAAGAAGTCCAATGTGCCTGATATGGGTAAGTTGTTCGATCGGACGCCGCCTCACCATGTGGATGCGGAACGATCCTTGCTTGGATCAATCCTGCTCGACCCAACAACGCTCAATGATGTCGTGGAACTCATCCCCAATGCGGACCCCTTCTTCAAGGAATCGCATGGCGTCATCTACCAAACGCTTGTTGATACATACGAAGCGCACCAAACCGGTGACTTGGTCCAGTTGACAGAATCATTGCGTGCGAAGGGGTTGTTCGATCAGGTCGGTGGATCTACTTACCTGATGGAACTGGCAGAAGCGGTACCCAGCGCTGCCAATGCGCCATACTACGCGAAGTTGATCGCGGATAGTGCTCGACTCCGAAAGCTGATCGATGCTGCAGGTGAGATTCTCTACGATGCGTACAACCAAGGCGGGGGCGGTATCGACGCAGCGAAGACTGTAATCGATCTTGCAGAAAAACGAATCTTTGATATCGCGTCAGAAGACATCAACGCAGAACCCGAAACACTCAAGGAACTCTTGCTCGCGGAGATGGAGCGCATTGAACAAGCCGACGGACAAGCGGTCGCAGGGACCGCGACTGGTTTTACAGATCTTGATGAGTTGCTCTCGGGGTTACAACCTGAAGAAATGTTGATTTTGGCTGCTCGTCCGTCGATGGGTAAAACCGCGATCGCCCTCAATATCGCAGAGCAAATTGCATTTGGTGGCGCCACCCCTTGGTCTCCGAAACAGCTCAACAATCCTGTGCCGGTCGGGGTGTTCTCATTGGAAATGGCGCGTGGCGCACTGGTTCAGCGATTGTTGTCTTCACGATCAGGAGTTGATTCGAACCAGCTCCGCACTGGACGGATCAACGGCGGCGAATGGGAAAAACTCACACGATCGTCCGCGGAACTTGCAGAAGCACCGATTTATATCGACGATACTCCGGGGATGACAGTGCTTGCGATGCGTGCGAAAGCTCGACGGATGAAACAACGATACAACATCGGGTGTATCGTGATCGATTACTTGCAGCTGCTCTCCTCCCCCACTTCCGCGCGTGAATCTCGACAGGTTGAAGTCTCTGAGATTTCACGATCTATCAAAGCACTTGCGCGTGAACTCAAGCTCCCAATTATCTGTCTTGCACAGCTCAATCGTGGCGCAGAGCAACGCGAGGGGAATCGTCCAAAGATGTCCGACTTGCGTGAATCTGGTTCGATCGAGCAGGATGCGGATGTTGTCATGCTCTTGCATCGTGAAGCGTACTATCATCGCGGCGATCCAGCTTGGGACCCGACGAGCCCGGAGTTCGATGAAGACAATCGTGAAAAAATGAACATGACCGAGCTCATCATTGCGAAACAACGAAACGGACCGACGGGAACCGTCAAGCTCACATGGGATGCGGGCACTGTTCGATTCAAAAACCATGACGGGCATCATCAGGGCGGGAGTTATGGATTCTCGCAAGAAATGGACGGCAAATCCTACGGCAGTCAAGATTTTGACAGCGGCAATGGATTTGATGGCCCCGACTTCGCTCCGAGCACACCTCCCGCTCAGGATTTCGCATCGACACCCAAACCGCCGGTGGTTGACTTTGCGCCTGGGAGCAAGAGTGGCCCTGAAACCAACTTCCGTGATGGTTCGGGCAACGATGTGAACTTTGACGATGAAGAGATGCCGCCGTTCTAGGTGTGTGTGAGTGTGCTTTGCATGAATTTCTGAGAATCCACTTCTTGTCGGCACCAAGTTTCTGGTAACCTATTTGAATGCCTAGCAATGTGTGAGGCAGAGAGGAAATCTGCACATAGGGGGCATCGACGGATGAAATTTACACACACAATCGGGATTGTTGGAGTAGTCATTGGAATTGGTTCAGCACAATCAATTGCGCAGGCGATACCAGTGCGATCGAGCATTGAATCATCATCCTATATATACCTCTCTGTAGTCGATGAGAGTGATGAATCTGATGTGATTGATGAACAGTTCGATACGCTCAATCCCCTCGGTACGACTACAGCAACCACAGCGATCAACTCTTCGCAAGGTTCTTATTCCAGCGTAGTACATACTGCCGCCGAGTTTACTGATGCCAACCATGGCGAGTTTGAAAGCTCGATGAGTTATGAAGGGATGATGGGCATAGGCGATATCCAAGCACAACGTTATGGTCACTCGCTGCATGGGATCTTTGAATATGATTTCATGATCCCCGCTGATGGCGTGCTCAATGTTTCGGGAATTCTATCAAATCAAGGACCATCGCCAATCCAGTTTAATTGTGTCCTCGAGGTTTTTGCAGAGTTCTCGCCAGGCAGCGGATTTACAGGTGCATTTTATTCGCAAATATTTACTGACAGCAACTTCGATACCGAACCCATCGAAGCGAGTATACCTCTCATAAGCAGTTCCGGAAGTTATCGAGTTCGAATGCGTCTATCACATAGTGGGCTCGGATCGCTCGACCGAACCCCGCTTACAGGATCACTCACTACCTCTTGGAGTATTGATTCCAACAATCCATGCCCCGCGGATTTGACCGGCGATGGCGTGCTCAACTTCTTTGATGTGTCGGCATTTTTGAGTGCGTATACAGCCAACGATCCCGTTGCTGATTTTACAGACGATGGGGTTTGGAACTTCTTTGATGTATCTGCATTCCTGAGTGCGTTTACTGAAGGTTGCCCATAATTTTTTCATCTATTGAATGAATGACAAAGCCCCGGCTCAATAAGCCGGGGCTTTATTTATTGATGGATGATGCTGTTGAGTATCTGGTTCAGTACCCAGCTTTGACGAAATCGACGCGGGTTCTGAAGTTTGCCCGCTCGGTCATCGCGGGGATCAGGAAGAGGTCGATGAGTTGCCCGATGAGGAAGAGTCCTCCGGTGAGGAACCAGATGATACCGGTGATCCATTTGCCGTTATAGAATCGGTGCAACCCGAAAAGCCCGAAGAAACTGAGCAGCCAGAGCAGGTAAGAGATTGGATTCGATTTCATTTTATGTGCCTCCGAAGAGGTTATTGGGAAATGGAATCGAGTTTTTTCAATCCCCGAAACAGGTATAGACACTTCTTGCAGCTGCGATCAATGGATGATCTACGGGGACCAATCGTTGTTTGTCCGCTGCGCTCTGGATATCGACATCGCCCAGTGTTCCGCCTTGCATGACGACGAGTCGGTTGGTTTTGCCCATCTTTAAGAGTTGCATCGCATGGTGTCCGAACTGGGTTGCCAGGACGCGATCTCCTGCGACGGGGGTGCCGCCGCGCTGGGTATGCCCGAGAACGACATAGCGAGATTCGATTTCTGTGCGTTCTTCGATTTCAGTCGCGAGCCATTTGGCGACGCCTCCGAGACGGATCGGATCGGGTGATTTCTCAACTACGCGATCGACGATTTGTTCGCCGCCTTTCGGACGAGCGCCTTCGGATACTGCGACAATCGTGAAGCGTTTACCCCGCTGAGATCGCCAGAGACAGTACTCGGCAACTTTATCGAGATCGAACTCGATCTCGGGGATCAGAATCACATCGGCGCCGCTCGCAAGCCCGGCGTGCAGCGTGATCCAACCGGCATTTCGTCCCATGAGTTCAACGACCATCACACGATGATGACTCGCAGCGGTGGAATGAACCCGATCGAGCGCCTCGGTTGCGACATGGACCGCGGTTTGGAACCCAAAGGTGATGTCTGTCCCGTGAAGATCGTTATCAATTGTCTTTGGAACCCCGATACAGTTAAAACCTTTGTCGGTGATGGGTTTGGCGACGGACATCGTTCCGTCTCCTCCGATGACGATGAGCGCTTCGATTTTTCGAATTTCCAGATGGGTGACACAGACATCGGTGAGGTCTTTATAGATGATGTTCCCGTCGTCATCTTTGCCTACGGGATAGTTCTGAGGGTTTGAACGATTATTCGACCCAAGGATTGTCCCCCCCATTGTGAGGATATTGGACACATCATCGAGGGATAAAAGCTTGATCCGATCTTCTATCAGTCCAAGAAACCCATCCTCGATCCCATAAACCTCGATCCCGCAGTTGATCGCGTCTTTGACGACGGCGCGGATGACCGCGTTGAGTCCTGGGCAGTCGCCTCCGCCGGTGAGGACTGCGATTTTCTTGATGTTGGATAAGGGAACGCGATCGTTGATTGTGGCCATGGGGAGATGATAGCGTAAGTTACTGTGTGATGTGTTCTGATTATTCACCGAGAACTCGGTTCTTGTTGTTTGATGATCAACGCTTTGCATGGATTCTTATTCAAATATGATTCCATTTTCATTTTGGTGAGAAGTGAAGCGATAAATCGGCAGCCTAAGACGAACTTGACGGTACAATTACACAGTGCCTGAGCATGATTCCCAATCTGATTCTTCAGCGAAGATTGATTCACAGAAAATCGATCCGCATATGTATCTCCATCCCCAGACACTCGCAAGGCTTTCGACGATGGAACTGCGGGCGAAAATGATTGTGGAAGGAGTGATGGCAGGCCAACACCGATCTCCATATACCGGTGTTTCAGTCGAGTTTGCTCAACATCGGCAGTATGTTGCCGGCGACGATATCCGTCATCTCGATTGGAAGGTCTATGCACGCACCGACAAGTTGATGGTCAAGCAGTATCAACAGGAAACCACACTGGATTTGGTGATTCTGGTCGATTCATCCGGATCGATGAAGTTCGGATCTCGGTTGTTCTCAGATGCGTCTGGATCTGCAAGCGAAACGGCGCCCGACGGACGACCCAACTGGTCGAAGTTTGATCATGCGACCGCGACTGCTGCCGCGCTCTCGTACATCACGATCCACCAAGGTGATCGCGTCGGGCTCGCGGTCTATGGCGAAGAACTCGGCGCACTCGTCGATCGGTCGGCAAGGCAATCCGCATGGAAACAGATCGTCGACACGCTTGCGACGCAACCGATCGAAGAACAAACCGATATCTTGCGAACAATGGATCAAATTTTGGCAAAGGTCAATAACCGTTGCCTGTTTGTCATTGTGAGTGATTTCTTCGATGATCCAGACAACATCAAAGCAGCGTTTGCAAAAGCAAAGCATCGTGGGCACGATCTGATCGCGCTCCAGGTGCTCGATAAGGCGGAGACCTCCTTTGAGTTTGATGATCCCGCAGCGTTCATCGGAATGGAAAACGAACCAACCATCCGCATCGATCCGCGGTCGCTCAAAAAAGATTACCTCGAAGCGATCAACGCTCATATCGAACTTGTCTCTGCGCATGCTCGATCGTTTGGGTTTGATCATCAGATCGTTCCTACCCATGAATGGCTCGGCCCTACGCTCGCGTCATTTGTCGCAAGACGCAACGCGGCGTCATCTATGAGGACTTCTCGTTAACGAGTTAGAAACCACCTATGCCCTTTTCACTTCTTCATCCAGGTTTGTTTGCATTTGGTGTCGCGTGCGTCTCGATTCCCATTATTCTGCATCTACTCAAGCGCAAACGCAGACCCATCCCTTGGGGTGCGATGCGATTCCTTGAACAGGCATATCGCAAGCGTCGGCGGATTCTCACCATCGAACAACTCATCCTGCTCATCCTCCGATGCGCCCTGCTTGTCTTGCTCGCGCTGGGGGCTGGCTCACTCATGCTCGGATCTGGCGCGACGAGCAAAGTCTCAACGACAATGGTGATCGTGATTGATAACTCCATCGGGTCGGCGCTGGTCGACAATGATCACACATCCCTGGATCGGAACAAGCAGTTTGCACTGCGTGCGATTGATGAGCTTGATCAGTTACGGGGTGATACCGCGATGTTGATCGCGGGGGGTTCACCTGTTCGCGGGATGGTTGTGCCTCAGAGTTCGGATATCACAGCCGTGCGAGCGATGATCGAATCGATCGAACCAACCGACTCCGCGTTCGATCTCTCAGCATCGCTTGCACTGGCAGACATGATGGATAGAGACCCAGAGCGTCCAACACGAACTGCATTGGTCATTGCGACGAGTGCCCGCGGATTGAATCCAACCCAAGATTCCGCGACGAGCACACTCTTTGATCGGGTTATTGCGCTGACACCCGAAACAATGGAACTCGAAAACATCGGCATCGAATCTGCAATCGCGACGCGTTCGCTCGTTACTCAATCTGGTGTGACTTTGCCCATGGGTGTGCGGGTGGGGCTTGTCCGATCAGGTTCAGTGCAAGAAACATCGAGCACAATCCAAATCAAATCACAAGATGGCACGCTACTGGGCACACGAACAATCCGGTGGCAACCAGGTCAGCAGAGCACCTCGGTGGTGATCGGGATTGCAACTGATCCAATCAAACCCATGCACGCACGAACCGCAGCGATTCAAGTTTCGATCGATGATGATCTCAACGATCGAGACAACAACCGCATGCTCTCGCTGCCGACCCGATCGATTATTCGTGTCGGGGTAATTGATCGCCCTGCATCGCAGATCGACACGGTTCAATTCACTGCATCGCGCTGGATCCGTGCAGTACTTGCACCCGATGATCGTTTCGGTATTTCTATCCTCGATATTGATGCCCGACGAGCAGCCGCACTTATCGCGCCCAACTTAGACGCGATTGTTGTGCTCTCCCCAGGCGGACTCGATTCGCAAGCATGGGACCGGATCATTCAACTCAATCAACAGGGTGCACTCGTGGTGATTGCCCCCGGCGCTGACCCCGGATCCCTGACCTGGATTGATCAGATCGAATCCATCGCGCCCGCGATGATCCAATCGGGCAGCGTGCTTCATCAGTATGATGCACCGATCTCTATTCTTCCGGATCAAACCATCCCACAAGCAAGTCTGCTTGCAGGACTCGCGACAGAGTTTGACCAACTCGCAAAGACCGTCACGATCGAGCAATCAATTCGCTTAAATCCTGGTGACCAATCAAACACACTTGCAGTTTTAAGTGATGGCTCCCCACTGGGATTGCAATCAACCCCGAGTGATGCCAAAGGAATGGTCGTTGTGCTCGGGATCGCGATCGACTTGGAATGGACGAGTTTGCCTGCCCGTCCGATGTTTGTGCCCATGATGCAAGAGATCATCCGTGAGGGTGTAGGAAACGGATCGATGAACCCAATGATTGAAGCGGGATCAAGAGTCCCAACTCAGCCTTGGGTAACAAGCAGCCGGCGACTTCTGACTAATCAATCCCAATCAACACCTGTATCGCCCGACGATACAAGCATCGAGGGGATCATTGCCCAGCTCGATGCCCAGGGAACCACACGCGCCCTTGTGATGATCAACCCGGACTCACAAGGCGCAATCACTGACCCCATACCACAAGAAACTGTGAACGAATCAATCAAGGGGTTGACCAACGCCGACGCCGTTGCTTGGTTTGATTCAAGTATCGACGGCGAACCAACCATCGCGTCACCGAACTCATCAAACACTGGTCCGTTGATGCTCCAGTCATCTGCACCCGGTGTATCGATTGCATTATGGTTGATTCTTGCTGCAGGCGTCGTTGCGATGCTCGAAATGATCCTTGCCAAACTCTTCACTGTCTCAGTTGTTGAATCGACATCCAGAGCGGGAGGCGCAGCATGAACGACCTGCTTAACAAGCTCTTCGGCCTCAACACAAACAACGGCTCCGTCGGGTTTGGTTCACCCAGCGCCGAACTCAGCTTTGTCCACCCGACTCCATCCTGGGTAATCCTGAGCGTGCTTTGTTTTCTTGCGATCCTTGCGTGGTGGTCGTATCGCTCTTCGTCTGAATCGCTCGCATTGCGTGCATCGATGGGTATCACGCGATTGGCGACTCTGTTCATTCTCTTTGTGCTCGCGCTTGGGCCGATGATTGAGCAATCAACGATCCATACCGAAGAAGACTGGGCAATGATCCTGCTCGATCGTTCGGGTTCGATGAGCACACAAGATGCGCCTCGTCGATCGACAGACGGTTCCGTTGGTGGGATGGCCACCCAATCACTGATTTCTCGCGAGCAACAACTCATTGACATGCTCAATGATGCTGACAAATCATGGGACGATCTTGCAACAAGTAAACGCGTGGTCTGGATGGGTGCAGGCATACAGACCAATGAAATCGGAATCGGAAATCCACCCGGAGCGGATCAGCTCGACGAACCCGTTCAATCGGGCACCAATCTGGGATCATCGATTCAATCTGCGCTCGATGCATCTGCCACGCGCCCGGTTTCCTCGCTTGTTCTTGTCAGCGATGGTCGATCATTTGATTCCGTTTCTCCAGAACTAATCAACAAACTCGAAAGCGCCCTCATCCCTGTATTCGTCGTCCCTATGGGCAACACACAGGCGATCCGAGACATCGGTATTGCACGCGTCGAGTACCCCGGTGCGGTATTCGCAGACGACATGATGCCGATGCGTGTGTTGCTCAACTCAACAGGAATCGACGAACAGAACTTGATCGCATCACCGTATCAGATCGAACTCCGCGATCACTCCACAGGAGAAGTGCTCACGGCGACTCCGATTCTCGCAGAGCATCTCGGATCAGCTTCCGACGGCGCATCATCATGGGTCACCCTCTCGCACACCCCTGATATCACTGGAGAATCAGAGTTCGACATCGTCATCACAAGCTCATCTCCAAACGCTCAGTCAAACACCCCCGTCGACCTCAATACAACGAACAATCAAGCAACTGCCAATGTGCGGATTGTCGATCGTCCAATGCGTGTGCTCTACATTGATGGGTATCCCCGATGGGAACATCGGTACCTCAAGAACTTGCTCTTGAGAGAACGATCGATCCAGAGTTCATCGATATTGCTTGCTTCGTCTCGTAGGTTCATCCAAGAAGGAGATGAACTCGTCGCAGCCATACCAACGACATTAGATGAATGGGAGCCTTACGATGTTGTCATCCTCGGGGATGTCCGCTCGGAACTCTTCACCGACCAACAACTCGAAACACTGCTCGAACATGTCTCATCCCGCGGCGCGGGGGTGCTCTGGATTGCTGGACCAGGCGCGACTCCGAGTTCTTGGATTGATTCCCCGCTTGCCCCGCTGCTGCCCCTGCGCCGAGACGCAGGCGGATCGCAATCAACCTACACCCTGTGGGATTCTCCGGTCGTTATGCGATCAACTCCAGAAGCGGATCGCCTGGGCGTGCTCGGACTCAATGATCAAAGAACAGGTTGGCTCGATCGGTTGAGTGATCCTTCGACAGGATGGTCGAAAATCCAGTGGGCGCAGATGCTCGATACAAGCAGCTTAAAACCCGGAGTGACGGTGCTTGCGCATGCACAATCTATTGAGGATGGATTCGATCCCGGCGCATTCAACCAAGGCGCACCGATCATCACGAGTTTACGATCTGGTGGAGGCCGATCGATCTACATTGGGACCGATGAAATCTGGCGATGGCGCTACGGGCGAGGCGAAGACCTTCCCGAACGCTTCTGGCTCCCCCTTATCCGTTCACTCGGACGAGGAACAATCGATCGTCGAGCTGCGCCCGCAGCGCTGAGTATTTCCCCAACCACCCCATTACCCGACAAACCCGCACAGATCACCCTTCGCTTGTTTGAACAATCGCTCATTGATTCAACACCCGAGCAAGTGCGTATAGAACTCACCAGCGCCTTGATTCATGATGAACCTGTTGAAGTCACCCTTCGAGGATCGGGCGATACGCGGGTTGGCACCTGGATCCCCGAGCGCCCGGGGAGTTACACCGCGTCGCCGATGGGATCGGACCTGACTTTGTCATCGATTGAATCGCAAGTCCGCGTGCTTGATCTCTCCGATGAACAGCGTCTGCTCGACACGGACCATAGCTTCCTCGAACAACTCGCACTCCAAACCGGTGGGCAAGTCATCGCACCAGAAGATTTCAACACCATCCCATCGCTTATGCCCAACCGGACACGGACAATTTCGTCGCCTCCGATCCAGGCATCACTCTGGGATCGCCCGATCATTCTCATCACCCTTGTCTTGTTGCTCACTATCGAATGGATCGGCAGACGGGTACTCCGGTTAGCGTAAAAAGGATCACCGACGACACATGACCAACAAACCGATTCAACATGTTCATCATACTCAACACCCAGATACATCTGGTGTGCTCGATGCGCTGGTCCGTCGGCTTGGTTCGATCGCCCGCAGAGCTCGAGCGATTCTCTTGCTCCGAAGTGTGCTTGTAACCCTCTCGGTAATCGTTGGCGTTTCGATTGTTTTTGGTTTTATCGACTTCTTGCTGCGCTTGCCGATGGGAGTCCGGTTCCTTGGGCTCGGCTTTCTGATGTACCTCGTGTATCGATGCGTCGTCCGACTTGTTGGACCTGCACACCGTTTCCGATTATCGCCAACCGATATCGCTTTACAAGTCGAGCGTCATGATCCATCTCTGCGGGGGTTACTCGCGGGAGCGGTTGATCTCCGCGATTCCTTCAATACCAGAACCTTCAACACAACCAACCCGGAGATCAGCAATGCACTCGCTCATGCTGCGATCACCAATGCGTCAAATCGTCTACAGAACTATCGGTACCCATCGATTCTCAAGCTTCGCAAGCTTGCAGCTGCCTCGATTGTTTTCTTTGTTGTCTCGGGGTGTGTTCTTGGATTGAGCCTTCGAACATCAGATCATGTCCGTATTGGCATTAATCGGATCATACTGCCCTGGACCGATGCCCGTTGGCCGATGAGGTATCCGATTGTTGATCTGACGAACACAGCGCCTCGAGCACTCGATGTCGCGGTGCCTATCCGTGCATTGATCGGTTCTACCAGCACAGATGAACACGCCCCCTCATCTGGCATGATTGACTGGAGGCTGCTCGATGCGCAGAACAACTCGATCACCAACTGGAATCACTCGCCCTTGGTTCCCCAGCGCCGTCGAGATCCCGAAACCGGGATACCGATGTACGAACAGTTGATCGACACGAACCGATCCGCAAGCAAATATGCTGGCGATCTCTTCACACTCGAATACAGGATCACAACACGCGATGACACATCGAAGAGCAAGCGAATCCAACTCGCCCGTCCGCCTGCACTCCTCAAAACCATAACTGAAGTATCACTCCCGGAATATGCCAAGGTTCTTGCCAACACTGATATCGTACGATCTGGAACAACAACCACCACGACCTACGATTCGGTTGTATCGCCGATACTTGCGGGTTCTCACACAACGGTTACTTGGCACCTGAGCAAACCGGTTCGGAACTTTGGAGACACGCTTCCCAAATGGGCATCGGATTTCGCATCAGACACTACGTTTGCACAACTCACCCAACCAAGCCCAGACATCGTAACGCTCGACTTTGTCGCACAATCATCAATAACAATCGAACCTGGAATGGTCGATGAGATGGGAATCCCCGTTCGTACTCCGATTGTTCTCTCGCTTGGTGTGCTCACCGATCAGAACCCGGGCGCTTCGATCATCGAACCTACACATGATGAAACCGTATCCACACGCGCCCTCATTCATCTGCAAGCAGAACTTACCGATGACCTAGGACTTGCGTATGGATCGGTCAATGCACGGATTGCTCGACAACCCGCGGGCTCATCGGGCGCACCACACGAACTCATTGATCCAACAACCCAAGGGATACTCGTCGAACAAAGCTTTCAAGCAACACTCCGGGCATCTCTCTCACACACCCTTGACCTGAGCACGCTCAACCTGCAACCCAACGATCAAGTCTGGGTTCAAGCACTAGGCTGGGATCTTCGTAGATCAGACATCGATCCTGAAATCGGAAAAGCGGAATCATCACTCCGCATCCTGACGGTCCTTGCGGATTCAGATCTCATTGAGCAAATCCGATCCGGGCTTCAACCCATCCGGAACACATTGCGTCAACTCGATGAACAACAGTCACAACTCATCAACCAACTGCGCGAAGGCGAACTCAGCACAAGCACCGCACAACGATCTTTGACCAACCGAATTCAGGCGAACAAACGATCTATTGATCAGATGACCCAATCCATCAAACGCAACCAGCTCGATGACCCGTTGCTCAGTTCTCAACTCAATGACGCATCGAGCATCCTTGATGAAGCTGCACAAGCAGGCGAACAAGCAAGCGATCAAATTGATCGAGGCCAAACCCCACAGGCAATCGAACAACAAGAAATTGTACAAGACCGTATCGGCGAACTTCTTTCCATTCTCGATCGCGGACAAGACTCGTATCTCGCGCTGCGTTCGATCCAGCAACTCCGCGACAACATCGAATCCATCCGTAACGATACCGCTGAGCTCAATGCACAAACCGCGGGTCGATCACTGGATCAGCTTTCACAAGAAGAGCGATCAACACTCGACCGTATTCTTGAACGCCAACTCGATGCTGCTGACGATGCAGCGAGTGCGATGTCAACCCTCGACGAACAGGCAGAACAGCTCGAAGAAAATGACCCGACCCAGGCCCAGGCGTTGCAAGACGCTGCGGAGAAGGGACGCAGCGCCCAGCTCGAAGAACGCTTGCGCCAAGCGGGGGAACAGATCGCGTCCAACCAAACATCCTCCGCTACGAGCACACAAACTGAAGTGCTTGAAGAGCTTGAGGAAATGCTTGAGGAACTCGAAAACACGATCCAGAATCGCGACAATGCACTTCGCCGAGAGCTTGCATCCATCATCGATTCCATTGAACAACTCATCCACTCCCAGCAAACCGAAATCGATCGGATCGGATCGATTGATCCTGCACAATTACCAACGGATCTCGACACCCACGCGATCGCCCTCAATCGCAATACACTTTCTGTGCGTGATGATGCGCTCGGCGCATTCCCCGAAACTCGAATTATCGCGGATCTGATCGGCAAAGCTGCAGGTGCGCAGAGCACCGCGATCCGATCATTGCGTGAGACCCCGCCCGATATCGCGGGTGCTCGTCGTGCAGATCAGACAAGCTTGCTCAATCTGAACAAGTCACTTGAAGAAGCCCAAAGACTCGACGAGCAAGCCGCCAACCGACAAGCTCAACGGCTGCGCACACAACTCCGCGACGCATACCGATCTTCACTCGAATCACAGGTTGCTCTTCGAGATGAGACCATCATCCTCAATAACAATCTTGCAGATAATCGACAACTCTCACGCCGACAACGCGCCACAGCACGCGCCATCGCAACAACAGAACAACAAATTCAAACAGACCTCGCAGACCTGCTTGATAAAACCGAAGAACTCAACGAGGCGCCGGTCTTCAATCTTGCACATCAGCAACTCGACATGATGATGTCTCAGATCGCAGACCAACTCAATCAACGCACACTCAGCCAGCGTGTAATCATCAACCAAGATGCATCAATCACAATCCTGACGACACTTGTTGAAGTCCTCTCAGATCAGTCATCAGAACAAGACCCAGAAGATTTTGATGACGGCCAATCCGGTGGATCAGAGAGTGGATCAGGTGGGGGCAAAGACGAACCCGTCATCCCGCCAGTCGCTCAACTTGTTCTTCTCCGTTCAATGCAACAACTCGCTGCGACGCAAACACGGATGATGGATCAACAAATCGAACCGGTTCATCCAAATGATATCGAGGCGCTCTCCCAGCTCCAATCCCAGCTCTTCAAGCACGCAATGGATTTGATCGAACAAATGAGTGGCAATCCATCCCAGAAGAATCCAGAATCAACTGATGATCAGAATGAGCCGATCGAACTCGATGGGGAGTCACGCGAATCATGAAACACAAGCAATCCACTTCAACATCCTTTCAACTCATCAGCATAAGCACACTGCTCTGCTCATCGATGCTCTTTGCGCGTGAACCCGTTGCACCCGATCCGATTGAATCACTCCCCTCACTCGACGAACTCCTCGGCCTCGAAGATGACTCATCAGGTGAGCAACCGATCGTTGACCCGAACCAAGCGGAACTCGATCGAGTATTGAGCCCCCAACAAGCCGGCGAAGCATTTTCGCAGGCGGTCGAACTCATGAACCAGGTATCATCGCGTATCGCTCAAAACCAAGACCTCTCCATCGCAACCCAGCGCCTACAAGAAGACATCCTCCGCAAGCTCGATCAAGTCATTGAATCAGCCAACGAGAATGAATCAGGGAACAACGGGTCGTCCTCTTCTTCGTCGCAATCGGAATCGTCCCAAAGCCAACCCAATCAACAACAGAATCAGGATGGTCAAAGCGAGACCGGCGAGCCTTCAGATTCATCGGGCGAAGCAGCAATGCCCGGAGGCACTCGCAACGCACAACCAGGAGACGAGATCGCACCCGACGGCGTCGGATGGGGTGCGCTCCCAGCTCGATTCCGCGAAGCGCTCTCCCAAGGCATCGCGGATCAATACTCTGAACTGTACCGCTCGATCACCGAAGCGTACTACAAATCCCTCGCAGAGGATAAAGACCAATGAGAATGAAACACACAACATCATTGATCGCATGTTTCTGTGTCATCGGATGCCTCAGCGTAGGGTCACATGCACAAGATAAATCAACATCCGATACACAACTGAGCAACCAAGATGAAGCAGAGATCACCCCCGCGCTCGACAACGCAGTGAGTGCAGGCATCAAGTATCTCATCGAGACCCAAGATGACGATGGCGCATGGGCATCTGGTCGGTTCGGAAAAAATGTCGCGATCACTTCGCTCGCGTGCCTCGCGATCATGGCGGACGGACACATGCCAGGACGCGGAGCTTACGGCGACGCGGTCGATCGAGGTTTGGAGTTCATCCTCAACTCCACCGCGGAAAATGGACTTATCACCTCCGAAGCAAATAACGGTCCGATGTACGGCCATGGATTTGCAGCGCTCTTCCTCGGTGAAGTCTACGGCATGACCCCGGGTGGGAACAATGCCCGCTCAGCGCGGATCCATGAAACACTCGTCAAAGCGGTCCGGCTCATCGAGCAAACACAAAACGATGACGGCGGTTGGAGATACAACCCCGTTCCATATGATGCGGATGTATCGGTGACCATCTGCCAAATCATGGCGCTCCGTAGCGCTCGCAATGCAGGCATCGAGGTTTCGAGTGAGGTCATCGATCGTGCTGTTGAATATGTCCGCATGTGCCAAAGCACCGACGGCGGGTTCAAATACCAGCTCGGATCGGGCAACAGCGCCTGGCCGAGAACCGCGGCGGGAGTCGCGGCGTTGTTCTACGCAGGGATCTATGAGGACGATGCGATCGACAAGGGACTTTCCTATCTCTTCTCCGCTGCACTCCCGGGCAAAGCATCCTCAACCCGATCACATTATTTTTACGGACACTATTACGCGGTGCAATCCATGTTCCTCGCGGGCGGAGAATACTGGACAACCTGGTGGCCTGCGATTCGTGAGGAACTGCTCTCAATGCAGAACGATGAAGGATCTTGGGATGATCGATCCGTAGGCAAACCCTATGGCACCGCGATGTCCCTCATCATCCTCCAAATGCCAAAGCGATATTTACCAATCTTTCAAAAATAGTATTTTCAGAAACTCAACCATGCCTCAACAGCTCACTTCAATATTTTCCTGCTCACTTCTTGCAATTACACTCGCGAGTGCTCACGCATCATCACCAACCAGATGGACCATCTGCACCGATGAACTCAAGCTCATTGAGTCCTCGATAGAACTGATTACACAAGACGAAGTTGTGCTGATTGATGACTTTGGTATCCGTCAATCTATACAAACCTCAGACCTCTTCTTTGTTGTCCCGTCCGAACCTATTGCTCAACCACTGCTTGAAGGAACCGAGACAACCGATATCTCCGAGCTCCAACCCACACGATTCATCACCTTCGTTGATGGGCAAATCATCCAAGCATCGATCCTGCCAAACACAAACCCCGACATACTTACCTGCAGGATTGTCACCGACAACACCGAACGAGGCAAAGCAAACATATCGCTCGAGCAAGTTCTTCAAATCACAAAGACCATGCCAACCGATACGATCACTCAACCCGAAGACGACACCATCACCACAACCACAGGCGATGTCCTCACCGGGTTCATCGAATCCATCGGCGAAATCTCATCCATCGAAACCGATACTGGAGTTTTGTACATTCCCTTGCTTCAAATCGAGTCCATTGCGTTTGCAAACATCAAAGAACCATCCATAGGCATATACACCTCGACCACTGATGGATTACGAATCAAGTCGGACACTTTCAATATCGATTTCAAGCATGCACTCGCGATCAATATCGACCATGACTCTATCGGGATCGCACCCAGTTCAAATCCGACCTGGCTTTTACACCCCAACGCCGCCTCGGGGTTCCATGTTGTCCATCCATCGCAACACATCCAATCACTTGCTCATATCCAACCCGAACTTGTCGAACCGACCGGCGATCGCGCCTGGACCCCCACCCCGAGCACCATCACCAATATCCAAGAACCGATCCTCTCATCAATCGACTTGCGGGCTCCGGTTCGTGTGGTTTATCCAATCCCTTCAAATGCAACAAGGTTCGCGTGCACATTGATCGCACCGATCAATACATGGACTGATTGCATTGCTGAAATCTATACAATCACATCCTCTGGAACCTCAACGATGATTTTTTCATCACCGATCAATGCTGATAATCCATCGCACACGATTGATTTCATGCTTGATTCAACTATTGAGAAACTTGAGTTCCGGATCGAACCCGGTAAGCATGGTCCGATCCAGGATCGGGTGCTGATCGAGCATCCTCGACTGCTTATCGAATCTTGAGTGTCACCAGCGCGATTACCGAGAGCAGAATCCCGATAATCCAAAGCCGAGTGACGACCTGATTTTCTGCCCACCCACCTTGATGCAAATGATGATGGTACGGCGCGATCCGGAATATCCGTCGGCCGGTACCTGTCTTAATGCGTGTGTACTTGAACCATCCAACCTGGAGCACAACCGACATGATCTCAAAGATAAATATCCCACACATCAACAGCACAACAAACTCTTGACGGATCATGACCGCGATGTACCCGATCAATCCACCGAGCGCCAACGAACCGGTATCGCCCATAAACACCTGCGCCGGTTTGCAGTTCCACCACAAAAACCCGAGACATGCACCCGCCATCGCGCCCGCCATAACCGCGAGTTCATCGGTGAACGCTATATAAGGCACATACAAGTACTGTGCAGCGCCCTGATTCCCCGCGATCAATGCGAGCAATATCAATCCGAAACTCACGATCCCCGAGGTTCCCGATGCGAGCCCGTCCATCCCATCAGTAATGTTCACCGCGTTTGAGAGCCCCGCAACGATCATCGTAGAGAACACGATAAAAATTGGCATACTCAGGTAGAACAACCCCTCTGCGGGGAACTTGCTCGTCGGGTTGTACGACCTCTGGAATGGGATATTGAGCACATGCGCCATCGAGTCTGCATCGTCAGGCACAATCCCATACCGATATCCGAAGTACCCGACAATCGCACCGATACCGAGTTGAAACACAAGTTTTTCCCATGCGTACAGACCTTGTCGTCCCGTCCCCCGACGCGATGCGGTTAGTTTGAGCCAATCATCCGCCCCCCCCACTGCTGCGAGCCAAACAAGCGTGAAGAGCCCGAGGTAGATCCTGTTGATCCGGATATCCGCCAGCAAAAATGTCGAGATAAAGATCGCCCCCACGATCAAGACCCCGCCCATGGTGGGGACATTCGCTTTGGTTGCTGCGTGATCGCGTAAGAGTTCTGAATCGGTCTCGCCGCCGTCGCCGATCTTCATCTTCTTGAGAAACTCAATGACCCGTTTCCCCATGAATACCACAATCGCGAATGAAAGCCCCGCAGCGAGCAATGCACGGAACTGTACCTGATCAAAGATCGAGTACACCTTGAAGAGCCCAATCTTATCGAGCCAGTTCTGCAGTATGTCAATGAGAATATAGATCATCAGTGAGTGTGTGCCTGCCTTTGTAAAGTATACACGATCCGCTCGAGCCCGACCCCGCGGGATCCTTTGAGCAACACAACCGCATCGGATTCGATCATTTCTGCGATGGTTCCCATTGATTGCACATCGCAAATCGGGACAAAGCTGATAATTGAGCTGTCCGCTCTGATTCGAGCGAACTCATTCCCTACAAGAATAAATCGGTCAATCGACGGGTACGCTTTGAATGATTCGATCAGTGATCGGTGCGCCAGGTCTGATTGCTCGCCGAGTTCGAGCATTTCACCGAGCACAGCGATCTTGATCGAATCCGCATTGATCTGATCGAAGGTCTCAAGCGATGCACGCATCGAATCCGGGTTCGCGTTGTACGCGTCGTTGTACACGATCCGCTTGCCAATCTCAACTCGTTCAAACCGCATTGGAGGCCCGCTCACATTTGCTAAGCCCTGACGAATCGACTTGTCATCAATCCCCAACACCCTCGCCACCATGATCGTCATCGCTGCGTTCGATGCGCTATGCTTGCCGAGCATCGGAACAGTGAACAACTCATCGTCAAACAAGAAGCGGGTGGAACCAGAGTGCCCAGCATCTGTTTCAATGTGTATCTGCTTTGCTACATCAAGACGAAGGATCGTTCGATCTTCAATACCATCAAGCTCAGCATCAAGTGAAACAACACCTGTTGGCACGATCGCGGTTCCACCCATGGGCATCGCCCGCACAATCGCAGACTTCTCTCTGGAAACCCCGTCAACTCCGCCTAGCTCTTCGAGATGCGCCCGGCCGATTGAAACAATCACAGATACATCAGGTTTGAGCAGCCCTGTCCGCGCATCAACCTCTCCGTGCGAACTGGTCCCGACCTCCGCGATCAGGTACTCTGCATCGATCGGCGTATTCAATATCGTCATCGGGACACCGATCGCGTTGTTGAAGCTCTTGATCGAGCACGATGCTTTACCTTGTTGTTCACATACCGCGTGCACCATTCGGCATGTTGTCGTTTTTCCATTTGATCCGGTAATTGCGATCACCTTCGCATTCAACTTCTCCCGCCATGCCTGCGCCAGATCCGTCATCGCATCGAGCACATCATCAACCGCCAACACCGGCACTCCCAGCTCACCCGTAATCTTGCCCGCGTCTGATACAACGCACACAGCAGCACCCGCATCAATCGCAGTTTGAACAAACTCGTGACCATCAACTTGTTCCCCGACGAACGCGAAGAAGAACTGCCCGGGTTCAATACTCCGTGTATCGATCGCAACACCATTGAACGGACACAACTCCCCAGTATGCGCAGGTTCATTGATCCATCGGCCGCGCATGATGCGCTCAACCTCTACAAAGCTCCAGCCTTGCATATTCATATGTTGCCCATCCGATGATCGGTTCGATGTTCATTGCGAAGCCGGCGCTCGCGGAGCGCTTTGCGAGCATGCTCGCGATCATCAAAGTGCACAGATCGTGTGCCGCCGGCACCATCGGGAGATACCTGCTCGGTCTCATGCCCTTTCCCCGCGATCAGAACTACATCGTTTCTCCCTGCATTGGCAATCGCAAACGCGATCGCTTGCCCGCGATCTGATTGCACATGGATCACGCTCGGTGATAGCGTCCGCAGTTCTGCATCAATCCCCATGAGAATCTCATCAATGATCTTGCTGGGTAGTTCAGTCCGCGGATTGTCACTGGTTACCACCACCGAATCAGCAATGGTTGATGCGACCATGCCCATCCGCGATCGCTTTGTTGAATCCCGATTGCCGCCACACCCAAAGACGCACCATATCTTTGATCCATCATTCAACACCTTGCGAACTGCTTTCAGTGCGCTCGACAACGCGTCGTCTGTATGCGCGAAATCAACCATCACCCTCAGATCATCTTCCAAAGTATCCACCCGCTCAAACCGTCCCGCAGGCAAAGAGAGCGACGGGAGCGCATCACTCACTCCCTTGAGTTGTTCTGATTGTGTGTGTCCGAACCGATCCATCGTGTGCATCGCGAGCAGCACCGCCTGCAAAATATTCATCGCATTAAACGAACCAAAGATCGGCACCCGCCCGCAGACTTTTCCGATCGGGGTATCGATTTCCAAAGACATCCCATCGATCGACTCATCCGATACACGGACCATATCCGATGTGCATCCACACACCGTTGCACCCTTTGTGCACGCGGCGATCATTGTTTCACTTGCATCGTCTTGCGTATTGATCGCTGCGAGACCATCGGTTTTGAGCAATCCGAACAATCTTGACTTTGAGCGTTGATAATGCTCGAGTGTTTGGTGGTAATCAAGATGATCACCAGTCAGATTCGTAAAAGCACACCCATCAAACCTCACCGCGTCCACACGCGACTGATCCATCGCGTGACTGGACACCTCCATCGCGACTGCTTTACAGCCGTGCTCGACCATCGTTGCCAATGTTCGGCTCAGCTCCACCGCTGGAGGAGTCGTCATCATCGCACGAACACGCTCGCACCCATCATCAATCTCTACCGTCCCGATCAATCCACACCGGATCCCCGCTGATTGGATCAGTTGGTGCACGAACTCAACAATCGTTGATTTGCCGTTGGTCCCGGTGACCCCGATAGTCACCAACGATTGCGATGGGTTTCCGTAAAACCGTTCCGCGATCTGAGCTGCAGCCGCCTTCACATCTTGCGAATACAGCACCACAACCTTCGAACGATTGGGCAACTGCGAACGATCAGCAATCTGCAAATCTGCCTGATCCGTGAGCACCGCAACACATCCACACTGGATCGCGGGTTCGATGTACCGATTCCCATCAACCCGTGTCCCAGCTCGCGCGATAAACAACGAACCCGGGACCGCGGTGCGCGAGTCCTCCGTCAGATCGCAGATACGAATCGTTGAGAGATTGGGTCCCCCTTTTACGCACTGCACATCCATCCCAGATATCAGATCATCAAGATTCATGGTGTACCTCGTATCGTCAAAATCACTGATCTGAGCGTACATTCATCGACCGATTCAAGGCAGAATAAGCATCGCGTCGCCGTAACTAAAGAATCTGTATTTTCTCGCGATCGCGATCGAATAAATCTCTTGAATACGCTCAACCCCATCCACCTCACCCTTCACTTCGAGCATCGATGCAACCATCGCTAAAAGGGTTGATCGGGGGAGATGAAAGTTGGTGATCATCCCATCGACCCATCTCCAGCGATACCCCGGCGAGATCAATATCCGCGTTGAATATGATTCAGGCAACTTGTCACCGGATTCAGAGATCCCCGCGAAGGATTCGAGTGTACGTGCACTCGTTGAACCCACTGCAAAGGTTCTTCTTCGAGTTTCGCCTGAAAAATAGGACTCGGCATTCCCCATCGAGCATCGCTCTGCGTGCATGGGATGTTCATCGAGTGTATCAGTTTCTACAGGCTTAAATGTCCCTGCGCCGACATGCAAGACCACCTCGCTTGTCGCGATATCACGCTTTGCCAACCGATCAAAGACTGATTTGGTGAAGTGAAGACCCGCAGTCGGCGCTGCGACCGATCCCGGTTCATCCTCATTTGCATACACCGTCTGGTAGTGCGATCGGTCATACGCATCACCAGGATCTTGCGCACGCGCCTTGCGCTGTGACACAATATATGGAGGCAAAGGCGTGTGCCCTACACGATCCAGAACCGTACTGGTTTCTGAGATAGATCCACCCTCATCATCTGTGACCAACACAACCCATGCTCCCGGACCATCTGCGGGATATCGCTCGACGAGTTCAAGCACCACTGATGAGCGTTGATGTCCGCCGTCAATCAACTGATACCGTTTGCCCGGCTTTGTCCGCTTTGCCTTGAGCATCACGATCCAGGTGAGTGGATTTCTCCCTGATACAGATTCAGGTACGGCTCCATGTTGATTCAGGAACAATCCCTCAAACTTGCCCCCGGTATCTGGGTTCACCCCAATCAAACGCGCGGGCACCACACGCGATTCATTGAACACCAACAGATCATTGGGCGCAAGCAACTCTGGCAAATCCGAGAACACACGATGCTCGATTCGATCTGGATCTGATCGTTGAACAACCAAAAGCCGAGACGAATCCCTCGGCTCAACCGGGCGCGTAGCGATCAGTTCCTTTGGTAGATCAAAGTCTAAATCATCAGTTTTGAGCGGCTGTCTGGTCATATGCAGGAGGATGATACGCATCAATCATGATGCACCCATGCAACATGACTGCACAACCCACGAATGCCAAATTCTGCATTTGTTGATCCTGAACCAGAAACATCGTTTCTAGCTCGTTCGAGCATCATTTCTCGGACGCTCGTGTTGGCAAGGATCAAGGCATTCCATATGCAACCAGTAGGGCATGGCTGTTGGCAGAATTGAAAACTCGATTTACGCACCCCATCAGGTTACCCCTGATCGAGCGGTTGTCCCAGGACCAAAGCCTTTCGATGCGCCCGTCGGCAGAGCGCCATTCCATCGGATGCTTGAAAGCGAAAACATCGCCAATCCATCGAACCAGATCAAACAATCTCGTGATCAGCAATGTAATCGGCCATGCGATCGGTACGAATCATCGTCCGCGACATCCGCGATCGATGACACGCCTCAACTGAGTCCCAAACTCGGGGAAGCGCTCCCGATTCAACCTGAGCAAATCATCAAAGACAAAGTGCAATCCACAAAGACACAGGTCCAACTCCCCGCGACGGGTCGTCTGATCGATGTGTATGTGTAAGCACTGATTGCACATCGTGATTAAGGGGTGTAATCAACACCCTGCAGTCCAAACTTAGTCCACATATAGCGCATATCAAGATCATCACTTTTGCCCAGTCCTTCGACAGGTACTGGGAATGTATCCAAAGGCACATAGCGTTGACGCCAGACACCCTGATTGGGCGCGG
>CAXBJM010000011.1:0-59311 GCA_963976235.1 uncultured bacterium
TTAGAAGAGGCCGAGGGAGTCGGTCATGACTTGGCCGTGGCGGTTGCTAGTGGCGGATGGGTCGAGCATTGAATCAAGGTCGGCGGGGAGGATGATGCGGAAACTCGCGCCTTTACCAGGGGTGGATTCTAATCGGATTCGTCCTTTGTGTTCGTAGACGATTCGTTTGGTCACTGCGAGTCCGAGTCCGGTTCCTTTTAAGCCTTTGGTGGTGTTGAAGGGTTCGAAGATCCAGGCGAGTTTGGATTCTTCGACGCCTGGGCCGTTGTCGATGACGGTGATGGTCGCGGCGGGGCGGAGCATCGCGCCGGGGACATTTGGGTCTGGTCGGGATTCGTTGAACGCGACGCGGACGGTGATCGCGCCGGTGCCGGGGGCGACTGCTTCGATCGCGTTGGAGATCAGGTTCATGAGTGCTTGATGGATGAGCCCGGCGTCGATCATGATCGGGGGCATTTCTGGATCGGCATCGACGATGAGTGCCACATCTTTTTCAGCGCATGTTTTTTCGAGGAGTTCGGCGCAGTCTTCTACAACTTTACCGAGTCGGGTGAGTTCGAGTTCGAGTTCGAGCTTGCGACCAAAGGCGAGCATGTTCATGGTGAGCGATGCGATCCGGTCGAGGTTTCGACGGAGAATGCCCCACCCGTTCTTGGAGATGGCGAGATCGGACTTGTTGAGTCCGATCTCGACGACATCGGCGCCGCCTCGGAGTCCTTGGAGGATGTTTTTGATGGAGTGAGAGAGGGACGCGACGGTTTCACCGATGGCCGCCATGCGTTCGGAGTTGACGCGTTTGAGGTGTTCTTCTGCGTTGGCGAGCGCGAGTCCGGTGTGTTGTCCGACGGCGTTGAGCAGGGCGAGTTGTTCGCGGATGAATGCGTGATTTTGGGTGGAGGAGTCGATGTAGATGGCGCCGAAGATGTGTTCTCCAAAGACGATGGGTGAGCAGATCGCGGATCGTACTTGGTATTGTTGTACAGAATCACCTGAAGCGAATCTTGGGTCGGTCATCGCGTTTGTGGAGAGGACCCCTTCGCCTTCTTCAAACGCGGCGGTGAGGATGGTTCTTGAGACATGGATGGTGTGGTCTTCGTCAGGGCGTGGGGGGTTGGCGTATCGGATGACTCCGGGGACCATTGGGTCTTCGTTGGTTGCGCCGTGGATCATGATGATCCCTCGTTCGGGTTTGAACTCGTTGAAGACCAGGTCCATGACCGCTTCGAGGAGTTCGCGTTTGTTGGCGATGCGCGCGGTCAGTGCGGTAAGGGTATAGATCACGCGGAGGTGATCGACTGCGGCTTCGGCGACCTCTGCATCGTCGCCTGCGTCTGATCCGATGTATGAGTCGCTTGGGTTGACGATGCGAGCTTCAAACTCGGTTTCGATTTCTAGATCGTCGGAGATATGTACAGCTGGGATGTTGTTTTTGTGTGGTTCACCGAAAAGGAGGACGGTGGCGCCGACGCGGATTTCGTCGCCTTGTTCGAGTCGGATGCGGTCTTTGATTGCGACGCCGTTGACGATGGTGCCGTTTTGAGATTTGAGATCGCGGAGGAACCAGATGTCGCCGTCGGGTGTGAGTTCTGAGTGTCTGCGTGATACGGTGTTGTCGGTGATGGGGAGCGCTTCGGATGATCTGCCGATGAGTTGGGGTTCATCGGTTGGGAGTTGATAGCTTTTGCCTTCGTCTGGGCCTTGGATGACGGTAAGGATGGGCATCGCGATCTCCGGGGTGCGGCTGGGACTGTAACGGGGGAATTATAGAGGACTCAAGTGCCTGCGGTTGGTGGTGATTGGGTTTGTGCTCGTCGTGGGTTTTTTTATCGTCTATTGTCATGTATGGCAAAGGCAGGTACATCTGGGAAGGGCGGGGCGCGGACCCCCAATGCGGAGCATCGGATCGTGGTGCTTGTCGGCAAAGAGGTGTTTTTGCGGAGTCAATACACGAGCATGCTTCGGGCATCTCTCGAAAAGGCGCACGGGGAGATTGAAACATTCAAGTTCTCGGGTGAGTCGGTGGACCCGGCGGAGGTGCTCGATGAGTGTCGATCGTTTGGATTGATGGCGAGCCATAAGCTCGTGATTGTGGATGATGCGGATCAGTTTGTACGCGCTGAGACGCGGCCGATGATTGAGCGGTATGCGCAGAACCCGAGCGAGCAGGCAACGCTTGTGCTTCGGGGGAGCAAATGGAACAAGGGTAAACTTGACGAGTCGATTGCGTCGGTTGGGATTCAGCTTAAATGTGATTCAGTTGATGAAGGGACTGCGATTCGTTGGACGCAGGCGCGGGCGAGCAAGGCGTATGATTCTTCGATTGATGCGCAGAGCGCGGGGATGTTGGTTGAACGGCTTGGCGCGGATCTGGGACGGATTGATACAGAACTCAATAAGCTGGCGACCGCGGCGGGACCTGGGAATGCGGTTTCGGCGGATCTGATTCGTGAGTTGGTTGGGATGACTCGCGAGGATGATGTATGGGCGATCCAGTCGTATTTATTGTGCGGCAATCCTCAGGCAACACTCAAAGAGCTTGAAGTGATCATGCGTAACTCTCCAAGGGGGACGCATGTGCCGGTATCGTTTGCGTGCATGGATCTGTCGCGGAAGCTTTTGGGGATCGCGGAAGGGATGAACCAGGGGGTGAATCCCAATACGCTTGCCAAGGATATGAAACTCTGGGGGCCGAGCCGAGACCCGATCATGCGGACTGCGCGGAAGGTGGGGCCGATCCGTGCGCGGGCGTTGTTCGATGCGTGTGTGAAGGCGGATATGGAGCTGAAAAGCTCTGTTGGTATTCCGATGCGGACCCTTGAGGTGCTTGCATTACGGTTTGCACACGCGTCGCGCTGAGGTCTGGCGGATTGTGGACTTGAATTTGTGATCAAGACGATACTATAGAGCTGCGCTGGAAGCGCAGATGAACGGAGCAGGAGGCTCAAAGCATGCGTGCAACCCAGATACAGTTGAATAAGTCGATACCGATTAACAGGTTTCTTGGCCGAGGAGTTGGTCGAGGGGTTGGTGTGGTGTTGGTTTGTGGGTTGTCGGTTGGGATGATTGGCGGGGTTGTTGGTTGCAAGGGGCAGCAGAAACGCACAGAGCAGGTGAGCAATGATGAGCCTGTGAACTCGACGCTTTCTCAGATCGGCAGTGATGATGGGTTGTCGTTGCCTGATAGTGAGGCGTTGATGGATCGTGAGGGGTATGGGTCTGTGCAGGACCAGATCGCGGAATCGGCGCGTCAGCTCGATGTGTACTTTGCGAATCTTGAGATAGATGGTGGGGACGAGGCGGTTGATCAAGCAAGGCAGGCCGAAATGCAGGCGGTGCAGGTCGATCCTTCTGCTATGCCGATTGAACAGGCCGTACAGGATTCGCCTGATTTGAACAATGTGGACAACCCTGTGTATACATCCAAGCCCGATGACGGGACGGTGCATGTCTCGTTGCTTGGGAGTTCGGGTTCGCAGGAGCAAGCGGAAACAACTCAAAGTCAGGTCGCAGCAAGTGAAGAAGTGATTGATACGGAAATACAGGACCAAGAGCTTGATCCGTCGATCCGTAAGGAAGAGTTGGCAGCAGAACTGGCGATGATTTTGAAGGATCTTGCAACAACGAGTGATGATCCTGGTTCTGCGGCACTGGCGCTGGCGAGTTTGGAGACGATGTTGCCCAGCGATGTGGGGACGCTTGTCGAGGACGGGGTGCTCTCCGATTCAGAGCGGGCGTCGATCGATGCGGTTCGCTCGTTCCTTGGTGCGTTGTCGCAGGAGGGGCAGATCGCGAGCCCGTCGGAGGTGTCTGCTCAGCTTGAAGAGATCAAACGCGGGCTCGATGTCTGGGCGGGATTGCGGATAGAGAAGGCGGCGCTGTGTACTCGGGTTGATGGGTTTGGTCGGTATGAGACCTTCTCTTCGTATCGCTTTGTTGCGGGGCGCTCTCAGCCGGTCATTGTGTATGTAGAGCTTGAGCGGTTTGCTCAGCGTGAGCTACTGGGTCCTGATGGTCAGTCTCGGTTTGAGACGAATCTTTCGCAGCGCTTAGAGTTGTACCATGTTGCGGACGATCTCAATACTTGGAACCGTGCAGCGGAGACGGTGAGCGATGAGACACGGAATCGGCTTCGGGATTACTATTTGATCAATCAGGTGACTTTGCCTGCGACGCTTGGGGTCGGGCGGTATCACTTGAAGGTCGTGATGCGTGATCTGATCGGTGATCGAGTCGCGGAGACGATTATCCCGATCGAGATTGTCGCGAGATGATTGAAGAGTCGGTTCGCACGGGATTGAGGCAAATCGTTGGTGTTTTGGGCTCAATTTGAGTGGTGCCCAAAACAGACAGCAGCCCGAAGACCTACCTCTCTCCACAAAAGAGTCTTCAAGCTGCCATCGTTCTTTGGACCATGAGCGTACAGAAATGGCTGGTACGATGCAAGCCTTCGCGAGCGGGATTCGCCGGATTTTCTGGTATTTGAACACGGATCTGAGTTTGTGCTCGGTTCACACCCCGGCAACGAGTGGGGTGTGACGGGTTGTGTGAATATAGGTAAAATAGGATGGTTCTTCGGTTGTCGAAGTGAGCGATGGTTCACGGCAATTGGGTTTGGGATATACACAATTGGGTCATCGTGAACCCGAACAATGCTAGAATGAATGGATGTGTGCGATGAAAACTCCCAACTCGATTAAAGGGTCTGCTGACGCGGTGGGGAGCCGAGGAACCGGGCGATCTGGCAATCGGTCCGGGGGTGGGAACAGTGCGTATCCGGGGCCGATGCGGGATCTGATTGAACAGTTAGCGAAGTTGCCTGGGATCGGGACGCGGTCGGCGGAACGATTGGCGTTTCATGTGCTCAAATCTGATGAATCTTCCGCGATGGCATTGGCGTCGGCGATTGCAGCGGTGAAACAGAGCTTGGGGCATTGTGGATCGTGTTTCAACCTGAGTGATGGTGATTTGTGTCCGATTTGTGAAGACCCTGAGCGTGATCGGTCGCGGGTGTTGGTGGTTGAGCAGCCGAAGGATTTGATCGCGCTTGAGCAAACGGGGATGTATCGCGGGTTGTATCATGTGTTGATGGGGAGGTTGTCGCCTTTGGACGGGGTTGGTCCTGGAGATCTGACGATCGGGCAACTGGTTGATCGGATCAACACTTCGCATAGTTCAGGCGATACCCATTCGATCGTTGAGGTGGTGCTTGGATTGAATCCCACGGTTGAGGGAGATGGAACGGCGTTGTATTTGTCGTCACAACTCTCCGGGATGGGGATTGAGGTGAGCCGATTGGCGCGTGGGTTGCCAACCGGTGGGGCGCTTGAATATGCCAACAAAGCGGTGTTGGCGGACGCGATTCTCGGGCGACAGATCATGGAATGATGCTGATTTCTCTTGTGGAAAAGGGAGAAATCGGTCAAAGTTGCGTCGGTATGATGGTTTCATAGCCGATGAATTAGAATAGATAGTTGTCGATCGGGGTATAGTGGGCTTTGGTGTCCTTGTGTGCCTTGTGTGATTGATCAATGAGAACTTTGTATGCGTTTCCAGACCTCACAAAACATGAAGCTCGGCCAGTCGATGAAACTGGCGCCGCGGATGATCCAGTCGATGGAGATTCTGCAGATGCCTTTGGCCGAGTTGTGTGAGCGGATCGAGCAAGAGCTTGAATCGAACCCGACGATCGAGTTGACGGAGGTTGAACCCCGTTCTGCGGAATTGGGCGATGAGATGGGGTCGACGACGGATCAAGAGTTGTCGATCGATCCGGAGAGTGCATCGGACTTTGCCCGGTTGGATGATTACACGAATGCGAACCCGGACGCGGCGGAGAATACTTATTCTGATTCGAAGATGACGCGAGATTACGATGAGCTGCCTCGAACAAGGGTGCAGTCGGGTGAACGCGATGGGAAGATGGACGCGATGGCGTCTGCGCCGGCGCGGGCGGCCTCCTTGACGGATCAGCTTTTAGATCAGTGGGTGCTTTCTGATATCGAAGACCATATTCGATTGCTTGGTGAGGTTCTGATTCAGAGTCTTGATGAGGATGGGTATCTGCGGACTTCGATTGAGGATATTGCGGATCGGGCGCCGCAAGGAGTCAAGGAGCTTGAACCGAGCGAGGCGGACTGGGAGCTTGCGATCCAGGCGATTCAGTTGCTGCTTGAACCGACTGGTGTGGGGGCGCGTGATGCGCGTGAGTGTTTGTTGATTCAGATTGATATGCTCAGTGATCGTGTTGGCGAAGAGCGTGATGATGAGATCACGGTGAATCAAGATGCGATCAGCATTGCTCGTCGATTGGTCGCGGAGTTCTTTGAAGAGTTGATGAAAAACAAACTCCCCAAGGTGGCGGCGAAGTCCGGGTTTAATCTTGACGAGATCAATATGGGGATTGATGTTCTTCGGCGGTTGAGTCTGTCACCGGCGCGAAGGCTTGTCGAGGAATCGGTCCAAACGGTGACCCCCGATGGGATTGTTGAGTATGACGAAGAAGAGGATCGGTACTTCGCGTATCTGAGTGATGGTCGGATTCCCAATGTGCAGATTAATATGGAATATGCGAAGATGTCCGCGGACAAGAGTGTGCCTAGCGCGGACCGGACATTCTTGAAGAAGAATCTATCGAATGCGCAGTGGTTGATTGATGCGGTCGGGCAACGGCGTCACACATTGCTTCGTGTGATTAACGCGGTGGTTGATGAGCAGCGGGACTACTTTGATTATGGACCTGAGGCGCTCAAGCCTTTGCCGATGAAAACGATTTCTGATCGTTTGGGGATTCATGTCGCGACGGTGTCGCGTGCGGTAAGCGAGAAGTACATCATGACCCCTCGGGGTGTTGTGCCTTTGCGTGGATTTTTCTCTGGTGGATTGGCAACGGATTCGGGCGAGGATGTGAGCTCGAACTCGGTGAAGGCGTCGATTCAAGAGCTGATTGATGGCGAGGATAAAGCCAAGCCGTTCTCGGATGAGGCGATCGTGAAGCAGCTCAAAGAACGCGGGATTGAGATCGCACGGCGGACGGTTGCGAAGTATCGCGATCAGTTGGGATTGCCGACGGCGCGGATGCGAAAACAGTTTTGATATTGCCCCGGTTTCTGGGTGTTTATAATAAACATAGAATAAAGTTCATTATTGTTTGTTGACAGTTTATTTGAAGTCTGTTATATCTAGATTCATGCACGAACCTACGCTTCAAGCTCAAGGCATGTCCGCACATCGCAGTCTGCAACCTGTTCAAGTTGCTTTGAAATATGGGTTTAGGTTGAGTGCTTTGTTGGTGGGGGCGGTGTACTTTGTCACGGCGATCGGTAAAGGTACACAAGTGGATCGCACCGCAATCGTCATTGAATCAATCTTGCCTGTGCATGAGCAGGTTTCGCAGGGAATGGTTGTTGTTCTCATTGCGATTGAGCTAGCACTTGCTGGGATGTTGATCAGTGGGTATCGATTGAAGCTGGCGAGCTTTGTCAGTTTATTGCTTGGCGCTCTGTTTTTAATCTGGCATTTGCTGGTATGGCTTGATCCTGAGGCGATTGATTGCGGGTGCGGGGCGCCGCTGATGGTGAAGAAGTTGATAGGTGACTTTGGGTCGGGGGTATCGCTTGCTGGCGGTGTCCTTGTGCTTTCTGGAGTTGCGTTGTTTGGATGTTTTCAAAATGATTTGTATGAAAACTGTTCAGCGTGAGCGGTTTATTTTTTGGTTTTTGATTTGGAGAACATAATGACAAGTAAGAAGAGTATTTCAAAGGGCATCGTATTTGGTGTGGTTGCAATTGCGGCTATTGGTGTTGCTCAAGTTATTGCTGGGGGTATGGGTGGTTCTGCAGATTGTTGTTTTTCTTTTACTGAAGGAAGTCAGACGGCGACAAGTTGTTTGGGGTATGCGTGTGCTTCGAACGAGGTGTGTTCTGGAACCGGTGGTGTCTTAGCAAACGGGCAGCCTTGGGCTCTGGCTGATTGTGTGCTAAAGCCTCCAACACATATTGGTCCAGGTGTCGGTATTAATTGAATAGTTTATCACGCAAGCTGTTGAGAGAAAACTTGCAGCTTGCATTTATGATGGAGCGTTGTATGGCGAGTGAAAAAATGAAGTTGGGTGTGGCGGCGGCGATTTTTCTTGCTGGTGGTGGTGTGTTGGTGAATGGATATTTAAATTCTCGTCCTCCTGAAATCCATAACCATATTGAGCATGAGGTGTCTCAAGAGGTGCTTGATACATTGGATACAACGCGTTTTGTTGAGCTTCTTGAGGATGGGCAATCAGAATCAGTTGACCTGATTCAATCAGCGATTGTAAAGCAGGTCCGGCAGATTCCTCGCGTGCATAAACTTGGAGATCAAAGTGTGGATGACCTTGCTCAGGCGTTTGTTGAGCGTGTGTCGGGTATGTACTGGCCGGACTTTGAGCGTGATTTTCAGGCCTCGCGTGATCGGGGCGATCCGACCCCCGAGGATTTGGCGCGAATAGCATTTGATAAAAACGAGTCGTTTCATGAGTCGTTTGATTGGAAGCCGAGGGTTGATTTTGATGGTGTTGATGTTTCACTTATTCAGATCGGACCTGATGAAGAGTTGAATATTGAACGGGAACGATTTGATGCTGGCTTTGGCGTGGTGGTTGGCAAGCGGAGTATGAATGCGTTTCCTCTGCCAGAAAATCCGGTTGAAAACGGGTTTGTCTGTGTGGAGATTGTGATGCCGATGTATCTTTATGAGGTTAAGTCAGAATCATTGAAGCCGGCGGTCGCGGGGTATCACTTTGCTTGGAATGCGAAGATGGGCAAGTGGGTACCTTATGAATCGGTGTTATTCAACGCGCCTGGGATGATATTTGGAGTGCCGATCATATGAATCGCTTTTTCCATCGTCGGGGGTTTACGCTGATCGAACTCTTGGTGACGATTGGAATAATTGCGTTGCTTATTGGAATTGCTTTGCCGGCGTTAAGCGGTGCGAAAAAGCGAGCGAAGGATGCAGTTGGATTGTCAAACATGCGCCAAACTGGGATCGCGATGGAACACTATGTGGCACGGTATGACGGGTGGTTGCCGTTTGCCATTGAGGGCACGCAGTTCAACCTTTCACCTGCGCCTGTAGTTGGGTCTGTATCCGGGTCGCATTGGGAGTTAAAAACTTATTGGTCATCGTTGTTTTTTGAGGTGGCGCCTTGGGATGAGTGGTTTGGGGTGTGGACTTATGCCGATCCTCGTCGCTCTGAGGAAAACCCTTGGGCGGGCTCGCCTGGGTTTGATGGGCCGTTTTATGCGGGGCGGACATCGTTGGAGTATTCGCGTGCGCTCTTTGCTCGTCCTGAGATTTGGGAGGCGGGGGATCCGATCGTGGATCGGGATTCGGTGTTGAAGGGTGTCCGGATGAGTGAGGTGCGGTACCCGTCTGGTAAGGTCACTTTGTTCGACACGGAGTTGTGTATCCGTGTTCGATGCGATTATCCGTCGGATGTCAAACGGGCGATGCTGTTCGTCGACGGGCACGCAGGGATGCACTCGTATAAAGATGCGAATGCGCCGGCGCGGGCAAGGCTCGAAGAGCTTAGGACTCTTCATGAGCCGATTCATGACACCGCGGGTGGCGCGCGTGGTCGGGATTATTGATCCTATTGAGAATAAGTATTTACGATCCTGCGAGTTTGCGGACGGTGAAGTCGAAGTTTCTTACCAGTGCGGTGAGGACGGCGTAGACGATGGCGAGGTAGATCGCAGCGCTGGCGACGGACCCGATTGCGAGTGAGATCCGGGCGGTTGATAAGCCTTCGGGTCCTGCGTTGACGGTTTCGTCGAGGCGGGTGACTGGTGAGATCATCGCGTCGAGCAGACTCGCGGGGGAGAGTGCGGCGAGTGCTGGTCCGATGACGGGCATGTCGGCGCCTGATGCCCAGCCGCAGAGGCCGAGGATTCCTGATGCGATGAATACGACTGCGACGGTGCCTACGACGGAGGAGAGGGTGCCTTTGGATTTGAGTGACCAGTGCAACCCGATCATGACACAGAAGGCGATGAAGGGGATGATCATGATCGCGACGATGAGCCCGGCTTCTGGGAGGACGACGGGGACATCTATCTTTGGTGTTCCGCCTGGGAGTGTGTGCGTGTAGGATGCGAGTTCTGATTTTCCGAATCCGTTGAACAGGGAGTACATCCCGGCGAGTCCGATGGTAAAGACAGGGACTGCGATCAATGGGAGCAGGTATGCGACGAGGCCTCGGAGTTTTCCTGAGAGGTACATCTTTGGTGTGATGGGTGTGGTGAGGATCAGGTCGAGTGTGCCGTCCTCGCGTTCGCCCGCGACAGCGGTTGCCGCCATGTTGACCGCGACGAGTGCGATCAGGAAGACTTCGGTGAATACAAGCGACTTGATGATGAACTGAAAGTCAGCGAGGCTCAATGTTCCGGTGTGGTATAGAAAGAGGACCACGATTGCGGTGAGTGCGCCAAGACCCACGAAAGACCAGCGGGCAAGGATGCGTCCGAAAGTTGCGTTGCGGGATGCGGCTTCGCGCCATGCGATTGGGTTGGACCAGACATTGCGAGGCGGGCGGTGTTCTGTATCGACTGCGCCGAGTTTGAAGAGTCTGCGATACCAGGGGATACCTGATGAGCCGTTGGCGACTTGTTTGAGTCCGCCTGTGCGGACGGTGAGGGTGGATGCGCCGACGAGGAATACGGAGATGGCGATGGAGAATGTGCTCCATGCGATTGCGGGTGACGCGAGCATGAATCCTTTGATTCCTGCGTAGGCGCTCGGGTCAGCGGATGGGTACGAGGTTGGGGAGAGCAGCGAGCGGATCGCGAGGAATGGATTGAGTGAGGTGAGGTAAGTGACGCCTTCGCCGGCATTGCCCATGCCCATGCCTCTGGATCGGAACCATGCGTCGATCGCGATGGTTGTTGCGATGTAGGTGACGACGGAGACATAGAAGGTGAAGACAGCGCGTTGGCCGACGAGTCTGGAGACGGAGAGTGCGATTGCGATGGCGCCGACGAGGATTGCAGCGCCTGCGGAGACGATGTAGGAGTTGATGATTGATTTGCCGGGGACGCCGCCGAAGAACTGGGTGAGTGCAAAGAGGGGGAGGGATGCAAAGAGGAGCGCGAGGACGAAGAAGAGTCTGCCGAGCAAATTCCCGAGAACGATTTCGAGTTTGGACATCGGGGTGGTGAGGAGGATATCCCAGGTCTTTGGGTTTGCTTCTTGTGCGATGGCGCCAGCCATGAACACGGGGGAGAGCACACAGATGAGTCCGACCTGGAGGTATGCGATCCATGCGAAGCTGGTTGCGCCTGCAGATGCGAGTTCGCGGTAGGAGACATTGCCTCCGGGGGTGTTGCCGAGCATTGCCCAGAGGAGGACGAGGATCAGTACTGCGAGGTAAGCGCTGCGGACATAGAGATGCTTGGTTCGACGCGATGCGTTTTGAACCAGGCGGACCGCGATGGGGTTCATTGGGCCGAGACGGAATAACCAGCGGAGGAATATGGGCATGGGAGAGTTTAGCAGGTGATTTTGGAACTTGTGTATATATGGATGAAGAGGCGGATTGGTTGCAGATTGGTTGCATGGGCGGGATGCAAATGAGGGGACAAAAAGAAAGCAGCACACTCGATGAGGAGTGTGCTGCGGAGTTGAGCTTGGATTGAAGATCCTGATTACACCAGCGTATTAGGCGGGTTGTGATCCTGCTTCTTCCGTATTGGATTTGCTGTCTTCGTTGTTTTCATCAGCGGGTGCTTCTGGGGGTGCGACGAAGACTGCGTCGAATGAGAGGAAATCATCTTCGCCCTTACGGGTTGCTTTGAGGATGTTTTTCTCGTGGAGTTCGCCGCTGAGAAGGAGCTCTGAGAGTGGGTCTTCGATGTAGGTGCCGATTGCGCGACGCAATGGACGGGCACCGTAATCGGGGTTGTAACCCTTCTCGATGAGGAAGTCTTTGGCAGGTTGATCGAGTTCGAAAGCGAATCCTTGCATGGTGAGACGCTCGGCGACCTTCTTGACTTCGAACTCGACGATCGAGACGAGGTCTTCTTTGGTCAATGGCTTGAACACAATGACATCATCAAGACGGTTGATGAACTCTGGGCGGAAGAACCGCTCGATTTCTTTCATCAGTACGGACTTGATTGACTGGAACTGATCGTCGGGGGTGTGCTTGCCGAACCCGAACCCGCCGCCGCCCTTGATGAGGTCGGCGCCGATGTTTGAGGTCATGATGAGCACGGTGTTGCGGAAGTCCACATGACGACCGAACGAGTCGGTGAGTCGACCCTCTTCCATGATCTGGAGGAGCATGTTGAAGACATCCGGGTGTGCCTTTTCGACTTCGTCGAGGAGGACAACGGAGTATGGGCGACGGCGGATTGCTTCGGTGAGCTGGCCGCCCTCTTCATATCCGACATATCCGGGAGGCGCACCGACCAGACGCGATACGGTGTGCTTCTCCATGTACTCTGACATATCCAGGTGGATGAGTGAGTCTGCATTACCGAACATAAACTCGGCGAGTGCTTTGGAGAGCAAAGTTTTACCGACACCTGATGGGCCGACAAAGATGAAGGAACCCATTGGGCGCTTGGGATCTTTGAGCCCTGCGCGAGCGCGTCGGATTGCTTTGGAGATCGCGGTGATCGCGTCGTGCTGGGAGATGACGGACTTGTGGAGTTCGTCTTCGAGCTTGAGGAGGCGCTGGGCTTCTTCTTTTTCGAGTTTCTGCAGCGGCACGCCGGTCATTTTTGACACAACTTCACGGATGATTTCCTCGTCGACGACGCCGGCAGATTCTTGCTGCTTTGCGCGCCATTCGGCTTGGATTTCTTCCTTCTTCTTTCGCATCTGCTCTGCTTGGTCGCGGAGTTCAGCGGCTTTTTCGTAGTCGGCACCCTTTACAGCTTCGTCTTTGGCGACGGAGAGTTGTTCGATGTCGGCTTCGATGTCGGCGAGGTTCGGTGGTTTACGCATGGACTTGATCCGTACGCGAGCACCTGCTTCGTCGAGGACATCGATGGACTTGTCTGGTTGGACTCGGCCTGTGATGTAACGACCTGAGAGTTCAACAGCAGCAGTGAGTGCATCGTCGGTGATTTCAACGCGGTGATGCTCTTCATACTTGTCGCGGATGCCTCGCAGGATCTCAACGGATTCCGCAGCGTTTGGCGGATCGACAGGGACTGATTGGAATCGACGAGCGAGTGCAGCGTCCTTTTCGATGTACTTGCGGTACTCGTCGAAGGTGGTTGCACCGATGCATTGGATTTCGCCTCGGGCCATTGCGGGCTTGAGGACATTGGATGCGTCGATCGCACCTTCAGCGCCACCCGCACCAACGAGGGTGTGGAGTTCATCGATAAAGAGGATGACATTGCCCGCACGGCGGACTTCGTTCATGACTGCTTTGATGCGTTCTTCGAACTGTCCACGGTACTTGGTGCCTGCGACCATCATGGCGAGGTCAAGGACAACAACGCGTTTCTCATGGAGGATGTCGGGGACTTCCTGGGAGACGATGCGTTGGGCGAGTCCTTCGATGATCGCGGTCTTACCAACACCTGCTTCACCGAGCAGAACTGGGTTGTTCTTGGTGCGTCGGCAGAGAATCTGGGTGAGGCGTTCGATTTCGTGTGCTCGTCCGATAACAGGGTCGAGATGCCCGTCGATCGCGAGTTGGGTGAGGTCGCGGCCGAAGGAATCGAGCGCTGGGGTCTTTGATTTGCCCTTTGGCTTTGCGGATGAACCGGATTCGGATGGTCCTCCTGAGCTCATTTCAGATTCAGCATCAGCGCCTGCACCGAGGAGGTTGAGTACCTCTTCGCGGACATCTTCGAGCTTGAGCCCGAGGTTCATGAGAACTTGGGCGGCGACGCCGTCGTGCTCACGGAGGAGTCCGAGGAGGATGTGCTCAGTACCAACATAGTTGTGGTTGAGGTTGCGTGCTTCTTCGATGGCGTATTCGATCACCTTTTTAGCACGCGGTGTTTGGGGGAGTTTGCCCATGGTGACCATTTCAGGACCAGCGCGGACAAGCTTCTCGACTTCGAGGCGAACCTTGCGGAGGTCAACATCTAGGTTTTTGAGGACATTGGCACCGACGCCGGAACCCTCTTTAACGAGGCCGAGCAGGATATGCTCGGTCCCGATGTATTCGTGATTGAAGCGCTGGGCTTCTTGGTTGGCGAGTGCCATAACCTTGCGGGCTCGATCTGTGAATCGTTCAAACATGATAACTTCTCCCGCTGCCCGGTTTCTTGTGAGCCGGACCGCAAATTGGTACCTGTGTACCGATGATTTCGGTGATTTCTTGGCACACGACCAAGACTCACCATAACTCCTATACGCATCAACTTGATTTGGGATCTGGTTGTTCCAATTCCGAATAAAATCAATGCGCTGTCTTATCTATCGGCTGCATTGGGCGTGCCAGTTCGATCTGAGCGTAAAAGTGGGTGAATATCGAGTTAATGGTTGATCGTGGAGTAGTTTACGCGCGATGTTTTCTTGTTGGTGGTGTGTGGAATCGGCAGATTGGGTCGAGAGTCTGTCATTCCGGCAGCCGATAAATGATTTTTGGAATAGGGACAATTTGGCACACTCATTGGCGGGGTTGGATGACACCTGAAGCGCTATAGTCTCTTCTTTGGTTTTGAATACACACACCGTGCCCCAAGGATGGGCACCCATCGGGTTCCCCTTTGGATTCGTTTGTGAGGATTTTGGTCATGGCAAGCAAGCACTTTGATGTCGTCGTCGTTGGTGGTGGACCTGGTGGATATGTGGGTGCGATTCGCGCTGCTCAGCTCGGATACAAGGTTGCGATCGTTGAGCGGGCAAAGCTCGGGGGGGTGTGCCTGAACTGGGGATGTATTCCTTCGAAGGCTTTGATTTCCAATGCGGAACTGATGGAGAAGCTTGCGGAACAAGAAGAGTGGGGCATCACCACAGGAGAAGTGAAGTTCGATTGGGACAAGGTCATCGGGCGATCTCGCGATGTTGCGTCAAAGCTCAACAAGGGTGTTGAGTACTTGATGAAGAAGAACAAGATTGAGTTCTTCAATGCGCACGCGAAGATCGTCAAAGCAGGTGGTGGCACCGGCGCCAACGGAGTCCAGATCGAGTTGCGTGATTGTGATCTCCATGAAGAGCTCACCCCATCGCCTGTCAAGGTGAATGCGGTGAAGGAAACGATTACCTGTGATAAGGTGATGATTGCGACGGGAGCGGTTGCGCGGGACTTGCCGTTCGCGAAGTTTGATGGCGACAAGATCTGGGGCGCGCGTGAAGCGATGAATAACTCGGATCGTCCTGACAAGCTGATCATTGTCGGTGCGGGTGCGATCGGGATGGAGTTCGGGTATGTTTACAAGAACTTCGGTACCGATGTGACGATCATCGAGATGTTGGATCGCTTGGTTCCTGTTGAGGATGAGCAGGTCGGCAAAGAGATGACCAAGATCTATAAGAAGCACGGATTCAACATCAAGGTGAAGACCGGGGTGCTTGATGTTGATTCAACGGGCAAAGGCGTGAAGGTCACGGTTGCACCGATGGGTAAAGATGGAAAACCCGATGAGTCCAAGAAGGAAGTGCTTGAAGCAGACAAGGTGCTTTTGGCGATCGGTGTCGGTGGACGGTACGATGGATTGTTCGACGAGTCACTCGGGCTCGAAACCGTTCGCGGGCATATCAAAACAGATTATGTGCCTTTGAGTGACACGACACCGAGTGAGCCGAAGGCGCTTGATTACAAGACGAATCTTCCAGGTGTGTACGCGATCGGCGATGTGATCGGTCCGCCTTGGTTGGCGCATGTTGCGGGCGAAGAAGCGGTGCTTTGTGTTGAACGATTCGCGTTCAAAGAAGGCAAAGCGTCGCACGATCCGATCCCGATGGATTACACCGTGATCCCTGGTTGTACTTATTGCCATCCGCAGGTCGGATCGGTTGGGTACACCGAGCAGGCGCTCAAGGCGCAGGGCTTGAAGAAGGGCGAGGACTATGATGTTGGCGTGTTCCAGAATCAGGCGCTGGGCAAAGCGATTGCGACTCGTCATACCGATGGGTTTGTCAAGATCATCCGTGGTTTGCCTCGCGGTGAGATTCTCGGTACCCACATCTTGGGCGACCAAGCGACAGAACTCATCGCGGAGATGACTCTTGCGAGAAGGCTCGAAGCGACCACCGAAGAGATCATAGCGACGGTGCACGCGCATCCGACAATGCACGAAGCGGTGCACGAGGCGGCGCTCGCGTCTGAGGGTCGTGTGATCAACTCTTAAGCCTTTCCTTGTTACAAGATTTTATAACCGCTTTTTAGCGGTTTTTTTATTGTGTAGGATGATTTGGTGCGATGAAAATTATCTTGTTCAATTGGTTTTTACTTGTGAAAAAATCGGAGGCTGATACCATAGTGCTCGCGATTGACTTCGCAAGGCGATCCTTTGACTTCAGCAGAGAGAGAATTACGATGGTCCGATATGTTTCGTTGTTAGCGCTTGCCGGCGTTTGTGGTCTTGCGCATGGGCAAGATGTTTTGTTGATCCCGGATTCAACTTCCGATCGGGTCTGGATGTTTAGTGCAGCAGATGGATCGTTGATTGATGATTCATTTATCACTGATCCCGGATCGGATAACGGGGTCGATGTGTTCGATCGTCCGATGGAGGTGTTGTTGGCAACGGATGGTTCGTTGCTCGTGACGGATCAGTTTGCCAATGTGGTTTCACAGTTTAATGCTGACGGGTCGTTTGTTGGGGTGCTCTCTTTGGGAGGGGTGGAAGACACGAACATCATGAACAATATCCGAGGGGGGCATGTGCTTACCCAGGGGCCGGGCGCGGGTGATGTGCTTGTGACGAACTCTGGTGCGTTTAATGATCTGGTGGTTTCGCAGAAGAATGTGAAGCGGCTCGATCCTGCAGATGGTTCTGAGAAGCAAGACTTCGTATTTAATCGGTACGGCGGGATCCGTGGGCCGTTCGATGTGATTGAATACAACGGCGAGGTTTTGGTCGCAGACGAAGGGCAAGACAAGATCGTGCGATATACGCTTGATGGGAAGTTTAACGAGCGGTTTACGAGTTCGTTCGTTGTGCCTCAGCTTGATTTTCCGCAGCAGATGGCGATCGCGAGCAACGGGAATCTGTTGGTGTGTTCGTTTTCCAATGGGGTGATACTTGAGTTTGATTCCGATGCGAATCTTGTCGGCCAGTATGATCCGGGGAACCTTGAGTTGTATCGCGGGATCGCGGAGCTCGACAATGGAAACTTTCTGGTGAGCACGACAACGGGTGTGTTTGAAGTGACACGCGCGGGCGTTGTGGTCGAGACAGAAGCAGCAGGGACCGGTTTCCGGTATATGACACGGTTCTCTTTGCCTGCGGGATTGTTGATTCGAGAATCAAGAGTTGGCATCGATCGCGAACCGATCGCGATGCCCGCAGCAGACACACGATCAAAACAGGACGCGATTGCCGACGAGCTTGGGCTCAACCATCAGGATGATCAAGCGATCACAGGGGAGGGTTCGAAATGAATACGGATGCAACAATAAACAAAGCAAGAGTCGGGACAAGAGTCCGGATTAGTTTGATGGCAGCGGGTGTGTCAGTCGTGAGCGCCGGAGCGCTCGCGGGGGTCGGACCAGCAACTCACGCATACATCATTGAGGGATCGGCATTCTTTGGCGCACCGGGTATTGAACTCGGGGTTGTTGGATTGGTTGAGCTCGCAAATCCGAGCAATGTCTCGGTGGTGGCAAGTGCAGCAACAGATTTGAGGTTCGGGGGCGCGGATATCCGGCCGGGGACTTCGGATTTGGTTGCGTTTGAGAACACCACCAATGCGTTACGAACGCTCGATCTGGTCAACGGCGGAAACACATTGATCGATTCGATTGGGTTCATGGATTCGGGTGTCGCGGGGATGGCGTATTCGAACGATGGTTCAGTGGCGTATGTAACGACGACGGTCGGGGCGTTCCTGCGGATTGTTCAGGCGGATGCTGATACGGGTGCGGTGCTGAGTGTGCACAATATTTTGAACTACTCGGTGTCATCGTTGGCGGTTGTCCCTGAGGGGCATCCGACGCTGAATCCAGGCGATCTGTATGGGCTTGCGCTGTTTGCGGGTGGATCACTCCGTATTGCGAACATTGATCTGGAAACCAATGCGATTGCTTCATCGCAGTTCCTTAGCGGGATTGGGTTCACGCCTGAGTTTGAGACGGGTCTTGACTTTGCTGCGGATGGAACGCTCTATGCGATTATCCAAGGGTTCGACGAAGTGTCTCACAATAACTTTGAAGAGGTATCGAGTCACCTTTATACAATTGATCCGTTGACAGGGTCGGCAACTGATCTGGGTGTGATTGAAGGCGATCAGACCTGGGACGCGGTGACATTGGTCATCGACGATGGAGTTGAATCTTGTATCGCGGATCTTACCGGCGATGGGTTGCTTAACTTCTTTGATGTCTCCGCGTTTCTTAATGCGTTTGCCAATGAAGATCCGATCGCGGACTTTACAGGTGATGGGCTTTACAACTTCTTTGATGTTTCCGATTTCCTCAACTCGTTTACTGCGGGTTGTCCGTAAGCGAATGCTGTGAGATTGAATATAAAAAGGCCGACCCTGTGAATGGGTCGGCCTTTGTTTTTGAACTACTCTTTTCAGCTTTGCGGCTGGGATTATGGGCAGCCGGTATTGAAGGTGGTCAGGAAGTCTGAAACATCGAAGAAGTTCCAGGTTCCGTCGCCGGTGAGATCTGCTTCGGGTTCCTCGGCACTGAATGCAGAGAGGAACGCGGAGACATCGAAGAAGTTCAGGGTTCCGAATGGTTCAGCAATATCCGCATCGTTGCACCCTGCGACAAGCTCATCAACTCCGACATAGATGTTATCGAGGTGGAAGGCGCCCACTGTGTTCGTCCGCAGACGAAGACGCATATCCGCGATCGCGATCGCGGTGATGGGCACATTGATCTCGAACGCCTGAGGCGAGCTGGTCAGTTCGCTTGCATCGATTGTTCCTGCGACTTCATAGTTGTCGACGATGTTGAGCACTTCGACAATCAGTTCGTCGCCAGGGAGCGCTTGGTTGTCGATCCAGGCGTCGAATCGGATGTATGCGGGGACGATGCCGAACTGATCGAGCGGGATATCCCGTGATTCGAGCAGGTCTGCGTCAGTCATGACCAATGAGAAGTTGTTGTCGGCAAAGCTTACTTCTGTGTCTTGGTTTGATGTCCATCGGACGACAGAAGCGATCCCGGATTCGAAGTTTTCTTCGAGTGGTGCAACAGAATCAACAATGGTGTCGATGGAGAAGCTGTCGATGCTCCATGTGTCTGATGAGTCTGAAGCGTTGGATACAAAGCGGAGCTTTGAGCCGTGCCATTTGTATTCGCTTGGGAGCTCGAGCGCGAAATCGATATAGCTTTGTGAGACTCCGCCTTCGCCTGAGATTTCATGGATCGTTGTCCACGTGTTTGCGCCTGCGACCGATGGGTCTTCAAGAAACTGGATTTCGAGTGTTTCGCCTGGTTCGATATCTGTTGCATTGAGTGCGAAGCTCAGGATATAGTTTGTTGATCCTGTTCTTGCAGCAAGCGGCACTGTTTCTGCGATGTCGGTGCCGTCAAGCACCAAGACGCTTGTGCCTTGGGGTGCTTGTGGGTCGATCGCGGTTTGGATTGCACCTGATGAAGCAACGAAGACATCTTCCCAGCTGTTCGATTCAAATGATTCGGAGAGCGGTGTTTGAGTTGGTCGGATATAGCTTTGTGCGGCTTGGATTGCGTTGCGGGTGTTGACCCGTCCTCGGCCGAAGAAATCATCTCGTCCGGTTGCGCCAAGATCATCAACACTCTGGTAGAGGATTGCTTGGACATCATCGCCGTTGAAATCTGGGTTGACGGCATAGATCATGGCGCCAACGCCGGTCGCGATCGGGGATGCGTAGCTCGTCCCGGATCCGTTGCCGTAACTGCCGCCGTTGCGTGTTGATCGGACGCTTGATCCCGGTGCGACGATGTCGACTGCGGGTCCGAAGTTACTGAACCCTGAGCGATTATCTGAAGATGTGGTCGATCCAACAATCACGATGTCTGGTCGGTTTGGTGAGATGAGTGATCCATCATTCCCTGATGACCAGAAGAGGAGTGCGCCATGTGTTTTGACATATGCAGCTGCGCTCTGGTTTGCAGCACCTGTTCCGCCTGAGAAGCTTGCGTTGATGACATGAGCACCGTTTTCTGCAGCCCATCTTGCGCCTTCGATGATATCGAATCCGCTTGCATTTCCATTATTGAGGTTGGTCACACGGATCGGCATGATCGAGAAGTTCCATCCAACACCGACGACGCCTGTGCCGTTGTTACCGCGTGCAGCAGCACACCCCGAAACGAATGTGCCGTGCCCGTTGATGTCGTTTACATCGCCGCCGTTTGCTTGTGCGACGTTGTCCGCAGCATTGAATCCGGGGATCAATGAATCTTCGAGATCCGGGTGATTGAGATCAACACCAGAGTCGCAGATCGCGACGATAATGTCTGAGCTCCCGGTATTGAGGTCCCACGCGGACGCGGATTGGATGCGAGAGTGTTGCCAGCTTGAGTTGTACTGTGAGTCGTTGGGAACTACAGCAGGGAAGAGTGTCCAGTTGGGTTCGACGAACTCGTAATCGCCTGTTGCCATCAGCACCGCTGCGAGCTCGCCTTCGGTCATGCCTGCGGGGACATCGACGACATATTCATCGACGAACTGGCTTGAGCGTACGGTGAGTGGTGAAACGCGTGCAGACGCAGTTTGTTTTTTGCTTGCCTTGGCGTGGACGATGAGTTGGCCGCTGAACTCTCTGCTCTTTGGTAGCGCCACGAACTCGATCGGGTTCCCCAGGGCGTTGCTGATCAGTGAATCATCACCGGGTTGGAGCGCGAGGGATCGGGTTGCAATCGCAGACACGCGCGAGGTGTTGGTGTCTGCGGGTTGTGATTGCATCGCCGATACTGAACCTGCGCTAAGCGCGAGGATCCCGACACTAAGTGTGCACGCGTATCGCTTGAAGTTTGATGCTGTGTTGGGTGTAGTGATTGGTTTCATAAAACCGTCTCCTTCGATCGGTTGGTGAGTTTCGTTTTTGAAATTCTTTTGGTTGTCTGTTTGTTAAGTGGTGCTATGGGCACCCTGTGTTGAACGCAACGAGGAAGGCGGATACATCAAAGAAGTTGAATGAGCCGTCATCGGTGAAATCTGCGATCGGGTCTTGGGCATTGAATGCGGTAAGGAATGCAGAAATATCGAAGAAGTTGAGTGTTCCGTCACCCGTGAGGTCAGCGGGACAGGTCTGCTCTTCGATAAACTCGGTGGTGATTGCAATCGCGTCGAGGAACCATGTGTCGTCTGCTTGATCGCCATCAGCGGTGAAACGGAGTGCGGTGTTGCCTCCATAGGCATCAAATGGGAGGGCGATCTGTGAGAGTTCGAATGAGTTCTGGTCGGTGCCATCGGATTCAACACTCATGAGTGTGTTCCATGCACCGAGTTGTGTCTTGTATTCTACATTGAGTGATTCGCCAGATTCGACAGCCAGGTGCTGGGTGTAGAAGTGGACATAGATCACCGATGCAGCGGTTGTGACATCCACATCGGCGCTGGTCATCGAGTCTTGTTGTGTTAAACGGGCACTCATGATCCCGTCAGGTTCGTTATTTGCGTCTTCGCTCGCATCGGCGGAGCTTGATGCCCAATCGAGGGTGAGTGTGATCCCATCCTCGAAACTCTCTTCCCATGGGAATGCATTGGTTGAGAACTCTTGGACTTTGACATCGTCGATGTACCAGTCGTCGCCGTCATCTGAACCGTTCGCAGCGAACCGGAGTTTGAACTCGTCGTGGTTGCCCAGTGTTGGCATTGCGATGCGATACTGAATGAATTCTTCTTGGTTTGTACCATTCGAAACGATGGTGGTGAGCGGTGCCCAGTTGCTGAGCAGGTTGAAGTATTCTACAGAGAGTGTTTCGCCTGCTTCTACGCCGCGATGCTCGGCGTAGAACTGAATCTCAGCGGGTGAACCCCCGAGGAATGCTGCGCGCATTTTGATTGTTTCGATCGAATCAGTATCGTCGAGGTTGAGTGCGTACAACCCGGATGGGATATTGACTGCGTTCTGCGAGACATCAACATCGCCGACAGGGTTGCGCCAATCGGTTGAGAGTGTTGCGTCTGGGAACTCTTCGCTGAAGGGGAGGTTGGTGATTGATGGGCCGAAGACAGCGTCTTGGACTGCTTGTCCGACATTGATTCTGCCCCACCCTGTTTGATCGTCTTCCCCGATTGCTTGGAAGTCGTCGCATGAGTTGAGCAAGATATATTCAACTTCATCTGCGCTCAAAGATGGGTTTGCATCATGGACAAGCATCAAAGCACCCGCAGTGATCGGGGCGGAGAAGCTTGTTCCTGTAGTGAAGGAGTATCCGCCGGTCCGGTTGGTTGATCGGATGTTTACGCCTGGTGCGATGCAGTCGATCCCGACTCCGGTGTGTGAGAAGTTTGCCCAGTTGTCCGCGGAGTTTGAAGCGCCGACGATGGTGACATCTTCCCAGTCTCTTGTTTGGTTTGCTAGTCCATCATTACCGGCTGCGAATACAAGAAGGTGTCCTTCAAGGCGGATATGACCACCTGTTGAAGCGGTCGCGATATCTTCTGCACCGCCGAAGGAGCAGTTGGCCGCGTATGCACCGTTGTCAGATGCCCAGCGAGCGCCTTCGAGGATTTCGGAGAGGGCTGCGGTGCCGCTGTTGTTGTTGGTGACTTTGATCGGCATGATCCCGAAGTTCCACCCGATCCCGGAGATCCCGGTGCCGTTGTTCCCGATTGCTGCTGCAGAACCTGCGACGAGTGTGCCGTGACCTACGAGGGTGTCGTTGACGATGCCGCCGTCAACTTCTGCGAGGTTGTCCACGGAGTTGTATCCCGGGACGAGTGCTGCTGCGAGATCTGGGTGATCGATATCGACACCTGAATCAACCACCCCGATGATGGTGCTTGATAAACCTTGGGTGACATCCCACGCGCCGACGGTATCGATTCTGTTGGATGGGTGATACCACTGTGAAGAAAAGAGCGAGTCGTTTGGTGTGGTGTCCACGGGGTAGCAGATCCAGTCGATGGACACAAACTCGTAGTCCCCGGTGAGCATCAGCGCTTCCGCAGCGAGCTCAGCGCTCACGCCGGCAGGGATTTTGATCGAGTGCATGTCGACATCGAGATATGCTTGGCGTGTTGCAGGGGCGATCCGATTGCGTGCATCAAGGATGCGTTGTTCAGCGCCAACAATACGGGCATTGATTTGTGCCTGGATAGTGGTCGCAGCATCATGCGCGTCCGCTGCACGGGTTTGCGATTGGTTGACGGGTCTTGTTGCAGCACTTTGGTTGGTTTCAAACGCGAGCTGCTGGATCATCTGGTCTTGAGATTTGACCTGCACATTGAGGTACTCGGATCGCTCTTTGAGTCCTGGGTATTCAACGAATATTGTGCGCGGGGTGAGCGGATTGTTTAAGATATCCGCGTCACGATCAAACCAGTTGAATGCTTGTTGGATGGATTGGATCTGCGTACTTGCAAGGCGAACAGATTGGGCGCCTTGGGCAATGTTCTGGGACGATGCTTGTGCGTCAGCTTTTTGCGAAGACTGTTGAGCAAGACATGATCCGCTGGCAAGGGCGATCATGAGGGCAGCGGTAATATGTTGATTCTGGTGCATGGTAATGATTCTCGGTTGCAAAACAGTCATTTTGATGCATCGCATAGGCGATGCGCTGGGTCTACAGGGAACTTGAACTCATCATCGTTTGATCGAGTCCGATTCTTCAGGTTTGATCACGCGATTGCGTAAGCGGGGGACGAGCATCTGGAATGATCGTTTGTCAGAGGTCCAATATGTAATCCCTGCTTCAATCGGTGAAGAAGACACCGATAGACCGTCCCAAACAGGCCCGATCCGTGAAAAGATACGCATATCTCTGCGGGTTGTTGCATTTGAACCTTGCAGGGATCTGATTTTACACAGAAAAAGCCCAATCCTTGGGGGGATTGAGCTCTATGGATGTGTCTGGAATGATGAAATCAGTGTTTGGGTTTGGGTTGGTTATCCGTCGTCATCTTCTTTTTTGCCACCAAACATGTTCTTGAGCTTATCGGACGCGTCGTCGATCGCCTTATCCACTGATTCTTGGGCGTCTTCGATGGCTTTTTCACCTTCTTTGGAGAGATCTTCGATTGCTTCGTCAACCTTTGCATTGACATCGCCAAGTGCTTCGTCGAGATTGAGATCAGAGATTGCGTTGATACCCATGTCGCTCAGGGAGGTGAGTCCCGCGAGGCCGTTGCCGAGTTCGCCGAGGATATCGCCTGGGATGATTCCGCCTCCGGCTTCGACTGCTGCAGCGAGGACTGTTTTGATGACAAGGTTGAAGATGTCACTCGCGTTCATGCTTTCTTCTTCGCCGATGTTCTGGAGTTCGATCATTGGGATGTTGATCGCGACTTCACCCGCGAGTAAAGATACCCCCGGCATGTTGGCGAGGTGGATATTGATGTCTTCGATCACCAATGACTTGATGATGACATCTTTCCCTTTCTTTGTATTGTCTGCGGGGGCGGCTTCACCGGATTCAAATCTTTTGAGGCTGTTGAGAATGGTGTTGTAGTTCGAGGGGGTGTTGCCCTTGTCGAGGATGACATCGATGCCCTTGAGATTGACTGATGGGATGATGTATTTTTCAGCTTGGAGCGATTCCAGATCGAACGATGCGTTGGTCGTTGCGAGTGTGAAGAAATGATCAGTTGTGAATCCTGCGGGATTGGCGAGGGTGAGCCCGCTCATTTCTACGGTGCCTTTGGTGATGGCGACATCCATAGTTTCTACAGTAGTGTCGACTTGAGTTGCGTATGTTCCGCCGTACTCGACAGCGCTCTTGGCGATCTTATCGATGGATGAGAATACGAAGTACCCCAGCGCGACGACGGTGATGACAATCACGAGTATGAGTACGATTGCTATTTTGATGAACGTTTTCATGTGTATATTCCTGTGTTCTTTGGGAGTCCCTCGCCATGAACCATTATCGTAGCACAGCAAAGCATCAGCGTGCATGCGTTTCAAAGGGGGTAACTGGTTATTGGGAAAGTGTTACGCGGGATTTAACCCGCGAGTTCGGCAAGGAAAACGACAACATCAAGATTGCTTATGAATCCGTCGTCGTTTAAGTCTGCGTCAATGCTTTGGGCAATAAACAGCATCGCAAAGGCGGAAAGATCAAAGTAGTTCAGTTGCCCGTCATTGGTGAAATCAGCGATGTTTTCGACGATATCAATCGAATGCGTCGGCATGAGTTCGACATGATTCGTTCCGTCGTCGTAGATAAAACGCAGGGATCCGGTGCCGAGGAGTTCTGGATGGGCACTTGTATCAAAGGTAAATATACCCGGGGATACAAGGGTTGCATCAGAGATGATCAACCGGGTGTTGCTGCTGATTGCGGACAAGCTCGATGCGTCGGTGATCGGGAGCAGCTCGTTGTGCCAATCCCGGAGGTTAACGGTGATCGTGGTGGATTGATTTGGAGTTAACCGTGTGCGGGACTGCACAGCGGATCGGACTGCGTCGACTTTTCCTTCGAGTCCCGATCGCCATTGGGCGAACAGATCAGTCATTTGATCGACGGGGTCCGGATCGTCTGTTCGTTGGTTTGCGATATTGAACTCAAGGAAGTAGTCCCCGTCAGCGAATCGCGATGGGGGTGGCATGAGAGACCCCCTTGGGTTGTCGATCAGGTTCAATCCTGTATCGCCAGAGTTGGCAACGACGACATCGAGATTCCCGTTTGCGTTCATGTCAGAGAGTGCGATGAACTGTGCATCGCGTCCAACTTTCACAGTGTGATCGAAGGGGAATCCGCCTTTACCGTCATTGGTGAAGAGTTGTAGGTTTCGCTGGGGGGAAGATGAGGTCGTGAGGATATCGGGGAGCGAATCGTTGTTGAAATCGCCGATCGCAAGTCCTTGGCCGTCGCGATTGATGATGATTTCATTTGTTCGTGTCCATATTCCTGCATCTTCGATAAAGATTTCGACTCGCCGACCGGAGTTGCTCAGGACCACAATTTCTTGATCGCCATCATTATCGAGATCATGCGTTGCCAGAGCGTGGGGCTCATTGGCGGTGGGGATGTTGGCAGCCTCGATGAATCCGTCCTTGCCTACATTTTGACCAATCCACACTGTGTTGTCGTCACGACGGGCGATGATGAGATCGAGTTCACTATTACCAACAACATCTGCAGCCATGATCGCAGTGGGGTTGCCGGCGATGTTCAGCGGACCCGCTTGAGTGATCTGATCGCCAAGGATTGTGAAGAATTGAACGGTATCAATCGAGCCTTGAGAAACAATGATTTTGTCACGCGAACCGGCGTTGAGTTTGGCGGTTTTCAATCCTGTGGGCGCTGCGAGCAGTGGGTGTGTGATCGGCTCGCTGAGTACGCCTGATTCTTGCCCGAGTAGTAGGGCCAATGTTGGAGGCGCGCTCAATGCGACAGCAACATCCATAAGGCCGTCGTTATTCAAATCACTGGCGCTCATTGCAACAACACCCGATGCGCCAAGGTTGACAATTCTATCGAGCATGACATGCGAGAGTGGGTCGCCTGGGTTTGCGGAGTTGATAAAGACATTGAGTTCGTTGTTGATCGCATCACCGATGACGACATCGTTCATTCCGTCATGGTCGATATCAAGCAGTGCCATGCCTCCAGCGTTGTTGGTGATGGGATAGAACGCGCGAGCAGCATCAATATCGCCTGTGCGTGCGCCGAGCATGTATGCGATGTGGGCGCTTTTGAATGGTTCGGGTGGTGGCGAGCCGCAGCCGGTGGGGTTGCCTGATGAACACGAGCATCGGCCGTCGCCGCCTTCCATCCGCGCTGCTTGCATCCCGGACATCAACATCCCGGGGAGATCTGAGTCATCGGCAGCGGATTGCACAATCGCATCGACGGCGCCCTGGACGACATTTTCACCCGACAAGATATTGCCTTGCACGGTATAGATAATGTCATCAGCGGGTCCTGGTTGTCCGCGTTCGATGCGCCCGGTGATGCCGCCGGCAAAGTCTGCATTCTGGATACCGGAGTAGGTGAGTGTTTCTCCCAAGGAATCGCCCGTCGTAGAGATGAATCCATACTGGCGGTTGAGGTGTCCCGCATCAAAGTTGGAAAGTTCTTCAAGGATCGATTCCAAAGGCACCCCCTGAAGCAACCGATCGCGGATGAGCATCCGGTTGAGACCTGAACCATCAACGGCCGATTGAGCGGTGACCGCACCGACTCCCGTAATGAGCACCGGAGTTTCTCTTCGCAGATCAAATGATTCCAAACAGGTCGCGGACCCGATGACGATCTCCCCGGTGCGGGTGTCGGCGATGAGGATTGACCAGGTTGCCGAGGCGTTGGAAGCTGCAAGCGTGAGGGCAACTGCGGGGAGAAGGAGTTTGTAGTTTCGAGGCATATGGGCGTTCTTTCATATAAAAATGCAGATGCCCTGTGTACATCAGCATGAGTCGAGTCCAATTTACAATAAATGGAACTGATATACAATGACAAAAAATGGACTGTAGTAAGGATTCAGACTTTGAATAGGCGCTTTCACTGATGGTTCATTTGTGCTGGTGTTTTTGAGATTATAAAACGAAAAACACCGATCAAATCACAAACACAATAAGATTGCAGCAAAGTGAGTCAAAATCACTTCGTGAGAGTCATCTATGGGTGTGGAATCTGAGTTGCCTTGTGAGAATTGCGTGTGAATTGTGAGAATGTGCAATGTTCTCAAACCCAGCAGGGGCAATTGGTTGACCGGCTGATAGGTGAGGGTATTATTCCTTCCCGCTCGGTTTTCAAGCCGGGCGGTTTTTACGCCGGGGTGTGTGGTCTGTGCTCGCAAGAGATTGGATCGAGCACACGCCTTGGTTTTGTAAAACGGTTTGGTGAAGTCGCCACTGTAGCTCAGTGGTAGAGCGCACCCTTGGTAAGGGTGAGGTCGAGAGTTCAAATCTCTCCAGCGGCTTTCCAGAATGCAGTGTCCTGTTTTGATGGGGTATTGCTGATGGAGTGAAAAGAATTGTACGCCGACTGTGGACAGTTCGGCATAGTAAAGCATTGTGGCTTCTATCGTTATTGAAGTCATAGCAAAGAAGTCACAGAGCGGATCGCATCGGCTGCGAGAAGCAAAGAACAACGGGAACAGGCAGGACTGGGTGTAAAGCTCGTCACCCTGCCGAAATCCAAGAGGTAAGAACAATGGCCAAAGCAAACTTTGAACGGACCAAGCCACATGTGAATGTCGGCACCATCGGTCACATTGACCACGGTAAATCAACCCTAACCGCAGCGATGGTTGCTCGTGCAGACCACAAGGGTCTCGTTCAGGGCGCCAAGACATATGCAGAAATCACCAAGGGTGGTACTGTTCGTGACGCGAACAAGACTGTTACGATTCACTCAGCTCATGTTGAGTACGAAACAGAAGGTCGTCACTACGCACATGTTGACTGCCCGGGTCACGCGGATTTCGTAAAGAACATGATTACTGGTGCTGCTCAGATGGACGGCGCAATCCTCGTGGTTGCATCGGACTCAGGACCAATGCCTCAGACTCGTGAGCACGTGTTGCTCGCTCGCCAGGTAGGCGTTCCTTACATCGTTGTATTCATGAACAAGGTTGACCTTGTTGACGACGAAGAGCTCCTCGACCTCGTAGAAATGGAAATTAGAGAGCTTCTCGATAAGTACGAGTTCCCAGGCGACGACACCCCGATCATCCGTGGTCAGTCCAAGCTTGCACTCGAAAACCCAAGCGACGATACCGCTTGTGGCCCAATCGACGAGTTGTTCGACACCATCGACAGCTACATCCCAGAGCCTGCTCGTGAAGACGACAAGCCATTCTTGATCTCCGTAGAAGACGTCTTCTCGATCAAGGGTCGTGGTACTGTAGCAACCGGTCGTGTAGAGCGTGGCGTTGTTCGCGTTGGCGATGCAGCAGAAATCGTTGGTCTTCAGAAGGAAAACCAAGCAACAACCGTTACTGGTGTTGAAATGTTCCAGAAGACACTCGATGAAGGCCGTGCAGGCGATAACTGTGGTGTACTCCTCCGCGGTATCGACAAGGACATGATCACTCGTGGTCAAGTTATCTGTAAGCCAGGCTCAATCAAGCCACACACCAAGTTCAAGGGACAGGTCTATGTCTTGAGCAAAGATGAAGGCGGCCGTCATACTCCGTTCTTCGCTGGCTACAAGCCACAGTTCTACTTCCGTACCACTGACGTAACTGGACAGGTTCTTAACCTCTTCGGCGACGGCGGCGCAAAGGCAGAAATGTGTATGCCTGGTGACAACGTGACCATGGAAATCGATCTTGGTGAAAAACCAGTAGCGATGGAAAATGGTCTCCGCTTCGCGGTTCGCGAAGGTGGCCGCACCATCGGTTCGGGTACCGTAACCGAAATCATCGAGTAATCATTCTTGGGATCGAATCTTGCGTTGCAAGAGTGATCGAAACTGGTCACTGATCCCAGATACAAGCTTTTCGGCCTGACGATGAGAGTCGCCAGGCCGATTTTCGGAAAAAATCACCGATTGGCTGGTGGGCCGGTTGGTTCACATGGTCATCAAGACCGTTTCAAAGAAGCCTGAGGAGGCTTATCATGGCAAAAAAATCAGTCGCACGCGAATATGTTTGGCTTCAATGCACCGAAACCGGTGACCTGAACTACCGTACCTCAATCAATGTCAAGGGTGGCATCGAGGACCGGATCAAGGAAGGGTTCAATAAATATTGCCCACGCCTTCGCAAGCACACCCTTCATAAGATCAAGCGCAAGTAAACACGAAAACTACCCAGCCAATCAGGGAACTGATTGGTTGCGATAAGGGCGAGATCCCTGTCGGCCCCGCGATTGTCTTTGCAAGGGGTGTGCGGTCACTGGAGCAATCCCATCCGCACCTGAGATGACGAACGGCAGTAGCTCAGCCTGGTAGAGCATTGGATTCCAAATCCAACGGTCGTAGGTTCGAATCCTTCCTGCCGTGTTTATTTTTCCTGTTCGAGGGTTCCCTGTTGGGGATCTCGGACAGATCGAATGTGTGCCTGTATTTGGCAAATCGATTGTGCGACATCAGTGTTGCGCGACTCCATTGATCTGCCTCACGAGATGGATACATTCCTATTCAAGAGGTTATGAGAACAATGTCATTCGGGATATACAAATCAGGACAAGGGTACTGGGTACGGGTGATGACCGCCGCGTTTTGCGGGGTGTTGATCATTGCGGCAGCCGCGTACGGCTGGGGTCAAGCGGGTGCAATCCGTTTGCCCGCTCGTGCTTGGACATTCTCAATCAATAATGTGGAAGGTACTGTGAATGCGGGTGACTCCGTTGTGCTTTACCATTATAACGAAGACTCTGTTAACCCGGAAGTGCCTGTCGAGTTCGGGGAAGCAACGGTTGATGAAATCACCATCGGCAAGGGCGCGACGGGCAAAATGATCATCAGCAACTTCTCCAACGACGATGTTCGTGATAACGGCAACAGTGCGATCGAAATACGGAAAGGCGAAGAGGGTGCATACACCCTCGATGCAGCGGTTCGAGGATCCTCCCCAACACCGATCTATCCGGTTCAGTATCTCCAATCTGCAGTTGCAGGCGGGATCATGCTCATCGGCGCGATCGGGTTGTACTTCTTTGTTGGTTCAAAGAAGAACATCGTCGAGTTCCTCATCGCAACCGACGGCGAGATGAAAAAGGTCAACTGGACGACCTATCGCGAAATCAAAGGCTCAACAATCGTGGTGATCGTCGCGACATTCCTTATCGCGGGTTTTCTCTTCGGGGTAGACACGCTCTTTTCATCATTCTTCAAGGCAATCGGAGTTCTTGAAGGTTGAAGCAAAGTCGAATGATGATCAACACGGATACACACAACCAAACCGACCTAGACAGCACGCTCGATAGGAGCTCAGCGAATATGGACGAACAAACAAACAACGCGACCGACATCAGCGAACAAGAGCAGACCCACAATGCGCAAGCTGCAGAGCAAGAGGCGCAGGCAGAAGCTCAGGAGCAATCCAACTCGACCATCGAAGGCATGATCGGGCATGATGAGCCATTGGTCCAAGACGGCATGCAATGGTTCGTTCTCCGGGTTGCATCAAACAAAGAGAACTCTGTTCAGAATACATTGCTCCGCAAGATTCAGATCGAGAACATGACCCACCTTGTGGGCCGGATCTTGGTGCCCACAGAGAAGATTAAAACAATCAAGGGCGGCCGAGCAAAGATCAAAGAAGAGAAGCTCTACGCGGGGTACGTCTTCGTGGAGATGCGTCTTGAAGAGGACGGCAGAATCCCGCAGGATATCTTCTTCCTCATCAAAGAAACCACCGGTGTTGGTGACTTCATCGGCACCGCCGGGCGACCCACCGCGATGGCGATGCACGAAGCAGAGAAGATGCTCCTCGATTCACGCAAGCCAGAAGACGAACCAACCATCAAGCTCTCGTTCGAAAAGGGCGAAGCTGTCATGATCCGCGAGGGCGCATTCGAGAACTACGAAGGCACCGTCGACGAGTTGTTCCCCGAGAAGGGCATGGTCCGTGTGCTTGTTTCGATCTTCGGGCGTCAAGCTCCGGTTGATCTCGAAGAATGGCAGATCTCTAAGGCAGAAGACAGCTAAACAAGCATCAAACAGGATATATACAAAGACCCCGTTCATTGAGCGGGGTCTTTTTTATCGTATAGATGACGGCTTCGCAGCGTTCACATGTTGTCAGAGATTATGGTAATATGGAATCCTGTTTATTACAAAGTGAATCAGTTCTCGAGGGGGATACAAATGTCAAAGTCAAGATCAATAGTAATCGCGATTGCAACCGGTGCGTGCATGTTCGGATTGGTTGCCGGTGGGTGTCAATCGGAATCGCTTCGCAATGGGGCGCACATGTATGAGGGGTTTGGGAACTACACGCGAACAATGACAACCGATTCACCGAGTGCGCAGCAATGGTTCAACCAAGGCATGCAACAGATGTACGGGTTCAACCATGATGAAGCAATCCGTTCATTCGAGCAGGCTGCATCCTTGGACGACTCTGCAGCGATGCCCTGGTGGGGGATCGCGTACTGTCACGGGATCAATATCAATGATCCCGAAATGACGGGGAACCGCTCGGAGCTTGCGCGGGTTGCAGCGGACAAAGCACTGGCGCGTCTTGATACCGAATCTGCGGTTGAACATGCACTGGTGAATGCAGTCTCGGCGCGCTACGAGTTCCCTGCGCCTGAAGATCGGACATCGCTCGATCAGGCGTACGCGGATTCAATGGGCGCGGTGTATCGTCAATACTTTCATGATCCGGATGTGTCTTCGTTGTATGCCGAGTCGTTGATGAATCTTCAGCCTTGGGATTATTGGGAGAACGATGGGTCACCTAAAGGCCGCATCGAAGAAGTGGTCACGGTGCTTGAAGGGGTGATGGAATCTCATCCGCGTCATCCGGGCGCAAAGCACTTCTATATCCATGCTGTAGAAGCGTCAAGCAATCCTGAGCGCGCAGTATCGGCAGCTGAGGAACTCACAAGTCTCGTACCTGGTTCTGGGCATCTGGTGCATATGCCTTCGCATATTTTTATTCGTGTAGGGCGGTACAGCGATGCTGCAGAATCAAACATTTCAGCGATCAACGCGGATCGCGCGTACTTTGCCGACGCACCTCAACCGGGTATGTACGCAGCGTACTATGCGCATAACCTACATTTTCTCGCATTCGCATCCATGATGTCGGGCGACTTTGAAACCGCGATCGGTGCAGCGCGGGACCTCGAAAACGAAATGCCTGAGCCAGCGCTGCGGAGCTTTGCAGGATTGATCGAGGGTATCATGCCTTCGTCGTTGCATGTGCTGATCCGGTTCGGGAAGTGGGAACAGATCCTTGAGGAATCAGATTACCCAGAATGGCGATTCATGTCGCGAGCGACATGGGCTTACGCCCGATCAATCGCCAACTCGGCCCTCGGACGGACACAACAAGCCCGCATCGAAATGGCTGAGTTCGAACGCAGGGTTGCATTGGTCCCTGAGGAATGGAATGTCTTTAACAATAGTGTGCACGATGTGCTTCCTATCGCTCGCGCCATGATCCGCGGCGAACTACTCTACCGAGAGGGAAGAACCCAAGAAGCATTCGACATCATGCGCGAAGGAATCGTGTATGAAGATTCGCTTGTATACGACGAACCTCCCGCGTGGATGCTCCCGGTTCGTCATGCACTGGGCGCGCTGCTTGTTGCGGACGGCAAGTTTGCCGAGGCAGAGAAAATCTACCGCGAAGACCTTGAAAAAAACACTGGCAATGGATGGGCGTTGACGGGATTGCGTGAATCGCTCGTGGGGCAAGGCCGTATGGACGAAGCGATTGCGTACGATCAAGCGCTCGCTGATGCGTTTGCCAACGCGGACACAGAGATCGGGTCATCCTGTTTTTGTGCACCGTGAGTTCAGTATGGAGAGTTGTTTAAAGCCCCGTTCAACAGAGCGGGGCTTTTCGTTGGATTACAAAAGTTTTTGTCCGGGCAACAATGGGGGGGTTGGGACGCCCAAGATATCGGCGACCGCACGCAACAGTTCCGCCTCGTTTGTTGTGATTTCGTGATCTGCAGCGACCACCAGGGCACAGGCTTTGAGCAAATCTCGCTTGATCTTTGTTGCGCATTGGGCAAGTGTTCTCAGCGCTGTATCAAGTGCATGGAGATTGGACTGCTCCATTGGCAGTAGATTGATTCGTGCTCCGCGCAACAGCGATTTTAATGAGTCCTCACCCAAGAGCACAGATTCACCAGCAGCATACTCGTCTGTTGCGCCTGCGTGCGCCAAGGCAGACAACAGAACGCTGATCTCATTGGTCAGTTTTCCCAGCGCATAATACTGGGTGACTTGTGGTTTGGATTGACCGAATCGTTCGTCGAGATGTCGTGTGAGTACGCCCAGGGTGACCCACTCGAAGAGATCCACGGAGTTGTCAATTTTGATCAACGCTTTGACATTGGCGCGAAATTCGCGATGTTGATTCTCAGAAAGATGAGCCAACGAACCAAGGGTCATATCGAGCAAGGGCAAACGCAGTTCAGGACTCATCGTTGATGCGATCGATGAGAGCACTTCGACCATCGCAGCAATTGCCGGGTCGGCGTGGTGATTGAGATGATCGATTTGCGCTTGGTGAATCCCCGCGTCTTTCCGATCGAGCAGCAATGCGTAGACCACAGCGCTCCCACTATAAATATCATGGGCGGCATCTCGCAACTCTTGGGGTATTGAGACGATCAACGAGCGGGCATGTTTAATATGCGCAGGGGTCATATTGCCTGACAAGGCGAGCATGGGCATCAACAGGGCAGACTGTCCCATTCCCAGATCAGGGATCACTGATTTGAGTTTTTCTTGATTTGATAGCGGGGCAATCTTTTCGTCAGCAATCAGAGATTCGAGCATGGTGCCATCCCAAGACGGGTCGATCCGGATGATCCTTTCTTTGAGCGGCGGGTGAGAGGCAAGGGTTGATCGGAGCATGCTCGTTACTCGCAATGCTTCGCCGAAGAACATGTGACCAGCCTCTTGTGTGCGTGGATGTTTGATGCTTGCGCGTCGTGCATGTCCCCCGATTCGTCGCAGGGCATTTGCGATCCCGTTTGGGTTGCGTGTGAACTGCACCGCCGACGCATCCGCGAGGAACTCTCGTTGTCTGCTGATCTTTGCTTGGATGATGCGGGCGCTGAGGGCGCCAATGGACCCAATGATGAGCATGGCGAAGGCAATCACGAGCATAAGAACCAGAATCCATATCCCGTTCTTCCCCCGTGCGCTGCGTGGTGCTGCTTGAAGGAGCAATTGTCCAACAATCGTGATGATGAGGATCCCATTGAGCAACCCGATCATCCTGATATTGAGGCGCATGTCCCCATTGAGGATGTGACTGAACTCGTGTGCCATCACGCCTTGCAACTCGTCTCGGGTGAGCGCGTTGATACAACCTTGTGTCACACCGATCACCGCGTCTCCGGGCGCATACCCGGCAGCGAATGCGTTGATCCCATGTTCGTTGGGCATCAAAAAAACCGGAGGCACAGGAACTCCTGATGCGATTGCCATCTCCTCGATGACATTGAGCAACTGGCGTTCTTTGGGATCGCGCGATGACGGGTCGATCAATCGGCCACCGAGTGACATCGCGACCGACGAGCCGCCGCCACGGAGTTCGGAGATCCGGTACACGCTCCCGCTCACAATCGTGAGTGCGGTAAAAACAGCGGTGATGAGTGAAACGACAATGACAAGATCGAGCTTTGATGAAGGGGGCACATCACTGACGAACCATGCGACCAACCCTGCGACCAGAGCGACCGCTGCGCAAATTAAAACAACCGCAATGATGTACAAAATTGTAAACCGTCGAGAGTTCGCCTTGGCGCGCTCTTGATGATCAAAGAAATCCATCACTTGGTTTGTGGTATTCATGAGGGATTATTGGTTCCCTGTGATATCGATCTTTGGTGCTGCTTGGATTTGTGCAGAGTCTTCAAACTCCAAGAAGGCCGCGTCGGTCCCGTGCCCAACGACCGGGGCAACGATCACCTGCGGGAACGATTGGCGATGGGTGTTGTATTTGGCAATCGAATCGTTGAATGCCTGTCTACTAAATGCGATTTTGTTTTCGGTTGATGTGAGCTCTTCCTGTAATGCGCTCATACTTTTGTCCGCTTTGAGATCAGGGTATGCTTCCATCACAGCGAACAACCCACCCATCGCGCCCCCCAGTGCGCCCTCGGCGTTTGCCAACGATTTCATTGTTTCAGGATTGCTTGCGTCTTGGGTAGCATCTTTGAGCGCACTTGCTGCAAGATTTCGTGCGTTGATCACGGCTTCGAGTGTCTCTTGCTCATGTGCCATGTAACCTTTTACGGTTTCGACCAAACTGGGGATCAGATCATGTCGGCGTTTGAGTTGAACCTCGATCTGGGCAAAGGCATTGAGATACCGGTTTTTCAGTGTAACCAGTTTGTTGTAAATGCCGACTACGAAGAGCAAGACGACAACAACGAGGAAAGTCAATATGCCCAGTGTGATCCAAATTCCCAAAGCAAACTCCCTTCTCGTGATGGCGCAAACATTGTGAATCAATGTACAGCGCTGAATCCAATAGTATCAGATAGGATCTCTTTATTGGGAGTATCTATTGATTGATTTCATAACATGAAAACGTGTTCAGTTCTCAAGCACAAACTTTGTATCTGTCCAGAGTTTCTCAACCCGCTCGACAAATCCGGGTGATCCGGGGAGGTCGATGCTGCAACCGATGAGCAGGTCGACCATCCCGGCGTAGTCATCGAGTCCGATGTATTCGCAGCCGACCCTTGGTGGACCGTCATGGGTGCCTGCTTGCGCTTCTGCAAGCCCTGCCATATTGTGGTAGTTGCCCAATGGGAGACACACACAAGTAGCGCAGTACCCATAAGCGCAGAACACGCTTGCTTCGCAGGCGCCACCTGCCATGAGTTTGCGTTGCCATTTCCATTTGGGCATCTCGCTAATTTTCTGCGATGCGGTCGGCGCAGCGGGTCCGCCTGCGATTCGTTCCGCGACTTTGGCGACCGCGCCGGTGAGTTCTGGAGAGAAGATACTGATCCGATCTCCAACACGGACGATCGGGCCGCCGTGGATTGGTGAGTCGGTGAAAGCTCGCGAGTTTTCCAGCGCGATGATACGCGACCCTTTAGGCATGAACCCGTCTCTGCTTGCGCCGATCGCACCGATAAATCCGACTTCTTCGCCTCGCGTGAAGAGTACGCGGGTGTCGCCAACTTCGTTGCCTGTGGACTCGAGCATTGCCAGTTCGTCGATCGCGGAAAGTGCAGCCGCGACCGCTGCGAGATCATCGCATGCATTCGTGTGGATAATCCCACCGAACTCATCATCGACGACCTTCGCGTTGGGGAGATCCCATGTGCAGATGGTCCCGGTTGAGATCTTTGCCGATTCATCGAGTCTGCATCGGTATCGTTTGAACGGCATGAGCGATTCTTCAACCCCCTTGTCGTTGAGTGATTTGATCTCATCGATGATGGTGCCGATGACGAATCCGGTATCGGTGTTGTGAATTTTTATCTTCGCATTTGGGAAGTAGTCCGCCATCACACCCCCGCGGAAGGAGAGGATGAGCTCGGTATCGGATTGAACTTCTTCGACGACGAATCCCGGGTGGTCCAGGTGAGCGGTGAAATAGATCGGATGATCGGATATTTGAGCGTCTTTGATACGGATCTCGAAGTTGCCGTGGGGATCGGTGTGCTTGCTCAGATAATCCCGTTCGCCAAGCCAAGCATCAATCCAGGCGATCACCCGGTGCTCTTTGCCTGCTGCGGTAGGAATCTGGGTAACTTCGAGGAGCCATTGCAGGTGCTCATCGCGACGTTCCGTAGGGATTGAGTGCTTGAGTGACACGGATTGAGCTGCAGTTTCAGTCATATCAGATCGTACGCCCGATGCTTGGTCTGTGGGGTTATCACCCATGAAACGATTGAGAATTCGTCTCAACTGCAATATCACTTGCAGCCGACTAAACTACATGGAATACTCAGAGACCTTTCCCCGTCTATTTGGGGATCAGAATAGGTCTTGAGCGAAAGGACACCACTCATGCCACATATCATTGCCGAGCCGTGCATTAAGACGAAGGACACCGCCTGTGTGGACTCATGCCCGGTTGACTGTATTCACCCGACCAAAGACGAACCTGATTTTGAAACTTCAGAGATGCTCTTCATTGACCCAGATACCTGCATTGATTGCGGCTTATGCGTCGATGAATGCCCGGTCCAGGCGATCTTCCAAGACGAAGATTTGCCTGATGAGTGGTCGAAGTATGTGCAGATCAATATCGATTACTACGAGAAGTAATCGCTTGTGCCAGCGATCCCAGTAAAAGAAAGATGGTGGAAATCACGCGCGGAATCCGATCCGCGTGGGGATTGGTATTGTCTGACGACGGATATCTTCCCGTTTCAGTCTGGGTGGGATCGACTCCGCGATCGATCAGGGAATACTGATCCAGAAATAGCTAATGTGGGCGAGTTAGCGCCCTATGAGTATTGCATCCTCGATCAGCTTGATGGATGTCTCTCGTGTCGAAGATGGGATATGTCGAAGGTAAACGAGCCGATTGATATGTTGCTCCAGCCGACGAACAAGAAGACGAAAATACTCTCGCCTCATTTTTATAAGAACGCATGGATCACGAATATTCGTGGCATTCAGATGTCAATCATTCATCGCAGACTTCTGGATGTTATTGGCGAGTATCTTGATGATGATGTGCTACTGGGTGATGTGTTTGTGTCCGGCGGGGATCAGATCCATGATCTGGTAAGTGTTGTGGATACAGCATCGCAGCCTTGCCGAAAGAAGCTTAGAAAATCTTGGTTCGATGCGCCAATGTCACGAGACAATTTTCCCTGCTTGGAATGTGGCCGGTTTCGGTACGCCTGTGAAGACTGGCCCGAATATGTCTATACCCCAGAGCATGCTTCGCGTGCTCCTCGGTTTTACACAGGTTCATTATTGCTGAGCCCAGAGATCATCGCCAAGACCAATTTATTGGAGAAGAAGAGCTGGCCCAAACTCAAGTGCCGTAAAGTGAAAGAGTTTTCAGTGCAACTCGATCCATTGCCTTCACCTATTCCGAGATACTGGGAGGAACTCGAATCATTCTTCCAAAGCAAAGGCGTTGAGTTCCCTTTTTATAAAGCGCACAAAGTTGATGCGCATATGAATTGGTTAGAAGAACGGATAAAACGCCTTGGCGTTGAGCGCTGTATCGTGGATGTTTCAAAGATCAAAGGCACAGTGAGTGCAAAGTCGCTTGCCACCATGGTGTTTAACCTTCGGTTTCGGGCGATTGTTGAACCAAAGATCGCGAAACGAATAGATCATTGGGATGATCAGCAACTCATGCAATTTCTCAGTGAGTATCATGAGGCGAGCGGATCGCTCGGTAATTATTTCCCCGTATAAAAACACAGGCGGATTCGCCTGTGTTGATCGGGTGATTGAATGTCTCATTGACTTATGCTGCTTCTGATATGCCGTCATCGAAGTCGGAATCAAAGTCTTCTCCCATGAACTCGTCGGCTTCGAAGTCGTCGCCGTCGTCGCCGAAGGCTGCATCGAATGCGTCGAGGGCTTCGTCGGTGAGTTCTGCTTCGGTCTTTGGGCCTTGCTTCGGGCCTTGTGAGATCGCGGATTCATCGCCTAATCCGTCTGCCAGCGGACCTGAGAAGCGTTCTGCCCAACGATCAGGACGCACATTGGCAGGTGTGTCAGAGCGTTCGAGCCAATCTTCTGCAGATGGTAGGTTGAGTTCGGTCGGCATGGTCTTGCGGTATCCAAGCAAGCGGATCACTTCGAGCACATCAGTCCAGGTCGGGAACATCCGATCGTTTCCCTTTTTGAAGGCGTCGATCGCCATCAGGAAGAGGAACTGCTCGGTGGTCATCTCGCCTTCTTCTGCAGATTTGGTAAACTCGGAGAGTCGGCGTCCGCGTCCTCGTTTTCGTTCGAGTCCGGTGTGTCCCTTGTCTGTTGGTGAAGACTCAGGCCCTTTCGTTTCGAGCTTTGCGGATGCGGTGCTTGTTTTGGGGGCAGCAGTCCGAGTCTTCCCACCGGACTTGGTAGTTTTCGAGTTTGATCGCGGATCATTGTCGACGCGTTGATCGAGCCCGAGTCGGCGATCAATCACGGTTCCCGGAGGCGGTTTGCCGTTGCCTTTCGCTCTTCGGTCGGTATTCTCTGAGTTTTGTCCGCGTCGATCGTTGCCGTTATATGCCATTGGGTGCTCTCCTATAACAGAGCACCGGATTGAAAAACTCAGTGCTCAGAGTTCTTCATCGTCATCTTCATCGTCGAAATCCTCATCTGATTCGTCATCGTCATCATCGTCGTCGTCGTAATCCTCGTCGTACTCATCATCGTCATCGTCGTCATCATCGTTATCTTCAAGGAAATACGCTTCGTCATCGTCGAGATCGTCGCCGGCGGCGCATGTAGGGGTCCACTGGACATATTCGGACCATGAATCTGTTGATTCTTGATCGGTGGCCTGTTCTTTTTCCAGATCAATATCGGGCATGAGCACCGCGGTGTTTCCGGTGGAAGTTGTCAGTGTTTCGCTTGTTTCGAGCTTGTAATTCATGCTTGGATCTGTCTGATTCATCGTAAGTAGTCTCCCATTGGCAGATTGTCTTCAGCGCGATAGGGTACACATGAAAACCTCGGTGTCAATAGGTTGTTGCCTTAGTTCAACATGGTTTTTTCTCGGAGTGAGTCTTGACGCTTTCATGGCGATACACTCAAGGCAATGTCTACACCTCAACCCACTGAGTTTAACCCTGTTGCGGGGATCGCAGCCGCGATTTTTCCTGGCGCAGGACACCTGGTTCTTGGACGGCACAAACGCGCTTTTTTCGCGATGGTTGGGGTCATGGGGCTCTTTTTCTTCGGGCTTTTGCTCGGAGGGATTGACGCGATTGACTCCAAGCAAGACAGGTTCTGGTTCTTTGGACAAGCGCTTGTTGGCCCACCAACTCTGGTCGTGGATTACATCCATCAGAACAAGTTCAAAGCATATGGATATGGTTCAGAGATCATGCGTACAGGTAAACCAGGCGAGCATCGTGTCATCGAGAACGGACGACCGGTCTGGGAACCATTAACCTATGCAGAAATTGAATCTGGGATGGGGCCTCCCAATGTCCCCGGCCTGGGACGACTCAATGAGATCGCGATGCTCTCGATTGTGCTCGCGGGGATGCTCAACCTGATCGTGTTCCTCGATGCGCTCATGCCCGGGCCCAATCGTGATGCGAAGAAGAGTTCGTCCAATGCAAACGCGGGGGGGGCACAATGAGTTTGGTCCAAGCATTGGCGTATACACCCTTTGTTGATGCGTTGTCGATTCATGAGCAGTGGTATCTGCTCATTATCCCGATGTCGATCTTGCTCGCGATTGGGTACAAAGCAATCCGCTGCTCGAACATGAAGAAGTATCCACGCGAAGTGTTTGTCTTCACGGTTCAGATCCTCGGCGGGTTGTTGCTTCTGGCGATCGTGTTCACATTGGTGGTGACGGTGGTCATCCCGATGGTTGCACCAATGCCGAGCTAAAAATCGAGTGTGCGTGTTATCCATTTTTGATATATGAATCGCTTGTTGTGGTGAATGCTTTATCCAAGTTCTGGATCATGTATCGCAGTGCATCGACGCAGTGATCCGATCCATCCTTTTCGGGTGATGAGCACATCGGTTGATCCGATGGGTAGTGATATTTTTCGAGCGATTCGATCAGTTTTTCGCACGATCGATGGATGTACAGCCTGACACCACCGGTCGCGGGATTGAGTCTTGCGCGGATGAGATTCAGTCCCTCGTGTAAACCCAATCGGCGATCGTGGACAGTAAGTCCGGCGCTCCGCATTGCTTGAACATCCGAAATTCCGGTTTGGAACCCTCGTTGTCGGCCTGCAGGGTCTACCCCGATCCACTTGATCGGATGATGAGCATCTTGAATCACCTTAATGTGCTGATCGAGCGCGGTATCCACTTTGAGGTACTCGCTTGCAACCCATATACATCCGGTGGGATTAACGCTCGCAAAGAGCACTACGGTTGGTGAACGAATCCCGAAGTCCATCCCTCCGATCCATGTCCAGTTGGTTGCGTTTGGGGGGAGTGTGTTGACGACATGTATCGCAGGGTCAAACTCTGGAAGAACGCAGTCAGTTCGTTTGGGACGCAGGCAGAGCATTTCTGCGTTCCAGGTCTCATTGCCCACTCGTTTTTTGAGTGCGATCGCGTCATCGATCGTGATGTGTCCGGGGACCTGATCGTTGCGATCGCGTCCCTTTGCTTTGCCAGCGCATTCAGGCGCAAGCGGGCAAGGTCCATCATCTGAAATGCACTGGTGGTCTTGGTCGTCGCAGTGGTCGAGGACATCGACAACGCCCCAGCGGAAGATTCTTCTGGACTCTTCTTGGTCCTCGGTGCTTTGAGCGATGAGATCGTGCATGAGTCCGTAAGGGACATGCAGCGTAGATAAACACTCAATGGATCCTTTGACGCGAAGATTGCCGCAACGTTTTTCGCGTGTGACGAGTTGTGCTGCTTCCCACACATCGGGATCAAAAAGCTCGACTTCATCGCAGCGGAGTTTCTGAACCCGTGTTCCTCGCACGGAGGTCTGCGATTGTGCGAGCAGTTCAACAGTCGAACTATTGGTCAATCGGATGCGTCGATCGGTGATCTTGCCTTCGATGAGTTCGTCGAATGGTTCGATTGTGAAGAGATCACGGAGGTGTGCGTGCATGCGTTTGGATTGTTCGAGTGATCCGCCGAGGATGCGGATTTCGATCCCGGGTTTGAATACGAGATCGAGGAAGGTTGCCAGGGCCGCGTAGAAAGTTTTCCCCCCGCCGCGGTTCGCCCAGACGATGCAATCGCGTGGGAGCGAATCCTCAAAGAACGCATGACAGAGATACTCAAATGGTGCGTTGTGCCCATCGATTAGGGCGCTCTGCACAACACGAATTCCGAGATGATCCACAATCCATGAATGAAGCTCGTCTCGCGATGTCGGGCATTGGATTGAGAAGCCGTCGGTGTCCGTAGATTGGTTGATGGTGTCCGAAAAATCATCCATGTGATTGCCCTACTTTGTTGTCTGTTGTTTCTTCGATGTTCTTTATCAATCCCATCGCGATGAAGATTGCCTGCGTTCTGTTGTGGGCGATTGGTTTGAGTGCGCGGAGAAGCTGTCGTCTTTCTTGAACAGACATGTAAAAGGTCACCGCGCTAGGCAGCGCCTGTGTATTGGTTTCTAATCTGGGTTGTTTGATGGCTGCTTCTGCGTTTGTTTGTATGTCTATCTTTGTGTCGTGGTTATCCGTCTCTGAACTCATCGCGCGTTGCTCCTTGTGAAAATACATGGGCGTATGCGCGGGGTTTGGAAATCAGTCGACACGCAGCGATCGGGGCAGTGATCTGGAGTGCTTCGTGTGGTTCGGTTTGTGGGGTGATGATTTTTCTTGATTTCCCCCACCTGAGAAGCTCGCGTGCAAGCAGCGAACCGGGTTCGATTGGGTGGTTGATCAGGTCGCTCGGTGTGCGTTGTTCGTGGTGCAGTGTGTCGAGCAGCCGAAGATCGTCTTTGGATGCGACGAGTGTGTATTGAGTCATCCCCGCGCGTTTTAAGAATGGGCAGACGAACCCCATCGCCGCGATTGATTCTGTTGCGGGTGTCTGTGGGTTTGATAGGTACGCTCGGACAAGCGAGCTGGCCACTCCGAGCCCTCGCGATCGTGGATCAGTGATTACGCGGGAGATGCACCGGAGATCGCGATTGATTCGATGCGCGTTCTCAGTTTTGCTCTGTCCTGAGAAATGTCCCGGCCAGGCGCGCTCGCGCCATGACCCATTCAGGGTTGGCATGGAGACAACAAGGACCCCTGCAAGGATCGGATCTTGGTTCGGCATGGTGCGAGGGAATGATCGCATTGCGCGCAAGACCAGTGTGTGCGTCGCGGGTTTGGGTCCTCGATAATGGAGGTGGGCGAGGGATTGGTAGTCCTTGATGGTTCCACGCTCGATATGTATACCCGCGGGAACGGTTTTTGTTGGCGGAAGAGTGTGTGATGCGTCTGTTGATGCGTCGATCACGAGCGACGGACAAAGAAGTGATTTCATGTCTTCGTGGGCAGTTGCGACGATTAAGGTAATGTTGTTGCGAAGTGCCCATCGGCGGAGCGTTGTTGCGATCGCATGAGCGCTGATCCGGTCGAGAGGGGTGCAGAACTCGTCTGCAACAAGAAAATCTCCCGAGCGAGCATGTTGCATTGTAAGGGCGAGTTGGAATCGTGCTTGCTCACCGCCGGAGAGTGTGTTGAATGGACGCGCCCAGAGTTTGGGTTCTGCGAGTCCAGCGTGAGAGAGTGTTGCGAGTCTGTCTTTGAGAGTGCCTGTGAGTAGATCGAAGATTGAAAGCGTAGATTGAATCGGTTGGCTGCTCACAATGTGTACACGATGATCCTTGAGTGATTCTGAGATGCCTCGCAATAGACAGGACTTGCCCGCGCCTGAGTATCCAGTAATCAGAATAATGTCATTGTTGAGTATTTGATCGCGTACGCGATCCGTCGGAGTAGTTGTCTTTGATTTGGTATCCGATGAATTGCGAGGGATGAGACTAAAGTGTGCGCACGCAGTTTGTGTCTGCATTGAAACTTGTGCAGCGGTTTCGACCCGGATCGGCGTGTGTTGTGATGTGCGTTTTTTCCATGTCATGTGTTATGATCGCCAAGTGCGGGTGGTGTTTTTGGGTGCAAGCGCCATTGCTTCGATCGCTTCACGGTTTTTTCGGACGCAATAAAAACTGACCCCGAGTGTGTCGGTGGTTTCTCGCATGGATCGGCCTTGGATGTAGAGTGAGCGAGCGATCGCTTTGCGCGATTTGCTCCATGCGTCAGCATGAGCGACGACATACGCAACGCGCGGATCGTTGAGTCTGCTGACGAGTCTTTTGATTCGCCTGCGGATTTGGCGTGGGCACTCGCCGGTGATTTTGCTGATCGTGTTGGCAGAATGTCCATCTCGGAACATGGAGAATACGAGCTCGCGATCGTGTGGTTCGAGCCAATGTGCGCGTCGGACAATGCGATCAACGATCGAGTCTTCGCGTCGTTTGCGGAGGTCCATTTCTTCGCTCATATGATCGAGCCAGCCTGTTTTGATCGTCGATCGTCCCATTTTTACATCTCCTTACCCATATTTGTGCGATTTCTGCTTGACAAAGCACAGAACTGCGTTCACAATAGAGTGAACTAATTTATTTAGAGTATACACCAAATAAAGAACGATATGCAAGGGTATTGTATGGTATGTCAACAAAACAGCGCACAGACGCAGTCACTCCGCACCGATCAGAAACCGATATCCACAATTTTTCTTCCAAAGCGCAGCGTCAAACCATTAGCAGGTGGGTCCAACATGTCTGTTCAAACTCATGATCTTGATGAATCGGCGCACACATTCGCCACAACATTGCGACAAAGGCGATCGGTCCTGAAACTGTCGTTGGCGAAACTCGCCGATCGGGTCGGTTGCGCCAAGTCGTACTTGTCTTCAATCGAGAACGGGCACAAGGGGCCGCCGGCGGAGGGGATCATTGATCGCTTGGAACAAGCATTGTCGTTCGATGCGCAAGAGTTACATGCGTGCGCGAGATGGGATCAGACTCCCGTTGCGATCCGTGAGGATCTTGAAGCAATGCGATTGCGGGATCAATCGGCGCGTTCACTCGTGCAGTTGCTCTCCGCAAGTGAACATGAAGGAGGTTCGCTCGATGATCTGTTAGCATCTGGTGAACTCCGCAAACTGATCGATTCATTGAATCCCCAAAGCGAAGCTGCAGAAGATTCGCTTGGTTCGTCAGATTTACACAACTCGCAAAGATCCGGATTATCGATCGGGTTGGATTCGGCGCTGCCTATGGAGGTTCCGGTGATTAACAAGGTGACCGCGGGGTACCCTGCGGACTTCTCAGATATGGGATACCCCGCTCGGATTGCAGATGACTATATCAGAACGCCTGATCTTGCCGATCCAGACGCGTTCGCTGCAAGGGTGGTGGGGGATTCAATGGAACCCAACTACCAGGAAGGGGACATCGTGGTGTTCTCGCCTGTCAAAGAGGTGGTTGATGGGATGGACTGCTTTGTCCGTTTAGAACCCGATCACGAGAGCACTTTTAAGCGGATCTATTTCCAGACAGATGTCGAGGGCAACGAGTTGATACGGATCCAGCCGATCAATAATCGGTATCCACCGATCACGGTCCCACGCGAGCAGGTCGCGGGGTTGTACGCGGGGGTGTCGGTGATGCGAACGATCGGGTGAGAGCAGGCAGAATATGCGCGAGTATTGAGTTGTAACAATTGAATATTTACAAGATAGTGAACCTATCCATTTTGATAAGAGTATAAGTAACAGAGTACATTTTGAAAGATTTCAATTCACTAAATTAAGGACATTATCAATGAAAAAAATATCAATTACATCAATAGCGACATTAAGTCTGTTTGCAGGGGCAGCAGCAGCAGCACCCGGGGATTTGTTGGCGGAGTTAGTACCGTCAACAGCTGCAACAAATGATTTGTTCGGGAATTCCATTTCTATTGATGGAGATCGTGTACTTGTAGGGTCTCGGGGTTTGAACAAAGCGATTTTGTTTGATATTACTGACCCGACAGCCCCTTCTGAGCTACGGGTGTATAGTTCATTAAGTGTTTATAATGTCGGATTTGGCGCATCCGTTGCACTGGAAGGGTCAAATGTGGTGATTTCTCAAGAGGGTGGTATTGAGGCGGGAGTCCCTCTCTTTGGAGTGTCATATTTCAACTCAAGTTCTTCATCTTTAGTTCATCAAGAGATTGGTGATGAAACTAGATCCCTTACTGCCGGGAGTGGGGTTGCGATATCTGGTACAAATGTGCTTGTTGGTGAATCGTTTGGATTTGCTCTTGACAGATATGGAGATTCAAATTCAACTGGCGTTGCGTGGTTTACGAATGCGACAAATTATGCAATAAATATCGTTGATCCATTGCTTGCGGAGATTTCTGATTCTTTTGGCTTTTCGGTCGACCTGACAAGTTCACGTGCTGTTGTTGGTGCTCCTAACAAATATGAGCTAGGCTTGTTGGCAGGAACTGTGGATGTGTATTCAACCGCGGGGGTATTGCAACAAAGTGTTATTGTTACAGATCCAGCAGACCGTAACTTTGGAGACCAATTTGGATTTAGCGTTTCGATCGCAGAGTCGAGCAATTATTTGCTGGTTGGTGCTCCCGGTGACGACGAGGAAGAGACAAATGCTGGGGCAGCATATCTGTATGACTTAAACACGAATAGCATGGTGTACAAATTTGCAGCATCTGATGCTCAATCTGGTGATAATTTTGGATATTCAGTAGAACTTACAGATCAATATGCGATTGTGGGTGCTCCTAAAGCGGCTGGCCCAGGGAGCTCAGATCGTGGTGCAGTTTACATCTTTGATCTCACAACAGGATCAGAGATTGTGAAGATTCAACCGGATAATACGACAACATCTCATTTTTATCAGAGTTTTGGATCATCAATTGATTCGTCAGGTTCAATTTTTGTAGTTGGGGCATCAGATTTCTTCGAGGATAACGGCAGTGCATTTGTGTTTAGTATGATGTGTAATGACGCAGACTTAGCTGAGCCGTTTGGGGTGTTGAATAATTTTGATGTGAGTGCATTTACATCTGCTTGGAGTAATAATGAGGCATCGGCTGATTTGAATGGTGATGGGATTTGGAATTTTTTTGATCTATCAGTATTTATGATCTCGTACAGTGCTGGTTGTCCATAAAAGGGATGATTTAGAACTTGAGAATCAAGCAAGCGGTGGAGGCGCCCGTTTATTTTTTGACAAGAAGTTCACATTTTGAAACTAGTTATGTTCGGTGTGCGTACAGGGTTGGGTGCCTTTGGGCATGATACAGGTGGGTGGGTACACACAAGGCGTTGGGTGTGCTATCCTTATTCTGCTTAGGTATGTTTCTACTCAGGGACGATATCTGATGAACCAGCCCCGGTGGGCGGGGTTTGAATTGATTGAATACGCGGAGACTACACGATGGCGAAGATGTTCTACACACTCGAAGAAGCAGCTGCAAAGCTTGGGATGGATGAAGCCGAGGTGCAATCGCTTGCAGAGAATGGACAACTCCAAGAGTTTCGCGATCGTGAAAAACTGATGTTTAAGGTTGAACAGGTTGATCTGCTCGTCGGCGACGATGACGAAGACATCACCCTGGCAGACACCGGGATCGAACCAATGTCATTGGGTTCTTCTGGAAGCGCCACATCGTTCGGACTCGAAGCGAGCGGCGAAGCAACCGGGATCTCCATCTTTGACGCAGAAGACGACGAAGCAGTCGACGCAAACGCGGACACCTTGGTATCCAGCGGCGGACTCGGTGGGTCAGGATTCAACATGGATGCGGGCGCATCAGGTTCAGGATTGGCACAACTCGCGTTTGAGCCAGACGATACATCGTTGGGTGGAAACCTGCTTGATGATCTCGCAGCAGATTCGCAAGCGGGCGCATCGCAAGGCGGGAGTGCAATTGGTGATACCGCGTTTGGTGGTTCGGTTGCGGGTGCATTGTTTGAAGGCACATCCTCCTCAGAATCTGACTTTGCACCAGCGGGTGCAGGCGCGATGATGAACATGGCTCCTGTGGGTGAGCCATACGACGGGCCATCATCAGGCTTGTTCGGCGGTGTAGCACTGGGCATGATCGCGATGTTGATGATTGCAATGGCAGTCATGGTGCTCGGGATGACCGGGGGCTCGAAGTCGTTGCTTGGTTCGGTTGACACCAACATGCTTTACATGATCGCCGGCGGGGGCGCAGCTGCGGTCGTCGTCTTTGCGGTCATCGGATGGGTGATGCTTCGCAAGAGTTGAGCGATCTATCCAGAGCAGATCTAATCGAACCCGCTGAACAGGCGGGTTTTTTATTGGTTGAATGTTTGTAGTTGAGCAAGCGATTAGTTCTCGATCTGGGCGGTTATGGTGCTGATCGCGGGGGTGTATCGGCCGCCGGGGAGTTTGAGTTGTTCGAAGATGCTCGTGCGTATATAGAGGAGTCGAGCAGGTGAGTTTGCAGGTGTTGCGATGAAGCAACGGAAGGTTGATGATTCGACACAGAATGAATCGTCAGTTTGAGTGATCGAGATTGGTGTCGATGATTGGTGATCGTTGATCTTGATTCGTTGGTCACTCTTTGGGTCGATCAATGACCAGTCATATGCATATTGCGTGATGTTGAGTTCGAGATTTGTTGCAAGACTTGTGCCTGCGGGTGCTTGGTCTCCAAGCGCTCTGCGCGAAACTTTCCAGGTGATGGTCAGTTTCTGATTGTTGAGGGGATGGTTCGCGAAGGGTTCTTCTTTTTGAATCGCAACCTCAATGGGTCGATGGGGAGTTGATCGGGTTGTATGGTGAGCGCTCATGAATGTGCTCCCTTACGCGGGGCGCGTTTGGAAGTGCTTTGATGCTTGGATGATCTGCCCAGAGGCGCTTTTGCAAGGAGTTTGGCCGCGGTTTGGAGCCCCGCGCCGCGTGGGCCTGCGAACTTGTGTGCAAGTGTGTTGATGAGTCCAAACCCATCGCGGATTTCATCGAGTCGGTTATGGAGATCTTGCACATCCTCGGGGGATTGAGAACCGATCTGCGGCGCGAGTTCTCCGATTTCATCGAGCGCATCGAGCAGCGGATCAACCTCGCGTTTGATGCGTTCACGCGCGATCGACCGGAGCATCGACCAGACATCTTGCTCGGCTTGGTAATATTCTTTGCGATCACCGGGTAGGCGTACTTTTTCGATCACTGCCCATTCAAGCAAGGAACGGACAGACATGGAGACATTGCCTCTCGATACGCGTAGACGATCCATGATTTCATCGGTGCACATGGGTTGTCCGGTGATGTAGAGCAGCGCGTGGGTCTCGGCCATCGTGCGGGAGATGCCCCAGACGGAACCCATGCGTCCCCATGATGCAATGAATCGGTCTTGCGACTCGATGAGTTGGGCTTTGATCGCTGGTGAGCTTTTGGTGGGTGACTTGGACATCACATCAAGTATGCGCGATGGATGGGCAGGTGTCTACAAGATTTCAGAAGAATCTGAAAATAGTAAAACTAATGGGTCTGGTTTCGTGTGGGATTGATTACCAGATGATATCGATGCACCCTGCGAATCCAAGGATGAGCGAGACGATGCCGTTGAGGGTGAAGAACGCCATTGGGATGCCAGTTTTGCCTTGCTTGAAGAGGACACGGTGCTCGTAGATGAGGACCAAGGCAACGAGAGCGATTGCAACTGAGAATATCATGCCGAACTCTGGTTCAGATTGCAGCGCCATGGCGAGACACGCAATCGCGAGCAGATGGAGGAATCTGCTGATCCATGCTGCCTGTTTCCACCCAAAGCGAGCAGGGATTGAAGAGAGATCGTTCTCTTGGTCGTATTCAAGGTCTTGGAGTGCGTAGATGACATCGAACCCGCCAACCCAGCACATGACCATGCCTGCGATCCAGAAGATCGCAGTGGTGTCTGCGAGGTGGGTTGGGTTGACCGCGATCGCAGCTGCGATCGGTGACGCAGCAAGCGCCCCTCCGAGGAAGAGATGGCAGAGCCAAGTAAAGCGTTTGGTGAAAGAGTAGAACCCAATCCAGATGAGCACGGGGATGCCGAGGATGGTTGGCCACCAGTTTTGATAGAAGATCCCAAAGAGTGTGCAGACCGCGAGGAATGCAATTGCGTTGAGCGCAAGGAGTGTGATTCCGTCGCGGAGACTCAGCGCACCTGATGCAAACGCTCGGCGGGTGGTGCGTGGGTTTGCAGCATCGATCTTCGAATCCGCGACACGATTGATCAGCATTGCCCAGTTGCGAGCAAAGATCATGCAAAGCACCACAGGAATAAGCAGGGTTCCAAGCAGGGACCAGTTTATTGTGTGATCGTCGTGTCTTGGCGCAACGAGGAATGCACCCAGAATCGCAAAGGGCAATGCGAATACAGAATGAGCGAGTTTGATATCACCCATCGCGATCATTGATCGGCGGACGAATGAGGGCTGTTTACTGGATGGTGCGTGTACTTTTTCCACAGCAAAGAGGGTAGGCGATGAGATTCAATCAACCCAACGAGAGCAAGAGACATCAATTCACAAGAAAAACCCCCGACAGGTGTCGGGGGCTCAATAACTCAGTATGGAATCGTCTCACAACGATCTCTCTAGGTTGCTTTTATGGGCAACCGGCGTTGAAGAGTATGAGGAACGCGGAGACATCGAAGAAGTTGAATACGCCGTCATCGGTGTAATCCGCAATTGGGTCACTGGCATTGAATGCACTGAGGAACTCGGAGATATCAAAGAAGTTGAGTTGTCCAAATGGTTCTGCAAGGTCTGCATCGTTGCAGCCTCCAGCTTCTGCTTCTGCGACAGGACCTGTGATCACAATCGCGTATCCCTGTGTTCCCTGATTGACCGCGGTGCCTTTGACTCGGAGGGTGTATTCCCCGGTCAAGGTTGCAGGGAGCATCACCATCTCCACATTGTTGATCGCATCAGCAGATCCACCTGCAGCTGAGATGCCGTTGGTGATGTTGTTGCCCTTGAGCACATCACCGGTTGGGAGAACAACCTCTAAATCGAGATCGTTGACCGGGGTGAATGTTGATGCAGGTGATGCAGGCGCGTCGTGGAAGACCAGTGTTGCTTTGAGTGGTTCAGTGAAAGAGTCCACCGTGAAGTTCATCTCGAAAACATCTCCAGTGTTGAGTGCGTCGCCGCTGGCATTGCGGACATCGCGGATGATAAGTTTGTTGTCATCTCCCGCGAAGTAGAGCGCGTTGTCGAGCAAGACGCGTCCCCATCCTTCTTGGTTGGATGGGAATCCGCTGATCCCGGTCATGTTGACCGCGGAGTTGAGCAAGGTTGCTTTGAGTAATGTTCCAGAGGGGACGAATCCATCGTCTGATTCAGCGAGTCCTGATGGGTAGAACCCTTCTTCGTAGTATTGTTTGGTGAGCGCTGCGGTGCCAGCAACCGCAGGAGCAGCCATCGAGGTGCCTGTTGCACCTGTTGTGCCGCAGGTTGAGAATGCATTCGCGGATTGGGTGTTGCACCCGGGAGCGAAGATTTCGGGTTTGCGTCTCCCGTCATCGGTCGGTCCTGTTCCGCCTGAGCAGAACGAACCTTGACTGTTTGAGTCTTGCGATGCGCCAACTGCGAGGCAGTTCTTCGCGTTTTCTGGAGTTTTCAGACTGCTGCCGTTCGTCACGGCGAAGATCACAAGGTTGTCGTCGTTGTTGTATGAGAAGGTATCGATCGCACGGGACATCCCTGTGTATGCAGTGGTGAAGTCATCGCCCCAGGAGTTGGTATGGATCGCAGCACCCTGTGAATAGTGGGTGGTGAGTCTTGCGTTGAGTGCAGAGAACGAGAATGATGGGGTGGTATTAAAGATCATTCTTGCTTTGTATGCGACGCCTCGGGTGTTGTTGTCTGCGTTGTTGTCACCAAGGGTAGTTCCTGCGACATGTGTGCCGTGGAAGTCTGATCCGAGCGAGGTGTTGTATGCTTGGATTTTGCGGTGGTTGTCACCGATCGGGTCACCTTCAGGATCGGTAAATGAGCAGTGATTGACATTCACTTTGCCGTCCATGATCGCGACAAGCTGGTTTTCTCCATGAAGACCCGCGTCATACACGGGGAACGAGCCATTGATATTGGATTGCACGATCCAACGGTCCGTTGAGTTTCTCAGTGTAATCTCTGGTGCGGATTCGATCCATTGCACGGCACTGACTTTGGCAAGCCCGCGCACCGCAGCGGCGCTCCCGGTCACTTGGATCAAGAACCGATCACCTTGGAGTTCGTTGCTGACAACGGTGATTCCGGTTTGTGCGCTGATTGATTTGAGTGCATCGACGATGTGTTCACCTGGGAAGAGGTAGACATGGCCGGCAACCTCGCCTTTGGCAGCAATCGCTTTGCGGGCATCGGTTTGAACGGTTCGTGTGCCCAGGGTTGGGTCGATCTTCCATGCGTTATCGAAATCAACCATGTGTGTAATGAACGCGAGTCCGCGGATCGCCGCGATGCGGGCATTGCGGAGATCGACAACAAACGCGTTGGTCGGGAGATAATCCCCGATGCGTGCGCCGGTTGATTCGATGAGTTCGCGACGAGCTGGTGTCATTGGGGAGTCAAGCACGATCACCATGCGATCTGGAAGACGGGTTGGTCGTGCTTGATTCGCATTCATCGCGTTGGGCAATGTGTCGACTTGGATCTGCCCTGCCCTGAGCATGAGCGTGCCGTCTTGTTGAGCATTCGCGAGCGTTGTTCCCGCGAGCGCGAGGAGCATTGACGCAAAGATCGGTTTGATGCTTGTCGTGTTGAGTGTTCGCGGCTGAAGTGATTTGTTCTGGTGATCCATGGTATTCGCTCCCGACATCGACAGCGATGCCATCAATATGGTTTGAGTGGTGTTGGTTTATCTCATCGGCTTGGCTGATAGAGAACACAAGCAAAGCAAGTTTCGTTTGTGGAGGCGTACGAATCTGTGGCCTCACATACGAAACAGTCCGCCCGAATGGGCATTCGTAGGGTTATACGCACCGTGTTCGCGTGCGGATGCACAAGTTTTCAGAACTTGGAAGGGTCGATAACATCGATGTCAACCGGATCAAGCAGCTCGCATCGGGAGGGATTGGGCGAGCTTCTTCTGGACCGCGCTTGCTCGTTTGCGAGCGTGTGGGCGCGTCTTTGCGGTATGGATAATGCGATCGAGCTTGGTTTTTTTGAGTACCTTGGTGATCTCTTTGGGGAGGTTGTAGAGTACCAGCACGCCCCCAACTCGTTCGAGATCAGAACCGAGTTGTGCAAAGGCACCGATACAACCCATATTGAGGGTTTCGGTTCCACGCATTGAAAACAGAATCGCAGGCGGATTCCCCGGCGAATACAGACGAGCGATCTGGGCGCGGAGTTGGTTGGTATCCAAGGCACGGAGATCACCCCCGATGAGCCCGACCCGGAACATATCTCCGTCATTACGGATCGATAAGAGCTCGCTCTTGGATCTCTTCGAACTCGGTGAGGGCGCAGGATCGCCTTGGATGGGTGTACTTTGGTTGGTGTCAGCTTGCATATTTCAATCCCCGCAGCCAAGAACAGGCTGCAGGGATAGAGATACATCTCAAAGGGAAAGACTTCAAGCGATATGCAACGAGCAACACGAGAGTTGCACACTTTGGGTAGAGTTGTGCCGTCTGGGTAGAGTTCCCTGTAGGTGGGGACGCATTCTCGGTTCTTCGTTGTGTTATTGGTTCGATAACCGAGCGGTCACCGATCGTAACGCTGCGAGGGTTCCTGTTGAGACATGATGCTCGATTCCCTCTGCGTCAATTTGTGCTTGTCGTTCGTCAACGCCGATCGCGCGGAGGAAATCAAGCACGACAATATGTCGAGCGCGGGATGCTGCAGCAACCGCTTGCCCTTGGTCGGTTAAAAAAATCGGTTTGCGGGGTTCGGTTGTGACGAGACCCTCTTTACATAAACGAGCAATAATGCGTGTGACGGTGACATGACTCACCCCCATGAGCTCTGCGAGTTTGCCTACGCGAGCAGAACCATGATCTTGGATGAGTTGATCGATTGCCTCTACATAATCTTCTGCGGTTTCGTCGCGGTGTGCTTTGCGCGTGGACTTAAACCGCTCGGCAGGCTTTGGATGAGATGGGTTAGCGCTTGACATGGTGTGGTAAAGGATAGGTCGGTGGGGGGGGTGCGGGGAAACCCCGTTGGGTTTCATTCTTTATCGAATGCGATCTTCTTGAGATCATCGTTCTCGATACCAAGTGATGCTGAAATTGAATCAATCGCATATTCGTCTATGCGGATTGTTTTTTCAGGGTTTGTGTGCCCGCGATGGACATTGACCTGCGCAGGTTTTATTCCGAGAGACTTGGCAAGGAGCTTGCAAATCGCTTTGTTGGCTTTTCCATCTTCAGGCGGTGCGCTAGTTTTGACTTTGAGTCGATCACCCAAGATTCCAGAAATCGCATCGCGCGATGCGCCCGGGACGACCTTGATACGGATATAGAGTGCGTTATTCAGATTCATGATGCTTGGATATGCTCAGTTGCAGGGTGAATCATATCGCGTGATGAAATTCATGATGTCAAGCACATTGATATTTGAATCGCCGTTGATATCTGCTTCAATGTCGTTTGTGATATACGCGCGGATGAGTCTGGAGACATCGTAATAGTTGATCCGCCCGTCATGGGTGAGATCGAGTTGATGGAATGCATTGATGGTGATTTCTTGATCACTCGCAACATCATTGAGCGTGGTCACCGTGCCGTCTGCCCATTCGATGCGGAGTTCATCAACTGATTCAAGGCCTTCAAGTCCAAAGTGTACTGTGAGTTCTGATTGACCCAGGTAACCGCTCTCGCCGTTGATCACGCGGAGGTGTTGCGTCCCATTATAAGTTGCAATTAACCGTGTGCCATACCCCATCGGTGCAAGGCAGGGGTGTGAATCAGTGTTGATATCAATGCGGAGTGATCGCGTAAAACCGATTGCAGGTAGATCATTTCGGTAGATGCGGAATGGACCACCATTGTCGATAAATGCAAGGTCAAGATCGCCGTCTTTGTCATAGTCAAAGTGGATGAGCCCTCGGCCGTTGATATTGAATCCAAGACCCGCGACAAAACCGGTATCAGAGAAGTTGCCCTGGGAGTCATTGCTCCAGTACCGTGTGGATTCATTCGGGAATGAAGGCCAGCCGTTGGTTGCAACGATATCGACATCGCCGTCATTGTCGTAGTCGCCGCTTGTTGTGCCCCAGCCCCAACCTACATTTTCAACATTGCGAATGACCGATTGGTCAATGAACATCGGATTGTCGTTCTCGTTATTACCGATCCCCATAAACAGGTTGTTGTAGTATTCCGCGGTGGGCACATAGATATTTGTGACGAACCAGTCGAGTTTGCCGTCCCCGTTGAAATCATTGATGGTGGCGCCCATCCCGTTGTTGTCGGTGTTGATCTGTGATTCTTCGGTTGTATCGCGGAATGAGATTTTTCCATTTTCATCTGGACCATTGTTCACATAGAGCTTCGAGGTTGTGAAGTCCGCCGCGAGCAGCAGGTCCGGATACCGGTCCCCCGTGACATCGATGAGTTTGGGAGTGAATCCACGAATAATCTCTTCGCTTACCGGCATGATGTCACCGGTGACATCAGCAAAGTGTCCCGTGCCATCATTTTCAAAGATCCGGTTGCCGCCCGCGAAGAATCCCCATGTCGAGACGAAAAGATCGAGATCGCCATCAAGGTCCATATCTCCAAAGCAAGCGCCCTTACCACCGACGATCCCAAAGATGTCGTTGACACCTCTTTTTGATGCTTGGTTGGTGAAGGAGTACTGTCCGTTTTCATCTGGGCCGTTGTTGATGTAGAGGATGTTTTTGCCGACGGTTGCAGGTTCGTCTGATGGTCCATAGGAGACGATGTAGAGATCGGGGAATCCATCGTTGTTGACATCGCCTACGGCGCTGCCGACACCGAAGTGCATGTAGTCGATCCCGAAGAGTTCTGCTTGATCAATAAATGTGCCATCTTGCTGATTGATGTAGAGCATGTCGGGGACGGTGCCGAGCCCTGAGATATACAGGTCAGGCCAGGTGTCATTATTGAAATCGCCAACGCTCATACCACCGGTCATTCGATCGTGTTGACCGGTGTATCCCATCGCAGGGACGGTGAATGCATTAATTCCGGTTTGATTATTTGCGAGTGTATAGGACGGATCGCTCGCGCTCGCGTTGTTCGCACACGCGAAGAGCGCAGCACCAACGAGAAAAGTAGAGTTTCGTGTTGATCTTCGAGTCTTCATATTGAGTAGCCTTCCATGGAACCCCGCATCTTCAGCAGATCTCTGTACAAACACCCGCGCCGGCAGCCTTGAGATAGTTCGCCGGGCGGATCGTGCTGAATCTGTATACCTGAGCATGACACAATTTTGATGAAAATCAACTTGAATCAACGGATATTGAATCCAATTGGGACTGAAACAGGCCAATTTCGCACGCATAAACAGACTTCAATCCATGCGGATCGCTCGCCGATAACCAGTTTGGTCGATCCGGTGCGTTATGTACTCGAAGTCTCTGCTTCACGGGTTTGCTTTGGTTTCGCTCGACGAGGCGCATGGATTGCAGTGGATTCCCCGCGTAACGAGTCGAGTGTTCGCACAGGACCTGTGATAATCCGTTCAAATGCCATCTTTGCGTTTGCTTGTGAATATTCGGTCCCGATGAAGTGCCGTCCCATCGCATGAGCAACAACCCCAGTGGTCCCACTTCCTAAGAATGGATCCAGGACAACATCCCCGGGGTTTGATGAACAAGCAATGACGCGATGGAGATACAACTCGGGGAGTTGGTTGTCGTGTTTCTCGCGGCGTTCTTTGTTGTTGCCCTGGATCCGTCCCCAGTATTTTCCGTACCAAACATCCATTGGCACCCGCATCCCCGCGGGCATGCCGTCGCGTTTGGATTCCGTGCGCGGATCGCCGTAGATCGCGCGTCGATCCGATTCTTCAAGAATCGGGTCCGCGTTCCAGGTGCGATTATCTGGATCTTTACAAAAGTACAGTGCATGTACTTTAGAGTTGATGAACTTACCCTTGGTATTCTGTCCAAACCGATAGTGCCAGACGCACCAGTTGACCATGTGCATGGTTTTCTTGAGATGCACGACGATTTCAGCGGCGCTGTCATCGGGGATATTCACCCACATCGATCCGGTTGGTTTGAGCGATCGGCTGCACAGGTCAAGCCAGTCATAGGTGAACTGGAGATACTCTTCGCGCGAGAGAGTCGCGTCGTCCCATGCGTCACCGGTTTCGTGCCGATCGTAATCCCTCGCCCAGTTGAAAGGCGGGTCCGCAAAGACAAGGTCAACGGATTCATTTTTTACTTCATCGAATTTGGCGAGCTGTTCTCGGCAATCACCGATACGGACAGATGCGACCACACCGGTATCTTTGTGTGTGTGCGTGAGATCAGGTTTGGATTGTTTTTTCGTGGACATTGTTATTCCGTTGGGTGCTTGCTTGCGTCCGTTATTCCCCACACACGCTCGATCATCGCCAAACCAACAGGATCAAATCGTGTGAGTTCATCGCGTGTGAAGGGTTCGAAGTCGTTCATTCCAAAGTATGACTCGGTGAGCTCTGCGAAGTATTCGCGTGCGTTATTGAGTGCGTAGTGCCTGCGATTACCGCCAGAGACATGCGCAACAGTTTCATATGTTTTGAGGAGTTGAGCTTGTTCAAAGCTATCCAGAATACCTTGATCATTGAATCCAATGACCCGATCGTGATACGCATGGGCAAGTTCGTGGAGGACCATCAGGGGTTGGTCGCGCATGGTCCATTCAACAAAGTGTTCTGGATTCGATATTTCAATCGCACCGGTTTTGTCAGTGTTGTATCCGTTGTCACTCAGCCATTGAGCGCCTGGGTGATAACAAGCGCATGGGAATCCTGGGTTGTTGTGCTCGATCCAGAACCGGACTTGACGGAGCGATTGGTGTGTATGGGCGGGGGTCAGTTCGATGACTTGAGCAAGTTTCTGTTCGAGAAGATCGAGCGCCGGATTGGTTGTCGCAGGGTGCAGTTGTGCAGCACTCGAAACAAGGATCGTGAATCCGTGCAAGTAAATCTCTTCGTATGAGTCGGTGGATTCATGCACGAAGACAACTGGGTTTTCGGTAGCTTGTTGTATGGCCTGCTGTGTTGTTTGCTGTGTCGATGTGCAACTGCACAACGATATCATCAGCGCGCTCGAAACGAGCATCGTGAATGCAAGTTGCATAGAAGATGGAAGCATGATTGCCTTGGGTAAAAACGGGACCGAGAAGTATGGTAGTCGATCATACTTCATCGCGCCACCTGGCGCAAGTCGTATTGTTGGTTTATCTGGAATGCGTTTTTCAATCTTGTTTGGGCTGACATATCAAGATTCGAATCGGCTTGCCCATGTGTCTCGCACCAAGCACCGCGAGCGGGCGTTTGGTCTGGGGGACTTTCTTTCGGCAGGTTTTCGGCGATTTAAAGTATACATCAGAGCTTGTCCGCCCAAGCTGGGCACGTACTCTCGAAGGAAATGAATCGAGCGACTCGATCCGCAGTATGACATCGATCGCGCGCTTTTTGGTGATCTGTACACCCATACGGAAGGACTCGCCGTCGGCAATGACTGGTGGGAGTTCCACTTTTTCAAACGCACGCAACCATTCCATTGCGGCATATCCCCCATCACGGGCGTAGCGGATCACACGGATTTGATGCATACTCGGCTTGGGCATTTTTCCTCCATACGCATCCTATCCTTTGAGACATGCAAGCGCCACACCACACCCCGGATTCATCTACGCACCG
>CAXBJM010000012.1:0-58081 GCA_963976235.1 uncultured bacterium
GCGTTTCTCAGACAGGAAATGATCCCCAATGGTTGACCAACCCTTTAGTCTCCATTCGGCTTCGATTGCATCACCTTCTTGCCAATCGTCTCGGATCATTGGGAGTAAGTTTGCAATGTCATAGCATCCAGATCGGATGACTTTAGGATTAGAATGAAACGCAGTGACTTCATGTGGAGAAATACGATCCTCACCTGCTTGCCGATTGGTGTTGATCCTCTGTGTGCGTTTAGCAATGCTGGCCGCTTGAATCAATAATGGGATCAGGTCTTCATATCGTGAATCGTAATACAACGCATCCCAAGTATGCCTCCAGCGTTCTCTAGTTTCCCCATAGCGATCTGGGCCAACATCATTTGGATCAAGATCGTTGACCAGTTCGCGAACTTCGTCTCTCAACGAAACATCCAAATATTGAGATGCTACAGGTATCAGTTTTCTTCGAAGTTCAGGAACCAGCCGATAGATGGCGACCCGCTCACTCGCCATAATCTTCTCAAAACCACCTTGAGAGGATTTCATGCTATTTGATAGCAAGTGAATCATCTTTGCATCGCTACGAATCCACTCCGAACGAATCTCTTCTAGTGCATTGATAACCCCAACGATCGCATTTCTGCCATCAGACATTTTTTACCTTCCTCGGGCCGAGCAATCGCGGCAAGATTGGAAGGTGAAACACCCAGCCGCGGTTGCTCGATGGTGTCGGTGGCCGCCGACGAACCCGTATTTGGTATAGATCGTATCATGCCAAACAAAGATGAGACAAGTGATTGAATCCACCATTTGGAGAATCTCTTAGGATCGTCTGTTTTCTTCATTTATTGGCTGGAAATCCACATTTGAATAGTTTTCGATCACTGGGCGCGTAGGAGTTTTGGCACCACTACGCGCGCGTACGCGAGGGATTGCCCAAAATCAAGATAACCAATGACTCTCTACCACCCCGAAGAATGGACAAATCCGTCCAGATACACGATGATCTACGCACATGGACATTTCAACATTTATTGCCAAATGGTCAAAAGCCAAACTCAGTGAACAGCAAGCATCACAAGAGCATTTCATAGACTTGTGCCGATTGCTTGGGGTCAAAACACCGGCTGAAGTTGATCCGGTTGGGGACACATTCACATTTGAGAAGGGCGCGAAGGTCTCTGCGCCCGCTTCTATTGGTTCTAAAGGGATTTCTGGGCGCGCCGATGTTTGGTATAAGGGGCGCTTCGCATGGGAGTACAAACGCAAGGGCAAGTACAAAGACCTTGCCGCCGCGTATCAACAACTCCAGCAATACCGTGAAGACCTTGGTAATCCGCCGTTGATGATTGTGTGCGACATCACCAACTACGAAATCCATACCAACTTCACTGGATACAAACCAGAGGTTTACACCTTCACGCTCGATCAGCTCTCAGACTCTGGAAACCTGTCCATCCTCAAACGGGTCTTCACAGATCCAAAGTCGTTCAAACCATCTGAAACCGTCGCGGCGATCACAGAGAAGATCGCCGCCAAAATCGGTACGATCGCCCAAGCCTTGCGCGATCGGGGACATGATCCACACGATGCAGCTCATTTCTTGATGAAAGTGATGTTCTGTCTGTTCGCTGAGGATGTCGAACTGCTCCCGAAAGGGCTGTTCCATCAAGTCCTCACCAAGTCTAAGGATGATCCCAATCGACTCAAGAAGCAAATGGACAACCTGTTTGATGCAATGCGCACCGGGGGGGACTTTGGAGTAGACGAAATCAGCTATTTCAACGGCGGGCTTTTCGATAACGCCCAATCCATCGAACTCACAACCTTTGAAATCGAAATCCTCATCAGTGCGGCGGTTCAGGATTGGTCTGCAATCGAACCCTCGATCCTCGGCACGCTCTTTGAGCGATCGCTTGACCCATCCAAGCGATCGCAGATCGGCGCGCACTACACAAGCCGACAAGACATCATGCTGGTGATTGAACCCGTGATTGTGCGCCCGCTGCGCAAGCAATGGGAAGAAACCCAATCGCTCATCGACATCCAACTCGATCGCAGACGCACCGTCAAAGGGAAGGATACCAAGAAGAAAGCGGATACTGAAATCGCCAACCTGCTCGATGGATTCCAGGCGAAGCTCGCATCCGTGCGCGTGCTCGATCCGGCGTGCGGATCGGGCAACTTCCTCTATGTTGCGATCCAGCAGTTGTTGTTCATCGAGAAGGAAGTCATCCTCTACGCCTCGCGTGAAGAGCTTGGGGTTGGGGGGTTGCTGCCGCGCGTGCGTCCAACTCAACTCTTGGGGATTGAAATCAATCCGTATGCGTCTGAGCTGGCGCAGGTGTCAATCTGGATTGGCTATTTGCAATGGATGCGAGACAACGGGTTCAATGCGCCGCGTGATCCGATCCTCGAACCCATTGACACGATCGAGAACCGAGACGCGATCCTTGCGTGGGGTGATGAGCATGGGAATCGGCTCAGTGTGTGGCGCGAGGGCGCGAAGTGTCTGGGGCAAGCGAAGTGGCCGGAAGCGGATTTTATTGTGGGGAATCCGCCGTTTTTGGGTGGCAAGTTGATTCGTGGCGGACTGGGAGATGAATACACAGAATCTCTATTTGGTTCGTTCACAATCCCTAACTTCTCAGATCTGTGTTGCTACTGGTTTGCTTTGGCTAGCAAATGCATGAAAACCAATATCAGTATACGATCAGGACTGCTTGCCACACAATCAATCCGAGGTGGAGCCAGTAGAAATATCTTGAAAGAAATCAAATCACATTGTGTCATATTTGATGCTTGGTCTGATCGAGAATGGTCGCTTGATGGTGCCGCAGTTCAAGTGTCGATCATTTGCTTTGCCCGCGAGCTTTGCGACGGAATGAAACTAGATGGGCTTGAAGTTTCATCAATAAATGCTGATTTAACGGCTCAGATTGATATAACTGTTGCTGTACAAATACATCAAAACGCCTCGATTGGATTTATTGGCACTCAAAAAAGTGGGCCATTTGATATAGAATGGAAAGACGCACAGTCATTTCTGGTACGATCCAACCCAGTAGAGGCATCATCGTTTGATATTCTTCGCTTATGGTATAATGGGAGTCATATTGTTGGGCGGACTGTTGGAAAATGGTGTCTCTATTTTCCAACAGAATCAAATCAAACCTCTGCTGCCCTATATGAGGGGCCATATGAATACTGCTCAAAAGTGGTTGCATCAAAAAGAAAACCGGCTCATTTTGACAACTTTCCATGTTGGCTTCACTGGCGACAACGACCAGAACTCTTTGGTGAAAAAAATGGACTACATCGAACTGTGGCCACCCCTCGAGTTTCAAAACATCGCATTTTTTCTTGGCTAACAGCCCCAGTTGTAGTTGATTCCGCAGCAGTGGAGTTCGCCCGCTCCGACGACTACTTCTTCGGCACCCTCCACAGCAGCATCCACGAACTCTGGGCGCGCCGACAAGGGACACAACTTCGTGAAGCTGAATCTGGTTTTCGCTACACGCCGACCACCTGTTTCGAGACCTTCCCCCTCCCGTGGTCGCCGGGGAGTGAACCAGCGATCGACGATCCTCAGCGCCCGCTCCACGACGCGATCGGCGCGTGTGCGGCCACACTCAACGAGCAGCGCGAGCGTTGGCTCAATCCCCCAGAGTGGGTCAAACCCATCGCGGATTTGATCGACGCGACAGACGACTTTGGGGATGTCGCCGCCGTCAGTGGTGAAGAGGCACGCCGGTTGATCCGTCAGAGCGCGATTGATGCGGCGTGCGCCAAAGACTCCAAGCTCAAGAAGCGCACATTGACCAATCTCTACAACGAGCGTCCAACTTGGTTGAGACTGGCGCACAAGGCGCTCGATGAGGCCGTGATCGCTGCGTACGCCGCGATTGATCCAGAGGGTGAATGGGATATTGCATGGGCCAAGGTCTTTGAAGAAACGGGCGCGGGTCAACCCTTGCCCGAGGGTCATGATTTGATCGAACGCCGCGAAGAGGTGGAACAGTTGATCCTTGGCAATCTGCTAAGGATGAATCAAGAGCGGGCGTGATTTCTCGCCTTGACTAACAAACATGTTGATAGATAAATCAAATGAATGATAAAATGAAGAAACTAATAGGTTGAAACCATTGTTTTCATATTCAGAAATGGGAGTTATTCATGGGGCAGATAGAAGGCCTACTAAGTTGGGATGCTGTCAAAGAGTTATTGACAGGGAATGAGCCAGCCCCCCATGAAAGACCATCATTGTTGGTTGGAAATGGTGCCAGTATCGCCGTGTCAGATCGGTTTGGATACTCAACGCTTAGAAACGAAGCAACATTGACAGATTTAGCGGCACAACTGTTTGAAACTGTGGGCACTTCAGACTTTGAACTAGTTCTGCATCGGCTGGGCACTGGCTTGATGATTAACAGAGTGTGCGGGTTGGACACGCAAGTCATCAATGAAGCATATGAGCAGATCAAGGCTGCACTGATCGCAGCTGTCCGTGAGGTTCATCTACCGCGTAATAACTATCACCCAAATGGAGACTTGGGTGATGAGTTTAAATCTTACTGTGCGATATACAGCACAAACTACGACCTGCTTCTTTATTGGGCAATGCTCAATGCTGAATGTCATGTGGATAATGCTGTTGTTGACCTTTTTAAGGGGAGACGCTTTGATAGGGATCAAGAATACAACAATGATTCAACCCGATTGATGTACCTTCATGGCGCATTGCACCTTTTTATCGACAGCCAATCTGTCTGCCGTAAACGACGAAACCTCGATTTATCCATTCTGGACCAACTAAATGAAGACGGCATTGCTCGTGTCCATTTTGTGTCCGAAGGAACATGGCAGGCTAAGTGGGCAAAAATACTTTCGTCTGATTATCTTCGGTATTGCCATGAGCAGTTACGCAGAGACTCTGGAAACATAGTGGTTTTTGGCCATTCCCTCAATCCTGAAACTGACCAGCACATTTTGAATGCGCTTTTGCGACATCCAAATCGATTCTTCGCCGTATCTCTATATATCGAAGGACTTAACAATCAAGATATTCACGACACCATGAACCAGTACCGCGTAAAGCTCCGGGGGGTAGATGCTGAACGAATCTTATTTTTTGATTCCAGCACTCATCCTTTAGGGGTTCCCGGCCAAGATAACCCCTTTGCATGTATCGCTGAATGAGCATTGTCAATGGCCATACTTGGACTAGCTTTGTGGCGGCTCTGCCCGAACGATCCGAACCAGCACCATTGCATGGATCGGCCTCCCAGAATCTCGATCCAGCGTCCGTCCACACTCAACGCATATCGGGTCGTCATCCTCATCGGGCACTAATCTCATATGCACCCCCTCATAGACGATTGAGGTATCGGGAGCGCCGCACACTTCGCACGGCTCGCCTAGATTATGCTGTCTAGGGATCAAGCTTTCCTCTAGGCGCGTCAGCCGTCTTTGCAGGCTCATCGCTCGCACCGGTCTTTGAGATGCTCAGCAGCGGCTTCAAGCGCTTCGATGCGTTCGAGGAAGTCCGCTTGTGCAGATTTGCCCACTGTCCGATCCAATATCTCGCGTGCGGCTGCCAAATCCCCATTGCGTGCTTTGGCGACAAGTTGCTCAATGATTGCTTGTATGTCATCCTCATCGACTCCGTGAAGGATCGCGGCTCTGAGCTTGGATACTTGCCCCGCATGAGGATTTCCGGGGCCGCCTGGGTTGCCGGGCACGAATCTCCCGTTAGTACCCCTCGTTTTTGTTTGTTTTTGATTCATGTTTTGCCCTTGATCGCCCGGTTTGCTGATTTCATCCACAATTCAATCAATGACTCTGTGAATCTGATTCTGATTTGCTATCAATATTTGTTAGCGAGTTCGATTGATTCTGAGTTTCGATCAACTGTTGAATCTGCCAGCGTGTCCAACCGCTCAACTCCGGCCATACTCGGATCAGTTCAGTGAGTGCAGAGTCTTGGGTATGCGCTGTTGAATGGGAATCGTCAGGAAGTGCGCCGCATTCTGCGCCCCCACTTCCCGTAATCGGCGTTTGTGATTCGTCAGAGGGAAGTGTTGGAGTCTGTCCGGGCCCATTAAATGTATTCTGCAAAGAATCGCAACGACCTGCAAGGATCGGCATAACTGCTGATCCTTTTTCTATTTGCGCTCTGTTTTGATGCTCTTTGCTGGTTGTTGTGAATTTGTCTTAGGCCTCAAATATCGTGATTTCATGTTCACTTCACCAAGAGTTCACGGTGAGTTGGTTTACTCAGGGTCTGATCAATCGATAACCATTCCGTGAGGTATCTCATGTACGATAAAAAACACAATGATTCACACAAAGCCGGGTCTCCATATCTCCGCTTTGCACTCATGATCACAACTTCGATGGTGGTCATGTTCTGCTTGATGTATTTGCACTCATACAAAATCATCGAACATGCATGGTTTAGTGAGACACGCTTGTTCATGACGCTCATTATGGGTGGTGGGATGATCATAGTGATGCTGCTCTTTATGCTTAGGATGTACAAGAGCACTTTAAAGAACATCGTCACGATCATGATTGCAACCCTGCTCATCGCAAGCGGGATCGGTCTGGTACGAAGCCAGATCACCGTCAGTGGTACCGATTATATGGAAGGGATGATCCCCCACCACTCGATCGCGATCCTGACGAGTGAACGAGCGCAGATCAAAGACGCACGCGTTCGGAAACTCGCTGACGCGATCATCGATGCTCAACGCCGAGAGATCAAAGAAATGGAATGGTTGATCGCTGATATCAGAGCACACGGGATCGCAGAAACCCAAAGTGAAGCGGATGCGCGACCACTCCCAGAGTTTACAGGGACTCCAGAATAAATGCGTGTGTTGATCCTTCTCGGAAAGCCTTGAATCTGTAGCAATCTTTTTTTACGAATGAGTATCAATCACTTTGGAAAGAGTTCCAACCCAATTAGCGTTTCAGCATTCATCACCATGACAGTACGCTGTGCAATGATTCTAGTTTTGATCCGAATCTTGAAAGCTCAGCAACTTACACACTCACATTGCCCAGACGGACGGTTCGCCATCTCATCAAGGTATTGATGAAAGGTATGTGTTTGATACGGTTCCTCATCGCTTGATTTGGATGTGTAACAATCACTCAGTGTAGTCGATTTGTGATAACTTTGTAGTTTTTTGTGCACACGCATCCCCACCAACGGATTTGCTCGCTCAGGGCAACCGCGGATTCAGGTTTTTTGACTCCAATTGAAACAGGTTTTCGCAAAACGAAGAGGCAATCATGCATCGCGTCTTCGAATCATTTATGCATACTCGATGTTATAACCCAAGCACATATCCAAAGATCAGCGGGGCCACGATCGTTGCGTCTGACTCGATGACGAAACTTGGAGTATCCACCGCCAGTTTTTCCCAGGTGATCTTCTCGTTGGGGACCGCGCCGGAATATGAGCCATAGCTTGTTGTTGAATCTGAGATCTGGCAGAAGTATCCCCAGAGCGGGACCTGTTCTTGGAGATCTTGGCGGATTAACGGCACGGCGCAGATTGGGAAATCGCCGGCGATCCCGCCGCCGATTTGGAAGAATCCGATGCTGGCATCGGCGGATGTTTGCTTGTACCACTCGATGAAAGCGGTCATGTACTCGATCCCAGACTTGATGCCAGTTGCGTCGGGGAAATCGCCGGAGACGACATGAGATGCGTAGATATTCCCGCAGGTTGAGTCTTCCCAGCCGGGGACCACGATGGGGAGGTTCCGCTGGGCCGCAGCGAGGAGCCATGAGTTCTTCGGATTGGCTTGGTAATGGGGTTCGAGTTCGCCTGAGAGAAGCATTTCATAAAAATGCTCGTGTGGGAGCTTGCGGCGTCCGGCTTTGGCGTCGGCGACCCAACGCGGGAGCAGCGTTTTCTCTAAGGCGCGGAAGGCTTCGTGCTCGGGGATGCAGGTGTCAGTCACGCGGTTGAGCCCCCGTTCGAGGAGGGCTTGTTCATCGGCGGGAGTGAGGTCGCGGTAGTTGGGGATCCGCTCGTAGTGATCGTGGGCCACGAGATTAAAAACATCCTCTTCGAGGTTCGCGCCCGTACATGAGATCGCGTGGACCTTATCTTGGCGGATCATCTCGGCGAGTGATCGCCCGAGTTCTGCGGTGCTCATCGCTCCGGCGAGCGAGACGAGCATTTTGCCCCCCCCCGCGAGATGGTCCTCAAAGCCTTGGGCAGCATCAAGGGTCGCGGCAGCGTTGAAATGGTGGAAGTGCTCTTCCATAAAGGATCGGATGGTCATGGCAGGTTCTCGGTTGGACCGGTTCACAGAATTATTTGGCAGAGAGTGTAGCCCATTTGGTGATCCAAATGAGTTCTACAAATCTATACTTCTCGATGCAAAAAAATGCCCCCCCCCCGACTGTTGATTCCAAGCCGAACGAAAGTGAAGCCTCTGTGTGGACGATCGCTGATGCCGTGGACCTTTATCGGGTCGATCAATGGGGTGCGGACTATGTCGGGATCAACGATTCCGGGCATGTTGTGCTCTACCCAGACGGACAGGAGGCGCACAAAGTTGATTTGCACGAGATCGTCACCGGGCTTCATGAGCGCGGGATCAATACGCCGGTGTTGCTCCGCTTTAGCGACATCATCAACCATCGGCTCCACGCGATCAACAACGCGTTTCAAGTGGCCATCCGAGAGAATGATTACAGCGGAAACTATCAGGCGGTCTACCCAATTAAGGTGAACCAGCAACACCAGATCGTTGAAGAGATCGCACAGTGTGGGCGTGGGCTGGGTTTCGGTATGGAGGTTGGATCAAAGCCTGAACTCTTGGCCGTGATGGCGATGACTGCATCGAATCCCAATCAACTCATCGTGTGCAACGGGTTCAAAGATGCGCAGTACATCGAAGCGGTCATTCTCGCCCACAAGCTCGGGCGGCGGATTGTGCCCGTGATCGAAAATATTCGCGAACTCGATCGAATCATTGCCACTTCCGAAAAATATGACGTGCGCCCGACCATCGGTGCACGGGTGAAACTCGCAACCACGGGATCGGGGCGTTGGGGTTCGTCGACGGGCACGAAGAGCAAGTTTGGGATGACGACGACAGAGCTTCTTCGCGCCGTTGAAAGCCTAAAACAACATGACATGATTGACTGTCTCGATCTACTGCATTGTCATACCGGCTCACAGCACCAGGACATCGCGACGATCAAATCCGCGGTAACCGAGCTTGCCCACACCTTCGTCCAACTCCGCAAGCTCGACGCCCGGCTTTCATACCTCGATATCGGGGGCGGGCTTGGTGTGGACTACATGGGCGGACGGGCTGATGCGGCCTCTTCAATGAACTACACGCTCGAGGAGTATGCCTCGGATGTGGTGTACCGAATCGGATCTGTATGCGACGCGGCGGGGATCAAGCCGCCGACCATCGTGACCGAATGCGGACGCGCGATGGCGGCGTATTCATCGGTCCTTGTGTTCGATGTGCTTGGTTCGACAGGCCCGACGGATATCATTGGTCCGGGTCTTGGAACGGACGCGACGGTTCCTGAATTGATCAATCCCGACGCGCCCCAACCGGTTCGAGATCTCCAATCTGCACTCTCAATTGTACAGAGCCCAACACCCCACCTTGTTGCGTGCTATCACGATGCGATGCGTGCCCTCGATGAAGTAAACACGCTCTATTCATTGGGTTACCTGACGCTTGAGCAGCGAGCAATCTCCGAGCGTATGTTCTGGATGATCTGCCAGCACATCCAGATCGCATGCGCATCGCTCGAAGAAACTCCCGACGAACTCAGCGAGCTCGACGAGTTGATGAGCGATGTCTATTTCTGCAATTTTTCGATCTTCCAATCGCTTCCTGATGCTTGGGCGATCGATCAGTTCTTCCCGATCATGCCGATCAGCCGGCTCGACGAAGAGCCTCGCCGCCAGGCAATCCTTGGCGACATCACCTGTGACTCCGATGGCAAGATCGGGGCTTATATCGATCCAGAGAGCGGCATCGCGAGCACGCTGTCCGTGCACGAGCTTGACTCTGAGAACATCTATTACATGGGAGCCTTCCTCGTAGGTGCATATCAGGAAACCTTGGGCGATCTCCACAACCTCTTCGGCGATGCTCACACCGTACACATCAAACTCGACAAAGATGGTTGGGCAATCGATGAGCTCATCCGCGGCGACACCGTCCGCCAGGTACTCTCGTATGTTCAGTATAATACGAATGAACTCGTGCGGGCGCTTGAAAAAGAATGTGAGTCTGGCGTTCGAAAGGGTGCGCTCACCGTCCCCGAAGCCCGGACCATGCAGCGGTTTTACGAGTCGGGGCTCGAGGGGTACACCTACCTTGATCCGGATATCGAGCTCACTTATTGATCGCATACTTTGAGCACCTACAAGGCGAACCCATGACCAACTTCCTCGACATACCGCCCGAACTTGCTGATCCTGATCTGGCCGTGGTGCACATCATCCCAGTGCCCTACGACAAGACCTCGACATACCGCAAGGGATCCGATAAGGGTCCTCAGGCCATGATCGACGCCTCGGCGCAGATCGAGTGGTACGACATCGAGACCAAATCGGAACCTTATCTCAGGGGCATTCACACCCAAGCGCCTGTGCTGTGCGATGATGCAGACCCGATTCACCTTGCCCCGCTGGTTCGAGACCGTGTCGGAGCGGTACTGGATGCGGGCAAGCTCGCTGTGGTTCTTGGCGGCGAGCACTCGGTCTCCATCGGTGCGTTCCAAGCCGCGAGCGAGCGCTTCCCGGGACTTACGATCCTGCAGATCGACGCGCATGGCGACTCACGCGATACCTACCAAGGTTCGAACCACAACCACGCGTGTGTGATGGCCAGAGCCAAAGAACTTGCGTCAGTGATCCAGGTGGGCATCCGGGCGATTGACCAATCGGAAGTGGGCAATCTCGATCCGGCACGTACCTTCTTCGCCCACACGATCCTCGATGCTCCGGACTATGAGTGGATGAACGATGTAGTCGATCTCCTTGGGGATAAAGTTTACATCACGATTGATCTCGATGGGCTTGATCCGTCGATCATCCCCGCGACGGGAACGCCCGAGCCCGGCGGGCTCGACTGGCGGACAGTCAACACGCTCATCCACCGCGTTGCCTATGCGAGCAGGGTCGTTGGTATCGATATAGTTGAGCTCTGCCCTGAACCGACACATCACGCCAGCGATTTTATCGCAGCGAAGCTCTGCTATCGAGTCATCGCAGAATGCCTAGCAAGTGATTCATGAAACTGATCTGGTGCGATGAAATGGGGCGAACAACTCAGCTAGCTGATTCGCTCGTGTCGCTGATCAGCCGCTTGGATCAATTCAGATCGACCTATTCCACAACCACTCTTTGCAAACAAGTGACATACTCATGCGCAGAGAATGATGCAAGAATCATCTACAATCACTCGGAGATTCATTTCCGATGAGTTTCGGACTCTACGGATCCACGACTCATGGACAACCCTCGTTAGAGGCATTTAAGAAGGCGCTAACATCGAAGAAGTTGAACTCGCCGTCGTCCGTAATGTCTCCAGGAGCACAAGATCGCGGAATAAGTCGACCCAGAGTTGTTGATCGCTACCATTTGAAATGAAACAAACCCAGAGCGCAGATTCAACGACGATTGTTTGGTATCGACTCGATCTGCGGACAGATGATCATCGCGCGCTGAGTTACGCTGCAAATCGCGGCTGCGTGGTTCCGGTGTACATTCTCGATCCATCTGAGAATCTGCCCATAGGAAAAGCATCCCAATGGTGGTTACATCATTCTTTGCAATCACTCGCAGAGTCTCTTGAATCACTCGGTTCGCCGCTCGTTCTGCGTGTCGGAAATCCAACAGAAGTATTATCTGAACTCTGCAAGGAAGTGAACGCGGATCAGGTCTCAATCCTTGAATCAACCGATCCAGTCTCACAACAGGTCGAGGACACCGTTGATGATCAGCTCGATCAGATGGGGATCGAACTTGTTCGATTCATCCCTGATACGCTTTGGGAAGTCGGTTCGGTGATGACTGGCAACGCCAAACCTTACCAGGTGTTCACTCCTTTTTGGAACCGCGCACATCAAATGCCAGTTGAAAACCCGATCCCATCCCCCACCTCCTTGCGTCCACCTCGACGAGAACCAAAGCAAACATCGCTTTCCTCGCTCGAACTGCTTGATCGAGTAGATTGGGCAGCGGGTTTTCCTTCCCGATGGTCCCCGGGCGAAACCAACGCCAACGAAACATTCCGCGCGTTTACCGAGAATCGCATCGATCAATACCATCTATCTCGCAACCAACTCGATGAACCCGGATGGTCCGAACTCTCCGCGCCCCTCCACTTTGGGGAACTCTCGATCCGCCGAATGTGGCACACGCTCGCTGCGGATCCAAACTGGTCTCAGAACTTAGGGGTTTCTGCGTATCTGCGCCAGCTGGGATGGAACGACTTCGCAACCCATCTGATCAATCACTTCCCACACACGCTTGATCGTCCCTTCCGTTTACAGTTCGAAAAGTTCCCGTGGATTTCAAGCGAGCAACACCTTGCAAAGTGGCAACAAGGAAAAACCGGATACCCGATCGTTGATGCTGCGATGCGGAATCTATGGGCTCAAGGTTGGATGCCCAACCGAGCGAGGATGATCGTTGCATCCTTTCTCTGCAAGGACTTGATGATCTCTTGGGAGGAAGGCGCCCAGTGGTTCTGGGACACGCTTGTTGATGCGGATCTTGCAAACAACACCTTTGGTTGGCAATGGACCGCGGGTTGTGGCGCTGATGCCGCGCCATATTTTCGTGTGTTCAACCCGGTGAGCCAAAGCAAGAAGTTTGATCCCAATGGGGAATACATCCGCCGATGGATTCCCGAACTCGCTCAGCTCCCCAATGCGATCATTCACGCGCCCTGGGAAGCGCCCCCGCTCACACTGCTCGACGCGGGCGTGACACTTGGAGAAGACTACCCGTTCCCGATTGTGGACCACGCGAAGGCACGCCTTGCAGCACTCGATGCGTACGCTCAAACAAAGTAATCCACGGACATCCATACCACATGTTGATCCATCAGAACCGATAACACGATCACTTCAACTTGGTTCAAATGAGCACCAGAACCATCATCTCCCGATAAAACCGCTCGAAAAACAATACGAGAATAGAGTTTTCACCCTTTGAAAATCAAGCACAACGGGTACACTCAAAGTGTCGATAATCCCCGTGGATTCGAGACTTCTTTGATTGGAAACGACTATGTTCATCGCACCAAAATCACTCATCGCTTGCACATGCCTGGGCATCTCACTCGCTGCATCAATTGCAGTTGCTGGCAATCCGGTTGTCAACGAGGACTCGAAGATCACCCCCCTCGATGGTGTTGAGTTCCAGAACTTTGGTAGAGCAATCGACACAGACAACGGCGTCATCGTCGTTGGCGCTGATACACACAACATCAATGGGTCGTTTGTAAGCTCGGCATACCTCTTCAAAGCATCCAACGGCATCCAGACATTCAAGCTCAATCCGGGTCCAGGCAATGCGGGCAAAGGGTTCGGTCGATCTGTTGCAATCGGGAACGGGATCGTTGCTGTCGGCGCTGATATAGGTCCTGGATCTGGAACGGTGTATCTCTTCAGTTCTTCCTCTGGGATTCTGTTACGAGAGATTACACCTGCGATCGAAGAATCTTGGAATCGGTTTGGATATTCAGTTGCAATCGATGATGGCATCCTCGCGGTGGGCGCGATCTGGGATGGTCCAACAGACAACGGTGCGGTGTACTTATTCGATGTAGAAACCGGCGAACAACTCGGCAAGATTGTCGAAGCTTGGCCTCGCTTTGGATGGTCCGTTGCGATGGACGATGGTGTCCTCGTGACCGGTGCGACATTCCCCAATGCCGGGAGTAACGGTCGCGTATTTCTTCATGATATCGAGACGCGATCACTCCTGCACACCTTAGCACCCAGTCAAGCAGGGTTGCAGGTCAACTTCGGGCACGCGGTCTCCGTTGATAACGGACTCGTCGCAGTCGGAGCGTTCGCGGCAGATGATCAAGGTGAGGATTCAGGATCAGCATATATCTTTAACACAACGACTGGTGAGGAGAGGTTCAAGCTCACCGCCAACGACGGGCAAGCAGGAGACCTCTTCGGTTCATCAGTCGCAATCAAAGGCGGAACCATCGCGATCGGTTCACCATTTGATGTTGTTCCCGGCGCTAATCGATCCGGGAGCGTGTATCTCTTTGATGCACTCACCGGTACACAGTTGCCTCATTTTGTTCCCAGTGATGGCGCTGGATCGGACCGGTTTGGGTGGAGCGTTGCAATCGACAGCGGGCTCGTCGTCACCGGCGCATGGGGTGATGATGACAACGGATCCGGATCGGGTTCGATCTATCTATACCAACTTGAATGTGCTGTGGATCTCAACGGCGATGGAAGTGTCAACTTCTTCGACCTATCGATCTTCTTGAGCGCATTTACAAATCAAGACCCATCCGCAGATATGAATGGCGATGGGAGCTGGAACTTCTTTGATGTATCTCTCTTTCTCAATGCATTCACCGCGGGTTGCGCGTGATCCATTGAACAGACAAGATCAATCAAAAAATCTAATCGATCTTGATATCAATATCTGAGACGCTCACCGCATCTGGGTTCGATTGTTTATCAGGGAAAACACCCGGCGCAAGCACACCCGCAGTGATCACAAATCGCAATGCTTCCTCGATCGTCATGCTGATTTCCGTGACCTTTTCCTTGGGCAGGTTGATCGTGAAACCTGTGAACGGGGTAGGCGATGTCGGGATAAACACAGAGACCACTTTCGCGCCTGCGGTTTTATCAATCTCCCGGATTGAATCCCCGGTCAAGAACCCGACGGTCCAGATCCCGGCGCTGGGATATTCAACAAGGACCACTTTGCTAAATGCCATCTTGCTGTCGCCCATTATCATGTCGACGACTTGTTTCACATGCGGATAAACCTGCTTGAAACCAGGAATCCGGGTGATCAATCGTTCAAGGCGAGCATACAAGGACTTGCCCATAAAGTTTCCGAGAAGCACACCCGCGAGATAAATCAACATGATCGCGATGAACAACCCCGTCAGATTCAAATACGGGTGATCTTTCCAGAACTGCGCGAGGTACTCCCTCCGGAGTTTCAATCGGACTGATTCATCAGAAACCGTCGTACGGATCTCACGCGATTTTCGGATTTCGAGCACCCGCTCATTGGTGACTTGGAACCACTCAGGGAGTTTGTCCTCGTCACGAACTTGAGGGACAACCCAGACGACCGCAAATCGGGTCATCCGATTGATCGGCTGGGCCACATTGTTAAACACGAACCCGAACGCCTGCCAGAGCAGCCAAAGGGTCACCGCGGTCGGCAACAAAATCGCTAAACCACGCGTGAAAAAGCGTTTAAAATCAGATGTGAACGACTCGGCCATGGAACTCCTTGGGTTGAGATGCCCCTTCAGATCCTATAGTAGGGATTCTGGAACCTTCTCGTTCAGTTCATCGACCAGTTTCCCGAACCATCGTCAATGGGAAGCAGTAGAATCAGTGCAGTAATTGATTCAAATCCCAGAGATGGAGTGATATATGCGTATTTTGGTCACCGGCGGAGCTGGTTACATCGGTTCCCATGCTTGTCAAAGACTATTACGAGATGGGCACACCGTCGTCGCGCTCGACAACCTCCATCGCGGGCACCGTGAACCCATGGCGATGCTCGAAGAAACCCACCCAGACACATTCAACTTTGTGCATTGTGATCTTGGAGATTGCCAAAGAGTCAAAGAAACTCTCGACACGCATGATTTAGACACCGTCATGCACTTTGGCGCACTGGCATATGTCGGCGAATCGGTTGAAGACCCACTTTGGTACTACCGCAACAACATCTCATCAGGCATCGCACTCCTCGATGCATGCGATGCGTCCCACGATGGCAAAGGGATCAAACGATTTATCTTCTCTTCATCATGCGCAACCTTTGGTGATCCACCCCAAGGCATGATACCTGTCCCTGAACACTGCCCGCAATCCCCCACTTCACCCTATGGATACACCAAACTCCACTTTGAGCACATCCTCAAGGACTATGCAAAGAAACGAGCATTGCAGGATAACCCGATCTCGCTGATCATTATGCGATATTTCAATGTCGCCGGCAGTGATCGCACCGGGATGCTTGGCGAAGACCATACCCCAGAAACGCATCTGATCCCCGTTGCGATCGACGCAGCGCTGGGAAAACGCGAATCGATGTCCATCTTCGGCACCGACTACCCCACCCCCGACGGGACCAACATCCGCGATTATGTTCATGTCGAAGATCTGATCGCGGCGCATGTCCTCGCGATGAACTCGGTCGAGATCGGACAAATCGAATCGTTCAATGTTGGGATCGGGAAAGGGTACTCCGTCCGTGAGATTCTTGATGCTGTCAAACGCGTATCAGGTGCAGACTTCATTGTCCACGATGCACCCCGGCGCGAAGGCGACGCGATCGCGCTCTACAACGATCCGGCCAAGATCAAATCCATGCTCGGTTGGGAAGCACAAATCACCGATATCGACGAGGTGGTTATGAGTGCGTATCAATGGCTCAAAGATCACCCAAACGGATACGCGGGTGAATGATTCACCGAAAATCAGCAAATAAAAAAACGGGCATCACGCCCGTTTTTTGATCTTGAACTATTCGCATGAACTGAGTTAATCATTGCTCCGTGGTGCAGCACTGGCAACCAGACGGATCACCGGTGCATCAAGTGATGCACCAATTCCGCCGTCTTTGAGATCGTCAGGTTGGATGATCAGGTCGACGGTGACTCGTTTGAGCTTGGGACCCACATCGTAATCCATGATGAACTTTACTTCGTTGAGACCTTCAAGCAACGGCGCTTCGATATCTGAATCGAAGTCTCCCGATACATAGGTTGTGACAATATACCACAACTCGTAAGGACCAGTGTCCGCATCACCATCACGACGCTCAAGACGCGTGACTCGCTCGATATCGTTTGCGGGATCACGGTACGAGACAAACTCAATGTGATTGGATTCAAGCACAGGATTCAGGATCGGGTTAACGGGATATGGACCAAACGAATCGCCTGTGCGAATCATCCCGGTCAATCGCTGCATCACGATTCTCGCAACCACATTGGTCGATGCGCCCTCGGTCGTCACCTTATATGATTTAAATGATGAATCCAGAGCACCAAGTGTCGCGGTGAGCAGTGTCGCGGTAATAGTCAACGAGATCAGCACTTCGATCATGCTAAACCCTTTGCGGGCATGCTTTGATCGCATGTGTTTGACTCTGTTTGTATTCATGGTCTTGATTCTCATATCGCACCCTCCTGGTATGTGCCGCGAACGGGAGGCATCGAAATCGGCAATAACAATCCTGAAGGCAAACGCATGTTGGGTACATGACGCACACGGATTTTCCCAAATCCATTGAACGGCACCGGTGTTGAGCCCGCAGGTTGAGGCTCGTCATACGGCGCATCAGCCAATCCATCACCGGTGGTGTCGTATCCAACGATCCGTACGCCACCAACAATCGGGAGCAAGGTCGGATCGATCGATTCAAAGTCACCATCACCAGAACCGAAGTACCCAAGCGACGCATTGAAACCCGCTGGATTCCCTACTGGGTTCCCGTGAACATCTTGCAATGGACCATCGCCAACCTCAGGATCAAAGGTCAAGAGCAATGCACCATCAATCGTTGTGTTCCCGCGTGCATCAAGCACACCCGCGATCACAGCGCCTTGCAGCACAATATCTTGTTCCGGTGGTGAGTTAAATGTACCCAGGTCGACCGAATAGTTTGGAAGCATCATCGAGCTTGTCTCGATGTCATCCATATCGTTATCGTCTGGATTCAAATACGCATTCTCAGGTTCATCAGGATGAACCGTTGTGAACTGTGTCGCACCGGTGAACTGAAGCTTATTGCGTACCTGGGTGTACGCGCTGGGAGTATCAGACACAATGGATCCAACGAACAAGCTGTCATGGAACCGGAGATTGTTTGAAACTTCCTTGGTATCGGTAATTCGCTTACCATCGATGATAATCGCATCAGGCAACAAGTTGTAACTCGCACCATAGGTTGCGATCTCACTGGCTGGGACATCACCAACATCGAGCGGCGAGATCGCAGGATCCGTCATCAGAATAAACTCTTCAGGCGGGATCGCAGTGATCGGAAGTGTCGGTGGCGCATTAGCTGCAGTTTCTCCTGCATCATCGCCGTACACAAACCGGGGGAACTTGGGAGTAGGAACACCGTTCCCGTCGAGTATGTTTGATCCGTACTCAGACCACAACGGATGTGTGTTCGATGCGTAAGTACGCACATGGGTTGAACCGACAAATGTACAGTTCACGAATAATCCATTGACACCCATCGGGATCTGCACATTCCGGAAGACCATATTTTCGAACACAGGACGCCAGTACACATCCGAGTAGCTCGGCGAGTTAAACGGTGCCTTTTCAAAGTATGCCCAACCCGAGTTGTCCGGTACACCATCGAAATCGGCATCATCCCAAACCGGATAGAGATGCGGCGTATCATCAGCAGCATCGTTCATGTTGAGTTCCCAGGTACTCAGTGTACTGACATCTGTACCCAACTGGTCCGCGACTTGTTGCCAGAACGGATCCCCGTCTGCAGCATCAATAAGCGCATTCTCAGTGTCTGCAAAGCTCGATGCATCAATATCTGGGAGTTGAAGATCGTCTGCACCAAACTCAAGCGCTGAGTCTTCATCAGGATCAATAGGACCACGCAATCGCTCTTCGATCGGACCCTGCCCTGCTTCCCACGCACTCGAAGTGACTTTAAACACTAGACGCCCACGGACTTTTGCATACCGATCCATGGCGTCGATATATCCATCACGCCACCCGAGTTCTTGATCCGGGAAAGTTGCATGGATCTGGTCATAATCTGCGGGGTCTTCGTCTGATGGTTCGTAGATTCGGTTTGAGTTGAGATCGATAAACCCATACACGCCGTTCTCGTTCCGGTCAGGCATCCCTGCATCGATCAGCAACGCAAGGTCTTCATCGATCGCGGCACCACCGGCACCAACAAACTCTGGTCCACTGCCATCGAGTCCTGCTCGGGTACCGAGGATGAGATCCGCTGAGAGTGTGACACGGTTGTCGCCATTCGTATCATAGTGACGGATAAAGATATCAATCTCATCGAGATATCCATCACCGGTTGCATCGTTGTATGCACCGTCCATATTGCCGTCGCCGTCAAAGTCTTGATCCGCGGGCAAGCTTGCGCCTTCTATTGGATGTCCGATCCGGAGACGGTTATCGTTGTCTGTGTCGGAAGCTGCGAGTGACGCCCAAAACGCGGTGATCTTATCATCAAGCGTGTCGTCTAATCCGATGAAATCTGATCGCATGACGATTGGATCGCCGTTGGCGAAGTCAACCTCGTCGAATCGTGCTCCGAGTTCACCTTCGATCTGCACATTCTTCCCGATCAGGATCTTAGAATGTGAGATAATTGCTTGTTTAACCGACTTAGTCATGCGGTAATCACGCATGATAGTTCTGCGGATCGGCGCGTTGTTTCTTCGGAAATCGTAGACAATGCCTTCAACAATCACTCGGATGTACTCTCCGCCTGCAAGCGGCGCGTACCGGATCTGATACGCTGGAGGCGGATTGGTATTGTCTGGATCGACCCATTCTTCAAGAAGTACCGCAGGTGTGTTGACCCAGTTAGTCGATTCATACACTCCTGAAGGAACGCCGCCGGGTGCTGCTTCAATTGCCGGATCATCCACATAGGTGAAACCGGTCAAGATATTGACATCTGCGCTGTGCGCGTTGACTAGTGCTTCTGCGATTCCTGTTGGAACGCCGCTCTCGTCATAACCGTCAAATGGATCTGCGACCTGGTAAGCACCGATCGCAGCGCTATCGCCTGTCCAAAGACCCCATGCAACATTTGCATCGATATCACTTTCTGCCAACACAAATCGTGATGATGCTTCGTTGAGACGGTGTTCCGCGACCGCGAGCCCTGTTTCTGCCGCACTCATCGCACGCATCACATGCAGATGCATGTTTGCGGTACGAATATTCCCTGTGGATGCGACCGCCATCGCGGCGACCAATGATCCAAAGATGATCAGGAACATCATGGCCAAAACCGATGCCACACCTCTGCGCGAGATAGGAATCCCGCGTCGAGTTCGATTGGTTTGGTTTGCTCGGTGCTTGGTTCGGAGCGTATTGCGCCGTGTGTTGGGTCGTTTGGTTCTCATAGCTTCGTGCCTCTCACATCCGAGCGGGGATGGATTTCGTCTTCATGAATACGATCTTGGTTCGATATCAAGGAACACGCTTAAGGCACGATCCATGACACGGTCGTAACCAGGTCTGCCTCGATGTCATTGGCCCCCTGATAGAACACAAGCACGCTCACCCGAAGTGGGTACTCATCGACGAGTCTCCCGGGGAATGTGCCGTCGGGTGCTTCGAGGAATCCGTTGGGATGAACCTCTGATGAATCAAAAGGATTAATTTTTTCAACCGTAATGGTTTGAAACCACCCATACATCGCATCGCCTGAGAACAGGAGTTCATCATCTGTCGCGCCCAGCTCAACACCCTCATGACTGAGTGCGGGGATCACTTCACCGAATGCGTTGATTGGTCCTGGCAGATCGTTGTCATCAATTCCAGGTGATCCAATATAGGAAAAGGTGATCCCATCGAAATCGTCGATGTCATCAAAGTCATCGACCCGCACTTCATTGAGATCTGCACCCCATCCAGAAACCACGAGGTTTCCGTCACCATCATCTAAAAGCGATAGACCAGTCACCGGATCGTGCTTGGGAAGATTCCGGGTCAGTTCACGGATCTCATTGGCGAGGAATGTCGCGCTCGCAGCATGCGACGACCATTGATTCGAGATGATAAACGATGTCTGCGCATCGACCATCGCGAGCACCCCAACACCGATGATTACAGTGGCCATCGAGGTTTCAATGAGTGTGAACCCACCTTGCCCGTTTGCCCCCTGTGATCGGGCTCGTCGTGAAACTCGCGTTGGATTGGATGTGCCTTTGAGCATCGTTACGGTTCTCCATTGTCGACCCGGGTTCTCCGGGTATTGTTCGACCGATATACATCAGTCCGCTCTAAGCATCCATTACCCTACGATCTGGCTCATCTTGAAAATCGGAAGGATGATCGCCATTGCAATAAAACCAACGACTGAACCCATTATGATGATCATGATGGGCTCGATCATTCCGGTAACTGCGCGGATATGGTCTTTGAGTTGCTTTGCATAAAAGATTGAAATCTCATCAAGCACCTCGCCAAGCTTACCGGACTCTTCGCCCGCAGCGATCATCTGGATCACCGCCTTGGGTAAAATTGGGTTCGCGTGCAATGGTTCTGCGATCTTTCGACCCTGTTTTACCGAGCTATGCACTCGTTTCCACATGCCTTCGAAAATCTTGTTACCAGAAATTTCACTTGTGATGGTCAATGTATCAAGCATCGGCACACCCGCGTTGATCAACTGACCCATCGTCTGCAACGAACGCGTGATGTACAACGAGCGGAACATGGATTTGAGCACCGGGATGGTCAACTTCATCTTGTCGATCCAGAACGCACCAACCTCAGTCTTCGCGAACGCGAAGAATCCGCCTCCGATGACCGCGATCCCGCCGATCAGGAACGGCCATTGCTCGCGGACGATCATCGAAAGCCCCATGAGGAAGTTCGTCGCCCATGGGAGCACATCTTCTTTGCCCTCAAACACGGTGTAAAACTTTGGAAGCACAAAGGTCAACAAGAAGATCGTCACAGTGACTGCCATACCGCCGATAATCGCGGGATAGATCGACGCACCAACAACCATCTTCTTCGTTTCGATCTGCTGAGCAATGTACCCTGCGATCCGATCGAGCATCTCTGAGAACGAACCGGACATTTCCGATGCGCGGACCATGTTGACATACAACGGCCCGAAGAGCTTGGGATGACGCGACAACGCGTCGGAGAACTGCTTACCACTCTCCACATCTGCCTTGAGTTCCTCGATGATCTTCTTGAACATCTTGTGATCAGTTTGATCAGCAATCCCGTCGAGCGCTGCGCGCAGGTTGATCCCTGCACGGATCATCACAGAGAGCTGGGTAGTAAAATCAAGCACATTTTTCTGGGTTGGTTTCTTTGTGTTCGCAGCTGCGAGCGCATCCATAAAACCGTTTGAAGACTTTGCGCCCTTGTCCTGATCGACCGCCATGACGTGAACACCCTGATTGCGCAGAATTGCTGCGGCAGCGCTCGCGCTGTCTGCAGCCATCACGCCGGTCTGGATTTTGCCGTCTTGGGATCGAACTTGGAATCTATAGTTGGCCATCTGAGCTCCTACTTACACATATTCATTTCTTAGGCGACGAGTTGGCGTTCGAGCTTGTCAGGGAACACAGCCTTCGCGATCGCATCTTCTTTTGAGATTGTGCCGTTGAAGTACAGCTCCGCGATCGACGAGTCCAATGAACACATACCAATCGCACGCGAAGTTTCAATCACATTGGGGATCTCAAAGATTTTGTTCTCACGGATCAGATTTCGAACCGCTGGTGTACAAAGCAATGTCTCCACCGCGGGAACCATCCCTGGACGATCTGAACGCGTGAAGAGTGTCTGTGAGACGACCGCTTGCAGGGTCGTCGAGAGCATCGAACGGATTTGGCTCTGCTGACCTGATGGGTACATGTCAATAATTCGGGATACGGTCTGCGATGCATTCACTGTGTGCAATGTGGAGAGCACCAAGTGACCTGTTTCACCCGCTGAGATCGCAAGCGATGTGGTTTCAAGGTCACGCATTTCACCAACAAGAATGATGTCCGGGTCCTGACGAAGCGCATGCTTCAAGCCAGAGGTAAAACTAATCATGTCTCGGCCGAGCTCGCGTTGCTCGATCAAACACTGATCAGATTCGAACATGTATTCGACCGGGTCTTCAAGGGTAATGATGTGCTTTGAGTATCGCTGATTCATTGACTGGATCATCGCAGCGAGTGTCGTGGACTTACCCGAACCGGTATCTCCCGTCACAAGCACCAACCCACGCGGGAGATAAGTCAATCGAGCAATCACTTCTGGGAGCGCCAATGCACTCAGAGGCGGCACCTTCGTCTTAATCGCACGCATCGCCAGCCCAATGACACCCTTCTGCATATGCGCATTCACACGGTACCGAGCAAGACCAGGGATCTCGTATGAAAAATCTGCATCCTTGTCGCGATCGAAGTTCGCGAGCACTTCTTTGTTCGACATGCCGACAAACATTGATTTGACTACATCGGGTTCCATGCGCATATCGCTCATGGGTTTGATCACCTGGTGCACACGCATCGACGCGGGTTCGCCTGAGACAATATGAATATCTGAAGCATCCGCTTCATGTGCTTGACGAAGTATGGCATCGAGTTCCATTACAATTCTCCATAGGTGACAATCGGTGGCGATCACTCGCTCAAAAGTCCGGTGCAGCAACATCTGCGTGCATCTTCCCTGTTCATCGGTACTTTGATGTATCAGATTCAGACCCAGAGCATGAGAGCATGCGAAATCTCTCCCGGTTATGCGGGCAAATCTGAGGATCATCATTCATGTGTTCGAGGGGGAAACCGGTGCAGATCGGATAATCGATACAACCAGACTCGTCAAGCGGGCTCAGCGCCCTGCATACATATCCCGCGCCTCGACCGCGAGATCATCGACACGCTCATTTTCTGCGTGCCCTGCGTGTCCTTTGACCCAGTGAAAATGGATCGTGTGCTCTTTCTTGAGCTCATCGAGCTGTTTCCAGAGATCCACATTTTTCACCGGCTGCTTCGATGCGGTTTTCCACCCTCGGCGTTTCCACCCCGCCATCCATTCCTTCAACCCTTTGAGTACATATTGCGAATCCGAGTACAACTCAACCGTGCTCGGACGGGTCAGTGCGGAAAGTCCCTCGATCACTCCGGAGAGTTCCATGCGGTTGTTGGTGGTGTCTTTTTCGCCGCCGTTGCGTTCGATCGCTTTGCCGGTCTTGGGGTGACGGAGCAAAAACGCCCATCCCCCGGGTCCAGGATTCCCCGAACACGCACCATCGGTGTAGAGTTCGACGGTAGGACGGGCAGCGACTTCTTGTTTCGGTTGATCTTTCACGCCCCATCATACCCCTCTTGTTCATCATTGGTCTACCATCGGGTATGAGCACGACCACTGCACCCAAATCGTCCGTCTCATCGCCCGATCTCACTGCTGGACAGACCGTCCACCGCATCGAGATCCACCCGCTCGCCCATGCTGGCGATCCACGGGCTCACGCGCTCATCAAACAAGCTGCCGGGATTGGATTTGATCTCGAAGGCGCTCATTCATGCAAGGTCTACCTGATTGAAGCCGATCTCAATGACGACCAACTCAATCAGATCATGAACAATCTGCTCTGCAATGGGGTTGTCGAGCGAGCAGTCATCGGTTCATCAGAACCAAGAGGATCGCTTGTCGAAATCCATCCACTCCCCGGTGTGATGGACCCGCCTGCACAATCGGTATCCGATGCGATCTTCGCCCTCGTCGGAATCCGGGCAACGGTCACCACAGGCGATCGATACGACATCATCGGGATCTCCGAATCAAAGGCACAGACACTTGCGCATCGAATGTTGGCAAATCCTGTCGTTGCAGGAGTCCACGCCGTCCCATTCCATCCAACGCAACTCCCCCATGGGCACACCCATGACTTTCAACTGACAAGCGTAAATATCCGCTTCTTAAGCGACGCTGAACTCGAACTGCTCTCGCGCGAGGGGCACCTCTTTCTCGCACTCAACGAGATGCAAGCGATTCAATCGCACTACCAAAGCCTCGATCGCGAACCAACCGACATCGAACTCGAAACCCTTGCACAGACCTGGTCCGAGCACTGTGTACACAAGACACTCAAGTCAACCATCCATTACACGGGGGACAACACTGGAGAGGTTGCTCCCGACGCTCGTCCGGGTGTAACGATGCACGATGATGGATCGTACACGATCAACAACCTGCTCAAATCCACCGTTGCGGCTGCGACCTTTGAGCTCATCGAAGAAGAGATCGACTGGACGCTCTCCGTATTTGTTGACAACGCGGGGATCATCAAGTTCGATGACAACCATGCGGTCTGCATCAAGGTCGAAACACACAACCATCCATCGGCTCTGGCACCCTACGGCGGCGCCGCAACCGGGATCGGTGGTTGCATCCGCGATATTATCGGGACCGGACTCGCTGCCAAACCCATCGCGAGCACCGATGTGTTCTGTGTTGCGTATCCAGACATGGAGAACATCCCAGCGGGGTGCTTGCCTCCCAAGCAGATCCTCACCGAAATCGTCGGCGGCGTCCGCGATTACGGCAACCGCATGGGCATCCCCACCATCAACGGCGCAGTGAGTTTCGACAACCGATATGTCGGAAATCCACTCGTGTATTGCGGTTGTATCGGGATCATGCCGATCGATCTCATCTCCGGAGATGCAGCGCCCGGCGATCGCATTATCGCCCTGGGTGGCAAAACCGGACGCGATGGGATCCACGGCGCAACCTTTAGTAGCGCTGAACTCACCGATACCCATGCTGACGAATTCTCACACGCGGTGCAGATCGGCAACGCGATCGAAGAAAAACGAACACTCGATGCGATCCTCCGCGCCCGAGACTTTGAAGGCGGCCCACTCTATCGCTCAATCACCGATTGCGGCGCTGGCGGTTTCTCTTCGGCGGTCGGAGAGATGGGCGAAAAGGTTGGTGCATTTGTCAACCTTGAACAAGCACCACTCAAATACGCTGGACTTTCGTACACCGAAATTTGGATCTCGGAAGCACAAGAACGCATGGTGCTCGCAGTATCCCAAGAAAACCTCCCAGCGCTCCAGAAAATTTGTGACGAGGAACATGTCGAGCTTGCAAACCTTGGATATTTCGGCACCGAGAGCCAAGAACTCATCCTCAACTTCAACAACACCGAAGTCGGTCGACTCCCAATGTCCTTCATGCACGACGGGATCCCAACCCCGACCCGCACCGCGACATGGACCGCGCCAAAGCAAGAAACAACCGCTGCGAAGGAAGTCCCACTCAAGGATGCACTCCTGACATTGCTCGCGCATCCCAACATCGCATCCAAGCACTGGATCGTGCGTCAATACGATCATGAAGTCCAAGGCAACACCGTCATCAAACCACTCGTCGGACCAAAGGGCATCGGACCAGGCGATGCTTCCGTTGTCGAGCCCGTTCCTGGTTCAGGGCAAGGCTTGAGTGTCGGGTGTGGGTTGGTCACTGGGCTCAGCGATGATCCATACACCATGACCCTTGCTGCGATTGATGAATGCATCCGCAACCTTGTTTGTGTGGGCACAGACCCATCGCGCGTTGCGATCCTTGACAACTTCTGTTGGCCATCATGTGGCAAACCAGAAAACCTCGGATCACTCGTCCGCGCAGCACAGGCGTGCTATGACGGTGCGAAAGCGTACAAAACGCCTTTTGTTTCAGGAAAAGACTCGCTTAACAATCAGTTCACCACCGAAGACGGGACCACCATCGAGATCCCCCCAACCCTGCTCATCACCGGCATGGGCATTGTCCCTGATGTAAACAAGTGCGTCACATCGGATGCAAAATCAGTAGGAAATACCTTGGTCTTGGTTGGGCAACTTCAAGGCAAGCTCGCGGGTTCACACGCAGAGATGCTCAGCTTCGTATCAGACACCCAAATGCCAACGCTCGATCTGAAGACTGGTCCGCGGACTGCTCAAGCTGTTCACAGCTTAATCAAATCAGGACTCGTCCGAAGCGCCCACGATGTCTCCGATGGCGGCGTCCTCGTTGCGGTTGCTGAGATGCTCATCGCAGGGACTGACAACGAACTTAAAATCGGATTCAATGGCACCGCAGAGATCGATGCTGCGATCGCCTTCGATGAATCGCCTGCGTGCTATGTATTAGAAGTGCAAGACACGAGCAAACTCAAAGCACTGCTTGGTGATATCCCTATGCAAGAACTTGGGCAGATCACTGACACTGGCTCCCTCAACTGGGGCGCTGTGAATGCCTCAATCGAGGATATCACGACTGCATGGCGATCAACTCTTGATTGGAACTAACCATTGTGATCGTTACGCAGCAGATGGCATCGGTGCAAGCACCAGATCAACCCATTTGTTTACATTCGCACAAAACTCATCCTTGTGAATGAACTGTGTGACACCCAATCGTGTGCTTTCATCTCGCATGTCAACATCGGTGCTGCCTGAGAGCATAAAGAATGGGACATTGGTAATCCCTACAGACTCTTTGGCAACCCGTAGCACCTCATGGCCGTTGCATCCGGGCAAGTTGAAGTCACACAAGATCAAATCTAATGCCTGCGATCCTACATACTTGCCTGATTCGAGCAGTATACATGCCTTGGTACCAGACTTGACCCATTGAATATCAATACCTTGATTTCGCCTTCGGATGAGCGAAATCACGAGTGTTGCAGCAAGCGAGTCATCTTCTACAAGCATGATCCTGCCTTGGCTCGTCCCGCTTGGTTGCACATTTGGTGCTGATTCAACAGGCTTTGCAACAACTGTGACCGTTGGTTCGGGTGCTGATTTAGGTGCTGATTCGGTTGGCGCTTGCACAACTTTCGATTCAGTGAATCGACCAAAGACTTTGACATTGTTCCGTCCGTCTGCCTTTGCTGCATAGACACATTCATCTGCTTCTTGAACGATCTGATCCCCGCTCGCGAGTCGCCCAGGACTCGCGGCACAGGTTGTCGAAACCCCCACGCTCACTGTTACAGAGAGTTCATCAGGAACACCATCAACCCCACTCAAATCGAATGGAGATCCTGCAATAATCGCACGGACTTGCTCACCAAGATCCGCACACGCATCGAGCGATGCGCCAGGTAATATGACCGCGAACTCTTCCCCGCCGTACCGGCAGACGAGCCCAGAATCACCGATTGCATCGGTGGTCCGTTTGGCAAGTTCAACCAGAACCGCATCGCCTGCAGCGTGCCCATATGTATCATTCACAGTCTTGAACTTGTCGGCATCGAAGAACAACACACCAAACCCAACCTTGTTGGTTTCAAAGTTGTTGTACACGCGATTGAGTTCAACATCAAACCGTTTCCGGTTTGAAATATTGGTCAGACCATCAAGATTTGCATTGCGTTCGAGCTCTTCTGCTTCTCTTTGAAGAGATACGGTGTGCTCAATCGTCTTCTCTTGCGCCTGCGCCATCATCTCTGATGCTGATGGGAGTTCGCCGATGTCTTGCTCGAACATTTTGGCAAGCACTCTGGATGTCTCTGCAACTTCTTCGAGCAGTGACTCGACATCTGGCGCTTTCTTTGCGTACCAACCCGATGAAAGCCTCTCAAACTTTCGAATAGCGGTTTTCGCGGTTTTTTCATTCATCGCATCAGTCAGCACAGCACCAATCGATACGACCTGTGCCAATGCCTTATGCGCGGGCATGACCCCATCAACTTCATGATGACATTTAATTGCTTCTGAAATCTCTTCTGGGAGTTTCCATTTGCTCGCGAGCGCAGAACCGACCTGTGTGTGATTGAATCCGAACGCCTCTTGTTCAGTTTTGCACAACACTCGGTGGGGCACATCATCAATCACTTGAGTGTATTTGACTTTCAATGCCGCGAAGTTTGCAAGCATCCCCATGTCTTGAAACAACGCGGCTGTAAATGCTTCCTCCGGATCGACTCCTCCAACGATTTTGGCAATCGCACGCGATCCGGTTGCACCAATGATCGCTCTTCGCCAATGAGCGTTGAGATCGAATCCCTCTTCGCCTGCGGATTTCGTTGTATCGATCAGACTAAATCCAAGCACCAATGATTTTACGGTGTTGAGTCCGAGGTAACCCATCGCCCGTTCGATCGAGCCACAAGGTGTTGATAACCCATAAAAGCTCGAGTTCACAGTCTTGAGCACCTTGGCAGCAAGCGCCTGGTCCTGCTGTACCAACTTGGCAATATCACTCATCGCGACATCTGGATCGCTCGTCAGTTCCAACAACTTCACCGCGACTGCGGGCAATGATGGAAGATTCGAGCATGACAATACTTCTTCGAGTAATGGTTCAGACATTCGTAGCACTCCAGACTTTCGTCGTCTATAGCCCCCTCAGGCATAAATACCCCGCACGACACAGTGGTTACCCGCAGTATCGGTAACAGTCCTATCCAAATTCACCAGAATGCAGACAAAAACACCTCAAAGCTGAGGCAGTTCACCCAGTTACCCATCTCTGTCGATTATTCAGAAATGCAAGCACTTCTCATCACATTATCGGACATTAACGCAACCCGTATTCCTTGAGTTTGCGATAGAGTGTCCGTTCACCGATCCCCAGTAACTTCGCGGTTTGCTCTCGGTTACCGCCGGTAAGCTTGAGTGTCTCGCGGATTGCCCGCTTTTCGAGCTGCTCCAAACTCGTACCTGCGAGTGATCCACCAGTTGCTGTACTCCCTCCGGAGGACTCACCATCAAACTGCTCATGACCTTCTGCAGCTTGGATCTCTGCAGGAATGTGTTGTACATCAATCTTGACCTGATGCCCGTCCTCATTATCTCCGATGGCCATCACCACCATATTCTCAACTACATTGATCAACTGCCGCACATTGCCCGGCCAACCAAACGCGGTCAATCTGAGCATCGCGGTATCGCTGATTTCGGGAATCGGTTGACCAACTAATAACTCCCCGCCGAACTTGGCAACCGCATGCCGAACAATGCGTGGGATATCTTCGCGCCGATCTCTCAATGGTGGCAGATGCACATGCGCCCCGTTGATCCGGAAGAACAAATCTTGACGGAATGTCCCATCCGCTGTCTTCTTCGAAAAATCCTGATTCGTCGCACTCACAAGACGCACATCGACATTCTTTGTGTCATTGGCGCCGAGTCGGATGACTTCGCCGCTCTCAAGGACGCGCAAGAGCTTTGCTTGCATCGCGATCGGCATGTCCCCGATCTCATCAAGGAACACAGTTCCATGATCCGCGTATTCAAACAATCCTTCGCGATCTTTTTCCGCACCGGTATACGCGCCGCGAACATGACCGAAGAGCTGATCTTCGAGCAGACTCTCTGCTTGCCCTGCGCAGTTCATGGTGACGAATCGATTCTTGGATCTCGGTGAGTTTTTGTGTACCGCCTGCGCAATCAGCTCTTTGCCTGTTCCACTCTCACCAGTGATCAACACCGGGAGCTTAGACGCGGCAACCGTCTTGACCGTCTTCAAAATCTTCCGCATCACCTCAGAGCCCGCGATGATCCCTTCGAACCCATCGTGCTGGACCAGGTCTTTGAGTTCACCGGTTTCGCTTCGGAGGACTGCTTGCTCTGCTGCTCGATTCACCACAGATCGAAACACAATCAGATCGAGTGGTTTCTCGACAAAGTCGAACGCGCCATGCTTGAACGCATCCCTTGCCGTGGGAACATCACCATGTGCAGTGACCATAATCGTCTCTGCATCTGGCTGCAACTCGCTTGCAAAGTCGAGCACCCGCATCCCCGCATCACCACCATCCGCATTCACGCCTTCTTTGCCCGCGCTCTCAGGCATACGCAAATCGGTAACGATCACATCGAACGAACCGTGACGGAGTTCTTGCGCAGCAGCTTCGATCCCATTGACAATCGTGCAGATATGCCCCGGTCGCCGCAAAGCTTCCGCCATCACATCCGCGTGTTCGGGTTCATCTTCAACAATCAGGACTTGCGCAACGATTTTTTCGGGTTCGGTGGTCATACAGACGAGTTTAGCGCCTTTTTACTGCATTAACCCACGCTGCGCCTCATATCTCCGCAACCCGCACACCCCGATCGCGAGCGCATCAGCAACATCTGCAGGTGTTGGGAGTTCTGGGAGTCCAAAGAGCGATTGAATCGCCTCTTGCATCTGTACCTTGGTTGCTCGACCCGACCCGGTCGCCGCCTTCTTCACCTCTGCCGGTTTGAACTCCATGATCTCCAATCCCATCTGTTTCGCTGCCAGCAAGATCACCCCTCGCCCATGCGCCATCTTCACCGCGGTTTCTGGGTGGGCATAATGCGCAAACAACCCCTCCACCGCGATCACCTTGGGTTCGACCCGTTCGATGAGTTCTCTCAGATCCCGATCGAGTTCAACCAACCGATCCGCAACCGGAGGGACAGGCGATCCGCTCGCCAATCGAAAGATGCCCGCTTCAACGATCTTTGGCCGAACCACATCACCCTCGATGCACCCATAGCCGGTGATTCGTAAACCGGGATCGATACCAAGGATTCGCATAGGTTAAGTATAGTTCATTGAGCTCTGCTTGCGAAGCAGAGCGTCTTGCCTCAATAGAATCTACAGGTGTGATCCAAATAACCTGCTCTTGGTTCATTTGAATACCCATAAATGCAGCATCAATCGACCCATCGGCTGTCGCCAGTCCGAGCAGCACAATCGCTCCATCAGAATAGAACCCCACCACCGAACTCCCTGACAAATAATACTTGGTTTGCTTTCGTTCCGAGAGCGGTGCATACATCAACTCTTTCATCCCATCTAACCCAAGCTTTTTCAGAGGTACTGCTACTGGAAGCCCCGACTCAATCTCGTTTGTGAGCAATGTAATATCCGAAAGCTGATTAGAGTGCTCGATTCCATACTCTACATATTGCGCAAACTCAACAACTGGCTCAGCAACTGACAACAAAAGAAGATCTGATAGAACGATCTCTTTGAAAACCTTCGGCTTCATTTTTGCACTCAGGTCACGCTTTCCATGCCAGCCATCATACAAAATTGTATATTCAACACTTTGCCCATTTATCTTCAGCGGATGTCCCGGCTCAGGATCGTATCGAAACAAATGCGCAGCCGTCAGAATCGTGTGCTCATCGAGTGCTACACCTGTGAGTGTCCCAATTGGAGCATTCTCAGAATCAAGATTCATGAAGTCCTTGTTCTCAAGACGAACGATACCCCGTGTCACCCCTGGCGGCGGCGTGTGCAGGCACCCCGCCCCCATCCCCAAGAACAACACCACAAACAAAAAACGCATCACGAGCTGAATCATGTGTAGAGTATACAACATTCCTGTAAAATATTATACATTTTTCATCTGTTGATAATGCGCCATCGTGTGCACGATCGTTTTGACCATGACATCCGCTTCGATGTTCACCTGTTCGCCCACAACCTGATCACCAAGGTTTGTTCGTTCAAGGGTCTCAGGGATTAACGCAACCTCGACCCACCGCTCTTTCACATCCAATGCTGCGATCGTCAATGAAATCCCGTCAATACAGATCGAGCCTTTGGGGATCATGAATCGCATCAGATCTGCATCAAGCGATAACCGAACGCGATACCCATCGCTTGAATCCACCTTGATTACCTCAGCAGTCCCATCGACATGACCTTGGACTTGGTGCCCGTCGAGCCCATCGCCCATGCGGAGAGGCCGCTCAAGATTGATCCGTTGACCAACTGCCCAACTCCCAAGTGTTGTCTTCGACAGGGTTTCGGGGATCGCATCGAATGTCATCATCCCATTGGTTGCGGATAATGGATCTACCAGAGTTAAACAACACCCGTTGTTTGCGACGGAATCACCCGGTTTGGGCTCGTAGGACCATCCCTTCGGATCGATCACGACGCGGAGCCCGGATTTTGTTTCTTGGACAGTTTCAACTACGCCAACTTGTTGGATAATCCCGGTATACATGACCGAACCGTATGCGATCTGCTGCGAACAGTCGATCGAAGCCAGAAATGCGGATGAGATTTGCACCAAATTGCGTGTAGATCCATCTTCTGGCGGATATCATGCACTCCCCAGAATCATTTCCAACCCATCAACATTTGGGATGGTCATGGGTCTGGAGATTCACTAAATGGGGTTTTATTGACCCATATGGGAGATGACTCGATGATCGAGATGCTTGCGACACGCCGTACTTTGCTCACCATTCTTCTTGCGGGTGGTGCTGCAACGCTTGGTGGATGTAGTTCTACCTCGTCGACTTCAAACGACTCTGCATCAACGACCAAAGGATCAGACGCCCCCATCGTCAAACCAGAATGGAAGATCGCGCACAGCGACTGGTCAGACATCGGGTTTGAATGGCAATGGACCGGGTACCCCCCGCTGCAATCAGGTTCATGGATTGATCATGTCACTGCATACGACGATATCATCGTCACCCAAGGTTCGGGTTCAACACTCTCGGTTCTCGAAACTTCCACAGGCAAAGTCCGGTGGTCGCGCCAGGTTGATCGTCCATCGACGGTTTTCCAAGAGTCCATCCGCAGAGGCGACACGCTCTACACCGCATCGGACACCGAACTCTGGGAACTCAATATCCGCAACGGCAACACCCTCGATCGCGACTCGCTCGGATCATTGGTGAACACCTCACCATTGATCGTTGATAACCTCGCGATCTTTGGAACGCTTTCCGGCGAACTCTTTGCGTTCCAGATGACCAATGACTTCAAGCTCTGGTCATACCGGTTCGATGGCCCGATCCATGTGCCCGCGATATCAGTCAACGATTCCTACATCGCGGCGATCTCAGAGAACGGCGAACTCCGTACGCTCGAAAATACAAATGCGCACACAGGTATGTTCACACGCATCGCCGGCGGCACCGAAGCAACACTGCTTACCGATCAAGTCGGTATCTATGTCGCATCAAAGGACCAATCGCTCTACGCATTTGATATCGAAGACGGATTCCGGTTCTGGCGCAAACGCTCTAGCGCCCCCGTCGTGATCCAGCACACCCTCTACGAAGGTGTAGTCTACGCGACAACCAAGGACACCGGGCTCGTCGCGATCGACTCGGCAACCGGTGAAGAACTCTGGTCAAACAAGGACATCGGAGGATGGGTCGTCACCGTCATCGACAACAACCAGTTGATCGTTTGGTCGGGACAAGAACTCCTCGCAGTCGATAAAGATCGAGGCGATGTCATCTCCAAAATGTCCCTCTCAGGGATTTCAGGAATACGCACAAACTCAATCGATGATGGCGATCTGTATGTCATCACACTCGAAGGCACCGTTGCCAAGTTCAGTCTCAGATAACGGCACATCACCGCATCCGTCAACACGCCGATATTTGGGAACAACCCACAGGGAATACCAAATGACCTCCACAGCACACGCTGGGGCTGCCTGTACCGACACCGACCAGAACATGGTCCGAGTCGCGCGGGCGCTTATCTCAGTCTCTGACAAAGCAGGCATCATCGAACTCGCGCAGTATCTCACAAAGCTCGGAGTAGAGATCATCTCGACGGGAGGAACCGCAAAGGCAATCGCAGACGCGGGGATCACCGTGATCCCGATCGACGATGTGACCGGATTCCCAGAAATGATGGACGGACGAGTGAAAACACTCCATCCCAAAATCCACGGCGGCCTCCTCGCTCGACGCGATCTGAGCGCCCATGTACAGTCCATGAACGACCACGACATCAAACCGATTGATCTGGTCATCGTGAATCTGTACCCCTTTGAATCGACCATCGCAAAAGCAGAGGTCACCGAAGCACAAGCGATCGAACAGATTGACATCGGTGGTCCGTCGATGGTTCGGTCCGCAGCGAAAAACCATGCATCCGTCGCGATCGTTACCGATCCCACCCAATACGAATCACTCATCGAAGAACTCACTGCAAACGATGGGCAGACGACCCTTAAACTTCGCAAAAATCTCGCCGCACAAGCATTCGTGCAAACCGCGAGTTATGACGCGATGATTGCGCAATGGATGACACGCAATGATGAAGATTCTCCAGACACGCTCACGCTGAGCTATCGCAAGGTTGATGATCTCCGGTACGGCGAGAACCCCCACCAGTCCGCAGCGTCTTATCGATTGATCGGATCTCCCAAGGGCACACTGCTTGATGCGCAGCAACTCCATGGGAAGCCTTTGAGTTTTAACAACCTCAATGATGCGTCCGCAGCACTCGAATCCGTGCGCGCAATATCGAAAATATCAGGAACGCAGCACGCTGCGATTGTTCTCAAGCACACCAACCCGTGCGGCGCTGCATCGGCATCGACAATCGCTCACGCAATCGATCGTGCGATCGCCGGCGACCCGATGGCCGCGTTCGGAGGTATCTTGGCAGCGTCCTCACCGATCGACCTTGCCAGCGCCCAGCGCATCGCAGCGGACGGCACATTCTTCGAGGTGGTCATTGCCCCGTCGTATGATCCTGAAGCGCTCGATCTGCTCCAACAACGATGGAAGAATCTTCGTATCCTCGCTGTGGGAGATTTCATCCCAATGATTACATCCGAGACCAAGTTCATCCCTGGTGGATTGCTTGTTCAGGATCGTGATCTTGTCGTGCCTGATGCGTCGAGATGGACACATGCAGCGGGACCTCAACCAACTGATGCACAACTCGGTGCGGCTGTGATGCTCGAAACCGTTTGTCGATCACTCGCATCCAACGCGGTCCTGCTCGGCGGGATCGACCCAGAATCAAGCCCAGATTCAGATTCGGGATCGGCAAGACTCTTCGGCGCGGGCGCAGGACAGATGGACCGTGTCGCGTCATGCATGGGCGCGTTGAGGAAAGCAGGCGATCTGAGCAAAGGTTCGATCGCACTCTCCGATGCGTTCTTCCCGTTTTCGGATGGCCCTCAGATACTGATCGATGCGGGTGTGTCGATGATTGTTCATCCAGGCGGATCAAAGCGCGACGACGAAACTTTCGAGCTTTGCAACAAACACAATGTCACCTGCATGCTCACAGGCGTGCGCCATTTCCGACATTAATCACATTCTTATTCCAATCCCACACATCATTGCACCGTGCACGCGGTGCTTTTTTGTGTACAGACATCCAATGGATATCGGAAGTTGATTGCGCCTCATGTGTCTTTCTTATTGATAAAACCCGGTATTGGACAAACCTTCATGCAAACTAAACCGTATAAGGTTGAAGAGGACACCAAAAACTGGTAGATATAGATATATGGCTCGTCGACCCAAGGCATCTAAATCCAAGCGATCCCGCAAGGGGAACGGGATGGGTGCCTCAACAGGTCACTCACCACACAGCTCATCTGACGGGTCATCAAACAACGAGCAAGACCCAGATCACATACTCGGCGCCAGCGCTCTGCAAGCGGCTGGCGCACTGGGACTCACAAACGACGGACTCAACGCAAAGGTATTAGTACTTAATCGCAACTACTTGGCGTCACGGGTCGTGTCTGCCAAAAGAGCTTTCATATTGCTCGCACGCGAAGCTGCAGAAGTCATCCATGCAGACGACGGTTCGTTTGCCAACTACGATTTTGTCACATGGGCAGAGCTTTCCGAACTCCGCAAAGAATACGAACCCGACAACTATGACTGGGTGAAAACAGTCCGGTTTGATATCGCGGTCCCACGGATCATCCGGCTCACCGGGTATGACAAACTCCCCCAGCAACGCGTTAAGCTCAATCGACGCAATCTCTTCGCACGAGATCACAACACCTGTCAATACTGCGGCAACCGATTGCCAACCTCAGAACTCTCCATCGATCATGTCATCCCACGAACACAGAACGGACCAGATACCTGGCAAAACCTTGTATGCTCGTGCGTCAAATGCAACTCGCGCAAGGGTGGACGAACCCCGACCCAAGCGAACATGAAACTCATTCGCAAGCCGACACAACCAAAGCGAAACCCGTTGATCTCTGTCCGACTCAACAATGAAAAATATGCTTCATGGAAGGTGTTCCTCGACGAAGCATACTGGTCGGTTGAACTTCGATAGTCGACGAGTGGTTCCTGAGACTAGATCAAGCTATCAGCTTTGACCGCGAGCTCAAAGTCTTTGTAGGTAATCCCGCCCGCGTCGTGGGTCGAAACAGTCAGGGTCACCTTGTCATAGCGAATGAGCATCTCTGGATGGTGCTGAACTTCTTCGGCGTACTCCGCGATGATGTTGACAAACTTCATAGACGCAACAAAGTCATCAAATGCGAAGGTTCTTTGGATTTGGCTGTTGAGCTCGACCCATTCGCTGTGAGATTCTAGGTTGGTAGCGATCTGCTCTTCGTTCATCTTGACAAGTGTTTGCTTGGTCATGAGCTCCTCCTGAGAGCATGAATAGTGTCGATCCGCGATCCTTCGCGATGACATGATATACGATTTTCCGTCTCAGGCGGTTGCCCTCTGCTCTCAGTGTACCCACAATCTTATGTGCAAGAATCCATTTCTTCAAATGAACCCCAGTCTCTACAGACTACCAGACTCGCGCCCTCTCCTACGGGCGCGCTCCATCTGGGGAATGCTTTTTCGTTTCTCATAAACTGGACAATCGCACGCAAACGCAACTGGCGTATCACTTTGCGCATCGAGGATCTCGATACACCTCGGATAAAACCGGGGGTAATTGACCAGACCATACGCACCTTAGAATGGATCGGACTCGATTGGGATTCTGGCCCAACAATGCAGGCTCAAAATTTAGATTCTTATCACCACGCGATGGAAAACCTTGCTCAGGCGGGCTGTGTCTATCCCTGCGAGCTCACCCGATCGCAGATTGAGCAGGCCGCATCTGCACCCCACGGAGCTGATACCAACCCCGCTGATCCCCATCAGACCCACGAAACCCGGTTTGATCCTCAACTCCGCCCTGCAACGATCCCAAGCCACTTCCATGGTGCCCAAACCAACTGGAGATTTCTCGTCCACCCAGGTGCGATCAGGTTCACAGATGCCCACATGGGTGAACAGTCCTTTGATATTGAGCAAATCATGGGTGATTTTGTCGTCTGGACAAAACGAAGCACCCCGAGTTATCAGCTCGCGGTGGTGGTTGATGATGCAGCCTCCAAGATCACCCAAGTCGTGAGAGGCTGCGACCTGCTTGATTCAACCTGCAGACAGCTCATGCTCTACCGATCGCTCGGGATCATGAATGAACCGACTTATACACACCTGCCTCTGATTCGTGGGCATGACGGAAGACGACTCGCCAAACGGCACGGGGACACCCGGATCGATTCCTATTCCCAAGCAGGTACTGGTCAACATCGGATCATCGGGCTCATCGCGTATTGGTGCAAAATCACACAAGAAAGATCACCAATGTCGATCGCAGAGTTTCAAGAACGCTTTTCACTCGATACACTCCCCACAGACGATATTGTTTTCACCCAAGAGGATGACGCATGGCTTCGATCATAAACAACCCACGCGCACGCTGGACGGCGCTACTCATTTCATTCGTCACTGCAACGCTTTTCATGCCCGGCTGCTCAAAGCCTGTGGTGGTCGATGGATATGCTGCAGTGAAGATCGGGGATCGAACATTTAATCTTCAGATTGTTGCCGATGACGAAACGCGTAACATCGGACTTGGTGGACGCAAAGAACTCGCAGCAGATGAAGGCATGCTCTTCTCGTTCCCTGATTCAAAAATCCGCCGATTCTTGATGCGGGATTGTTATATCGATATCGACATCATCTTCCTCGACTCTGCAGGACGAATCGTGGCAATGCACCACATGCCCATCGAAGAGCAACAGGGTGAAAACGAGTCGTTGTACAACTATGAATCGCGTCTCAAAAAATATTCTTCTCGGTTCAACGCCCAGTATGCGATCGAGCTTATCGGAGGGATGCTTGAAAACCTCGATCTTGAGGACGGCCAGCACATTAAGCTCGACACTGAATATCTCCAGTCCATCACCAACTAAGTCCTGCTTGCGACGCACGAAGGTCCGATTCGACGCTCGGGGTTCCGACCATATCGGTTCGCCTGAATGAGCGTTTCATTGCGCTGCCTATAACCCGTGTTAGGCGATGATCACTCATTTCGTGTGAATCCGATCCTCGATCGTGGCGAACTCTATATATCCGATCGCCAACTCTGAGCGATTGGATGTTTTGATCGCATAGCGCGGCAAGGAGCTGAGAGTGGGACTCAAGCTGACAAGCAAATCGTTTAGTGGACCAAGGATTACAGCAGCGTGTTCACAGCATGCGCTCGACGCACACACACCCGATGCGAAGATCAAGCTCATCGAATCACATCTGCTTGAACGAGGGATCGGGATTGAGTTGATCTCAATCGACCAACTCCTTCTCCTTGAGACAAAGAAGTCGAGCGTCCAGACACCGGTGCTTGTGATCCTCTCTGAAAACGAATCAGACTCAGTGATTAATAAAATCGCGGACCAGTTGTTCGATAGTCTTGCACCAGCGCTGATGCTCATGCCTCGATCGCTTGCCCATGCCACCTTATCACTCAGGGCGCAGGGTCTAATGTGTGATTCGATTGATATCGATCCATGCCATGCCGCGATTATCCTTTGGACCCTCGCCCAGCGCCAACCGGCGCTCCAACAACTCTCTACCGAACTCCGCATCACCGAGATGTCCGTCCGATCCGTGAATACCGAGATCACCAAGCTTCACGAAGAACTCCAAAGCGCTGCATCCATTCAACGAGAATACATGCCCAAGGCACTCCCCACCATCGAGGGTGTCGAGATGGGTATTGTGTACCGTCCTGCTTCCTATGTTTCGGGTGATATATACGACATCATCGAGTTGGATGAAGACCATACCGGGTTCTTCCTTGCCGACGCGGTCGGGCACGGGGTTCCAGCAGCGCTCATGACGATGGTCATCACCCAGGGACTCCGCAAAATTGATGGCAAAGGCGAAAACTCGAAGATCATCGAACCCGCTGATGCGCTGCGTCGACTCAATAACACCATGACCGAGCATGCGGGAGAACAAGCACGATTTGCGACCGCGGTGTATGCGATTCACAACAAACGAACCAACGAACTCGTCGTCGCAGGCGCCGGGCATCCCCCGTCGCTGCTTGTGCGAGCGAGTACATCCGAGGTAGAACAGATCGATTCGCTCGGGCCGCTCTTAGGTGTGTTCCCCGATGTCGAGTTTGAACAAGAAAGCATCACCATGCAACCAGGCGATGTATTCATCATCTACTCTGACGGATTTGAGGTCGCATTCCCAAGCATCAACGCGATCGGTGATGAACGCAAACGCCCAACCTTGACCTATATCAACGAGCTCACACAAGCAGGGTCCGGGATCGGTTCACTCACACAGGCAATTAAGACACTCGAATCTCATCTGGATAACCAGATAGGATCATTGCATCAACCCGATGACATCACCGCACTGTTCGTATCTTCATCCGATACAACAAACCCGGTGAAAACCCAAGACAATGCTTGTTGTAAATCGGTTGTAGAATAAACTGTCTACTTTGAGAGATCAAACGCGTTGACGATCGCGTCTTCTTTTCCATAGACCGTGAGCACATCATTTTCACATATCTCAGTCGTTGAGTGCGTCGCCCCGACATACTCTCCCGAATCTCTCTTGATCCCAAGCACTAAAACACCTTCTGCATAGAGCATCGCTCCAGCGAGCGTGCGTCCGATCAACGGGTGATCGCGTTCAATCTCAACTTGCATCACCGCATATCCGTCGCTCGATCGCAGGACTGTTTCATAATCAATCGCTCGCACATCTTGGAACTTTTCAAGCGATATCTTGATGAGCTGTTCAAGAACTCTTTTGACTATGTTTAAGCGAAAAAAGAGGGCGACGATCACAATCCCACCGAGGATCAAAGCAAACTTGAGCGCAGATGCAGTCGATCCTTGCACATGAAACAACTGCTCGATCAAATCTCGATCACTCTGCACGAAGGTGATCACGATGGTACTGAGCGCACCGGTGATCCCGATGTTGCCGCCAATAATCAGATGCGACGCGATGCGTCTTCGCGTTGGATGCGAGACGATCATCTCTGCTTCGCTTGTTGTAAAACCAACTCCGAAGAAACAAGACACCGCTTGGAACTCCGCCACATCACGCGAGAGTCCGGTCATCATTAGTGCCGTCGCGCCGATCCGTACAACGATCAGGGCAGCAGCAACAATCATGATCAAAGCCAATAGTGGCATAGGCTACGAGTCCCCCGCGATAGTCAAATCGCTCGAATCATCCACTTGCTTGATCAGATTCATCCGCGATCTGAATCGATGCAATCGCGGTGAGCATATCTGCAGCAAACGAGAACACCTTATGAAGCCCGGTGATCACAAGCACACTCATGACTTCATCAGTCACGCCGCAAAGCACAAGCTGGCGGCTGTGAGCTTCCAAGTTTTTCCGTAATCGCAACAACTGAGCAATATTCGATGAGTTCATATAACTCACCTCATGAAACTCAAGCACCGCGTGTGGGATCGGATCACCAACTGCTGCTTCTTCGATCCGTTCACAGATCATTGAAAGCTCATCAGAAAGCGCTGGCTCATCTGCCAGGTTTGCGATCACAATATTGTCTGACCAGTCAATCGCCATGATGATTACTCGCCTTCGCCTGTTGCTGGTGTATCGTTGTTTGGTGTCTCAGTAGTTGTTGTATCGGCTGATTGCTCAGGATTCACTGAAACATCGGAATCTGTCGATTCGTCCGCTTCATCGATTCTTCCTGCGGAGATCACCGCGTCACCAGCTTTGAGCCCGACAACCCGAACGCCTTGTGTGCCTCTGCCATAGCTCGATATCGAGTTTGCTGCCATTCTGACGAGCTGCCCCTTGCGTGAGATCACCACGACATCCTGATCGTCACAAATCCCGATTGCTGCGACGGATTGCCCGTTGCGATCGGTAGATTTGATATCGGTGCGTCCTTTGCCGCCGCGGGATTGACTCCGCATTGGACCATTCTCTGGGTTCACACGGTACTCATCGACCGGGGTTCGTTTTCCATACCCATTCTCGGTGATGGTCAACAAGCACAGGTTCCGATCAAGCATATCCTGCGATGTATGGGTCACCTCTGGATCCTCATCATCTTGGATCATCGGCACACACATAATCCCAACAACTGATGCGCCCTCGCGGAGCTCGATCCCCTTGACCCCTGCTGCGGATCGTCCCATCTCCCGAACATTTTGTTCGGAGAACCGGATCGCCATGCCGCCGCTGGTAACGAGCATGAGATCGTCATGCCCTGATGTCAATCGAACATCAAGCAAGTTGTCGTCATCTTTGAGACCAACCGCGATCAGACCCGAACGGTTCACATTCGCATACGCCTTGAGGGCTGTGCGTTTGACAATGCCGTTGCGGGAAACGAATGTCAGGTAGTTGGAACCAGATTCAAAGTCCTTGATCGCAAGGTACGCACAGGTGCGTTCGCCTTCCTTGAGATCAATGTAGTTGATGATCGGGCGTCCCTTGCTTGTTCTACTCATCTCGGGGAGTTCATAGACCTTGATCTTGAACACGCGCCCTGTATCGGTGAAGCAAAGCAAGTCGTCATGCGTTGATGCCGCGAAGAGGTGTTCAACAAAGTCGTCATCTTTGGAATCCGATGCTTTGATGCCTTTGCCGCCGCGCCCTTGAGATTGGTAAGTCTCCAAAGGCACACGCTTGACATATCCACCATGGGAAATGGTAACCGCCATTTCTTGTTCTTGGATCAATGCCGCGATATCGATATCGCCCGCTGCTTCTTCGATCGAAGTCAAACGATCCCGGCCGAATCGGTCCTTCATCTCATCACAATCCGAGACGATGATGTCGAGGATCATCCGATGATTCGCCAAGAGCTCTTCGTACCCTTCGATTTCAAGAATCAACGCGGAGTATTCTTTGACCAATCGCTCGATTTCAAGACCGACCAACTGGATCAATCGCATCGAGCCGATGGTTTCTGCTTGGATCCGTGTGAGGAGCACCCCTCCATCGGAATCTGAATCGCGCATCGCCTTCATCAGACGCTCGGGGATTGATGCCGCGGCGGGGTGTGATGACGGGATCGTGTATCGGCGTTCCATCAGTTTGCCGATCGCTTCTTCGCGTGTCTGTGACGACTTGATCAGTTGAATAATTTCATCGATATCAATCACAGCATAAATCATGCCTTCAAGCACATGCGCCTTCTTCTTTGCTTCACGCAGAAGATGCTGGGTGCGTCGGGTGATCACTTCAACACGATGATCGACATAGCACTCGATGATCTGTTTGAGACCCATCGTGCGAGGCTGACGATTCACCAACGCGATGTTGATGATCGAGAAAGTTTGCTGCAATGGGGTGCATTGGTACAACTGATTCTCGACAACCGCAGGATCAGCGCCCTTCTTGAGTTCGATCACAATCCGCGTCTGCGCATTGCGACCTGATTCATTGCGTACATCAGAGATATCTTTGATGCGATCGTCTTTCACCGCATCAACAATCTTCTCGACGAGTGTGTTCTGGACCAATGAGTACGGGATCTCGTCGATCACGATCTGCTGACGCCCTTTGGTGCTGCGTTCTTCGACATGCATGTTCCCTCGCACGGTGACGCGTCCTCGCCCTGAGGAGTACGCATCGAGAATCCCTTTGCGCCCCAAGATACGGCCTGCGGTCGGGAAGTCTGGGCCCTGCACACCTCTGCGGATGGTGTTGCCGTCCTCATCCTTCTCATCGGTCATCAGTTCCATGAGATCAATCTCAGGCTTGTTGACTACGCGCACAATCGCATCGAGGATCTCACTCGGGTTGTGCGGCGGCAAGCTCGTCGCCATCCCCACCGCGATCCCCATCCCCCCATTGATAAGCAAGTATGGAAACTTACCTGGAAGAACAGTTGGTTCGAGCAAACGATCGTCATAGTTCGGTTGGAAGTCGACAGTACCGAACTTGAGATCAGCCATCATGTCAACCGCAGCGCTGGTCATGCGCGCCTCGGTGTATCGCATCGCTGCCGGTGGATCGCCGTCGATCGAACCGAAGTTGCCCTGAGGCTCAACAACCGGTGTATTCATTTTCCATTTCTGCGCCATACCAACCATGGTTGGATAGATTACAGATTCGCCGTGCGGGTGATAGTTACCGGAGGTGTCGCCACAGATCTTTGCACACTTGAGGTGCTTCTTGTTTGGGCGCAGATTGAGATCGTTCATCGCGACCAAGATACGGCGCTGTGAAGGCTTGAGTCCATCGCGGACATCAGGGAGCGCGCGATCCATGATCGTGCTCATAGCATAAGTCAGGTACGAATCTCCGAGTTCTTTCTCAATCGAAAGATCAATCGCTTTCGTGTGTGTGCTGTTGTCAACATGTTCAATCGAACCATCATCAGATGAAGAATCAGGTGGTAGATTATCTGTCATTGGGTATTCTCCGAGGGTAATCCGTGTAGGAAATGAACCTCAAGCGATTCTTGATCGGGTATCGAAATCTCGACACATCCGCACCAAGGATCATCACTGAGTATCATAGGCGCACAGAGAATTTTCGGCTGGAATTCGGGTCTGATTCGATGCTGATTTCTTTGCCTGAATCCTTGGTTATTTGATCAAAAACAATGATTTGTGCAGAGTTCAGTCTTCGCCCGTTCGTCCCATGATCGACCGGAACGATCGGGTCGTTTCTGCCAATGACAACAATGCCAATGCGTCTGCTTCGATGGGCATCCGTTGATCCCAGAGGGCTTTGCGGACGCCCCACTTTGCCGACTCAGGGGAGGCATACAGGTGCAACACCTCATCAGTTGCGCACAACTGACGAACATACCGCACAGCATCAATTAGCCGACCGATCTCAACTGGCACTTCCCCCGAACCCGCAGTCCCCGGGGTGTGGTGCTCATCACCGAGCATCGTCGCAACAAACGCGAGCGGCCGAAGGGAGAGCCAACTCGGTAATGGCGTACTCGAACTGGTGAACACGATCCCGCCTGCCAAATCACGATCAGACCATTCAAGATCATCTCTCTTGAGCTGATGTTCCCAAACCAACCCGCGCATCCCATTCAATGCGTCGATCATTGATTCATCTGACGCGTCTGATTCCAACTCTTGCTGCGCCCAACCCAAGAAAGGCATCTGCGCGACCAACGCAGGTACCGGGGTCTCATCGAACACTCGACGCATCGCAGAGCGAGCGAGCGATGTGCGATCACGCGGGTCGAGCTTTGCTGCTTGAACCATCGCATGGACCACGAGCCCGTGTGAACCTACAGGCACAGACTCATCAAACCCTGTTGACTCTGCATATAAACTGTCGAGTTTATCGAGTGTTCGCAATCGCAATGCGTTGAGCTTTTCATCGCCAAGAATATCAATCAGTTGAATCTGCGCAAGTGCGATCACAGTCATGCACGACCCGACATCACTCTCCCAAGGCAACTCTTCCCCATCTTCAACTGTGGACAAATCACGCAAAGCATCGACACCCGTCAGAATCGATTCACGATGGATCTCAGCATCTCCAAGCTCACCAAATCGCAAGAGTGCATACGCACTGATCGCTTGCTCAAACGCAGAAGCGAACATCGATTCACTCTTCCCAGTCACGGGGTCAAGCGTCCCCATGAATCCGTACCCTTCAACCCCCGCCCATCTCCGCCCCATCAGGTGACGAGCGATATTGCGTGACATATCACCGATTGTGCTCATCCGGATTTCATTGGGTGCGACGAATCGACCACCACGATCAATAAACGAAGCCCCCATCGAGACACCGGGTTGAGCGAGCACCACAGGTTCGAACCGATAGAACGAAAAGCCGTTCGACGCGAGTTCCTTTGGGTCCATCAGGACCATGCTCCCGTCTCCTGCAAGCCCGTTGGCAAGCGCCATCGCAGCTTGGGTCATATCGGTATTCTGGATGAGCATCGATTCTGGACCGAGCACTTCCAATCGATCGCCCCTGCTCACCCCGACCCCGAGCACTCCGGGTGTATACCCAAACCCCGGAAGTGTCAGCTCTGATTCGGACATCGGCACAATCGTTTCTGCCAACTCAACCGCGATTGTGATCTGTGATGCCATCTCGCTGATGAACTCATCCCACATCGCATCGTGATCGCCGGTGAGCTTTGCGCTTGCTCGTTCGATCGCACCTTTGGTTGCTTCCCAGATGTGTCGGGTGCTTGGTTTGAATGACGCGCTCGATCCGCGGCCGATAACCTTCCCGTCAAGACGGAGCGTAACGATCGCGACTGCTGTTGAAACTGAGTGAATCTCCGGATCATTTACCCCAGGCACATCCCAATCCCGGACCCATTGCTGGACCTGTACATACGCATCGAGGCTCTTGGATGCATCCATCTCTGATTGAGCAACCGTCGGCGACACAATCAGACACAACCACACAAGAATCGCCCACTTCAACCAGAGTACCATGCCTGCTTTGTTATCGGTCGTATGCATGTTCCATGCCTTTATGTTGCTCTTGGGAGATTTGTGTTGACTCAGGGTGTTGTGTTCGTGCATCATGTTGATGAGACCCCCCATTGTTCGCGTCCGAGAATCGAACACAATCAGTGCTCATGGTCCTCAGACGCGGGTGATGATCTATACGCACCATTGGCACGCGGGTTGTATATGTATATCCAGACAATCAAAAAAAGGATTCAAACTATGGCCACAATGCAACAAATCTTCGTCATGACCACTCTCCGTCGCCGGATCGCTCTGTTGACATTGTTGAGCTTCGTCGCGTTGTGCTGAATCTATCAGCTACTCGCAACAAAGAACCAGTATATCCACGCGATGCGTTTCTGAATCGCCCGCGTTGAGACCAGAGTGAGCCCCCGATATCGCCTTGCTTCCCCAGTAAGTTGCTGTGTATCGGTCAACGAAAATCGTGCCCCTGGGACTCTAAAAAACGCCCCGACCACTTGTTGGCCGGGGCGTTTGCGTTTTGGAGTTCATATCGAGCTACATGTACGAAGCCCGAACTTTGTAATCAATCTTGACTTCAAGCCGAGATCGACCAGACAGGTTTAGAGTTCGATCTTGTCGGTACCCATCGCACCGTGATCGTCCATACCACCCTTGGTTGGCATCTTCATGCCGCCCATGCCGCCGCTTGATGAGCCGCCGCCAGATGAACCTTCTTCGCCTTCGCCCTCGCCGCCGGTTGCGTCGCCCCATTGAGCACGCTTGAGCGATAGACCGATCTTGCGATCGTCGATGTCGACGCGGAGGATCTTAACATCCACTTCTTCGTCAACAGTAACAACATCCTGTGGGTTCTCGACCTTGTGGTCTGCGAGTTCCGAGATGTGCAAGAGGCCTTCGAGATCGTCTTCGAGCTCGACGAAGACACCAAAGTTGGTGATCTTGGTGACTTTACCACGAACAACCATACCTGGTTGGTAAGCGCCTGGGATTGCTTCTGCCCATGGATCTTCGGAGAGTTGCTTGATACCAAGCGAGATGCGTTGCTTATCGCGATCGACATCAAGAACCACACACTCAACCTCGTCGCTCTTCTTGTAGAGCTCGTTTGGATGGGTGACCTTCTTGGTCCATGACATATCGGAGATATGCAAGAGCCCGTCGATGCCTGGTTCGATTTCAACAAACGCGCCGTAGTTGGCAAGGTTGCGGATCGTACCAGTAACGATGGTCCCGTTTGGGTACTTCTCGGAAACGAGTTCCCAAGGGTTGACCTCGGTCTGCTTCATACCAAGCGAGATTTCTTGCTTGTTCTTATCGATTTCGAGTACTACCACATCGATCTCTTCACCAGCGGTGACGATTTCCGATGGATGGTTCACGCGGCGAGTCCATGACATCTCGGAGATGTGGACCAATCCTTCAATGCCATCTTCGAGGCGGATAAACGCACCGTAGGACATGATGTTGACCACTTCGCCCTTGATGCGTGAACCGACTGGGAACTTGGCTTCGATCTCTTCCCATGGGGAGGACTCGGTCTGCTTGAGACCAAGAGCGATCTTTTCCTTCTCACGATCAATGTTGAGGACTTTAACCTCGACCTTATCGTCGATCTTGAGGAGTTCTGATGGATGATTGATCCGACCCCATGACATATCGGTGATATGCAAGAGACCATCAATGCCACCCAGGTCAACGAACGCACCGAAGTCGGCGATGTTCTTGACGGTACCAGTGATGACCTGACCTTCGGAAAGGTTGGACATGAGGTTTTGTTTCGCTGCTGATCGTTCGTGCTCGACGAGCTTACGACGCGAGATCACGATGTTGCGACGCTCGGTATCGATCTTGAGAATCTCTGCACGGACCTTACGGCCGATGAACTCATCAAGATTATGCGGGCGACGGATGTCGACCTGTGATGCAGGAAGGAATACAGGCACGCCGATATCAACGAGCAAGCCGCCCTTGATTTTCCGCATGACGGTACCTTCGACGACATCTTCTTCTTTGGTGGTGTCGACGATGCGCTGCCAAGCGATCTGACGATCTGCTTTTCGCTTGGAAAGCTCGATGAGCCCGTCTTCGCCCTCAAGCGATTCAAGGAGCACATCGACTTCGTCGCCGATCTTCAGGTCGGTCATCGCCGAGAACTCTTCACGAGGGATCAGACCTTCGCTCTTAAGTCCAACTTCAACAACAACATCGTCACCTGCAAATCCGATGACCTTGCCCTTGATGAGCTTGCCAGCGGTGAGGTCGGTGTCTTGTTCGGAAAGGATCGTGTCCATCCGCGTATCGGTTCCGGCGCTCTCGCCGAATGCTTCACCGAGTAAAGCCATCGTTTCATCATCTGCGATGTCCAACGACGCGATCAGATTCTCATCGATCATATATAGTCCTTCCATACTCTTTCGAGTATCACAGGGGTGCTTCCGCAACTGATAGGCCGATTCAGCAGCGTGTGTCCCTGTATCTCATCAAACGCAATCGCTTGGTGAGATTGCACCGTACATACGGTGCGGCTTGGGTAAAATATCTTTGCTCACACGGACCTTCCGAGCGCAAAGTTTCGGCCTCCAATCAGAATCCATCATGGAACCCTGATTGGGAAGAGAAGGATAGAGCGCAACACACGCCTAGAACAGCAATTCCACCCTCTATACCTCATGATTCATGAATCTTTTTGATCCGTATACAGACAGATTCTTGCGCAGATCACCATGAGCATCAGATCTTCCGAAAATTGTCGCCCCGAAAATACTTTCCATCTCTGTCCGAATTGGGTTTACTGCTCGATAACGGGTACCATTCACGATCTATTGGCTTTATTGGAAAGCCGATCATTCGGCCTATGCAGCGACCGGATGACTCCCCGTTTTTCTCGGAGGAGCGAATCCGCTGCAGGTGTCACATGATTATCATGTGCATTGTGATTGGGTGTGAAGCATGACTCCAGCAACCGTTACTGAACTCCCCCGCGGATCAGTCACCGACGAACTCGGATTCCCAGACGATCCAAATAACCTGTATTTCCAAACTGTCAACACCATGCTTGATTCGGCTGAACTGATCAACCTCAAGCATCGCACACGGATTATCCTCGCTCAGCCAAAGAACGAGATCATGGTTCACTTCCCAGTGAAGATGGACGATGGGCATCACCGCCTCTTCAAGGGATACCGAATCCAACACAACAACGCCTGTGGCCCATACAAGGGCGGGTTCCGATTCCATCCAGATGTTCATCTTGATGATGTAAAATCGCTCGCGTTGCTCATGACAATGAAGTGTGCTGTAGTCCGAATCCCATTCGGCGGCGGCAAAGGCGGCGTCAATGTCGACACCCGCAACTTCTCGCAAGGCGAACTCCAAAGACTCACCCGTCGATACTGCTCGGCAATCATGGACCAAATCGGACCAGATGTTGATATCCCCGCACCAGATGTCGGCACAAACGCACAAATCATGGCATGGTTCGCAGATACATACATGATGTCATCCGCACACCAGCACCACGATGCGCTCCGTGTAGTTACCGGTAAACCAGTTGAGTACGGCGGATCCGCTGGACGACTCAAAGCAACCGGTCAAGGTGTCGCAGACACCCTCGCAGAAATGCTCCCGGGTATGGGCATCGCCGTAGAAGGCATGCGGATTTCATTGCTCGGTTTTGGTAATGTGAACGGCTGGGCCGGGCAAATCCTCCAAGACATGGGCGCCAAGATCGTTGCAGTCGCAGACCACACCGGTTTCATCCGCAATGACAACGGCATCGATTGTAAGGCACTCTACGAGCACAACATGAAGACCGGCGGCATCGGCGGCTTCGAAGGTGTTGATGTCATCGACAAAGAAGCATTCTACCGCACACCGGTGGAAGTCTTCATCCCAGGTGCACTCGAACAAATGGTCACCGAGGTTGAAGCTGAATGGCTTGACTGTAAGGTTATGGCCGAGGCAGCAAACGCACCATGTGACCCATCCGGTGAGCGCAAACTCGACGAAAAAGGTATTGAAGTGATCCCCGCGATCCTCGCCAACGCTGGTGGTGTGACTGTATCGTACTTCGAATGGGTACAGAACAAGAACGCAGTCACTTGGTCCGCAGAACAAGTCGACCGTGAGCTCAACCGTCACATGGTTGTTGCAGCTCAACGGACACTAGCTCGTCGCAATGAACTCAAGTGTTCAATGCGTGCTGCTGCGTTTGCATCCGCACTCGACCATATCGGCGATGTCTACAAAGTCCGCGGCATCTTCCCATAAACGCTCTAAACAACTGAAAAAACAACTGCTTACGCAAAGCCTATCTCCAAAGATAGGCTTTGCTTTTTTTTAATCTCTGATATACTGTTTGATATTCAGGCATGATCGTCTGGAAAAATCAGGGAACAGAGAAAGAGGGAATGAACATGAAACTATCTCACACACTATCAATCGGCGCTCTCCTCCTTGCATCACAATGCAACGCGGGCGAAGTGCTCATTGTTTCCGCGGGATCACAAGCGACCGACGACTCGCTTGTTACTGCACTGGCAAATCAAGGACACATCGCGACAATCGGACCGAACTACTGGGAGTTTGATATCAATGTTGATCTCGCACCCTACGACGCGATCTATATCCAAGGGAACGGGAACTGGACACAAAGCGACATGCCGGTAGATGCACAGTCCATGATCCTCGATTTCACCCAGGCCGGAGGCGGAATCATTTTCTCCGAATGGGTCGTCTGGATGGTTGCTGCTCGTGATGTGTTCCAGGTGCTTGCTGCAGCAATGCCTGTCGAAGAGACAACGACATTTAGAACATCATCTGATATCACATTCACACTCAATACCGCTGAACCATTCCTCACCGACGGTCTCCCCAACTCCTTCACCATGCCGCTCACTTCATTTAGTGGCACCGAAACATTCCTTCGCCCGAAGCTCAACGCAACGGTTTTTTATGATTCCGATTGGGTAATCGGCGCAGAGACCGGCGGCGCCGCGGTCGGATGGGATATCTGTGGCGGCCGAGTCGTCAACTTCTCAACAACAATCGGTGCAAACCAAATCGAAGACCCGAACTTCCAAACACTCTTCGGGAATATGGTTACCTGGGTATCTCGATCAACCACAGATAACAGCTGCCCGATCGACTACGCCCCCCCATGTGGCGTGCTCAACTTCTTCGATATCAGTCAGTTCCTCTCACGCTTTACAGCACAAGACCCACGCGCAGACCTGACCAATGATGGCAACTTCAACTTCTTCGATATCAGCTTGTTGCTCCAGATCTATGCAAACGGTTGCGACTGATCTTTATGTATAAGTCGATAGATAAAGCCTCAAAGATGAGGCTTTTTTTGAACTTGATTTTTTTCAATGAATAGCTTTACCGCTCGGTGCTTGCTGCTTTCGAATACCGACGCAACAACTCCACAATCCGGGGTTGCTTGCGTTCGAGACGCAAGGACTTGCGCATTGCTTCAACTGCACGCTCACGCGCCCCCGCATCGGTCTTTGACGACCAAAGGTATTGGTTGAGTTCACAGACCGCAGTGCCATTAAATGCAGGGTAATGTGTGGGATCGATATCCGACGAGTTCCCAAACGCAGCCAAGCTCTCTTCGTATCGACGCAAACGGAACAATCCAGATCCCAATCGTTCATACGCAATCGCATCGGGCGCAACCCGAACGAGTTGATCGAGCGCCCCCACCATCTCCGCGTACCGTTGGAGTTGATTCAATGACTCAGACATATTGAGCAACAACCCCGCGGTTGGTGCGTCCATCAACTCTGCTGCTTGCTGGTATTCAACCACTGCTTCTTCGTGCCGATCGAGTGCCGCGTATACATTGCCCAGGTGCATGCGAGCGCGCCCGCTTGGGGGCTCGCTCCGCACAGCGCGTTGTCCATATGGTAATGATTGCTCTACACGACCAAGCTCTAAGAGCACGATCGATATTCCAATGTTTGCATCATAATCCGCAGGACGGATCGAGAGTGCCCGGAGGAACGCACGGTTTGCATCTTCGAGTTGTCCAAGATGATGGAGAACCTGCCCGTGTCGATACTGCGCCATAAAGTTGCGTGGCTCACTCCGCACTGCTTTGGCGAACTGCCGTTCTGCGATTTCGTATTGCGCCATCTCGATATAAATATCACCCGCTTCGAGAAACGCCCGTGTGAACTGCGGATTCAACGCGATCGCTCGCTCAAGCTCAAGCAACGCTGCTTCGAGATCACCCGACGCGTGCAACTCAACGGCGCGGGTGTAACTCGCTTGATCCTTGGATTGACGATTGAACAATCGACCATCATTGGAATCGACGATCTCAATTTCTGGATCATCCGATCGTGTTGAAGAGTTGTTTCCATCCGCCGATGGACGATCATCAATCACCACCATCTGCGTTTCGGGTGTTGATGGCGACTGATTACTATTCACGCGCTCTGTGCTTTGTGATCCGGATTGCGAAGCTCGTTGACGCTCCATCCATGCCTCGTGTGACTCGCCCAAAGCCTGTGCATCCCCGTTTGGGAGTTCCCGCGCGTTTGCTGCTTCGCGTTCTGCTGCTCGCTGGGCTCGGCGCTCGCGGACTGCTTTGCAACCACCCATTGAGCTGATCATCATAGATGAAATCAACAAGGTAGATGCGAGCAGTATCGGCCGAGCGACTTGACGATGATTTTCTGTGCGACTTTCCATACCCCATCCTATCGGCATAGAGACCCGCATACACTCAAAGAACCCTTCAGGAGCACACAATGTCCAATCAAACACCACTTTACGGACGCGTCGCCATCGTCACAGGCGCAAGCGCCGGCATCGGGCAAGCAATCGCCCTCGACCTCGCCTCCAAAGGCGCCCGAATCGTCCTCAACGCAAGACGAGAAGAACGGATCGACGAGCTCGCCCAGCGCATCAACGACCAGTTCGGTGCTGTCGATGGCAAACCCCGCGCTATCTGCGTCCCAGGAGATGCATCTGATGATTCAACGATCGACGCGATGCTCAAAGCACCCCAAGACCATTTCGGGATCACGAGCGATCTCGTCGTCGCCAACGCCGGACGCGGGCTCGACGGGTCCGTCATGACATCCGACATGGATCAATGGGAATCCATGCTCAAAACCAACATCCTCGGGGTCGCCAAGCTCATCCGCAAAGCGGGAACCCAGCTCCTCGATCTCCAAGCAAACCGAGACTGGACCAACCACCCAACCGATCTGGTGATCCTCGGATCAACCGTCGGCCGGCACATCTCACCATTCTCATCGATGTACGGCTGCACCAAGTTCGCTGTCAACTCCCTCGCAGAAGCCGCCCGCCGCGAGCTTGGCCCATCGGGCATCCGCGTGAGCTTGATTGAACCCGCGATCGTCAAATCCGAGTTCCAAGACAAAGCAGGGTACGACCCCGAAGGGTTCGGCAAAGTCATGGACAAGTTCGGCCCAGTCCTCATCCCCGAAGACATCGCAAGATCCATCAGCTTCATCGTCACCCAACCCGCAAATGTCCATATTTGCGATATCGTCATCCGTCCAACACGCCAGGATTATCCGTGATTGTTGTTCGCAAAAAACCTGACCCTTGCCTATCAGAAAATGGACACGCATGGAGTCAACTTGAAGACGGTGTGAAGTACCGTGTCATCGGAATTGAGTACGATATGTACCGTATCCAAACAACAAACCATGATTGGAAGCCCTGCTTATATTCTGTACAACTCATTGATGTTATCGATCCAACAGTCGAACCCGAATGGGTCATTGATATGGGCTTTGAGTATGATGGTGAACTAAATCTATATATTGGATTCCCAGAGTTCGAAGCAACTGGATTCTGGGAAAAAGTTCATGACAACCACACAGATGTTCTTCAAACTTTGATTCCAATATTCGATCGGCTTAAATTAACCTATCCCTCTTAACTTATCGCCCCAGATAATGCCCCGGCACATCACCAAAGTCTGCACGGATCACGGACCGGATACCGCCGCGACCTTTCCAATTCGTTTCGATCTGTAACCACACAGGATCAATCACCTTCACCAAATCCTCGCGGATCGTATTCGTCACCGCTTCAAAGAAACTGCCTTCGTTGCGGAACGAGTGGTAATAGAGTTTTAAGCTTTTGAGTTCGATGCACTGGCCGCCGTCTTTGGCGGCGCGTGGTTCGTACCGCAAAGTGACAATACCAAAGTCCGGGTGCCCGGTGATCGGACAAACCGAGGTGAACTCCTCTGCGATATGCTCGATTACGAACGGGGTATCGGAGGGGGTTTGGAAGACTTCAAAGATTGCTGTATCTGGCATAGACCCAGCGTAGGCGCGTTTGGTCCTTAATTGAACCCATTGAATCCACTTACGCATGAAAAAGGGCACCCCGATTGGGATGCCCTTGTGTTGGAATCATTCTCTCACCGTTCTGCGATTAACCCTCGGTGGTTTCCGCTGCTTCGGTGGTGCCTTCGCCGACGATCACATCGCGGATCTCAACTTTGACCTTTTCGTCGTCATCATCGGAATCAACATGCGAACCGATGAGTTCATCACCTGCGTCGTCTGCGTTCTCCGCATCTTCTGCAGCTTGAGCTTCAACTTCCATCTCGGCATCAAGGATCATTGCTTCCGCTTCGTCCTCTGCCTCGTCGTAGAAGTCATCTTCGAATGCCATCTCTTCGAGTTCCTCAGGCGAAACAAGTGTCTTGACACGGATGTCCTGATACTTGCGGAAACCGGTACCCGCTGGGATCAGGTGACCCAGAAGCACATTCTCCTTGAGCCCAACCAGATCGTCCGTCGCACCGCGAAGCGAAGCTTCGGTCAGCACCTTGGTTGATTCCTGGAAGGATGCACCCGAAAGGAACGAGTCCGAGGACAACGCTGCTTTGGTGATACCCATAAGCAAGGTTCGTCCAGACGCCGGGCGTGCCCGCTTGGTCTTGGCGATTTCGCCGCCTTCTGCTTCTGCTTTCGCATTTGCTTCTTTGACGGTGTCCTTGTGCACAAGGTCGTTGACACGCAAAGGAGTCGAACCCGCATCCGTCACACGGACCATCTCTGAAACCTCAGAGTTGACCTTGCGGAATGTGAACTTATCGACAATCTCGTGTGGCAACAACACGGTGTCACCCGGATTCTCAACACGCACCTTGCGGAGCATCTGTGAGAGGATCATTTCAATATGCTTATCGTTGACTGTTACACCCTGCGCACGGTACACATTTTGTACCTCGTCAAGCATGTATTGCCAAAGGATCTCTTCGCCCTTAATACGCAAGATATCATGCGGCACCAACGGACCCTCGGTCAACGGATCACCCGCTTGCACGAAGTCACCCGCGTGCACAAGCAAAGGCTTGTCGTTGGGAACATGATGATCCTTCTCGATCCCTGAATCAGAGACCACCTTGATCGTCATCTTGCCCTTACGCTTGTCGGAATGAATCTCGACAACACCTGAGATCTCTGCCATGAATGACGGATCCTTTGGTTTACGAGCTTCAAAGATTTCCGTAACTCGTGGAAGACCACCAACGATGTCCGCTGAACCCGATGCTGCTCGTGGCTGACGTGCAACCATGTGACCTGCATCGATCATTTCGCCATCGGTTACTTCCAAACGAGCTTTCGCCGGGAGGTAATGGAAGTCGAGGATGTGACCTTCGTCATCGACGATATTAATCTGCGGATGGAGATCACCTTTGTGCTCGATGACAACGAGTGCCTTCGATCCACGGCCAGCATCTTCTTCACGCACGGTTTCACCGAGTTCGATGTCAACGAACTCAACGCGACCAGCCTTCTCTGCAAGAATCGGCGTACGGTGAGGGTCCCACTTGACTAGGACCGATCCGCGCTTGGCGGTATCGCCACTCTTGACATAGATGAATCCACCGTATGGGATCTTGGTTTTTTCAAGTTCCTTACCGTTCTCATCAATAATCGCGAGTTCGCCGTTCCGCTTGAGTGATACAGAACAATCATTACCGTCTTCGTCCTTGACTGGAACATCGTTGCAATCACGGAGTTCGATGGTGCCATTGTTGAGCGCACGATATTCGGTATCAACAACCGCACGCGTACCAATACCACCAGAGTGGAAAGTACGCATGGTCAACTGAGTACCCGGTTCACCAATGGACTGAGCACCGATGATACCGACCGCCATGCCTTCTTCAACGAGCTTGCCCGTTGACATATCCATGCCGTAATCGAGTGCCGAACAACCCGTCGCTGACTCTGAGGTCAAAGGTGAACGAACAAGAATCGCATCGACCCCTGCTTCTTCTGCCATGCGAGCAGATTCTTCGCTGATCATTTCATTCGCGTCAATGATCTTCTCTTGCGTACGAGGATTGAGCACCGGATTCACCGAGACGCGTCCAAAGACCTGCTCGGTAAGTGTCACATCAATCTGCTCGCCCTTGTAGACCGCACGCTTCATAATGCCCCGGCGTGAACCACAGTCATGCTCGGAAACAATAACTGATTGTGCAACATCACAAAGCTTACGAGTCAGGTAACCAGAGTCCGCAGTCTTGAGTGCGGTATCTGCCAGTCCCTTACGAGCACCGTGAGTAGATGAGAAGTACTCAAGAATGTGCAGACCTTCACGGAAGTTCGCACGAATCGGAGTTTCAATAATCTCACCCGATGGTTTCGCCATCAGACCACGCATACCCGCGAGCTGCTGCATCTGAGACACATTACCACGAGCACCCGAGTCACTCATCAAGTACACCGGGTTCAAGAACTTCTCGCCCTCTTTCTCGGTAATACTTGCATACGACCCGTCCGCATGACGGCGGTCATCGCGAAGGGTATCAATCAACACAACCGTGAGTTCTTCACGACAATGTGACCAGATATCCAACAACTGGTTGTATCGTTCGCGTTCAGTGATGATACCACGATCGAAGTTCTTCTCGACGCGGTTCACTTTCTTCTGAGCAGCATCAAGCAACGCATCCTTCTCTTCAGGAATACGAAGGTCAGTCACACCGAAGGACAAGCCCGCGAGTGTCGCGTTCTTGAATCCCAAGTCCTTGAGGTTATCAAGCAAGTTGATTGTCGATGCACGGCCACAATACTCGTAAGTATCGTCAATCACGCGTGCACAACCTTTCTTACCGATCGCACAGTTGTAGAACGGCATGCCCGGATCAAGGATTTCAGAGAACAAGATACGACCGATCGTGGTCACCAAGCGACCATGCTCAGGGATGGTTTCAATCGGACCGGTCTCCTTGTTGACCACCATGTTAAAGCCTTCAAGACGAACCGAGATCATGTCATGAATCCCGATCTTCTTCATGTCGTAGGCCAGAATCGCTTCATGGCGATCCTTGAAACGTGGGATGTCTTTCTCATCAGTTTCTGAAATCACATTGAGCGTCGTGGTGATGTAGTAGATACCCATCACGATGTCCTGCGACGCATTGATAATCGGTGAACCATTCGCAGGCGAGAACACATTGTTCGTCGAAAGCATCAGCACATGCGCTTCGGCTTGTGCTTCAACTGACAACGGCAAGTGGACCGCCATCTGGTCTCCGTCGAAGTCCGCATTGAATCCACCACACACCAATGGATGGAGACGGATCGCGTTGCCTTCAACAAGCACAGGCTCGAATGCCTGAATACCCATACGGTGAAGCGTCGGTGCACGGTTGAGCATGACCGGATGCTGGTA
>CAXBJM010000013.1:0-50354 GCA_963976235.1 uncultured bacterium
CCGAAAGATCATGTTCCCCGGGTGCCAATCGCCGTGGACAAGTTTGTTGGGATCAGCATTTGCCCGGAGGAGTTCATCCCCAAAGCTGATCATCCGCCTGAGATGATCGATCGTACTTTGTTCAATGTGCAGCGTAGGATCAGAGAGCAACTCAACACGCGACAGATTCAACGCAGATGTCTCGCGTGCAGGTTCAAAGGTCGTTGTGATCTGATCAAACGCAAGGTGTAACTCACTCAACAACGCACCCGCTTGTGCTGCATGGGATCGGATCACAGTCGGCGCGCGATCGTACGCTGACCCATCAATAAACACAAAGAGTTCGTAGACCTGATCTCCAAGTTGTACCATCGAGTTCTGGTTGTCGGATGTGGCAAGCAACGGGGGGATGCAGACGCCTTGCTCCAAGCAACCCAGAATGACTTCGTGCGAGAACGCGACGAGTGCAGGGATATCGAGCCCGTTGGCCCTTCTTTTGAGCAGAAGTTTCCCTCGCTCACTCTCAATGACCACTTTGGGAGACATCACCGATCCCGCAGCGAGTTCATGTATCGAATGCACCTTCCCAATCGAATACCGCGCGAGCGTGCTGTCAATTTCACGCTGAGTCAGTTGCAAGCGTGATGGGGGCACAGGTTCTCCAAGCAATGGGGACGATAATTGGCTTTGAGTTGTTGACCGATTTCTCACCGGTTCATATTCAGTTACAGCGTATTCACTCCGCGTTCTGAACCTGTTCCTTGATGCGATCAATCGCACCCTTGATCTCAACAATCAATCGGCTCATCTTCGCGTCCGGGCTTTTGCTCGCGATGGTGTTCGCTTCACGCAAGAGTTCTTGGGACAAGAAATCCATCGTCCGACCAAGCGGACGCGATCCCTCATCTGCGAGCAGGTCCTTGAAATGAATCAAGTGCTCACTCAGACGAGCAATTTCTTCAGCAATGTCCGTTTTTTCTGCATAGACCGCGATCTCGCGGAGGATTTCCGCTTGTTCGATCTCAACACCCGCATCGGAAATCAATGATTCCATGCGTGCTTTAAGGCGAGACTCGTAGTCCTTGATCACACGCGGCGCGATGACCTGGATCTCATCAAGACGCTCGCTGATGAAATCGAGATGCCCGACAAGATCATCGTGAAGCGAGATCCCCTCACGGGTTCGCATCGCAACCAGATGCTCAAGTGCAAGCTTTACCAAAGGCGAAACCGCAACTCGGGCGCGCTCAAGACGGGTGTCTTCATCACTCGGCGGACAAAGCACTCCGGGCAATGATACAAGATCAGCAATCGACACCGATTCTATCGGCGTCCCGATCGCGTCAGCAACTTGCTGGGCGTATTTGCGGAGCGCAGGCGCGTTGATATCTTGTGCTGCACCTTCATCGGTATCGGTGCAGTTGACGGTTACCGTCACGGATCCACGAGCGACCGTTGCGCGAACAATTTGTTCGATCTCGGGTTCAAGGGATGCGAACCGATCCGGGATCCGGATCGAGGTCTTGAGAAACTTGTTATTGACTGATCGCACTTCAACGCTGTACACCGATCCGGCGTCATTGTTCGATGCGTCTCCAAAACCGGTCATGCTTCGAATCACGAAGTGCTCCTCGTTGCTTGCTCAAACAGACACTCATGCTCGATGCCTGAGTTCATTGCTCAACGCGATAGGCGTAGATGATAGATAGTGTAATGGAATCAGCTCTCGTCTGCTGGTGTCTCTGGGGATTCATTGGTGATGTCGTCTTGAACATCATCAATCACTTCCTCAACTGAAGTATCAGTTCCTGCGTCTTCAATCGCATCTTCAACCGTTTCAACACCATCGGCGTCAGGGTTTTCTGTATCGGCATTCTCAGGATCACCAATCGATTCGACAGGAGTCCCCGCAGGTGCACTGATTATTGTTTCTGTTGGGTCCGTGCGATCTGGTCGGGTCACAAAGTTGAGACCAATCGCAAAGAGGAGGAATGCAACGAAGATGCCGATGGTTGCCCATGTCAAGACATCGCCGGTTTTGGTACCAAACGCGGTTTGTCCTGCGCCGCTGCTCCCGCCGCCACCGCCGGCGCCGAATGCACCACTGAGTCCGCCGCCTTGGGGACGCTGAATGAGCACAATCAGAATCATCACGACACAGATAATCAAGAACGCACCAACAAGCAGGTTCACCGCGATTGGGCTCAAGGCGCTCAGTGTCGGGATCGGTGATACTGCGGTTGTACTCGCGCTGGTTGCAGCAAGCATGGAATCAGATATATGAGCGAAAATCGGCACGCGTTGCTCCTGAAATGGCAAGTCTTTACACCAACACATCACTGCTGCATTGGCGGTGGGAAGTCTAGGCGCATCGAGTCGATCATTCAGTCAATTTGTCGTGTTCTGCGGTTCTCTCGATCCACAAGAATCTGGATTTAGACCCTTTGAGCAGCTCCAGCATCGATAATCGCGAGGAAATCCTCTGCCTTGAGTGCTGCACCACCAATGAGGCCGCCGTCGATATCTGGCATCGCCATCAGCTCATTGGCGTTGCCCGGTTTCATGGAACCGCCGTAAATGATCCGCATCGCGTCCGCCGCGTCTTGGTCGTACATATTGGCAAGCAACTCGCGGATCGCTGCGTGCGCGTTCTGTGCATCCTCTGGGGTTGCGGTTTTCCCGGTGCCAATCGCCCATACTGGTTCGTATGCGATGACAACCATCGAGAGATCAGTCTTTGATACGCCTTCGAGGCCTGATCGGATTTGGGATTCATTCACAGAATCAGTCTTCCCATCTTCACGCTGATCAAGGGTTTCACCGATGCAAAGCACCGCTTGGATCCCGCCCGCGATTGCCGCTCTGGTTTTGAGATTGATCAGTTCATTCGACTCACCGATCACATGTCGGCGTTCGGAGTGTCCGGTGAGGATACTCTTTACCCCGCAGTCTTTCAGCATATCGATCGAAACTTCCCCCGTGAATGCGCCGTTTGGTTCCTGTCGACAATCCTGTGATCCGACATGAATATCAGACCCTTGAGCCTTTGATGCGATCTCACGGATATACACGAACGGCGGATACACCGCGATATCGACCGCGTCCGTCTTGAGCCCACCCTTGAGTGCCTCAATCAAGGCAGTGCCTTGAGCGATGTTGGTATTCATTTTCCAGTTGCCGCCGACAAATGGTTTTCGATTGGATAGGGACATTGGTGAACTCCGATCTAATGTATACTATGCGAAACAGGTTTTTATAGTGTTTGTGTAACTATTCTAGGGACCATGCGTTGGAGAAATGGGTTATGAGCAACGAATCGAATCAGACCGATGGGTCACCGGGATCAAATGACGTTCATGTTGATGTCGCGATTGTGGGTGGAGGCCCTTCCGGATCGACAGTGAGCACACTGCTTCGGAAATATAATCCTGATCTTTCCGTCATGATTATTGAAAAAGCCAAGTTCCCTCGTGAGCATGTGGGTGAATCCCAGCTTCCAGGAATTAGTGGAATCCTTGATGAGATGGGTGTTTGGGACAAAGTAGAAGCAGCCAACTTCCCGATCAAACTCGGCGGTTCCTACACCTGGGGCAAAGACGCCGACGCATGGGACTTTGATTTTTATCCCGCAGAAGAGTTCATCGACGAAGAACGACCTGCCAAATACCAAGGTCAGCGCCAACATACGGCATTTCAGGTCGAACGCGATCGGTATGACGATATTCTCCTCCGTCATGCAGAATCCGTCGGCGTCGATGTCCACGAAGAAACAATGGTCCGTGAAGTGCTCATGGAAGGCGATAAAATCTTGGGACTGGTCCTGAGCAATGGCAAAACTGTTCGTGCCAAGCACTATGTCGATGGATCAGGTGATGCTGCGGTGCTCCGCAAAGCACTCGGTGTCGAAAGCGAAGCGCCTACGCATCTTCGCAATGTCGCGTTCTGGGATTACTACGACAACGCGACTTGGGCGATCGAGATCGGAATCGGGGGCACACGCGTGCAGGTCCGGTCCCTGAGCTATGGCTGGATCTGGTTTATCCCACTGGGACCATCACGCGCATCGGTTGGTTTTATCTGCCCGAGTTCGTATTACAAAGAGTCCGGTTTATCACCAAAAGAGTTGTATCAGAAAGCGATCAAGGAACAACCCGAGATCGCCGTGTTACTCAAGGATGCCAAAAGCGACACCGGCGGCGAAGTGCTCTCGACAAAGAACTGGTCACATCTTGCCGATCGACTCACGGGAGAGAACTGGTGGATCTGTGGTGAAGCAGCCGGGTTCGCCGATCCGATCCTTGCGGCGGGTATGACCCTGGCGCATGGTACCGCGCGTGAAGTGGCGTATGCAATCCTTGAAGTCGAGCATGGAGAACTCGATGCGGATTGGATCAAAAAAACCTACGACGAAAAAGGTCGACGCAATATCAATCAACACATCCGTTTCGCAGAGTATTGGTACGCCGCGAATGGACGGTTTACCGACCTTCAAGATTACTGCAAGGACATCGCCAAAGACGCGGGATTGAATCTCAACCCCGCGCAAGCATGGCGTTGGCTCGCCCAAGGCGGGTTTACAAATCAACACATCGAAACAGCAGCATTCGGTGCATTTGATATCGGTTCATCCAAACAGCTCGTCGAACGATTCAGCGGCAAGAAAACCAAGTTCCAAATCTCCAAGCTCAATAAGTTCAAACTCAACCTTGCCAATGCCGAAAAAATCAAGCAAGGGTCGCTGCGTGCTGGACGCATCCACCAGGTGGAGTGTTATCAACGCGCCGGCGCGGTATTGCCTGTGACAGGATCATGGAAAACGATGATCGAGATTCTCGAACGCAAATCCGATCTCCAGGATATATATAATGGAATCTTGGAAGTCGTTCAACGAATCTCTGTAGGCGGCGCGGTAAATCTCAACACATTCTACTACATGCAGGTGCTCGAAGTGATGCTCACCGAAGGGTGGGTCATCGGCAAGCACGATAAGAAGCGTCCAACGCTCAAAATCAATGTCGGTGGACGAATGATCCGTTCGGAAGAAGAGGCACGAGAAGCACTCAAGGATGCCAAAGCAACCATCAAGTTTGCAATCGAATAAAAAACCAAACAATATATTTGGGTGTGTTCAATCAGCGAATCAAGCAGCTGAATCATTCTCAGGTGATTCAGTTTTTTCATTGTCCTTGATCGGGATCGACTTGAGCCCGTTCGCCTGAAGCGTGAGCTGTGATTGACGAGCAACCTTGATCGCATAGACACCGATGTACGATGCGATCATCAATGTGAGTGCGTAGATAATTCGGCCACGGAAATAACTGAGCATGACACCGAGCACGCAGAACACAAGCCCGATCCCATAGAGTGAGAACACAGCGCCTTTGACACCAAACGCTCGTTTGAGCATGTGATGCAGATGGTCCGCATCGGGATCAGACATCTTCCGTCCAGCGAGCTTCCGTCGGATGATCGCTAACGCGGTGTCGATGATGGGGATTGCATAGATAATCAATCCCGCAGCAACAAGCCAAGTCTTGCCGGTATCACCAAGCGACAAAATCATCACAGCGCTGCAGTACCCAAGTAATAGCGAACCTGTATCCCCAAGGAAGATCGACGCAGGATTAAAGTTGTGAGGCAAGAACCCCAAGCACGCACCAAGCACCGCAAGCCCAAAGATAATGCGGGGCGCATCAAACACGCCGTCATCCATAATCGCGAGCGTGAGCGCAATCGCAAGAAGTCCTGCCATCGCGATCGAAGTCACTCCAGTGAGTAAACCATCAAGCCCATCGATAAAGTTCGACGCATTACATGCGCCAAGCACAAAGATCGCGATGATCGCAGTGCCCGTCCAATAGATTATATCGAGCTGAATTTCAGCACCCATCATCGGGATATTGATCGGCATAGGAATCTGATATACCAGCTCAGGGTTATCGAGCAGCCGTCCCAAAGTCGGTGTAAGCACACCCGCCGCGACATTGGTACCAACATTCCCGAGCGCTAATGCCGCAGCAGCAACCAACTGCCCGCCGAGTTTCACACGAGGAGGAATCCCCGTCACATCATCAAGCAATCCAACAAGCACAATCGAGGTCATCCCAAGCGCAATCCAAGGCGGCACGATCGGATTGAACATCCCATCGATCATGTGCTCGCTGCGCATCGGGTGATAATCAATCAACCCACTGATATCCGTTGCGATATAACTAAACACAAGTGCCGCGATGATCCCAAGGTAGACCGCGACACCGCCAAGATAAGCGATAGGCAACTTATGAATTTTGCGAGCTTCAGAAGGATGATCCACAATCCCATTGGCAACCGCAAGCCTGCGTACCAGTGGGGTGACAAGCACAGTCACTAAAAACGCAACCGCGAACACCAAGATATATCCCGAAAGGACATCGAGCTGATCAATTGCAGATTGCGCAATGCCAGACCCCATCGTGAGGCCTTCTTCCACCGGCGCATCCATCGGAATGCTCATCGGGATATCAAGGTTATTGACCGATCCAAACTCAGGGATCGCACCGATATCAGGTTGCATCAGCTGCCCCCTTGTGTGATCGGTGATTGGGCACCAGCGATTTCATCCGCAAGGTCTTGAATCGTTTGTTCGATTTTAAACTTGGGTTCAAACCCGACCGCTTGACGGATCCGGTCAAGATCCGGTTTGCGATGACGCAAATCCTCAAACCCCGCGGGGTATGCATCGCAGTAGGGGACAAACTCGATCGTCGATGATGATCCAAGTGTTCTGATAACGCATTGCGCGAGTTCGATGATCGAGATCGGATGATCTGAACCAATGTTGAACACGCGTCCAAAGCAATCCGTATTCCGGATCATCTCAGGCAGTGCCGTGATCACATCGCGCCCATCACAGAAACACCGTGATTGGGTTCCATCTCCGAAGACTTTGATTTCTTGATTCTTCATCGCAGATTCAACAAAGCGTGGAAGCACCATCCCGTACTTACCGATCTGGCGTGGTCCAACGGTATTGAAGAATCGGCACACAACCGTCGGGAGTTGGTGCTGGTGCCAGTACGCCAATGCGAGGTGTTCATCAATCGCTTTGGCATGCGCATACGACCACCGAGTGACAGTCGTCGGACCAAAGAGCAGGTCGTCGTCTTCGTTGAAAACGCTTGTTCCGGGTTTGCCGTAGACTTCAGAGGAGGATGCAATCAGAGTAGGTGGGGACCCATTCTTCATCGCAAACTCGAAGAGCGCATCCGTCTGATGGATGTTCGTTTTGATAGAGTTGATCGGATCATCAAGCACAAGGTTAACACCGACCGCTGCTGCCAGATGATAAACTTCTGTGAATTGGATATCCGAGTTGCCCGCGTCAACCTCTGCTTGGAGCTGTGCGAGTCCTACATCGAGATCCGCTTGGATGAAACGGACGGAATCGATCACCGCGTTGAGATTCTCAATGCGGCCGGTGGACAGATTGTCGATGATCGTGATTTGAAGACCCTGTTTCAACAGATGTTCGACTAGATGCGAACCAATAAATCCAGCGCCGCCGGTGACCAACGCATGCCCAACACGGGTTGGTTTTTGACGGGATTGGTTTGGATCGGCCAAAGGTCACACTCACAAAGAACAAGGAAGATGAATCAAGGATCACACAAGCAACTTACGATGTTTGTTCGTTGTCCAGTGCTTGATACTGATGCGATGTACGGATGTTCTTGCGCATGTATCCGCCTGCTGACGATCGAACTCCATTGACAAGCACACCAAGGAACTCGGCGCGATTGTCGCTCAGTTCGTTCTTCAAGCGAGCAACCTGACCACGCTTTTCAGACATCGCACGCACAACGAGCATCGTTGCATCGACCTGACTTGAAAGCGTAATCGCGTCACCAGCAACAATCGCAGGTGCAACATCAAGAATCACAACATCATACATCGTCGAAACTTCAGCAAGCACCTGGCCCATCGCCTGGGTACCCAGGCGTTCGACAACCCGAAGGTTCCGAGCACCCGCCGCCATCACGTCTGGTCCTTTGGTTGTGGTCTTCTGGATGCAATCGGTGATCGGTTGATCACCCGCAAGCGCTTCGCCAAGTCCCGGAGACTCAAGGAGTCCGAACGCGGTATGGATACGAGCTCTGCGGAAGTTTGTGTCAATGATCAGGGTGTTTTTGCCCGCTGCCATACATGCTTGCGCAATATTGGTCGCGACACTCGTCGCACCAGATCCTGGCATCGCGCCCGCAACAAGCAATGTTTTGTGTCCATGAGCTCCCATGCTCTTGGTGATCTTGGTACGGAGTTGGCGGAAATGTTCCGCGAGCACCGAGTTGGGGCTATCCATGAACAGCGTTTCGATTGAGGTGTGATTCGCCGGGTCCTCATCCGCATCTGGGATAATGCCCAAGATCCTTGTGCGTGGGATCATCGCAACATCCGCAGCACTCTTAATGCGTTGATCCATAACCTCAAAGATCACAATCAAACCTGCGGTCAATCCAGTGATCAAGAATACGCCCGCAGGGATCATGATCTTGAGCACCGGGAATGATGGACGATCAGGGACATTCTCACGCTTTGAAACCTGAATTCGGTTCGCGGTATCAAGTCCCGCTGCGGCACCGAGTTCCGCGAGATCAGATTCGTATTCTGCTTTGAGTGAAAGCGTGCTATCTGTCTGTCGGCGGATTTCTTCAATCTCTTCCGATGTCCGTGTCAACTCATTGAGCTTCGTTTGGAGCTCTTCAGACTTGGACATGAACTCTTCGATCTGCGCCCTGAGCTGTTTGAGCATCAGACGGGTTGAATCAATCCGAGCCTCAAACAGGTTGCTCAACAAAGCTTCACGAGTATTCTCAAGCTCACGCTCAGTCGCTTCGAGCTGATTGATGACCTGACGATAAGACCGGTGTTCAGTTTTTATCCCCTCAGCCTTAAGCGCAAGCATCGTGGTCTTTAAAGTGGTGACCTGCTGCTTGAGATTCATGATCGCCGGAGAGTTCTCAACCTGCTCGCGTAATGTCGAATCATACTGTACCGCACCGTCTCGCTTGAGTTGTGCTTCGTCGAGCGCAAGGATGACTTGTGTAGAGTCGATCTGTGCTTGATTGTTAATGATCTGAGCGTTCACCAATGAAAGCATCTCTGCCTGATTGGATTGCTCAGAGTTGATCGTATTGATATCTTGCTCTTGGATGATCCGGTTTTTTCTCGAAGTCAGTTCCTTGAGTGTTTCGTCAGCATCAGAGATCGCTCTGCGGATCAGCTCTTTTCGTTTGGTCACATTGGAGTTATTGATCGTCGAAAGATTCCGTGTGTAGTTCTCACGGATCAAACCCGCAAGACCCGCCGCGTCATTGGGATCGCCTACTTGAATTGAAAGCTGGATGAGGTAGGTGTTTGGGAGCGCGCCTGCTCGGATAATCTTTTCGAGTTCTTCATACGCCTCGATAATATCAAAGTTACCACGGCGAACAAACTGCGCATACCAGTTGGGTGCTTCTGCTTCAAGACGGGGGTCTGCGACCACACTCGCGATCACCTGCTCACCTTTAATAAGCTGAACCTGGGTGCCCATGAACCGTGCCATTTCGTCTTCATCGATCGTTGCCGATGCCATCACCTGAATATCAGTTTCAACCGGAGTGCACTTAAAGAGCACGGTTGATTTGAACCCAGGCATAAACTTGCGGAGCAAAACATGCGAACCATACCCGAAGAACACACCAAAGATAATCGCAGCAACAAGCACATACTTGTACTTCTGGAGCATCTTAATAGGATCAAACGCTGCGCCCGGGCCAGAGCCAGATGGCGCCGGCGCCATGCCCTGACGGGCAGGTCCACCTTGTGGGCGGTTTGGTTGTTGATTGCTCATGTCGCTGCTCCGTTGTCTTCTCGATCGTCCGAGAATATGAAGGCCAATCATTGACCTTCGGGTGTATCTTTTCTTCGTCGGTTCGATCAGCCTTGGGCTGATTCAAATTCTGCCTCGAATGTATCAATGTCTTTCTCAAGATTGGGATATGCCGTTGGAGATGCCCGCAGCACCGATCGAGCGTCATTGAGCTTTGACCGAGCTTCGGTCAAGTTGCCTCGAGCGATCTCGAGTCGCCCAGCGGTGAGCAGCATCGTAACCCGTGACTCGATAGAGCGGATATACAATGATCCTTCCTGGATCATTTGCTCCGCTTCATCGAGCTTTTCAAGCTGGATGTAGATACCCGCCATGGTTTCGTACGCCTCACTCCGAGCAATGTTCTTATCAAGAGCTTTTTGTCCAAAAGCAAGTGAATCTTCCAAGCGATCAAGCTTCGAGGAGTACACATACGCCAGGTTATTGTTCATGCCCCAATCGTCCGAGAATGATTCAAGACCAAGTTCCCAGACCGCCGCAGCGTCCGCGAAGCGGTCCTCCGCAAACAAGCTCGAACCATGAATCTGAAATGCCTGGAGTTGGATGGTTTGGTTATCGGAATAACTTTGGAGTCGTTTGAAAATCGTGTAGGCTTTCTCATCTGATCCATTCTCTTGCACAAGACTCATCCCAATGAACAAATCAAGCCAAGCGTTTAACTCTGGATCGGTGTTCCGGCGTTTGAGCGCCTCGAGGTAAGTCACATGCGGCTCAGCGCCCTGACCCTCGAAGTAACGAGAAAGGTTGCCCGCCCAGTTCATCAAATCGCCGTCATCGTTCATTGCAAGATTGAATGCCTTGGTCATTTGCTGTTGAGCAAAGTCATCGCGACCACGCGCTTGCAGAACCAACGCCTGCGCTGCCAATAGACCCGCGCTCTCATTGATATCACCCACCATCTTTGACAACTCAGTGATCACCTCGTTGGCAGCTTTCGCATCAGGGGGGGATTTTCGTACCAATGAATCAATATACACCGCGCCGTCATTGACAGAATGTCGTTTGTCCCATGCCATTTTGTAAAGCTCAGCGGCTTTGGACCAATCTTCTCGTGATGCGAACAAGCCGCCCATGCGCGCCATCAAGGTCGCATCATCCGGACGACGAGACACCGCTTCGCGAGCAAAGTCGAGTGCTTCGCCAGATCGACCAGACATTCCCATCAGTTCATTGAGCACACTAAAGATCGATTTGTCGAGCGCCGGGTTGAGCCGGATAGTCGCTTTCAAATCTTTCAGTGCATCCTCTCTTCGATCAATCGCGAGATATCCTGCAGCACGCACTCGGTACGCACGCCAGTCATCAGGACGCAGATCAATCGCACGCGATACATCAGAAAGCAAGTCATTGATGAGCGTCTCGTCACCGATCATGGATTCTGCACGCTTGATGTAGACATATGACTGATTCGGATGCTGAGAAACCGCATCATCAAGCAAACTGCCCGCTTTGATTCGATCTCCAAGACCCGTCGCAATGTCCGCAGCAAGGATCATCGAAATCATCGAACTCTTCTTGTCCTCAGGAAGTTTGGCAAAGACAGTGTTTGCCTCTTCGAAACGACCCAATCGTGTGAGCGTTTCAACCAAACGATAATGAATCGTATAATCAGGATCGGCATCGTTCTCAATGACCTTATTGAATGCCTTGACCGCTTCACTCAGGTTGTTGATCCGGGTATACAGATCACCCAAGAGCTTTGAACCAAGCATGGTGTCACTCGATTGGTGCTTCTCTGCTTCCGTCGCAGCAAGCACCGCCAGATCTGCTCGCCCACGACCAATCATAAACTCAGCCGCAAGCACATAAGGCTCGGACCCGACGGGTTGTTTGAGTCCCTCGATGTACTTGGCAAACACATTGTTTGCCATCGCAACGCCGTCCGCATTATCAATCACACCCTGATCTGCGTGCCAGAGCGCATCGAGTTCTACAAAGACAAGCTGGTCATTGAGATCACGGAGGTAATCAATCTGTACGCGTGATTTCTCCCACTCCTTTGATGCAATGTACATACGAGCGAGCTGGTACCGGTTCTCTATTTCTGTAGGATTCAGCTCGAGCATACGCTCTCGCTGACGGATCGCAAAGTCGCGGCCTTGTTCACCGCCATTGACAGACTCTAGATTTAACCACAAACTCATAAAAGTAGGGTTTGATGTCGCATAACGCTGAAGACGTCGAGCAGTGCTCAACGCATCTTCATAACGGTTGTTCTGGATTAATGTCAGCACATACTCTGTAATTGTCTGTGAGTTATCAGGACGAATCGCAAGCGAGCTCTCAAAGGCTTGGATCGCTTCCTCAGGATTCCCAAGCTCACGATGGAACACAGCGAGCATCTGGAACACAGACGCATCAGCAACACCCGATGCAACCGCCTGATTCAATAAAGTCACCGCTTTTTCAAGATCATTCTGTGATGCTGCCAATCGTGCTTGGAAGCTCAGCCGCTCAGTCGCGCTCAAATTTGGAGTGTTTGAAAGCTCCTGCGCCTTGGCAGTGTCTCCAGTTTTGAGGGCTCCAATGAAACTCATCTCGATCACTTGCTTGTTCTCAGGATCGAGAGTGTTGAGCTCCGCGAGTGTTGTCTCAAGGAGTTCAGGCCGATCCCGATCCGCTGCAATACGAGCAATTCCAAGCAGTTTTTCAATAGGTTGGCGATCTGACAAGCGGATCATTTCAATCAGAATATCAGTCGAATCCGATGAACTCGCAGCTTGAACCATTCGTTGAAGCATCTCATCATCGGGGTTTTTCTCAAGGGATTTCGAGAGAATAACACGAGCATTCTCGATGTCATTACTATCAAAAAGCAACGATGCAAGCTCCTGGGTAATCCGAGGACTGTAATCAAGCTTGATGATCTCATTGCGGAGCAACTCGATCGCGCCCGCGTAGTCCGCAGGAATATCCGAGGTGCCCTGACGCATCTTGCGCGATGTATAAATCGCAACAAGCTCTGGGTCATCGTTCAGCTCAGGGTTAATACGTCTATTCGCGTTTTCAAGACCATTAATTGCTGCTTCAACATTTGGATTCAAATCAAGAATATTGTTGTAGGTTGTTGCTGCTGCTTCAAAGTCCTGCAGCTGCTCATCTATCTGAGCAAGTGAAAGCATCGCGAAGAGCTTGCGATTCGAGTTATCAATCGGGATCAGTTCGCGGAACGCCTTGCGAGCAATCCCGTACTGACCAAGCTGCGACGCGGTGCCGCCCTCTTGCCAAAGTCCTTCCGAACTCAATCGCTGTGTCTGCTCGTTGTATCGCTTAAACAAACGCAGCGCGTTATCAAGATCGCCTTGAGCTCGTGCGAGTTTGCCATCGAGGAGCATCAATCTCAGTTCTTCTTCCGTGACTGCTCCCGCATACCGATCTCGGCTCGCGATCGCTTGTGCGATGATTGATTCACGCTCTTGATCGGTTGCCTCCGCATCGATGCTCAGTGCACGATCAATCCGGATGGTCGCTTGGGACTGCAACGCTTGGCGCTTGAACTCGTATTGACGAAGTCCGGTGTAACTCAAAGGCTGGGTCTCAAGATCATCAACCTGTGCAAACCAACCAAGCGCTTCATCCGTATCACCAACATCCTTGGCAATCTTGCCCGCAATCATCAGGGTTTCTGCATCCTCAGAATGATTGTCAACAAGCGAATCAATCAACTGACGCGATATAACAAGATCAGATTGGCGAGCAATCGTGAGTTCCATGCCGTAGAACTTTTTAAGTAACTTAATATCGAGCTGGTCTTTTTCGCTGCCCAAGAGAAGATCGCCGATTGCTTGGATCTGCTCGGAGTACGAAACAAATGCCCCAGCGATCGCTTCTGCTTGTTCTTCTTGAGGCAGGGTCATCAAGATGACCTGACGATCACGATTGACATTCAAGTACACCTTCTGGATCATCATATCAGCATTATCAGGATACTGATCTAAAAATGCATCTGCCAGTGCGATACCCGAATCAAGGACATCGATTCTCCCTTGAAAATCAATATCCTTCAGGTCCTTGTTGCCAACAATCGCCTTCATCGAAATCTCAGCAATCGCAACTTCTGCATTATCTGGCATCGCTGCTCGCGCCCGCTCAAGGTCATCAACCGCAAGCGGGTACTGGTCATCCTCAAGCAACTCATCCCGGCGTGCGATTTCCAAGATTGCCATCCCTCGGAATCGTTTGAGTCGTTCCCACTCTTGAACACCTTCAAGACTCCCATCGAAGTAAGCAAGCGCCTTCGTTGTGTCCTGAATCAAGCTGTCGGCACGAGGGCGCGCATATCCAGAGTTGAGCAGGTCAAAACCAATGGACAGGTATCGTTCATGAGCATCAATATCCCGACGAAGAATCGTTGAAGTACTCCGGATCGCATTGATGTAATCACCATAAAACCGATCCGCATACTCGGTCGGTGTCTCAGGGATAGTCCGACCCATCGAGTCGATCCATTTTTCAAGGTTCTCGGTGTTGGTCGCATCTTTGTTGACCGCTTTGGAGTACGCTTTTTCAGCAAGGCGGTATTCGCCTTGCGCCATGAACTCATCGCCGCGTTTGGCAAGGTCCGCTGGACTCTTGTAGACAATGCTATAAGCAAGCATCAGCAGCCCAAAGAGTGCAATAACACCCACTACCAAGATGATTACGAATCGTGTGTTGACCTTCGATGCCATGAGCCTCGTCCTTAATTCTGCCGATCGCAATCGGCGATAAACCGCGGGTCACCCCGCATGAGTCGTGTATCTATTTATGAGTCCGATGAACCGCCCGCAAGGGTTGCTCTCGGATTGTCTGCTGGATAATCCCCGGTTTGCACATCAATCCAATCAGGAACACATCGCATGATTTCGCCGATGAGATCCCCAACCAACTCGCCCGCGTAAACCGCGAACTCGTCGAATGATTCAAGATTGCCCGCCGTTATTTGTACTTTGAGGTAATACGCGTAATCGTCGCTGAGATTGAACGCCAACTGGCGAACATCGTTGGCGCTCGATTTGGTCCCGCCGTTGGCGATGAAGAAATACCCCGCGTAGAGCTTGCCCCCGTTTGGATCGATGAACTCAGAGACCCGAATCTTGAACGGAGAATCTGGTCCAATCCCGCGAGGCAACCGCACCCGTGAACCGGGCGCATCGCTCATCTTTGAGTTGTTGCTCAAACGAACATGATAAAGTGTTCTGCTCAAACCCGCGAACTCTTCGGGAACGCTCTGGTCGATCCGCCATGAGCTTGTATCCATTGGCAGATCAATCTCGCGTGATGACTCGCTCTGCTGAAGCCCGCCCCCCACGAAACACCGCTCGGGGACATGGGGGACTGTATCAATCATCCCAGTGTAATACGCCGCATGAAAATCGAGCACGATCTGTTTTTTGATCGAATCATCCTCAACTGTCCGGATGTAGTTCCGCGAGAGATAGTTCTGTGTGCCCAGTGTTTCAACGATCTCCGCGCCCATCACCTGGTCGCGTCCGATCTGTTTCCAACTCGGAGTCAGATCCGGGATCGATGACACCTGTCTGTTGCCTTCTGGATGGATCGGGAGTTTGGAGAGACGAAGATCATTGACCTGAAGGTATCCAGTGATGGCCCCCATACCCATGAGCATCGATGCACACGCGATGACACAGACTTTGACCGTCGCGGATTGCTTTGTCTTCCCTTTGTCGCTCATGACTTTGCTCCTTTGGCAATCGTGGAAGCGCCATCCGTTTCATCGGTTGAAACCAACCGGTTGAGCATCCATGCCATCCCAAGGAAGAGCATCAAAGACGGAATCAAGAGCAAGGTTCCGATCACGGTATGTGCATCACCCGCTGCAAGGTCAGGATTCACAAGCATTAAGAGCCCAAGCACAGTCACACGGACAATATTCATGAAGACCGCAACAGGTCCCGCGAGCAAGATCAAACCGATCCGCTGCCACCACTGCGACGAACCCATCAACGCGACGGCAACCGCGAGTGCATAAAACGCAACAACCATCCGCATCCCCGAACACGCTTCCGCGACATTCATCGGGAGCGTCTCACCCGCGTTAGTCAGAATCATCAAGGTGTTACCATCAATGTCAACTGAGAACCACTCAAACGGGTTCCCGATCAGGTTGAGCATCAACCACGATCCTTGCGACGCGATCAACTGAAGTTTAAAGGTCACCGCAAGCATGATCTCTTCTGCGATCGTAATCATCAAAAGCAAATACGCGATCGGCAAAAACAAATGCTTAAACACCCGAGGACCAACCATCCAAAGCACAAGCGATCCAAGTGTGAGGATCAAACTCATCCCTTGAAGCATGTGGTTCCGCACCATGAACAAGTTATACGCATACGCCTGGATCCCCAGCGCAAATGGCACAAATGCCGGCCAAAACACCGAAACCTCTGCCTTGGCAATCTTGTCACGATGCTGCCAAATCATGTACCCCGCGATCAATGGGATCACAAACGCGTGTCCCCAATCCTCAGGATGCTCCAAACTAATCTTGCTCTGCTGGAAGAACCACCGAAAGAACAACGCGCCAAAGCTGATCCCAACAAACAAAGTAACCATGGCGCCCGTACGCGTAAAAAACCCAAGCACAGGGCTTTGCATTGACGGGTCACTCGGTATTGATTTCGCGTTGGTACTCATAAGCGTTGGTCTATATATCAATCTCGTCAAACAACGAGACAAAGGGATGGGTCTGCGTTCCACATCATATTTCGACCATTTTCTCGGTCTGCTTTGGTCTGCTCGACCGGTCCGTGATGATTGGCGCGAAAAGATGCTTTCGCGCGTAATTTGCTGGGATCAAGGCACGGAATCAGATTGAACGCGCAAAAAAGAAACAATCCTCGCCAAGGGCAAGGATCGGTACGAATCAACTCTCAGAGGTGTTCGGGGAAGATAACGGATTACATCCCAATTCTTGGGTGATGAACTGATTATCTGCCAATGTTCGATGGTGGTGCACCAAAGACATCATTACCAAAGTTTCTGTCAAGCAAGAAACCAAACCCATAATTCGTCCGGAAACCGCCTCGGATGACCGCCAAAGGCGTCGCCCAAAACTGTGTACCGATGTTAATCATATCGTCAGGTTTGATATAGATATCAGGTTGAGTGCCCTCTGCGATTGCTCGCAGATTGAGCATGATCGTCGCTTGCTCATCGGTGCCAACCATTCTCGTCAGGTCGACACGCTCAGGGACCGCGGTCGGTCCCAAATCACCCGCAGCAGCAATCGCACGCAGCAAAGTCAACTTGCCAATCGCAGGCAGGTTGAACACACCAGGACGGTTGATTTCGCCTCGGATGTAGTAAAAACCAGATGCTGAAGGAGGAACCCGGATGATATCACCCGGACGGATAACAATATTGTATCGAGCATCGCCCGAAACCAAAGGCTGAACCGGAACCCGGATCACGCGCTGCGTGAAAAGCTCACCGCGTGAATCAACAGGCGAGAGCTGACCACCATCGCCGGAAATCAATCGACGCGATGCAGTAGGAATCGCTTCACGAACCCACTGACCATCACGGAAACGCCACCGTGGTGCCGAAGGCGTTGCTTCTTCTGCTTGCGACGACTGATCGCTTGTGTTGGAGTTCTCTCCCGAATCAATCAGATCGATCAGGGGTTCATCATTGCTTGGTTGGGATTGATAGGCAATCCGGTTGGGGACAAGCCCAGTCCCATTCCCCGCCCGTGACCCGCTCATCATGCCCGGGGATGACAGATCGTCGATAATATCGAGCAAGCTCTCACCATCAGGACTGTCGATCGGGTTTTCTTCAAACACTGTTGGATCGTTGGGGTTTTCAGGGGATACATTGGAAGTGTTATCATCCAAAGGCACCTGACGAATCACAAAGATATCCTTGGTGAACTCTGGGAAACCGCCCGCAGCGATCAATGCTTCATAAATCCGGAAATCCGCGTTCAGAATCGAGTACGGCCCCGCTGCGGAGACATTGCCTGAAAGATGGAATATCTGTTGACGACGCTGTTGCACAACCACCGAAATGAGGGGGTCGGCAACCAGGGCAGACATTTTGAGTCCGATCGCGTCACGAACTTCAGTTTCGGTTAACTCAGAAACAAAGATGCGTCCAAGCTGAGGAATCTGGACGTACCCATTCTGGTCCACCTGACGGGGAAGCAGTTCGGGTTGACCACGGGTGATCAGGTCCCAAATAGTCAGATCAAGGAAATCGCCCGGCCCGATGCGGTAAATATCAGTCTCTGGGACCAAGTCATCAGGAGTAATCTCCGAGACATCGACCCATTCCGCATTGGGATCTTCGATCGCACCGATATGATCGAGAATCGGCACACTGGTCGGGGTGCGTTCCCAGCGTCCTACGATGGATGGATCCATGTAGGAATCCCAAGCGCATCCACCCAAAAAGGCTGATCCGAGCATCAAAAAGCCAAGCCCCGCAAGGGTGCCTGCTCTGTTGATAGATCTCTTTGAGCCAACAATTTGTTTATTGACGATCTGACGCACTGGGCATCTCCTGCTTCTCGTCTCGTTCAAGTAATCAAGGCCAGTGAAGCAAACACTCAAAGACCTACAAACATTGTATTGGGTATCTCCCTCTACAACATCATCAGACATGATAGCGATCACAAGCACGCATGCGTGTAAATCGCTGCAATCTCCATCGACCAGTCGGACCGATGAGGTTGATTTCTGATCCCTAAAATACGCGAAAAGGTCCGAGAGTGTGCGGATTGATTCCCCAAAGACAGTGATTTTATTGTTCTTGCGCACCCGATGCGCCCCGACAAGCTCTGGTGCTAAAATAACAAACCGCTCATTCATACACAAATGCAGGCCAGAATGACCAATTCCATTTCATTGAGTCGATAGACCAATGCATACAGAATATCACCTCCAATGACCACGAATCAGCCCAACTCCGAACCCTCCGCGAACAACGCGCCCCATCAACGGACGCTTGATCGCCATCCGCGCCGATTGGGAGGCGATCCGGTCGCCAATCTCAAACCGCTCATGTCGCTCTCGGGGATGATCCTCAACAACGCCGAAGATGCGGTGCATCATCTTTCACCAAAGAAAAAACCATCTTGGCTCAAAGCGAAAATCCCTTCAGGCGAAGGGTTTAAGAAAACAAAAGCCAATGTCCATGCCCATGGATTGCACACCGTTTGCGAAGAAGCAATGTGCCCCAACATGGGGGAGTGCTGGGATCGCGGAATCGCGACCACCATGATCTTGGGGGATACATGCACCCGCGCCTGTGGATTCTGCAACGTCAAAACAGGCAAACCCGGCGCGGTTGATAAAGATGAACCTCGCCGAGTCGCTGAATCGCTCAGAGGCGCAGGTCTCAAACACATCGTCATCACCTCTGTCGATCGCGATGACTTACCCGACGGCGGCGCCGGGATCTGGGCAGAAACAATCATGCGCACACGCGAAGCATGCCCCGACATGTCAATCGAAGTCTTAGTGGGGGACTTTCGAGGCGACGAAGCAGCGCTCCAGATGGTCATCGATGCAAAGCCAAATATTCTGGCGCACAACCTCGAAACCGTCGAGCGATGTCACCCCGCTGTGCGTCCCAGCGCCAAGTACGAACGGACAATGGAACTCCTCCGCAGAGTCAAAGCCCAAGGCGGCGTCGCCAAGACCGGCATCATGGTTGGTATCGGTGAACGCACCGAAGAAGTCTTCGAACTCTTCGATGACATCGTCTCGATGACCTCGGCGCACGATGGTAAAAGAGATCCAAAGGACCCAACCAAAGGCGATCCCTGCGACATCATCACCATCGGGCAATATCTCCAACCAACCCGCAACCACCTCCCGATCGACCGATGGGTGCACCCGGACGAGTTCGCTCAATATGAACAAGTCGGCAAAGCCGCCGGAATTAAAATGGTTGTAAGTGGTCCATTAGTCCGTTCAAGTTATCTCGCGGACAAACAAGCGGACATGTTCGCAATGCTCAACTAATCGGGCTAATCCTTAAACTGGATATCCAAGTCCCCATTTTGTCCGTTTGCAACTACGGTTCTCGGATGATAAGTATCGTATTGATATTGTTTTGAGAGTGAATACACGAACACTGTTGCCCGATGAATGCGTTGAGACTCATTCAATTGGAGCACATGTTCTTGAAGGTAATTACACGATCAATTAAATGGAAAGTCTGTGGCACACTCCTCGTTGCAAGCTTGATCCCCATGGTTGTATCCGTGATGGTGTTTCAATATCATTTCCTCGAGTTTGTTGAACTCACCATCGCAAGCGCCATTGCCTTCGGATTAGCAATCCTACTCATCAGTCGGATGCTCTGGAAACCACTCATGCGTGTGGTGGTCGCCGCGGACCGAGTCGCTGACGGCGATCTCTGGCACGAAATCGAAGTCACACGATCTGATGAAATCGGTCACCTCGAAAGCGCCGTCAACGCGATGCGCTTATCAATGAAACAACAGATCGATCATCTCGATGCGTTGGTTGCCGAGCGCACTTCTGAACTCGAATATGTGAACGAGAAACTCGAACACGACGCAGAACACGACGGACTCACTGGTCTATCAAACCGCCAAGCACTCCGCAACCAACTCGAAATCGAACTCGAGATGTTCCACAAGGACAATTCTCACCTGATCTCTGTGCTCTTCTTTGACTTTGATCGGTTTAAGGTTGTCAACGATTCGCTCGGTCATGCCGCAGGCGACGCGCTGCTGTGCTCGATCGCAGATCGGTTCCGTACGAACCTGCGAAAAATCGATCTCCCCGCTCGCTTTGGTGGAGACGAGTTTGTCGTTTTGTTATCCACTGTAGAATCCCCATCGCACGCATTCGAAGCAGTGGACCGATTGCTTGAGGTATTCGAGAAAGCACATATAATTGATGGCCATCGAATCATCTCCACCGCCAGTATCGGATTGGTCATTGCCGACCCAAGATATACAACCGCAGACGACATGATCCGTGATGCCGACGCCGCGATGTATGAAGCCAAACTCGCGGGTAAAAACCAGGTCGCCGTCTTCGATGAGCAAATGCTCGACAACGCCAAGCGTCGCCTGAGAATCGAAGAAGATCTCAGTCAAGCAATCGTGAACAATGAACTCCGTGTGGTCTACCAACCAATCATCGGGATGAACTCCCTGAGCACCGTCGGCTTCGAAGCATTGATCCGATGGGAACATCCAACACTCGGTATGATCCGCCCGGATCATTTCATTCCCATCGCAGAAGACACCGGACAAATCGTAGATCTGGGAACCTGGATACTGCGCGAATCAGTCGAGCAGATCATCCGCTGGGATGAAGAGTTTGGTCTTGACAAGACCCTATCGATCAATGTAAATGTTGCCAAGAGACAACTCATCCACCCAGAGTTCCTCGGGTTGGTACACGATGTGCTCGAATCGACAGGACTCGCGCCACATCGTTTAAAAATAGAAATCACCGAATCCACCGCGATCGATCCAAGGCACGACATGATCCAGGTCATCAAGCGGGTCCGTGAACTCGGTGTGCTCATTGCGATGGATGACTTTGGAACCGGACACTCATCGCTGAGTTTGCTCCATAAGTTTGAGTTTGATATCCTCAAAATCGACCAGAGCTTTGTCCAAGGAATGGAAGACTCACGAGAGATGAGCGCGGTATTGCATTCAATCATCGCCCTCGCCCAAAACTCAGGCATGAAGGTTGTCGCCGAGGGCGCAGAAACAAAATCACAAGTCGCGTGTCTGATCTCGCACGAATGCGACATGATCCAAGGGTATTACTTCTCGCGACCGCTCCCACCCAGTGAAGCAGGCGAGTTCCTCCGCGATCCACAAGACTACACCAAAGCTGCATAACCCAATCACTGAGTTTAAAACAGATCAATCACGAGCAGAGAAATCTCTCCCGCCTCGATCGTAGTCCCCCGCGATACCCACAATCGTGCCTGAATCATCGCGTTCAAACTTCATGATGAATCCGTCCAACCCTTGGATCACAAACTGATCCCGCTTGAAACAGATAATGCTGGTCCAGTTGGGGTTTCCATCACGGCGATATTCAAGCCCGTCCTCATGAATCCGCACATGCCGCGGGCCGTAATCCCCCGCATACGCTTGGAGATCTTCGGGTGAACAGGTGATCGGATTGTTCTTCGCTTGATAGTTCGCCAATCCCCATCGCACCGACTCATCACCATCTTTGAACGCGTGTTCAAGCGATCGGAAAATCGCGGTATCGAGTGCATCATCTGCACGCGTTTCAATGTGCGGCGATACCCCAGTCCCCTCCCAATTGGTGCCGCTGATCGGATTGATCGCACGAGCAATGGGAAGCACCACCATCAACTGATTGCCAAAGAATACCGAATCAACCGGATGCGCACCTCCGCCAGTGGTTTCGCCAATGATGGTCGCACGCTCCAGATTTTTCAGGTTGTAGGTAAACTCTTCAGCCGCAGAAAATGTACGACCACTCGTAAGCACATACACCGGCACATCCGGCATCGCCAAGGATGTATCGATCCGATCATGCGTCCAGAACTCTGTCGTCCGATCATCCGGACGATAGTACAGAGAGTTCAGATGGATCGGTTCTGATGGATCAAACAGGTATGAACTGATGAGTTGAACCGCTGCGGGATCGCCGCCACCGTTCTGGCGAAGATCAAAGATGATGCTGCTCGATCCTTGCAGCAACTGCATCGTCGCTTTGAGTGTGTCTTCGATGTGCATCGCGCCAACGAATCCACGAAGTTCCACATATCCAATGTTCCCATCGAGTCGTTGCACGCTATTGAATCCATAGGGAGCGCTCGGACCCATCTGGATCGCTGCGTTATTGTCATCCTCGCTCGGTGGTTCCCATCCCTCAGGCAGAGGCCGCACCCCAAAGTGAAGATCATGGGTGAGATCTCTGATCTGCATCTCAAGGGTTTGTGCGAGCTCTTCTCGCTGCAAATTGTCATACTCGCCGCTCTTTAAGCTCGTCATCAACATCTCATGAATCTGCACCCCCATGTCCGGGAAGACATAGTTCTCAGAAATCGTGTCCGCCATCTCTGTGATGATCTCGCTCACCGCTGTTTCATCACCCATCGCATGCGTGCTAGTGATGAGAACGAGGGTCGAAAGTACTTTGGGCGCGAGATGGTTCATGCTGATCTCCTGTGTGTGATGAATCGCATTGTGTTAAACGCGATGGAGCACATAAAGATGCACAGAACTGATCAAGCAGGCATTATGATAAGAAAAAACGCAAAATATGAACAATAGCCGTTCCCACTTACCCGTCACAACCGCCAAAGCTCAGCGTCATCCGGGTTCGCAGAGTCTCATAGGGAGCTAAAATCCGTACTCCAGTGTGCTGATGGCCGTTTTCCAGACGATTGAAACCATCGTTGACCATCGTGACAGGCTCGACACAGACGAACTCATTGGGTTCCCCGTTTGCTTCCTTGGGGGTATAGATCACGACATGATCCAGGTTGTCCGTGCATTCCATAGTCATCCGAACATTGCTCGCTGTCCAATCAAAGACCGCAACCCCACCAAACCCACTGAACACATCATCGAGCCCAGGATTGCCAATCGGATCGCCCCGCTTGAACCCTTCGCAACTTGAATCGAAGACCGGCTCACCATCTGGGATACAACCCTGCGCTGGATACCGCCCCGTGAGATCAAGCTGAACCCGCAGATCATCCATCTGAGAGAACAGGTGACGATGAATATAGGGATGATGCCCACACCCAACCGGGATTGCACGCTCATCAAGATTGGTCACCGATAAATCAATCTCAACCCGATCTGGACCGATCTCGAATCGTTGCACAGCACCAAACTTGAATGGATAGTTCATTCGATCTTCCTTCACACTTCGAGAATCGAACATGAATCTCGCAGTAATGGGGGATCGATCGATGATTTTCCAGGGAAAATCGCGTCCAACACCGTGAATCGCAGACCCATCACCCATGTTGGTGCTCAATGAATACTCATTTCCCCGATACGCGAACCGCGCATCCTTTATACGGTTCGTCCAAGGCAACATCGAAAACGAACCCGCATCCGATGAAGACCCAGCATCCCGAGGCATCGATCGAAACACCGGCGTCCACTGTTCAGACCGATTCGTCGGGTCCTTGATCTCCAACGACATGATCGAGCATCCGATAAACGGATTCACAACAAGTCGTATGTGATCAAGCTCGAGTGTGATGTCTTGGTCAGCGCGGGCTTTGAGGGCATCAGTATTCATATTGGACTGTAGGTGCGTCCGATGGAATCAGATTGCATTCTTGAGACACTCTATCGGACCTGATTCTGAACGATTGAACCCGACAACAACGCACAAGCGTTACATCCAGAATATGAAACGCGCAGAATTCGCGCAGTTTTCAACACCAAGGGTGGCCTGACCGATACTTACTTTGTCTGCTTCTCTTGGACGATCAGAGTTCAGCAGGGTGGACAGTGATTGAAATTTCGGCCGGGAGGAGTTGTGCATGGACCCTAAGCACGAACAAACAAATCAAACGACTGACAATGCGCCCGGAGGGCGTAACCGGTCATCTAAAAAATCCGAGCCGTCGCTTCCCACAGAGATGAAAATCCCGGGCAAGCCCGACGAGGATGTCCTAGATGTCATCGAACATGTAGAGTCCCAGCTCGGCGCCCTGCGCAAAGCCCACGAAGAACATCGCCAAGCGATGGCAGATATCCAAGAGCACAAAAAGCAGCTCGAACAAGAGTCGACCGAGATCGAATCAAGAGAATCAGAACTCACCGCTCGCGAAGTCGAACTCGCGGAGATGCGCCAAGACTTTGAAAGCAGAGAGCTCAATCTCATCCAGCGCGCAAGCGGGTTAGAGCAACGCGAATCCAAAATCGCAACCCAAGCAGAGCAACTCGAACAACAAGAAGCAGAGCTCGAAACAAAGGATTCTCAGCTCGAACGCAGAATCCAAGAACTCGATGCACAGCTCGCCGGGATATCCAAGCGCAAAGCGGAACTCGAAGAGATCGAGAAAGAAGTCAAAGAAAAGCTCGCCCGTGAAGATGAAGCTGCGATCAAACTTCAATCTGCGACCAAAGAACTCGGTCTCGCAAAGAAGTCACTCGAAGATCTCAATACGCGTGTACAATCAACCAACACTGAAGTTACAGAGATCCGCCAAGCGCATCAAGCAGCAATGCAAGAGCTCGCCGCGAGCGAAAACCTTCACAAGAAGGTCAGCGACGAACTCAAATCCGCAGAGTCCAAACTCCGAGGCCGAGAAATCGAACTCGGTGAGCGCTCCCACACCCTCGAAGAACTCGCCGAAAAAGCAGGGAACATCGAGCTCGAACTGACCACCGCACGCCAAGAGTACGCACAAGAAATATGTGAGCTCTCCGATACCCTCGACACCGAACGCCAGGCAAGTGAAGAACTGCGTGCAAAGATCGCCAAGCTCGAACAAGTCCAACAAGACGCCGCGTCCGCATCGGGGACACAGGTCTCAGAACTCCGCGCTGAGCTCGAACGCGCCAGCGCCGAGCTCAGCTCACTCAAAGCTGCTGCAAGCGAGATCGAGTCGCAGAGTGATTCCCGAGTCTCCGACATCGCAACCGAACTCAAAGCATCGCAGAATCAAGTGCAAGAACTCACCGCTCAACTCGGTGAGATCGCATCATGTGCGGACCAAGAACTCACCGATGAGCGAGCAAAGCTCAACAAACTCGAATCTGTAGTATCGCAGCTGCAAACACAGCTCAAGGAAGTGACTGATCAGAAGTCAACACTCGAATCAAAGCTCTCCCAAGCGATCGAATCGCAATCAGGAATCGACCCTGAAGAGCTCGTGGAACTCAAATCACAAATCGAGCAAGCCAACGAGTCCGCATCCGAATCAAAGCGATCACTCGAAGAGTCTCAATCAAAGCTCGATGCAGTAACTCAAGAGATCGCAGCATATGAATCACAAGCAACCGAGTCGGGAAACCGGATCGCAGAGCTTGAGAATCAATCCACCGAACTCTTCGAAACCATCGAAAAGCTCGGTGAAGAACTCGAAACTGCAAAGGCATCATCGCAGAGCACAAAGATCGATGTTGACGAATGGAACCAAAGTCGAAAATCACGCTTACGCAAAATGCGCAAAGTGATGGCAGGCGATGCACAAAAAATCCGCCTCGCGACTGAAGCGCTCCGCTCACGGTACGATCAATGCGAACAAGTGCTCACCAAACGAGCAGAACTCGCAGAAGCATATGAAGCAATTTCCACCGCTCAACGCAAGTATCAGCACCGCGAAGTTCGCTCAGGTGTATTCCTAGGCTTGTTCGGGATGGCAACCGTCATGCTCGCACTTGCTGCGATCAGCTGGTTTGTATCTCATCGCGTAGAACCCGGGACCTATGCCTCACAGGCAACCATGGCCGCCGCCTCTGGCAATGTCGAACTCTCCGAATCGGGCATGACCGAGTGGGAAGGGTACATCACTCAACTCATCTCTGATCCTCGATTTATCGAAGTCGCTGCAGACCGAATGAAACGTAGAGGCATCACCGAGTTCGGTGTTGCAGGTGACCTGTCCAAAGAAATGACCCAGTCTCTCGATGTCGCATCTGCAATGCCGGGAACAGTCGTCCTGGAATACCGAGGAGAAGGCGCCTTGCGATCGCAAAGGGTCCTCGACACCTTCACCGTCGCGCTTGCCAGCGCAGCAAACAATGCCCGTGCTCGACGAGCTGATTCACCTTTGACCATTGTCGAGAGCGAAGCACAAGCAGGCGCCGAACCTCTCGATACGCGTCAGCTCGAAATGGCAGGCATGATCTTCGGCGGCTCAATGCTCATGACCCTGATCGTGGGGAGCTTGCTCTGGCGAAAACTCAGTGCAGCCAAAGCGAAGTTCGAAAATGACTCACGCGTCCAGAATCTCTTTGATGAATCCCAATGGCAGATGCCCTCTTAATACCCAGGCAATCCAACAGGGAATCACAAACATAATAATAAAACAACCGACCTGAGATGGTCGGTTGTTTTATAGAGAGATCTATGTGTGTCGCCGCCGAACGGCATTGATGTTTTAGAGTTCGCCTTCTGAACTGACAAGCAACGGAGTCGCGTTCTTGATGTCTTCGATCATTGCAGGGTAAATCGCAAGTTTACGATCTGTTGCAATATTGACTTCGATATCGAACACTTGATCTTCGCCGTTTGAAGTGAAGGTAGTAATTTCACGAGCAATATTGCCATCCGCATCAAGCACAACCAACCGGTAAGGCTCGTTGTTCTGTGAACTCAAGTTGTTGACATGAAGATGCACGCTATCCCAGTCAGGATTGCTCCACACGGACGCCTTCGCGGGTGAGTCTGAAGTCGAAGCAAGCGTGATTCGTTGGGTATTTCCATCGTACAAGTACGATTTGTAGTATTTCGCACCGACAGAATCATACAGATTGGAACTCAAAGCGATCGACTGCGCCTCATCAAAGGATTGTTGCATGTTGACAACAACAACACCAAACACGATCGACGCTGCTGCAAACGCAATACTTGCGGCACGCCAAGCGCGATGTACGCGGGGGCTTGATGAAAGCTTGGGTTGTGATGTTGAACGGATTGCCGTTGCAGGATGAGTATTCGCGTCGATCCGACCAATGACCGGGCTCGGAACTGCTCTTTCGCTAGCAATACGAGCTTCGTTCTCGTCTTCACGAACCGCAGCACGGACCGCTGCCAGCACCATCGTGCGCAGTTCCGCTGTGGGCTCAACATCCGTCGTAAGATCGCCCAGATCTGCCATCCGCTGGGCTTCTTTGCGAACCCCTGCTTGAACATCTGCAGGCGCAACCTGGAAGGCTGCTTCATACGCTTCGCGTTCTGCGTCGTCGAGCAACCCCAGTGCATGGAGCATCGTAGATTCTATTAATTCGTGGGTATTCATGATTTTATTTCCTCTCCGGTCCGTTCACGCAAACGAACCAGTGCCCTGCTAAGAGCGGATTTGATGGTCCCCAAAGGGGTTTCCAACTCTTCGCTGATCTGTCTGAGTGTCTGCCCACCCAAATATGCCCTGAGTACAACAGTTTTTTGAAGCTCAGGCAGCGTTTCTATCTTGGTCATAAGCACCGCAAAGTGCTCATCGTGTTCCATTCGTTGTCCAGCCTGGGATTCCACCCAAGCTCCGATCCCCGATGCCAATGAATCATCAAGCATCGCGGTTTTGATTCGTGCGCGTTTCCGACGCAACTTATCCACAAGGTGTCGCCGGGTGAGCAACATTACCCAAGTGACCAGTGCCGCCTTTCGAGGGTCGTACCGGTCTGCGGTACGCCAAAGACGGACAAATATTTCCTGAACCGCATCCTCAGCTTCAGATCTCGTCGGCATCGACTGATACGCCATACGAAAAACCAGAGACCCGAAACGGTCGTACAAATCGCCTACGGCGGCTTCCTGGTTGGTCGATACAAGTTGCATCAGTTCGTAATCAACTTTATCTTGGCCTGTGAGATCCCCCGCCCGCAAAGGCGGTGGGGTCGGGCGATCAGTGCCCTGATTTGATGATCCCTGAGAAGAATCAACTTCGGGTTTGGTACTTATCTTTTTATTCATTGTCCACCGGGGTCACGAGTGCGCCCGGAGTCTGTGAAACCACCCCACAGACCACCGCTCTATACGAATATCCGATCTTGCGGATGCTTGCAAGTCCTGTGTTCGAACATGTTTTTGACAATTTATTCATAGGGTTCGGGTAATAGTAGGGGGAGTTCCCCTAATTAATATCTATCGGAGCTCGAAATTGAAGATCAATGGTTGCTCTTTACACCAATTTCCGATATCTTAAGAGTGTGTGAAGCTCCTGCCCGTTGGCAGCCGTGGGGATGTATCCGACTGTCGTGGGTGGGATACAAGAACAAGATTGGGTCAGCTTTGTCAACAAAAGCTCAAATATCTCGGGATAGATCTGGAAAACGCAACGCGTTCACCATGATCGATCTACTCGTATCGCTCGCAGTCATTACGCTGTTGATCGGGTTGATGCTTCCTGCTGTCGGTAAGGTCCGCGAATCAACCAGAAAAATTATCTGTGGCTCAAATCTCCGCCAGGTTGGCATGGGGATCAGTGTCTTCACCGCAGATCACAACAACAAACTCCCAAACTCTGTCTTCCTTCCAGTACAACGATACAACACCGTCGCGGTTCCTTCCCCTCAACGCATGGACACGCTATGGCTCACCGCCGATGAGTTCCCAGAAGCTGACGGCGAACTCTGGGACGGGCTAGGAATCCTCTACGGCAAAGAATACATCACCGCGCCAAGTGTCTTCTACTGCCCAAGTCATCATGGCAACTTCGTATTCGAAGAAGCAGCAGAAGACTGGAACAATCTCGACGAATCCAAAGAGATTATCGCAAACTACCTCTACAGAGGTGCTGGTCCGCGAGGGTCGCGTGTTCTTTACAACATTGAACCCGTTGCTGCACTCGTAACCGATTCGCTTCATTCCTACGAAGACCTGAATCATACCGGAGGATTCAACATCCTCCAAGCAGGACTCGCGGTCAACTGGTTCGAAGACGGCGGCGACCAAATCGCCCAAGACCTTCTCCTCCGCACAGAGGACGATATCAATCACGGCAACACCGTGGTGAATGCATGGGATCGCCTTGATGGATTCCCAGGGGCAAGCACCGACGGACCATAATCACACATTCTACAAGTGTGACTCAATCCAAAACTCGAATACAAAACTGCAACACTTCAACCGGTGATGGTGTATCCTTTTGCTATGCACCAGTTCTCAATCAGACATGCCATACTCATCCGTTCGCTCATCTCTATCACGGTTTGGACTGTGTTCCTTGCGTCAGCGCCCTCTGCAAACGCTCAACTCGCACCTGAACAACTCTACAACGGGATAGGTCAACGGATTGTGATCACCGTGACCGCACCCGATGACTTCGTCGGCGAGCTCACCATCAAACTCCATGACCCCAAAACACGCGAGGTGCTCGCCAGCGCACCCGCTGCGACAGGACGCGCCGACCTGACCGGGCTTTTTCCGAATCTCTGGACAGAGAAAACGGAAAAAGTCATGCTCGCTCAGCTCTACCTCAACAACAAAGCAACCGGCGCACCGATGGTGCTCCAACCCATGGTGACGCCCAATGTTGCCAAACGAGTCGACCCGAACACCATGAGAGTGTCCGAAGACTCTACAGCGATTGTCGTATTTGAGGACGACCGCCTCGCTGCGCAACTCGGGAAAGGATTGGTTGATTCACCGGATCGGGAGATTGTTTATTCCGGCCTGCGAATCTATGTAGAAAAAGAAGCAGTCTTCGAAACCACGCACGGAGAAATTACATTCCGTATGCGCCCTGACGCAGCGCCCAACACCGCGTTCAACTTCATGCACCTCGTCGAAAATGGATTTTACACCAACATTATTTTCCATCGGATCGTCGCGACACTCAAGGACGGACGCCCGTTCGTCATCCAGGTCGGGGACCCATCAGGGACCGGATCGGGTGGTCCTGGGTACATGGTTGATCTCGAAAAGACTGATCTTCCCCATGATTTCGGTGTCCTTTCGATGGCAAGATCCGCAGACCCAGACACCAATGGATCACAGGTCTTTGTCTGTCTCTCCAAAGAAGGCACCTCATTCCTGGACGGGCGCTACACCGCGTTCGCCCAAGCAATCTCGGGCGCCAACGTCATCCGCCAAATCGCAGAAGTCCAGGTTGACGATGATGATCGCCCGATTGATCCACCAATGATCCTCAAGGCATATACCCGTGACGCATCCCCGATCAACGAGCGAGCACAACCAGTGGGACTCACAACAGAACCTGAAACAGACTTTGTCAAACAAGACCCGGATCGGTAATCAGCGTTCATCAATAAAAAAAGCCCCCACGAGAAGGGGGGCTTAGGTGCCAATACCAAAGTACAAGCATGTATCAGAATGTGAACGAGCCGCCGAAACCAAAGAAGATGCTGGTATCAAGATCAGGCTCAGAAATCGTGTTCCCTGCGTTATCAAAGAACTCAAGCTGGTTTCCCAGTGCCGCACCAACATGTCCATGAATTCGGAAGTTGGTGCTTGGTTTGTATTCTACCCGAAATGCGATCGGGATGCGTGATTCAGTCGCAGCCCCCTCCGGGATCGCGTTGGTCTCATCAAGTCGGAATGAGCTTGATTGGTATTCACCGGAAAGCCCAAACGAGAGTGACTCATTCATTGCATACATCACACGGACACCCGCGCGTTGACTCTCAAGGGTCCACCCGTTGCCCATGTTGTACCGAATCTGAGGCACAGGCAACACAAGCACATCATCTTCTAACCGAGTCTTGACCATCAAACCAATCCCAAGATCAAGCGTATCACTCATTTTGTGCAGATACCCACCCAAGACCGCGCCTGAGAATGAATCCTCAAACTGAGCGCCGGATTCATATGCCGAATTGATCGACCCGCCTACAAACCAGGAGCCTTTGTCATTGATTCGAGCACGGTACATCGCCGAGAGTGTCATGCTCGTCACATCATCAAAGGAGTTTCCAGAGGTAATCTCGAAATCGTAATCCGTGAATGCTGCATCGAATCCAACACTGAGCTTCCCTTCTCCAAGTTTCATATCCGCACGGATGCCAACTGCAGTTCTCAAAGCTTTGAGTGTGCCCGATCCGTCATCAAAGTCTGTCTCATCGAAGTATGTCACATCCGCATGGGCAGTCCATGAGATCGAGCTCTTCTCTTCAAGAATGGTCGATTCTTCAGCGTTTTCAGGTCGAGACTCCCCTGCGGATTGAGCAACAAGGGGGGACCCAATGCCCGCGATCAGTCCGACAACAGCCAATTTGTGTGAGATTCCGTGATTCATTGATAATCCTTCTCTGTATTTCAGTCGAAAATACAATACGGGCAAATGGACATCCGTGCGCCCTCGGATTTGTAATTTCTCGAACGCTGGATCGATCCTCGAAACGGGCTATACTTATCCCCCGATGTCCTTGCGGCATCGCCAGTCAGAGAGCAGTCCGCTGCTCAATGCACTGGGGGACTAACTCAATTGGTAGAGTGCCAGCTTTGCAAGCTGGAAGTTAGGGGTTCAAGTCCCCTGTCCTCCACTTTAAAAAACTGCTCCGCAATCGCGGAGCTTTTTTTATAGATATGTTTTCTAGATATTCATCCTGAGATTTCAGTGTATAAACAGCGATGCATCAAGGGCGAACTCAACTCGCTCATTCCTTTGCGATCGGGCATTCCATCGTCAAACACCAAGGGGGCGCTGGGAACTCAAGCTCACACCGATACCCACGAAACGCATCGAGCGATCCCCAGTTCGCACGATCGAACGCATAATCAAGCATCGATGAATACTCCCGGATCCTCCCGCTCTGCACAATTGGAGGCGATCCCAACCTCTGAGCAAGCTCAGGCTCACGGATAGGTCGATCATGTGAGCTCCCCTTCCCAGATCCAGGTCGATCCTCCAACAATCCATACACCGAGTGCGAAAAATCACCAAAGTTGGTCAGCGATTCATGCACAAAGATATCGAACACCACGGATTCTACTGGGGTTCTGAGCATGAGCTCGTATCGCCCGAAGGTGTTGTCCTCGGACCAGTTTCTGGGCAGCGCCGAATGGTAATATTCACCCGTGACGCAACTCAATGCACCATGTTTTCCAACCACTCCGGGCGCCAACTCGTCATAGATCACGCCGTCCTTCCCAACAAACTGGTTGATCTCAGGCAGTGGGTGGGTGCAGAACTTAGGAATGACAGGCAGTGAAGATCCCTTCGCCGCTTCAGGGCAAAGCGGGGCGCGTTTGAATGTGCTTGCCTGTTCCGATTCAGAATCAGAAGTCCAAAGCCGACGGATAATCCAAGGGATGTCACTCCGTAATCGTTCGAAATCGAGGAACCCGCTGAGTTGCAAGACATCAATCCGATCGTCGTCCTCCCTTGAAGGCTTGAGACAAAGGGTCAAAAACTGAACCTTCGCCCGGATGCCCCAGATCGCAGCACCCGATTGATAAAACGCTTTGCGCTCTTCAAGCTCAATTTTTTCATCCCGCCCGTCGAGCGCGAGCATCGCTTCAAACGATCGACGATCTCCCGCCCTTCGCAAGACGAACTCCCGGAACGCGAGATCACAATCGCGGACCGCCTTGATCCGATTGAGATCAACCCCTTGCGCCTTCGCTGCTTTGAGGACAATTTCAACGCCTCCCGATCCCGGGATGTGCTTGACCGCTTTGAGCAGATCCGTTGAATCAGAGAACCGAGAGACTTTCCATGCGAGGGTTTTGTCCAGTCCAAGAATTCGACCGATCTCCGTCGGGCGTGCGCCCGCAAGTCCAGCGCCAGAAAGAAGATCCGCGAACGCGGCCTGTGCTTTTCGCACGCAAACGACCGCTTCCTTCGAAAAATCATCGTCTGATAGGGATGTGTCAGTAACTTTGACCATGTCATCATTATACAGGGATTGGATCAGGATGCACACGAAGAATAAAGTATTTGGAAAAATCTCTAGATATTTCTCTAAAGAATATTGACGCGGCCCAAACTCTCCTGTATATTCGCATTCAAGAGAAACAGAGATATTCAAAAGCGACCCGAGTCAGACTCGTCGGTACACAATGAATGTCATAAAAACAGGAGATAGAAAGATGAACAAGAAAACTGGACTCATCGTCCTCGCATCGCTGGGTGCAGTGTCAACAACTGCACTCGCCGATATCGAATCACAAGTCGTGTCATTCGCAGCTGATTATAATGGCGCATTCATCAACTTCGATCGGTTCGATACGATGGGCGGAACACGCGAACTCACAGGACTCTCATTGTCCTACGACCAATCCATCTCGTTGGATTTGCTCTTCGAGAGCAACGGGTATTCCGAACTCAATGCCGGTGATTGGGCATTGGATGTATTGTATTCGTCTATTCACCAGTTCGGGCTCGCTACAGATGGTCGAGGAGGAGATGGGAGTGACTCGCCGCCATTCATTGGTCCAGGTGCTGTAGGGGGAATCGTGACCGGCGATCTGGGAATCTCAGATGGATACAACGGGACAGGTGTCGATACCTACCAAACAACCCTCACCAACAGCTTTGTATTCGATGCTCAATACGACGCGTCAACAACATTCGGACAACGCATGATGAATGCTTTCACAGGTGAAGGCGAACTCGAAACATACCTCGGCGGATTCACCGAAGGATTATTCCAATGGATCAATGATCCAAACTGGGTAGTTGATCCAAACAATCCACCAGACGGACCATTCGGAGGCATCTTCGATCCTGATCCGTACTACGGCATTTTCTTGACCTTCGGGGATCTCCTCCACTCAGGTGACATCACCGTCGAATACGAGTACTCCGTCGTTCCCGCACCCGCAGGATTGAGTGTACTCGCAGGCGCAGGTCTGTTCTCAATGCGTCGTCGTCGGAAATAAAACAGGATTCCTTCTCTTTTTGATATGAAGACACCCGAGAAATCGGGTGTCTTTCTTTGTAGACAACGAATCAAAATATCACAGAAATCCCTATTCCTGTAGCAATTGCGGACCCAAACGCATTGAATCATCCATGGCAGAGCAACACCAGATTATCGCCTTCTACAAGTTCACACCGATTCAGGATTGTGATACATGGGCGCCAGTTCTCAAGCAACACATGCTTGATCTGGACATCATGGGCACCATCCTCCTCGCGCCCGAAGGAATCAACGGCACAATCGGCGGACTCCCCGACGCAATCGAACAAATCACCGCAATCATGCGCGCCCATGATGGGCTCGATGATCTCCCATTGAAAACAAGCTACGCACCCGGACATGTCTTCAATCGCGCCAAGGTCAAAGTCAAAGATTCACTCATCAATATCGGCGACGACCAACGAGCAGATCCCAACAAACAAGTCGGGACCTATGTCAAACCCAAAGATTGGAACGCGTTGATTTCTGATCCTGAAGTTGTCCTGATCGACACACGCAATGATTATGAGTTCCATGCGGGAACCTTCCAAGGCGCAGTCGATCCCGATATCAAGCGTTTCCGTGAACTCCCCGAGTTCGTTCGCGAGAACTACGATCCCAAGAAACACAAAAAAGTCGCGATGTTCTGCACCGGCGGTATCCGATGCGAACGATCAACCGCCTGGATGCTCGAAGAAGGATTCGAAGAAGTCTTCCATCTCGAAGGCGGCATCCTCAAATACATCGAAGAAGTCCCCGAATCAGAAAGCATGTGGAAGGGCGATTGCTATGTATTCGATGAACGCGTTGGGGTGAACCATAATCTCGCGCCGTCCGATGCTGCAAAGTTCTGCCCTGGGTGTGGGCACGCGCTCACGACCAAACTCCGATGCGCCCCAGAGTTCATCGCGGGTGAACGATGCTCATTTTGTCCAAAGTAAAATCACGAATGTAAACAGTCCATAAAAAAACACCGACCATCGCAGGTCGGTGTTTTTTACTTAATGATATTGTGACTTAGATCTCGCGTGCAGGTTCAATAATGCCTCGGCATTCACCAAACCCAATCCGCCGGAACCCTTCGCGTTCGCAATAGGCTTTCATGATGATCTCATCGCCGTCTGCGATAAACTTGCGTTCCTCGCCTGTAGGAAGAACAATCGGTGTCCGTTGGGTACCGGGAACAACAACGGGTGGATTGGAGAACGGGTCGCCGTCCCATGTGAGTTCGAGCATCGATCCGCGTGCATCGCGTGTGGTGCCTGAGATCGTCCCCGATCCGAGCAGATCACCCGACTGAAGATTGCACCCGTTCACGGTATGATGGGTCAACATCTGCGCAAGTGTCCAGTACATGTCTTTGAAGTTCGCTGTGGAAAGATGCACAGGGTCCATCCCCTGTTCACGCATCTTCGCCGACGCGATATGCACTTCAACCGTGATATCAATCCCACCCGCTTTGCGGTTCGCATCAGAGTCCATATACGCTAAAGGCTGCGGATCACCCGCGTCACGTTCCTGCGCCTCGCACCGGAACGGCGCGAGCGCTTCCATCGTCACGATGTAAGGCGACACGGTCGATGCAAAGTTTTTCGCAAGGAATGGTCCAAGGGGAACATATTCCCATTTCTGAAGATCACGCGCCGACCAGTCATTGAGGATGCACAAACCGAGCATGTGATCTTCTGCATCCTCGATGGATACCGGTTCACCAAGCTCGTTGCCTTTGCCAACAACAACACCCATCTCCATCTCATAATCGAGCAGCTTGCAAGGCCCAAACGAAGGCGATCCGCCCTCTTCCCCAGGTGCTTGCTGACCCACAGGGCGCTTGATCGGAGTGCCCGATGGAACAACCGACGACGCACGCCCGTGATATCCGATCGGGATGTGCTTGTAGTTGGGAAGCAATGGATTGTCCGGACGGAACATCGATCCCACATTGGTCGCGTGGTAGAGCGACGCATAGAAATCGGTGTAATCACCGGGGAAGAAGGGGAGTACAAGACCCTCCTCATCGAGTTCCATAATCGCGTGCTGACGGACTTCCGCGTTATCACGCAGATCCGGGCAGTCATCACGCAACAGCTTTGAAACCTGCTTGCGGATCTTGCTTCTGGTCTCGAATGGGAGTTCATCCGCGGACTCAATCACCGAAAACTCACCCAGATCCGCATCATCGAGCAGACCCGCATGGATCAGGACGTCGATCAAGAGCAAACTGTTCCCGATGCGAATGCCTGTCACCACGAACTGCTCTTCGTCATCCTCAAGAAACACCTGACACCAAGGTAGGTTCTGGATGGGAAAGTCGTTCTTCGGGTCGTTGGCACTCTCTATCCATGACTTGAGGTTCTGGTCATGGGTCTCGTCGATCGCATATGGCATAGTGGGGTTCCTTGTCTAAAATTTGGTACTTAAAGCGTAGACGCACCGATCCATGCAATCAGGGTGGGTTGGGACTCAATTGCCTGTGAATCGCCATGCACAGATATAAAAAAATTCAAAATGGAACCCTAGTATCAACTGTTCTGATTTTGCCCACTTTTATGAAGGATTCCCGCGATGCCAACCGCCACCCTCCCCAAGCACTTCACCGATCTTGTTGCCCTCCAGCGAGAATCCGGCACCCTCGGTTCAATCGCAGCCAACATCTCATGGGACCAAGAAACCTACATGCCCGCAGGTGGTGCGACAGCTCGCGCCGAGCAATCCTCCCTCCTCGCCGGGATCATCCACGAACGCAACACCAGCGCAAAACTCGGAGATCTCCTCGCACAATGCGAATCAGATAACGATCTCAACGATGAATCCACCCCAGAAGGTGCGAGCCTGCGGGAGATGCGCCGAGACTTTGATCTGGCGACCAAACTCCCAACCGATCTCGTCAAGAATCTCGCACAAGCACAGTCCGAAGCGCAAGAAGCATGGAAGAAAGCAAGAGCAAACAATGACTTCCCATCCTTCGTCGATGATCTGACCAAAGTGCTCGATCTCACCCGTCAAAAAGGCGAATGCTACGGCTACACCCCAGACGGAGAAGTCTACGACGCACTCATCAACGAATACGAACCCGATACCACCGCCAAAGAAATCGAAGCAGTCTTCACACCACTCCGTGATCGACTCAGCGCATTCATCAAAGACCTTACCGAGAACGGCACCGCACCAAAGGTCGACTTCCTCCATCGTTCGATCCCCGTCGAAAAGCAACACGCCTTCGGCCAAGAAATCACCGCCAAGCTCGGGTTCGATTACAACACAGGTCGCCTCGATACCACCACCCATCCGTTCTGTTCCGGATTCGGTCCCGGCGACACACGCATGACCACACGCTACGAACCAACCAACTTCCCCGATGCAGTCGGTTCAACCATGCACGAGTGCGGCCACGGCCTCTACGAGCAAGGACTCCCAAAGTCAGGATATCTTTTCGGCACACCACTCGCAAGCGCCGTCTCACTGGGTATCCACGAATCACAATCCCGCATGTGGGAAAACATGGTCGGCAGAGGCAAACCATTCTGGAACTGGGCGCTCCCCGTCGCCAACAAACACTTCGACGGCGCATTCAACGACATCGATCTTGACACCTTCGTCAAATCAATGAACACCTGCACCCCATCGTTCATCCGTGTCGAATCCGACGAAAGCACCTACAACCTCCATGTCATGCTCCGCTTCGAGCTCGAACGCGCCATGATCAACGGCGATCTCGCCATCAAAGACCTCCCAAGCGCATGGAACGAAAAGTTCAAAAACTTCCTCGGACTCGATGTCCCCAACGACGCGACCGGTTGCCTCCAAGATGTGCACTGGTCCTTTGGATTGGTCGGGTACTTCCCAACCTACACCCTTGGCAACCTGTACGCAGCGCAGATGTGGGAAACCATCAACGAGCAAATCCCCAACCTCGATTCCCAGATGGAAACGGGCGATTTCAGCTCACTCCTCACCTGGCTCCGCGAAAACATCCACCAGCACGGCCGCCGCTACTCCGCTGCCCAGCTCTGCGAGCGAGCAACCGGAAAACCCCTCGAAGCAGACCCCCTCATGCGCCACCTCGAACGCCGCGTAAAACCAGCGTATGGGATGTGATCCAATGAGATTTCATTGTGTCAACATGGCCTATTTATATAGGGCACCGCAGGTATTCTTGCTGCAATTCCATTGGCATTCACACAACCGTGCTCGTCACGATACAAAGAGTGAAAGTACTTAAGCCGGGAGCAAGACAAATACAAATTGATATGGGATGCTCCTGATCAACTCTTGGTTTATCGTTTTTGAATCACAGGTTTCCCGCGTCCGTAGTCGAAAAAATCGACTTGGACAGGAATGGTTTTTCCATCAATTGTGTCAAAGGTATAAATGTGTTTGAGCACTTCCCATTCATACGCTTGCACAACAATATGAAAATCAGACTCACCCAACTCAGTTGAAACAACTTCATAGACAAGGCCTTGTTCTTGGTCAGGAACGAACGAGAATTTCATAGTCTCGGTGATTGGTATGAGTGTGTCGAATGATATTTTGGGATTTGGTGTTATCCGTTTATTGAAGTTGATCCACTGTATTCTGACATAATACAGATCAGATTCAGGTTCGACGGCTGTGTTGATCATCACGATCGGGAAGTAGCTGTCCGGTCCTCGCTCTTTATCCTGAGACCAAATCAGATGTGAGGGCTGATACACAATCTTGTATTGACTGAATAACACGGTTGTTGGAATCGTGATGAGTAGAAGTATAAAAACGAATAGAATCAGAAGCTTTTTCATAACTCAGCCCGTAACACCTCTGCCAACTTTTCAAAGTCCCCAATCCCATTATACAACTGAGCACTCACACGCATCACCCGCGCATGCACCCCCGGCAGATCCCAGATCGGCACCTGAATCCCATGATTCAGATACAACCGATCCCAAAGCGCCTCGCCCATCAACTCGCCGGGTTCACAAACTCCCGGAAGTGGAATACTGACCATCGTCCCGATCATGGATTCAGGGACTCGCTGCTTGATCCCGATCGCGTCGCAGATCAACTGAGCGCCCTTGACAACAAGATCATGGTTCCTTTTGCGAAGTTCGTTCCATCCTCCCGGCAGCTGCGCACCCATATGCGCAATCGAAACCGGAATCACAAGGTTCCCTGTATAGTCATTAGTCCCGACATAATCAAAGTCGCACAGATACGCCTTGCGATCATCACGCGCTTCGTGCTCTCTGCAAGAAAGCACCATCGGCTTAAACCCACGCTGACGATTCGGAGAGGTATAAATAAACCCCGTGCCCTTCGGGGTTGCCAACCATTTATGACAACTCGCCGCGTACCAGGTCGGATCAAGCGAACCGATATCAAGATCAATCTGTCCAGGTGTGTGCGCCCCATCTAAGAATGTATCAATCCCACGAGCTTTCGCTGCTTCGACGATTTCCTTCACAGGCATCACAATCGCAGACGCGCTGGCAATGTGGGAGATCAACACAAGCTTGGTCCGATCGCTCATCGCGCCAACGACCGAATCGATCACCATCTCAGGTGATACTTCCGGGAACGGCACCTTGGCCACCACAACCTTCGCGCCCGTCTTTCGACAAATTTTCCCAAGCTCGTTCATCGTCGCCATGTACTCATGGTCGGTAATCAGAATTTCATCACCCGCAGAGAGTTCAAGGTTATTGAGCACCGTCGCGACCGCGAATGTGCCGTTGGACACAAGGACCAAATCTTCCGCATTCACCCGGACAAACTTTGCCAATGCCTGCCGGGTATCGTCGGCATAGATTTCCAGATCCGACTTGAAGAATCGAACCGGATCTGCTTCGAGTCGTCTCTGGAGTTCGCGCTGGGCAACCCCAACCACTTCAGGGGTCAACCCGTACGAACCGTTATTGAGTTGTGTAAGTCCATCCTGCATCGGGAACCGTGCCGGCTCAGAAATCCGGTGGGCAACATACCCCAGAATTGGATCAGGCCGAGACGAGGACATACGGGTGGCAGAAGTTTCAGACGAAATCATTGTTTCATTGGGCATTATCAAGCCTATCGGTGCAACAAGGAAAAGTTCCATAATGGATAACACACGGACCTAAAGATTGTGGATTCGTGTATAGTTTGTGCATGAAGTTATCCCCAACATCCATCTCATTAGTCCTGTCTTGCCTTCTCGCATCATTGGCACCCGCGCAGTTCCAACCAAAGCCCAAAACCGATCCAACACTCAAGCAAATCACCGCCGAGCCCGATTGGATCGCCCGTTCCCCGACCAACCCCCGCTGGCTCGTGGATGGCTCTGCGATCATGTTCTCCCAGCGCCGCCCCGGGCTCGTCGGAAGAGACTTCTCAGATGACTACTTCATTTTTATGAGTTCACCTGACACCTATATCCCAATTCCAGTCACCCCAGAAAGTCCAGGACCATATTTTACCAACTCAGGCAACTGGAACGCAAACCATACCCTCCGTCTGCTCAACAACGCAGGTGATCTGTTCCTCTATGACGCACAAGCAAACTCCACTTCCCAGCTCACCCAGACCTCATCGCGTGAATCATCTGCGATGTTCCTCGCGGACAAACGCACCGTGTTCACCCGGTTCGCTTTCTGGAGGGACTCAAACTGGTACATCCGAAACCTCGATTCCGGATACGAGTTCCAAGCTGCGGATATCCGGTATTCCAATGCGCCAAAGGAAAACAAAGAACCCGACTACAACAATCTCGAACAACAACAAAGAGATCTCTTCGAGTTCATCACCCTCGAAGACCAACGCAATGAGATGCGCCAAGAAGACAAGAAAGCATGGCGAGACACCAACCCAACCGCAGTCCCAGGTCCCTTCTATATGGGGAATGATCGCCGCTCAATGGGTGCCTACCTAAGCCCATCCGCCAAACACATCCTTGTGGTCACAGCACCCAAGAATCGTCCATCAGACAAACGCGAAATCATGCCCGACTACATCACAGCTGACGGGTATGTCACCACCCACCCCGTGCGATCAAAGGTCGGGACCCAAACGGAAACCCCGATCCAACTCGCACTTCTCGATCTCGATACAGAAACAATCATCGACCTCTCACTTGCTGATCTCCCAACCATCAAAGAAGACCCCCTCGCTTGGCTCAAAGAATCAATCGAGGAAGATTCAGATTCTGATTCAGATTCAGATACCCAAGCAGCTGAAACAGAACAAGCCGAACAAAAAGAACAAGACTCCAAACCCCGCCCGGTTTCTTCACTGGGTGTCCGCTGGAACGATGCAGGCACCCACGCTGCAGTCATGCTCAAATCCCACGACAACAAAGACCGCTGGATCGTGCTCATCGACACAACCACCCAAGAACCAGTCCTCACCACCGCCCATCACCTCCGCGATGACGCTTGGATCAACTGGGCATTCAACAACTTCGGGTTCATCCCAACAACCGATACCCTCTGGTACCTCTCCGAAGAATCAAATTATTCCCACCTCTACACCCACCAACCCGACGGCGGCACAACCCAACGAACCTCAGGAAACTTCGAAGTCTCAAGCATCCAGTTCACCCATGACGGATCACTCGCCTACCTCAAAACCAACCAGACGCATCCCGGGATTCTAGAACTCGAACAACTCAATCTCGAAACCAACCGACTCGCACCAATCACCAAACTCGGTGGCACAATCGAATCCTTCAAAATCTCCCCCGATGAATCCCAAGCAATCATCACCTACTCCAACATCAACACCCCGCCCGAACTCTACTTGATCAATCTCGAACGCAACCCGCTCCTTCAAAAAGAACCGGTGCGCATCACCAACACCATCACCCAAGACTTCCTCAACACCAACCTGCAAACACCAGAGATCATCGCAGTACCTTCATCACACACCGAGCAACCCATCTACACCCGCTTGTACCTCCCCGATGCAACCAAGTTTCAAGGCCCGCGCCCCCTCGTCCTCTTCTCTCACGGCGCAGGGTACCTCCAACATGCCAACTACCAATGGTCCAACTACAAACGCGAACACATGTTCCACACAATCCTCGCCAACGAAGGATTCATCGTGATCGCACCCGACTTCCGCGCCTCCTCAGGGTACGGCCGAGACTGGCGCACCGCGATCTACCGACAGATGGGATACCCAGAACTCGAAGACTTCAAAGACACCATCGACTTCGTCGTTGAAAACCACAACGCCGACCCAGACCGCGTCGGAATCTACGGCGGTTCCTACGGCGGTTTCATGACCCTCATGGCCATGTTCCTCGAACCCGAAACATACAAGTGCGGCGCCGCTCTCCGCTCCGTCACCGACTGGGCGCACTACAACCACGGCTACACCTCCAACATCCTCAACACCCCCGATATTGATCCTGAGGCCTACGCCAAATCATCCCCAATCAACCACGCCGAGGGTTTGCAAGGACACCTCTTAATGCTCCACGGGTTGCAAGACAACAATGTCGTCGCCCAAGACATCATCCGTTTGAGCCAACGCCTGATCGAACTCGAAAAACAAAACTGGGAACTCGCCCTCCACCCAATCGAACCCCACGGCTACCAAGAACCAAGCTCATGGCTTGATCAGATGCGCAGGATTTATAAACTGTTTAATGAGCAGTTGGGTTGTGAATAAGATATAGTAACTTATTGCCACATATAAGTACACAAAAGGAATTTAGAGTTGCACGGAGTCGACTGATACGGCCTGATGCTGACGCTGGGCGGAAGAAAAGTTTTTGTTATCTATGTGGTAACGCTTTGCCAGCGCTAGGGATCGTTGGAAGAAAAAGCCTTGTTCATGACGAGCATGTGATTCCGCGTGCAGTGTGTGGAAATTCACCTGCTGAGCAGTCAGATTGTTGGAGATTAACTAGCGAAGTACATTTAGACTGTGATAAAGAGTTAAAACGAAATTTCGACGAAGTTTATGAAGGTTTTCAACACACATTGGGAAACGATCAGGATTCATGGGTTGAGCAAAAACTTGTTCATATCGCCAACAATTTAGGCGAACTAAAATATCTAGAAGATGGGCAGCTAGTAGGGACCATTGGTGGCGTGGACACAATTGTTGACGCAGTTTGGTGTTGGGTCCGGGGGCTTCACGCATTCCTTCATTCTGTGTTCTTGCCTCCATCCTCGCCGCGCATGCTCATTCCTCCAATGAGGTCTTTCCTTGATACGGATCCGCGATCACTTCTTGAGCAAAATGAAGAACTGGTTTCGTTTAGAAGTACATTTAGCCATATGGTTTTACTAGGTAAAGCATTAAACAAACATAACAGCATCAAGTGTTGGGGTGGGCAAGTGCAGTTTTACTCAGTTTGGATAAAGCCGAATATAGGAAATCAAAAAAAGAGAAAAATGTATAATTGTTTCTGGGTACTGATCGTGCCTGGGCTTGAAGAAATGACAAATCGAATGATGGGTGAGTTCATGCCTTGGGTTGGCATGTATTCGTCTACAAGTCTCCCTTCAGGTTCCAAGTGTTTGTCTCGTGGTGATGTATTGCAGAATACTGAATATCTTGAGTCAATAAAATTACCGGGTTCACTGATGGAAATTATTAACGAAGTTTAACTTTTATATGCCGGGTGCCATGCTGGTGGCGTCGCCGCCTCCTGCATGTCTTCTCAGACTTGCGTTGTATAAAAAATAATCCTCCAACAACCATCCCCGTGCGCAAAATCCATGATCTCCCCAACTTCCCACTTGTGCCGTCAAGAAAACATGCGACAATTCGCGCATGAAGATGAACGAAACAAACACGGCCGACCATTCCGATCTCAATCTCACCAACGATCTTCTTGACGACCTCCTCAACCCCTCGATCAGCGCATTCGATCTGTGCAAAATCCATCAGTGCTCGATCACACAAATCGCAAATCTGCTCGAATCGGATCTCTATGACCAACTCGTCAACGACATCGAGCGCATCGCACACGCGCGCACCAAAATCATCAGCGCCGAAGCCAAACCCCTCGCGCTGGCGCGTCTAACCGATCAACTCAAAGATAAACCCGAAACCCCAGCACACGCCGAAACCCAACGCAAAGCCGCATCTTCTCTCCTCCCCCGGGCCTCCGGGGGAGGTGGCACGCAAAGCGTGACGGAGGGGGTCTTCGTTTCTACTTCTTCTTGCCAATCTCTTCCAAAATCGACTCACCCAAATACTGATACTGCTCCATCGAGTTATACATCTGAGGCGACAACCGCACCATCGGAAAATCACCCACAGGCGAAGGCACGATCATCGTTTCGATCCGATGATTCGCCATCAGTTGTTGCCTCAATGCCCGAGGATGCATTCCCGGTGCAGGGATATCGATCGTCGCCAAAGGTCCAAGCAACGAATCCGGAACAACCTGCTCCGTACCGAACATCGCACACAACATATCCCGTGCCTCAAAGCACAACGCCCGGTTGTGTTTCATCAACGCATCAATCCCGCCCGGCATCATCGACTCCAAACACGCAACCGAATCCGCGATCGAAAGCACCGCAGTCCGATCGTCCGTCCCCATGTAATCGAACTCATAACAGAACGGGGATCGGTTGGTTTGCGCGCTTGCTTCTTCAAGGTTGCATGCGCCGTTACTCAACACCAAAGGCCGAAATCCGTCCTGGAGATCCCGCCGAACATGCAAGAACGCAACGCCCTTGGATGAACACAACCACTTGTGCCCATTCCCGGTTGTATACGCAGCGCCCCACCCATCAACATCCATCGGGACACACGCCGGACCGTGCGCCGCATCTAAGAGTGTTTCCACCCCAAGGTCTTTGAGTTCCCGGATGATCCGCTCCACCGGCATGCGGATCGCAGTCTCGCTTGTAATCAAACTGATCAGTAACAACTTTGTCCGCTTGGTGACCTTCGACACAACCGCCTCAACAATCGCGTCTTCACTGATGCCCACCCAAGGGATATCTGCTGTGACAATCTTCGCGCCCACCCGCTGGGCAACATACCGAAAGTTGTTGACACACGCGAGGTATTCAAAGTTGGTAATCAACAACTCGTCGTCTTTCTGAAGATCAATGTTGTTGATGATCGTCGCCGTCGCCGTCGTCGCATTGCTGACAAAGACAATGTCCGCAGGGTCTGCGTGGATTAGTTTTCCAAGCGCTTCACGCGACCGATCAACCATCGGCCAAAGGTCATTGATATAAAACTGCATCGCGTCCGCTTCGATCAGATCCCGATGCCTTTGCTGCGCCTCGATCACTTGGATCGGAGAAGCGCCAAATGATCCATGATTCAGATACGCGACAGTCGGGTCGAGCCTGAAGTGTTTTATATAGGTCGAAGGGGTCGGCAATGTAAGATTGGTCATATCCGAGCATAGACACATGACAGCACTTTCACCACCATCGCAATGCGGTGTCCAGTGTGCAGGTCAGTGGGGTGCTGAGAATCGGGGATCAATGTGTTTCAGGGATTGGCAAATCGCGTAAGAACTCGATGAGTCTTGTGCGTGAAGGGCTCGCCGCGTCTCGGACATACGCGCCCGCGACGCCGCACGCTGCGGCCAATGATTCACCAAGCGGCAACCCTGCCATTTGTGCGAAACTGAATCCGCCGCCGAAGTGATCGCCTGCGCCCGTTGAGATGCGGGGTTTGCGTGTGTATGGACCGGCGAACCAGTGGGATTCACCTGAGCTGTCTGCGCCACCTGCGCCGGTGTGTTGATGGATGACGACGCAATCGAGTCCGAGTTTGCTGCGGATGCTTTCTGCTGCTTCGGGGACCATGCTTGCGAGTGTGCGGTTGTGCTCGTCGTCATAGACTTCTGCGCCGATCACACCTGCGATGCGCCCGCTTTCTGCGAGGTTGAGTCCGAGCGTGACGGGGAGGTGTTTTTGGAGTTGTTGGATGAGCTGCATCGCGATCACGATATCTGCATCGGTGCGCTTTGCGGGATCTGAGAGATCAATGAAGATGCGTCGGTTCTGATTCTTTGAGAGGTGGGGGAAGATATCTTTGCAGAGTCCTTCCCAAATCCCGGGGACTCCACCAACAAGGGTCCAGTTGACGACTGAGATGAGAGATACGGAATCGATGATCGCGATGAGTTTTTCGAGTCCGACGACTTCTTTGATTCGGTTCCAGGTGACGCGTTGGACGGATTCGGGTTTGCCGAGCATGATTTTGCCGTCATCAAACTCGAGGGCGTCTGTTCGACCCGGGGGGCAAAGCGGGATGACCTGATCGCAAAGATCGGCAAACGGTTGATAGATCGGATCGACCTTGGTCCAGTCGTCTTCTGTAGAGACTGCTCCGATGTAGGTGACGGGCGAGCCTAGTGATCCCAGGGCGCTTGAGAGGAGCGGGCCGTTACCACCGAAACGCGTGTCAACGACGACGAGTTCCATGTTTGCAGAGCGGTTGGCAGCAGCGCCGCATCGGGCAGCATACTGGGGGATGGTGTGGATGCGTTCGTAATCGTCATGGGCCATCGAATGGCGTTGGTCGACGACATGGATGATCGAATCGACGAACCCGTCGAATCCGACGAGTGATCGCATAGACAGCGACTTGGTCTGGTCGATAGACTCAAGTGCATCTGCAGCGCTCTGCGCGAGATCGGTTCGTGTGACGGATTGTTGCATATGTATGGGGTTCATTAGAGTAACAGTTTAGGCAAGGCCTTTCGTAATCGAGAATTAGCTTACCATACATTCCCTATCGGGAGAAGGACTATCTATGTCTAAAATCGTTTTGGCAACACAAAATCCCGGGAAAATTGCAGAACTGCAATCTCTTTTAAAAGACTCATCGATTGATATTATCGGACTTGATTCATTCGAGCGAGCTTTTGAAGAACCTACGGAGGATGGAGAGACATTTTTAGACAACGCAACGATCAAGGCGATCGCGTATGCAAAGGCGACGGGGATGTGTTGTCTGGCGGATGATTCGGGGTTGATTGTGGATGCGCTCAATGGTCGGCCGGGGGTGATTTCTTCGCATTATGCGTTCGATGGGGACACCGATGGCGAAGCGGCAACGATGAATCGAGCTCAGCGCGATGTGCTTAATGGGGAACGGGTGCTCAAAGAACTCCGTGATGTTCCCGATGAAGATCGCAGTGCACGGTTTACTTGTACGATGGTGCTTGCGGATCCGAGCGGGAAGGTGCATGCGACGGCTGTGGGTGCGTTTGAGGGGCGGATTGTGCGCGAAGATCAGGTGCCGATGGGGGAGAACGGGTTTGGGTATGATCCATTGTTCTTGGTTGAACCGGGGTTTGAGCGTACGAGTGCGCAGATGAACCCGAGTGAGAAGAATGCGGTCTCGCATCGCGGCAAAGCGGTGAAACAGATGATTGAGATCATCAGTCGGATGGAGCACGAGTCGGAATCAGTTTTCAAGTATAACTGAAAACTCGTATCGAATGCTCTACGATTGTACATGAGCACGCTTACACCACAGCCAATGTCTCCATCAGTTCCAAAGCTTGATCCGTCGATCGAAGCGATCCGTGTAAAGGTTGAATCCGGGCAACGGCTGACACTTGATGACGGGAAGGTCCTTTACGAAACAGAGGATCTGTGGAGTGTGCTTGAACTGGCAAAGATCGTGCGCGATCGGATGCACCCGGGTGTTGCGTACTACAACATCAATCGGCATCTGAACTATTCCAATGTGTGTGCGCTCTCGTGTAAGTTCTGTGAGTTTGCACGCAAGAAGGGCGAAGACGGCGAGTACACCCGTGATCTTGAATACATCGTCGAGCAAGGACACAAAGCGGTTGAATCAGGCGCGACAGAGTTTCATATTGTTGGTGGGTTGAATCCGTATCTTCCTTTCGAGTATTACACGGACATGCTCAAGGCGCTGCGCGAGGTGGCGCCGCAGGTGCATCTCAAGGCATTTACCGCGGTCGAGCTTGTGCATCTTGCGCGGATCGCGAAGGTGTACAAACGCGAAGATCCAAAGATCGGTGTGCGATGGGTGCTTGAACGATTGAAAGAAGCGGGGTTGGGATCGTTGCCCGGCGGGGGCGCGGAGGTGTTCGACGATCGGGTGCACAAGGAAGCATTCAAAACCAAGATCGGTGCGCATGAATGGCTCGATGTGCATCTGGTGGCGCATGAGGTTGGACTCAATACAAACTGCACCATGCTCTACGGGCATGTCGACAAACAAGACGAGCGTCTTCGGCATATGGAAATCCTGCGCCGATCACAAGATCAGGCGCTGCACCGGTTGGGATACGAGGGTGAACCAGATGGATACATTGCGGATGGGATTGTTGAGTCTGAGCAGATTACTGCGCCGGTGATTTCGTTGAACAAGGCGGGTGCGGTGTTGCCTACTCCTGCGATGTCGAAGGCGGGTGGGTATTACCAAACGATCACGCCTTTGCCTTTCTTTCCTGATGGATCGGCGCTTGAGAACTTGCCTGGTCCGACGGGTCTTGAAAACCTGCGGACCCTGGCGGTGACGCGATTGATGCTTGATAACTTCCCGCATGTGAAGGCGTTCTGGATTATGCAGAGTTTGCCGATGGCGCAGCTGATGCTTGAATCGGGGGCGGATGACATTGATGGCACGGTTGTGTGGTACGACATCACCAAAGCGGTGGGCGAAGGTACACACCAAGAGACGACCGAGCTTGATCTTCAACGCGCGATTACTGAAGCGGGGTACGAGCCGATTGAGCGGGACACGCTGTACCGAAGGGTTGAGCGTGATGGGAGCACATGGTGGGCGACGAGCTAAACCAGTCTGCAACACAGCGCCGTCTTCATCGTGATGAATATCTGCTTCATGATGATGGGGAGATGAAGCGGTCGCGCCGATTAATGTTTGGTATTTTGCTCAGTGGTGTTCTGACTGCGTTGATTGCCTTTGTTTCGGGATTGATCGCGCGGGCTGATTTCATTGAGGCATTGTGGGGATCGTTTGGCGGTTTCATGGTTGGGTTGTGCTTTGTTTCGCCTGTCTTTACCCTGCTTGTGTATTCGCGGCGATTTGTTCCTTGTGCGATGTGGAGCTTTGGGTGTGCGTGTATCGCGTCGATTGTTGCGGCGTCGGTCTTGCAGTCTTGGGCGTATCCGGTTGAAGTGTTTTTCTGGGCGTATGGTGGAATGTCAGTTGGCGAACTGATCGCGTTGATTTATGTGCCAAAGTATCGGGTGTATAAATATGCGACCTGCGGGGGGTGTGGATATACGCTTGTGGGATTGCCGAAGGATTTGCCTTGCCCGGAGTGTGGGCGGGATAACTCGGATGTGGTTGAGAAGTTTGAGGGTTTGGTTTGAAATATGGTATTTGAATCAAGAGGTGCAGTTTTATGCGAATCAAACAACTCCAATTTCCCATGCGGAATCAGGTACCTTGGCCGGCGATGTCACCGAATGAGAATCGCGTGCTTATAGGAATGGCTGCGCTGAGTGCATTTTCTGGTATTGGGTTGTCGTATTGGCTGGTATTACCATCATCGGAACTCCCTCTGATACCGGGTATGTTGCTGGGTGTTGCCCATGCATTGATCTTTGTGCCTGCATCGGTTTTAGTGCAAGCGATGCGTTACCAAATAATATTGGCGACCATTCTCTGCTTGTTGTTTCCGGTTTTGATGGCTATTACAGCTTGTCTATATTTGATTGCACCATTGATATGTTCAGTGGTTTGGGGCATAATCGTTTCTGAGACATTTGAAGATCGTCGAGCAGTGGTGTACTTCGGATTGCTCGGCTTGGTCAGTGTGGTCGTGTTCTGGGTTTTTCAAAGCATTTATTTCAACATGACCTTTACCGATGCATCAGTTGAACAGATGACAGCGGCCTCTATTGCGGTATGGCATTTGCTTGCCTGTGTTGTCATGGTGTATCTAGTAAAGACACTGCGGAAATATCATGCGGGTTTGTACGAATTCCCTTGCATGCATTGTGGATATTCACATGCTGAGTTAGGAAAAAATATACCTTGTCCGGAGTGTGGGCGGGATAACTCGGATGTGGTTGAGAAGTTTCAGGGTCT
>CAXBJM010000014.1:0-17439 GCA_963976235.1 uncultured bacterium
AGGCACTAACTACACAGACAGTGTAACCGAAAGTGCTGAGTACCTACGAGACTTGGCGGGGTTTGATCCCGAGGGTATTGCTGGTGTTGGTGCAGAAGTAATAACACAGTTTGTTGTTCCAGGTGTTGGTGTTGCTGGTAAAGTCGGCAAAGGATTTATGAAAGCTCGTCAGCTTGCTGGTAAGACAGGCAAGCTTTCTAAGACTGAGCGCACTAACCTTGCACTGAGGGAACTTGGCGCAGTTGCTGGCATAGAAATGGCCGTGTCCGGTGATAACTCAACCACCATTGGTGATTGGGTCGAGGCAGGACCTACTCAAACTACAGACCTAATTGGTCTGGAAGGCACTGAGAAATCTCTTGCTCGGGCAGGAAACCGCCTAAAGGTCTTGGCAGAAGCTGGTGTTGTTGGCGGGGCAATCCAAGGTGGGTTGTCTGCGGCGGGTAAAACTATTGGCGATGCAAAGGTTTCTAAGGATATCGCAGCGGGAACCAAGAAAAAGATTGACGCAGCGGGTAAGTATTTCGATGATCTGGTGGACAAGCGCACATTGAACGCACCGGGAGATGACCTGTCTGGGTTCCAAAAAGGTATTGCGGACGCGGTTGTCTTTACTAGATATCGCGGTGCTACTCCGGAACAAATTGCAGACAAACGTTTGTTGCTGGACGGACAGATCAAGCCTGACTTGGATAAAGCTGGGCGGATGATGGACAAGATAGAGAAGTCTCTGGACAAAACTATGAAGTCTTTGCCGGACGGTGGTTCGTTAGAGAAAGCAAACGCCCTTAACAAAGTGTTGGATTTCCTACGCATCGCGGACCCTGCGGACAAGGCTACGGCATTAAGAGCTCTCCCAAGAGAGATCAGACGGGATGCAGTTGAGATTCGCCAGCATGTGGACACACTGAGCCAAGGTGTTTTGGACAGTAAGTTCCTAAGTGATAACAATTTTATGACCAAAGAGGGTCGTATGATTAAGGACGTTATTCAAGACGGGCTGGGAAGCTACGTTCGTCGGCGGTATAAAATCTTTGAGGATGCGAAGTATGTCCCTGATGAGAAGACCCTTAAAGTAGCAGACGGTTTCTTTCGGAAGAACAAAAACTTAATCGGAAAAGAGCTTTCCGCTCTGGCTCGAGCGGACGTTGATAACGTATTCAACGATCAGTTCCTGCGATCAAATGGTCTGGCTCGTTCGGGGACGGGGGACAAACAGAAAATTATAGTACAAGGCAGTCCCACCGACACTGTAGTTAAGATGGCTCGGGAAGGGTTCTTGAACAAATACGCCTTGAAGAAAAACGAAAAGCTAAAGGGTGGTTTTGTGGCGAAGGACCGCTTGGACACAGGCATGTTCATTACCAGGGAAAAGATAGCCCCACAGCTTCGCGCTCTTCTTGGAGAGATCGATGATCCACGGGCCGCTGTCCTTGGCACTGTTGCCGACCTTGCTCAGTTCAACGCCATTGATGATTACTTCGGCACTGTCGCTAAGATGGCTAAAACAAACACAGGCATTGGAAAGTTCTTTCGTGACGGGGCAGACCTTAGTGCTGCACAGAAAAAAGAATTAGTTCGCCGTGGCTATGTTAAATTGGGCGGAGATGACGGCGCAGCAAGTGTTGTCGGAGCCGTAGGCAAGGACGCAGATGTAGAAAAACTTATCGGGCGAACAGGCTGGGGCAGTTTGGACGGACACTACGTTCCAAAACAAATATACAAAGATTTGACCAACCAAATTATGGGCGAGTCAAACTTTGGGGTTGAACTCTTGCGAGGTGGTTTAGGTGTAGCGTTGAAGGGTAAAGGTTTATCTCAATACGCCAAGACTGTTCTGTCTCCCATCACTCAGGTACGAAACTTCACAACGGCTGTTGCTTTTGCAACGGCTAACGGTAATTGGCCGGGCCTTGGCAGAGGCAGCAACTTCAAAGATGCTGTGACTGCGGTCACATCGGATATCTTTAACAAAGGCAGTGAAGCTGTATTTGATGACCTAGCTGACGCACAACGGCGTGGAGTCTTGGGAACAAATGCAGAGTTAAGGGAAATTCAAGACCAGTTAAGCAAAGGGATTGGGTACTCTAACGCTGCAGAACCTCGGCCAAAGAACTTTATCGAGGCTGTCAGAGGCAAGCCCGTAGACAGTAAGCTGGCAAAAAGTGTCGGCAAAGTTGCGGCGGGTTTTGAGAAAGCCTACCAAGGGTCAGATGATATTTGGAAATACTTCTCGTACCATTCGGAGCAAGCCAAGATACGGCACATGCTGGACGGTGCGTCACAGGCTGACAAGATTAAGTACCTGACCAAGAACATGGACGATGTTTCAATCGAAGCAAAGCAATTGATACGGTCTGGAACGGCGGACATTGATGATCTTATCAAGACCCGAGCGTCACAGATCGTGCGGGACACTGTGCCAAACTACAACAAGGGTGCGTCTGAGTTCATTAAGTTGGGGCGTAAGCTTCCGTTTGGTAACTTCATCACGTTCCCTGCAGAGATGTATCGTACAAGCTTTAACATTGTGAGGCAGGGTCTGGACGATATGGCCTCTGACATTCCAGCAGTTCAAGCTCGAGGCCGACAGCGTTTGTTGGGCTTTGCTACTACAACGGCGATTGTTCCCGCTGCGGTACTGGAAGGCGCGTATGCACTTACAGACGTGACTCGAGAAGAAATGGAAGCCCTCAAACGTTCCTTTGCTGCTCCTTGGATGAAGGGCGCAACCTTGATTCCTACGGGAAAAACAGAAGACGGGGAAATTAAATACATCAACTATAGTACCTCGAACCCTTACGATGTGCTGTCTCGGTTTGCCAACCGTGCCATTACAGAATTTGATGCCGCTAGGGCAGAGGGAAAGGACCTCGATCAATTTATTGTGGACGTAGGATTTGGCACCTTGGGCGAAGCGTTTGCTCCGTTCTTAGACGAAGCCATGCTAACAGATGCTCTTTTAGATATCTCATACCGTGGCGGACGCACATCAACTGGGGCGCAAGTATATAACCCCGAGGACAACGGGGCCACAATAGTGTTTAAGATGGCAGGGCATGTGGCAAACACAATGATTCCAAACGTTCTGGCGGCGGCGGATATATCCGGTGGTAAAATCGAAGCCAGCCGTTTCTTGCGCGGCGTTGCGGGTGACGGACTTGGTATCGATGCCATCGCCTCTCAAGATAAGATGGGCCGTGAGCGGACTTGGAAACAAGAGTTGGCTCGACTTAGTACAGGTGTTTCGGAACAAACGTTTGACCCAAAGCAGGGCCTTCGGTTTGCAGCATACGGATTCCAGCGTGGACAGACGGACTCAAAGCGCATGTTCAACAGCTTGACAGATGACTTCGGCGTTACTCCGGAACAACTGTTGAAGGGCTATGAAGACGCTAACGCAGCCAAGTATCGCAATGACCGTGGCTACTACCGCATGATCCAAGACCTTCGGACCATGGGTGTCAGCGAGTCTGAAATTCGCCGGACTCTTAAAGAGAACAACATCGGTGGGATCAAAGGAATTATGCGCGGAGAGTTCGAGCCCTTTAAAATCACACCAGACGTGTACAAAAAACTATTGAGAGTTGATGCCCTGGATAGTTTGCCAAGGGCAGCTATTCAAAACGTGCAGGATAATTACTTTGGACGCCCGTTGGATCCGCAGGTAGAAGATGATCGGCAGATGAAACCCGTTGAGATTAATCCGCCTGCTCCACCGACAAGGTCAAATCCATACTTAGATCTTGCTCCGCAGGCACCAAGACCTGTCAACCCGTACCTTCAACAGGAGGGAAGTTTGACTCCGCCTGCTTCACCTATCATTCAAGCCCGAGCCCCAGGGCCCGTGAACCCTGAGTTGTTGGGAGGAACTGCAGCGGAACGAGCAGCTAACTCTTTCTTGAATCAGTAATCTTCTGCAGTTGTTGTCGGATCAGTTCTGTCTGAGCCTCAAGCTCGTAGTATTGATCCCAGATAGCTTGTTCTTCGTCGTGCAAAAGAGTATCCCATTGCTGCTCCACTAAGTCCGCTTGCGTGAGCTCGAAGCCGTCGAGAGGATGCAACCAACACCATGGGCGGATTACGTTATCTTTTTCCATTATTCGGATGCGTGTTTATCTCCCGAACAACAAGCTCCCCTGTTGTTACGGTGACGAACAGTCCTTTTCCACCGAACATTTTAATAAGTTCGTCTGACTCTTCCTCAACTTCAGCCAATACAGCCTGATCTCCGAGTGACGCGGCAATCTCTACGGTGGTAGAGATGTAGTTGATCAGTGTATCGATTTGCATCTGGTGCATTTGTTTGAAGCCAATAGTTTTGAAGTCTTCCATTTCCATCATTCGATGTCTCCCCAGTGTTCTTTGATATCAACGTCAATTTTGGATGGGATAGCAAGAGGCATTCCTGTCTCCATGATTTCCTTAATCCGCGAAGCTTGTTCGTCACTTTCGATACTAAAACATAACTCGTCATGCACCGTTAGCATAGGGGTGAGCCCCTCGTTGTAGCAATCAAGCATTGCCTTCTTAGTCTGATCGGCAGCGGAGCCTTGGATAAGCTTGTTCAGAGCCTTGTATGTGAACGCTCGGCGTATGCCTTTACCTCCAGGGCCCCCGTACTCCTTCATAGCTTCCTCGTAGGGCAGTGGCTTGCCTACTCCGTAGGTGACAGGCTCCCAAAGGTGGAAGCGGCACTTACGGCCCATTACAGTGCGTATCTGCCCGTTCTTCTCGCCCTGCTTACTGGCTAGGTCTGCCAATCCTTTAACGAAAGGAACCTTAGAGTGGTGTCTACCGATTAAATCCTTGGCGTCTTCCTTTGAAATGCCAAGCTGGTCGGCCAGTTTAGCCACACCCATGCCGTACATAATGCCGAGGTTCACGGTCTTCGCTTGCTTCCTAGTGATGTTCGCAAGGTCCGCAACCATCTGGTGAAGATCAACGTCACCCGTGTGAAACTCTTCCACGATCTGATCCACGATTGGATGCCGGATAGTGGACGGTATCATCGAGGCGAAGTGAACGAGGAGCCTTGGTTCTTGGCTCGAGTAGTCAAACGATCCCCACCTCTGGCCCTCCTCTGGTACAAAGATGCCTCGAATGTACCGCTTGATGTCAGGGTCACGGGCCGGAAGCTGCTGAAGATTGGGGTTAGACGATGAAAATCTACCCGTCACAGTTCCCCCTGCATCCCTTCGCGTAGAGTGCAACTCGGTGTGGATCCTGCCGTTGTGCTCATGGCGAAGAATGCTGTCGATAAATGTGCTGTCCGCTTTGTCGAACTCCCGCAGCTTAACCAGAATCTGGGCAATCTTCTCGGGGTGATCATTCAGAAAGTTCTTGGTAAACGATGGAGCCCCTTTCTCTGTGCGGGGATATTCCAACTTCAACTTATCAAACATCTTTTGGATAGACGCAGACGCCCAGATGTCCACTTCCATACCAGCTTCTTTCTCCAGTAGCCCCCTAAGAAGTTTGCTTTGGGACTGCAAAGCCTTTTTGTTTTGGTCCGCTCGATCAAGATCCACCCGCACACCCTTGGTACGCATGTCCAGAATACAACGAATCAACCCTGTCTCCATGTTCCAAACGTCCCATAGCTCGTCTTGATCGAGTCGTACTTTCAGAGCGGTCCAAAGCTTGAGCGTGGCAACTGCATCCTGTTCGGCGTATGCGCCAACAAACTTAGGGGGCAGCTTATACATCTCCGACTTAGGGTTCACGCCAAAGTCCGCCGCCGCCGCCTTGAGCAACTGCTCGTTCTTCCGTACCCCAGCGTAGTCACGGGCCATAGCATCGAGGCCAAAGGACCAGCGGTTCTCATCCACCAAAGCACCCGTAACCATCGTGTCAATGATCCGGCCCTTGATCTCCACACCTTCTGCCCTCAACCAACCCGCATCATAGGTTGCGTTGTGCATAATCACGTCCATATCAGGGACAGATAGCTGCTTCTTGATCCACTTGAGCGTGATCCTCGGGTCCATGTTGTGCCCGTTCTCATGCCGCATGGGGAAATACCCTTTGTATTCTCCTGCAGCGACAGCAATCCCAATGATATGTCCGTTGTTCGTAGCCCATCCAGGGCCGAGCGTAGTCAGGTGGGGGTCCTTTGTTTCCAGATCGACAGCAACCTCTTTGTACGCAGTAAGGTCAGGGAACTCCGTAGGGATGTTCCAATCGCTTTCGATCACGTTCATCTCACCCTTGAGTTGGTAATTGAGATCACTGGAATCACCACTATCATCTGTAAACAAAAACTTCTGACTCATTTAGCTAACACCTTTCCTAGCCTCTCAAGGATCTTAGCCTCACGCTCAGAGAAATCTGAACCCAATGCACTGTACCCGCACTTGTCGATCCAAGAGTCCTCATGGTCGATGCCATTCAACAGACGGGCAGACTTCATCCAATCCATCATTAGCGCAACGTGTTGTGGGGTAATGAACCCATGGGTGCGCTGTGATTCTCTGACAATTATATTCCATCCATCAGCAATACGCGAGAAGTTCTCGTATGCATCGCCATAATCCTTGGCCCTCTGCCCATTGATCAACTCTTTTGCGGAGTCTAAGACTTCATCTCTTTTCATAGCGTGTACCTATATTTGTTGCTGGACTGCAGGATGTATAAGTTGTGCCTCGCCCTAGTTACTGCGACATAGAAAGCTCGGTGCTCATCGTCAGGGAATTTGCTGCGGTCACACGCCTTGGTCGATGCAGTCCAGACCATACAGTTATCGTCCTCTCCGCCTTTCATAGCATGGAACGTAGAGACTTTGATCCGAGGTTTAGATAAAAGATTCTCCCCTCTGCGGAAGATAGCATCGATGTACTCTTGCTCGGAGCTCGGCACGTTTAGTATCTCGTATGCGCCGTAAGCCGAGTCCTTCAACAGACCGTAGTCCTTTACCAGTTCTTTCATTGACAGAGTAGTATCTGCAGGGAGAGCGTCAAGCAGTTGCATCGCGCCCCTCCGGACAACAGCGTCCACGCCCTGTTTCTTTACTGAGTCGTACAAACGCTTAACGTCAGGCAAAGGAACTGATCCATCCTTGCACAACTCATCCCAAGTCAAAAGGTTCTGCACCAAGATCTCTGACAAGCTGGACCTACCATTGCGAGAGTACTTGTAGCCCTGTCCTCGCAGATAATTCGCCATCTCTGAGACATACCCGTTGGTCCGCGCCATCAACGTCCATGATCCTTCGTGCATCGGGGCCTCTGAAAGATAGTTTATGTATTCGACCTTGCCCTCTTCCTCCCGAGCGGTGAACGTCTTTTCATGGCGTCCCGAAATTCTTTTTGATACAGACAGCGCAAGACGGTGGACAGACTTAGGGATCCGAAACGACTGACTCAGCACCTCGATGTTAGTCGAACAGTTGTTGAACTCCGCAACATCAACGCCTGTCCATCGGTGGATAGCTTGATCATCGTCTCCAGCAACCCAAACATTCTCGGAGCTCGACGCAATCTTACGAGCCATTTCCCACTGCAGCGGGGTGAAGTCTTGGGCCTCATCAATAAACAGGTAGTCCAGATTCGGAGTCTCGCCGTGCTCGATGTACTGTTCTATCATATCAACAAAGTCGTACTTGTCCGTTGATCTTTTGTACTCGACCAACTGCTCGGATAGTTGTTTCAGCTTGGCAAAAAACAAACTCCAATCCGCTTCCTCGTTATACTCCTGTTCGATCTCGATCTTCCGGAGCCGAGCCCTGTTGTCTAGCTGCAAGTACCGTGCCCCTGACCCGCCCACTGTAGGCAGTGTGACCCCACCATCCAATGACGTGTAGTCTTTGCCCTCGAACGTTAGCCCAATCTCACGGCCTATGTTGGCATAGTCTTCGGGGCTCATTATGTCCGTAGTCTTGAGTCCCAACCCATGGAACCCGAACGCATGAGATGTTTTCATGTAAGGAAAGTCTTTGGGCTCCAGATTAAACTTGGCACAGGACCTTGAGATCATTTCCTCGATTGCTTTTCGAGTGAATGAGATCACCCCGATCCTTGAGGGGTGGGCTCCCGAGTCAAGAGCGTTCTGTATTTCCTGTATCAAACGAAATGTTTTTCCGCATCCAGGGGGACCTAACAAAAGCTTACTATTCGGAATCATAATCTTTTCCTCTTGGTCTGTTGTTAACCCAATCCTCGATCTCGAGTAGAACCCAGCGGCTGGCGGATCGTTTGCTGTGCTCACTGCCCAGCACAATAGGCTGCGGGAAGTTTGGATCTGTTTGCGCCAGCTTGTAGACGTAGGACCTCGATACCCCAAGCAGATCGGCCACTTCGGATACCCGCATCAACTTATTAGAATGGGATGTCATTTGATATCTCCTTGACAGGTAGTTCTATTTCCTCGTCTTCGAACGCAGGTATAACCCAGCATCTAAGAGTTGATTTAACTTCGCCTTTCGGGCTGCGCTTAACAACGTTCTGCTTGCAAGTGTCTCCACCCAAGTCTCGAATCATCTGCATGAGTTGTCCTCTGGTCGGGCCCGAGAATCTACGGTGATGAAGATACTCTAACAGACCGTCCATCTTAAACTTTGTAACCCCTCCATCCGTCCAAGGCTTACCCATATCCATCTCTTCTGGGGACATGGCTCGTACATGGCTGGTGCAGTAACTACGCAAGTGTTCAACGAACTGCCCCGATATAGTTAGCTCGGGCGGCACATCTAAGAAAGTTGCACCCTGCATCAAACTGTTTACCAGTTGCTGCCACTTCTGAGGTTTCATCGTGGGAGGCATCATGTTCTTTTGATCCATACAAGCACGTTGGAACAGCGTCTGGTTCTGCAGTTGCTCAGTGCTCAACTGTATGCGGTCACCATCAACGTCCATGAAGAACAGGCGTGGCTCGGATAACATAATCGTAAGACCACCAACCAAAACAGCATCCGGCGCATCGTTGCCTATACCAAATTTCCTGGTGGCACATACTGCAGGATCACAGTAGCCCCGCATCGGCTCATCCTTGCAGGTATAGAGATACTCTTTTTTCTCATGCTGCTTGGTGAGGTTTACGATCTCACTGGATGGAAGGGGAGGGCTTGCAAGTGTACGGTTGTACCCCTCGAACTCTTTCTGCCAATCATCAGGGCTCTTCATCTTGCAGTATCTAGCCACGTTAAACAGAGTGTTGTTGCGGAACTCCTCGACAGGACCATCCGAGAACAAGTGCTCAAGGCAGGGAGGCCCGTCTGTGAAATGCTTTCGAGGCTTGGACAGGCGAAGACCCTCGAGGTCTGACAAAGAAACCCTAGCCTTTTTCACCGCGTCTAGGAACTCATCCAGTTCCATTGCCTCGGCCTTCTTGTTGAAGGCGTATCTCTGTGGAAGTTCGGCGTTGAAGTAAGGCATGTTAATAAAGTTGCCCACGTCTCCACGCTCTGCAATAATTGTGTCTTGCTTCGGGAATACTTCGCAACCACTGTGGCCCAAGGCTATCGACATTTCTGTCAGGTAATCCCTTATGTCCGCAGCTTGCTCCCAATCCTTCATAAACAGGTAGAGGTGAGCCCCACCTGATTTAGATCGGCAGTGTATTAAAGGAAGCTTCAACTTTTGAATCTTAGCCTGTAGTTCATCTTGGTTCAAATCGTATACATCAATATCCAATGCCCCGAACTGGCATTTGTTCTGGTCGTTGATCGGTATTGCCCCAACGCCGTTCTTCCCATCTATGTGGGATTGAACTAGCTGCTGTGTCAGAGGCTCCCGAACAATCATACTCTTTGACTCTGCCTTTCCATTGCGACCAACGCGACCAACGGTTGTTGTACCGTGTGCGTTATGAGCCCCAGCAAAAGAGGCAAGCAGTCTTTCTGCCTGTGTCATGCGTGTCTCCTTGGAAAAAGGAGAAAGTTAACAAGCAAGATACTTTTGTTAACCTTCTCCAAAGCTACTTAGAACGGGATGGAATCAGCATCCTCTTCAGCACGTTTCTGCTGATGTTCTGGATCTTTAGCAGCTTTAAGTTCTCCCGCAGCAACACTGGTGCGGAAGGTGAGAGCCTCTTGAAGAAGGTCACGGTCATTGACCAAACCAATCTTCTCAATAGCGTAGTTGAACCATGAGCCTTGGTCATTGCTCTCCTCAACAGTGGAGAATTTCCACTGGGTTGCGAACAGCGGCGGTAGAACCATGGCACCTGTCTTGGGGTGCTTGACCTTTTGCATTGCAATCTTTGTCTTCCAACGGCGGCTAACCTTTAGCTGTGTTGACTTCATGTCAATCACAACAGGCTGTGTGATACCGTCTGCATCGATCACCAAGCAGAAGTGTTGGTCCGACTTAACCAGTTCGTGACCGTTGGGAAGTATCTCCTTGGAGCCATTACGGGTTGTCTTCTGGAGAACAGGATCAGTCGGGCTGATCTCCCCTTGGAACCCGCCACCCAAATCACGGGGCACGAACTCAAGGTACTTCACTGTCTGGTAGCAGGGCAGTACAATCATACCATCCTCACCTTTGAACTTGTCACCAGTGACTGTGTTGAACATATCACCTTGCTCCGCACCCTCGATGTACTCTGCTTCCCGCTTCTTTAATTGGGGAGACATCGCTTGCAAGATCCGGATGAACGGGATCTGCATTTCGGAACTGTCAAAGGTTGCACCTTCACCTGCAAACTCTAAGATATCGTCCATGATATCGGTTGAGATTGCGGTTTCTTTCTTAGTTGCTACTGCGTTAGCCATTATACTTTCCTCTTGATAACTGCGGTGTTTGAAATGAATGCCCCGAACATATCGAGATCGATTGGTTTGCCATCAGTGATCCGTTCTTTGACGAATGCTTTCAGTGTTGATGGGTGGACATGTGTCTTAGTCTTAGGATCGAAACCTCGATCACGCAGGATACCAACAGCATCCCCAGCTAAGTTGTCCTCGCCCTTACCAAAGGACACAGTGATATCGTTCTTGATGATATCATCTAAGCCATTGGACCGGAGCCAATCAAAAGCTTGATCTTTGTTCGCCGCAGGTATTGACGCAGCAACAATCATTTTACGCTCGACGGTCATACCGTCTACATCCAAACGCTCGACGCCCATCTCATCCATCAAGGCAGGGATACCTTCGACAGATAGTTTGTGCTTCTCTTGCTTGAGTGCTTTAAGATGGGACTCCGCATCCTCGATCTGGGACTCGACGTTTCGTAACGTCCGCACCAGATGACTAAGGTTTTTAGTTATCCCAGTATCGACTTTGCCTACCGCGTAAGCCTCGTCGAAAAAGTCTTCAAATATTTCGCTCATAAGTTTTTCCTCTTCAGGGTTGATTTGTGTGGGAGCCTCATGCTATCCACAAGAAAGACAATAGTGGAGATATGTGATGACTGTCAACTACAAATATAAATTAAAACCATTTGATCACCAGGTGACTGCGCTGGAACAAGGTTGGGATCGGCAAGAGTTCGGTTACTTCATGGAGATGGGAACTGGGAAGTCTAAAGTTCTTATCGATAACATCGGCTTGTTGTTCCTAGCAGGAAAAATTAACTTCGCTTTAATCATCGCACCCAAGGGCGTCTATAGGAACTGGGTAGCCAAAGAAATCCCCGAGCATATGTCCGACGATGTCCCGCACCGTGTGATTCGATGGGTGTCTGGCGGCACAAAGAAACAACAAGCAGAAGTGCAGTCTGTAAAGCAACCCTTCGCTGGTCTAACAATCTTTGTAATGAACGTCGAAGCTTTCTCCTCGGTCAAAGGAAATGCAGCGGGTCAGTGGTTAAGTCGTGCGCTCGGACCCCATGGGTTAATTGCAATAGACGAATCAACAACGATAAAGAATCACAAAGCCAAGCGCAGTAAACACCTAATGAAAATCGCTGACGGTTTCAACTACAGAAGACTGTTGACAGGTTCTCCGGTTACAAAAAGTCCAATGGATATCTACTCGCAGTTTGAGTTCATGCGGAAAGGTCTGCTCGGATACGAATCATACTATGCTTTTCAAGGAAGGTACGCTGTCACACAGCGCAGGTCTATGGGGGCTCAAGCGTTTCAACAGATCGTAGGGTACAAGAACATCGATGAGCTCACAAAAAAGATCGACATGTTTGCTTATCGAGTGCTCAAGAAAGACTGCCTCGATCTTCCTGACAAAATATACACGGCTCGATACGTTACGCTGACCGACGAGCAGCTAAAGATGTACGAGAAACTACAGCAGCAGGCCCTGATCCTATTCGATGATGGTGAAATGGTGTCGGCTCCCGCTATCATAACACAGATGCTTCGGCTGCAGCAGGTTATGTCCGGTCACCTCAAGACTGATGATGGCACAATGAAATACTTTTCCTCGCGCCGAATGGATGCGCTCGATGAGATCATGGAAGAACACCAGGGGAAGGCTATCATCTGGTCGCGGTTCCGGTACGACATCAAGCAGATCACAGAAATGCTGAACAAGAAGTTTGGCAAAGGTACTGCGGTGGCATACTTCGGGGATACATCAGACGATGATCGGGCGGCGGCAGTTCTTAACTTCCAGAATCCAAACCATCCTCTCCGATTCTTTGTTGGCAACCCTGCTACTGCTGGCTATGGCCTGACGTTGACCGAGGCCAATCTTGTGGTGTACTATGCCAATGACTACAACTTGGAGACACGCATCCAATCAGAGGATCGAGCCCACCGGATCGGACAGAAACACAACGTGACGTACATCGATCTTATTACTGAAGGCACGATAGACGAGAAGATCGTTGAGTCTCTGAGAAACAAGATTAACATCGGGGCCAAGGTCCTTGGAGAAGAGGCAAGAGAATGGCTAAGTTTGAAGCCCACGAAGAAATAATCGAAACCATGGTGGACTTTAAGAAAGGGCTCCGGACTCTCGAGACAGGGACCAAGGTCCTTGCCGAGCAGACCGGACTCGAGGACGATGTTGCCCGTGCGCTGCTCAGAGGCATGAAAAAATCCTACTCAACAGTCACGCAGATCAGAGGGTACTCAAAAGAAAAGCCCTATCAGATCGAAGGCAAGAAGAAAAAAAGGCTTCTCAAATTAAGAGAAGCCTAGTTGGACAGAAAGCAATGCATGTGAGTATGGATATAATACTCCGATTAACCCGATCAAGTCAAACATCTCTTGAATGAAACTCATGCGCTTGACGTATCAACACCGATAGTTGTCGCGCCATGGACCTCTGTTCTTTACTTGCAATCTCACGAAGTAGGTCATGGTCCTCTTTGATTAGACCTACGTTCTGAAATTTTTGTTTCTTGTCTTCTTCCATCTTTTTTCTAGCCATGTCAGCCCCCAGTTGTACTAAGTATGTTGACCTCACATACACAAGTTGGGGACTGAATGCAAGTGTTAGCTAGTCCCCTGGGAGTATGCGGAAAGCAACAGCTTGCTCGAGCGGTTGGTTCTCGTCCATGAGAAACTCGTCAATCCTATCTTTAGAAATACCTTCATCAGACAAGTGCTCTTCCAGTTCAACTTGGGTCCACCACCCTTTGTCCGACCTCATGGCATCTGCGATAACATTGAAGTCAGTAAGTTGTATATGATCCACCGCATCCGCAGGACTCTCGACCTTGATCTTAGTGGCTCGAACACACCGCCACGGTATGTGGTCCCTCTTGTCCGCATAGTTAGGTACGCACTGGGCCTCGACAAAATCTCCAGAGTTTATCTTTATTTTGTCAACTATACGTTGACCGAAAAACACTGTCTCGCCATCATCGGTCACACCGAATGCAGAGTTAGCAGTGGTCATGTCTTCAATCATCACATAGAAATCAGTGGTACTGAAAGACTTATAGGTGAAGTGTGTAGCATCGGTCATGGTGATGTCCCTTCTATGGGCAGGTTGTTGCGGTTGATAATGTTTATGCAGGTTGCTTGTGTGATCGCCAGAACTTCTGAAATAGTCTCTATGTCCAAGTCCTTCAGCAGCAAAGCGTTGATCTGCTCGGCGCGTCTACTCCGCCTTTCAGACTGATGCTCGTATGGTCCCTGCGTTTTACGGGCTGATGATTTTAATAATTCCTGGTTGTGGTATTTAGCTACAGTCGGACGATCAATTACGTCCTTCCTGTTTTGTCTCATCCACATGTCAAGAAACCTCTCCTCCTTTTCCGGAGTCCATTTCATATTCTACGTCCCTCTTTTCTAAGATTGCTAGTGAATTGCCGTAGCTCGTTTACTGCGGCATGTATCTCGTTGTTGATTGATAGTCGGGCGTCCCGACGAAACCTCTCCTCCTGTAAATTATCCACACGTTGGCGAAGGTATGTAAGATGTGCTTGCTCCGCCGGATTTAAACTCTTAGTGCAGCTTTCGCTTGTGTCCTGCATTCTTGCCCTGCTCCTTAACGGTGTCAGCTATCTGTGAAAGTGTGTCGAACCCTTGCGCCATTTCATCAGGGTTCCAATACGTCGAAGCCGTAGTCATTATCGTTGCGACTATCTCATCCTGTCCCATCCTGTCCGGCAAAAGCTTGACCATGTTGTTGATCAGGTTGCCCTTCTCCTTTGAGTCTTCCGGATAGAACTCTGTGTGCGTATCGAGAGAACCCTCGAACACCAAAGCAATGGTGTAGTATTCTTCAAATGGATTCTGGATCTTATCTCCAAGCTCGAGGTCGGCAACCCAATCGATCACCTCGGACCATCGGTCCATGAACAGGACCTCGACCCCATCCTTGTGAGTCTTCATTGTTACTTGGTACATATTTATTCCTTCTGTTTTCCCCATGGCGGGATCGCCAAAGTCGGGGGCTTGATGTCGCGGTATCGATTGCTCGTTGAGATCGCAACTCCGAGATGCTTGCACGGTGACGTGGGCTCTCGGTATCGATTGCTGCTTGGTCGGTGCTTATGTGTTGGGTAATTCCAACCGTACATCCTGCTGCGAAAACCAACATTTGCTTTCACTTACCACCTCCTTTGATTTTCTCGAGTAACTCTAGCTTTTCAGCCGTTACTTTTTCCAACGCCCTCAATAGTACGTCTGCCTCGGCAGTCAGCTTCTCTATCTTGGAATGCATGGCAGCAAGGCTCTTATCCTTCTGATCAAACATCATCGGACTCTTCATGCCATGCAGTGAAGTGTTCTACGTCCTCGAACCCCTCGTTCTCTATCGAACCAGACCCGCCGCAATAATCACAGTCCTCGAGCCTCGTATCCAAATACCCTACGTCCCGATTTATATTGTGAGGCACAGCGTACTCAACCTCGACCTTGCCATCACCCCAGCATTCGGGGCAAGGCATCATTCTCTCTGCCTGTTCCATCATCTATCCCTCCCTGTTAATTTCCATCCATTTGTTTCCGGCCTCTTCGATGGACTCCATAATTCTATCCAACTCAATCGCAAAGATTTGACGATACGCTTGGTTGTATGTCAAATTTTTATATCGGGTGCGGTGAGGAGGATCGGTGTCCAACTTACTTATAGTCCAGTGATGGACAGTGTTGACCACACTGTCCGATAATCTCTCCGCTGACGGGGGGTTGTGTCCGCGCTCCGCTCCATTGACTTTCATATCTTAACCTTCCCCATATAATACATCAAAGCAATGTCCTCTGGCAAATCATTCAGTATCTTGCGTCGAACCTTCTGATTATTAAACAAGGTCCAATCGCCCTTGGTCACAGGTGGATGCCAATCGGATTCGTATACACCCTCCTCGTTCTCAAGCAGGAACAAACACTTCCTTTTCATCGAGCGTTTCATGTCCTTCCGAGCAAGGTGCTCGTCCAAACGTTTGCCGCACCATGTCTCCAAAGTCTGGGCAAACCCGTCCGGAAAATACTCGCACGGCTCGTCCCGAGGATGCAGTTCTCGATCATCAAACTCCTCAATAATCTGGTCATAAACCTTGCGCCAATCGCCCTTGAACTTAGGGTCGCTGTCGATCCGATCAGGGCCACCGTGTCCATTGTTGCTGACATATGCAAACGACTTACCGTCCACATAAAGCTTGGCCTCGTAACATGCAGTCTCTTGGCTTGCCCAGCCAGAATACTTAATCGCTTTTAATTGTAGTTGAAGTGCCATCTTATTTATCCTCCAGAATTTCTATTGATGTGTCTGTGTCCAACGTGTCCTTGTGTAAGTACTCATCGAACACTTGATCAGGGGCCTCGTTGATAATGTATTCGTGGGCCTCGTCCGCAGTCATATGCTCCGGAACCATGTACGTTGGATACCAAGTCTCTTCGCGGGTAACCTTGACCCTAACTTTGCGCTTACTCATGTTCCTCCTCCTCTTCTGGTGTCCAAGTTGTGTCCACCCCATCGATGAACGTGCCTTCGTACATCATGCCCTCGTCTTGGTATGATGCATCAATAGAGATACCCATGTCGTGGAGCTTCTCCCAAACCTTAATCGGAGGGCTCCACGCAGTCTCACATGTGAATGAAAAGCTGACCTCCGCAAGAGAACCGGAGCCCTCGCGGGTTGTAAGTTCGTCGTTGATATCGACGCTATAAATATCCCACTTGGTGTCCCAGTTATCGAGACGCCATTGATACCATGCCGGAGAAGAAGTGGTTTCCTCCTGCGCCCAAACCTCGAAAGGCATGGGGCAAACAGTCTGGCATAAAGTGCCAAGCTTTACGGCCTGATATAAATGCTCTATGAGATATTGTGGCCCAGTAAAGTGAACCTGTTGTGCTGTGTGATTAGGCATTGTTTCCTCCTTGGCTAATCGTTGAAAAGGTCTAAACCTTTGTTGGTTATACGCTCACTGCTTATCTTTATTGTCTGTTTCATCTGAATTTCTGGGTCAAAGACACTGGCCCAAACGTCTTCCTTGCGGTAACCATGTACCGTAGCTGCACGTTTCATCCTTCGGATAGCCTTGGCTTCTATCTGACGCGCCCTCTCCCTCGTAACTCCCAAGACTCTGGCAGTCTCTTCTAAAGAATGCCCCAATGCAAAACGCATTGCCAAGCACCTCCTTTCTCTCGGCGTCAGTGCTTCAGATAACGTTGAGATCGCACTGATCTGAGATAAAGTTTTCTCGGTAGTCCCGTCTTGAATTAATCGCTTGACGCTGTCCAAACCAACTTCCATTTCAGATGTCGATTTGGCTAACTGCAACTCACGAAGGTGATCAGGCCATAAGTCTTCGGGCTCCTTGCCAACCATCGCCGCAACATCCAAAGCTAAATCTGTCCAACCCTTGTGGTTAAATGGTTTCAACTTCATAGTAACGAGAGCATTTACCTGCGACCTACCTCTGACTAATTGACGCGATAACTCAGCAACCGAATCATACTTAGCCCTGATCGCCCTCAACAACCTGCCGTTCCTGACCGATACCTTGATGTTGAAATCTTCTTCCATCACCAACTCCCGTAGTATTCGACAGACTTCCAAGTGTTGTCATCTTTTTCCAACCAATCGGCTGCATCCCGTAGTGTCTTCACGGTTGCCGCAACTTGGTCCGGCTCCTTGTGGT
>CAXBJM010000015.1:0-17412 GCA_963976235.1 uncultured bacterium
AAAAAACCGGGCGGGTGCCCGGTTGTTGATGGGTTTGAGTTGTTTTGGTACGAGTTAGTTTGCGTAATCGTTTGCAAACTCGGTTGCGTCGATGACATTGACTGCTTGGTCGCTGTTGAGGTCGGCGCGGTTTGTTTGGGCGTTGTAGGAGTCGAGGAAGTCGATGACATCTTGGGTGTCGAGGATTTCGTCGCGGTTCCAGTCGCCTGAGAGTGGGGAGTCATCGAGGGTGATGGTGCCTGCTTCTGCGAGGACGGGAACAGCATTTTGATCGTAGAAGATATTGATGATTTCCACTTCGTCTGCATGGATGAGGTCATTGGCGATGAGGTGGAGGTTGAAGCTTGTGCCATCGGAGGTGTCGGTGTCCGCGTCGAATGCTGTGACTTCATATCCGGTTTTGGTGTAATAGATTGCGATTGCGAGTGCGTTTTTGATGCATGGAATTTGGGATGCATCGTATGATTGGCCGGCATTTGCGTTGACCCCGACATTGAAGCTCAGGGTTGTGTTGACCTGGGTGTTGTATTTCCCGTTTGTGTTTCCTGCGGCGATCGCGGCGGAATCGAGCGCTGAAATTGGGTTGACCAGTGCGAGATTGACGAGGATTGGGTCGCAGCCGGTGTTGTTTTGGTCATCGATGATGTCTTGGACTGCGTTTTGGTATTCGAGGAGAGCGCCTGAAATGCAATCTTCTCTTGCTTCTTTGTTATCTTCACCTGGGAACAGGTTGAGGCATGTGACGAGGTTGTCTCTGAAGTCTTGGAATGCTTGGTTGAAGAGGCTGTTGGGGTGGCCGTCAATGCAGTTCTGATGGTTGATTGATGCCGCGTTTCTGCATGCTTGGTATGCTTGGGCATCGTTGTATGAGTCGAAGTCGTTATTTTCGTTGTCGAACTGCCAGTTGCAGACATTGAGTTCTGCGAGGTAGCCGTCAAAGCAATCGAGCTGGATCATGTTTGCAGTTGCTAACGTTGCGAGCGCTAGGCTCGCGGTGGTTCCTGCGATTGCGAGTGTTTTCCTGTTCATTTTCTTATCCTTCAAACATATGTGGAGATAACTTTCCTCAGAGTGAGGACTTAGAGCCTATCTGAATGCAAATCCAATTGCAAGAAAAACACCGTTCGGGTGGGAGTTTTGGGCGATTCTACTGATATGAATAATGATAAAATGATGCATTTATCATGTATACATGATGCATCATTTCGTGTGTATTGAGAATTGGTTGACGGGACCTGGAGTGTTGGGTTAGTTCTCGAAGAGATTTTTTTGTGCGAACATGCCTTGTTCTTCGAAGTATTGGAGTGCCTCTTCTGTGGATTTGTATCCGCCCATTCAGTCTTAACTCAGTGCTGTCTATAAAAAAACCCGCAAACTGGAAGTTGCGGGTTTCGTGGTCACATTAATACGGTTACGGGCAAACTTGAGAGAATGTGTCAAGGAATGAGTTTACATCAAAGAAGTCAAGTATACCATCGCCGGTAAAATCTGCAGCAAGATCTCCAGCTCCGTAAAGACTAAGGAAGAGATTGACGTCAAAGAAATCAAGAACATGAGTGTTGTCCAGATCGGCATCACAAGCAATACTATTGAACTCAGCTTGGTCGATCGCATCAATATCGCCGTCAAGGTCCCAGTCAAGTTCAACCAGATATTCAGTGTTTGTTGTGTAGAAGAGGCTGCCAAAGGCAGCGTCAAAGCCACTAATATCACAGCAGTCAACAACGCCGTCACGATTAGTATCACCAAACAAACCACTTGAAAGTCCAGCATCAATGAACTTGTGGACAATGTTAACATCAAGTTGATCAACCTCTCCATCAAGGTTGTAATCGAATCGGTCTACATAGGTTGGGAGAAGTGCGTCAGATGTTCCGATGATACCTTGCAAGAAGGTTGCATCCTCAATGTTGAATCGCCCGTCTCCGGTGACATCGTGAACAGGATCAGTGATGGAGATATACACCGATGATAGATTGTAGATACCAGGAATTCCGGGCGCAGTTGTTGCACAGTTCTCTGCGAAGTTAAAACCAATTTGTGTTGAAGAACTTGGGAGAAGTGCCGTCCCGTTTGCGCCAACAATACAAACGATATTGGCAGAGACGGTTCGATTTAGATTGTCGGATGCGGAGAATGTGCAGCCGAACGGGGAGTCGACATAAATTGATCCAGGGCCACCGCCGGTTACAACGAGTTCATAGTCGATGTAGCTTGACATTGATCCGCCTAAATTACACATGGGGTTACATTGATCTCCGCTTCCACTCCCACTCACAGTGCCGGAAGTATGAATTACTGATGAGCTTGTAAAGGCCCGGCTTCTGAGATAGACACTCACTTGGCATGAGCCCCCATCCCCAACGCCGACATTAAAATCTACAAGTGTTAATCCTGGGCCGATTCTTGAGTCTACTTCGGTTCCTGTATTGATGTCATTACAATATGGGCTACATGTTCCTGGTTGTATAACAGCAACGCCTGATGCTGTTGATTGTTGAGTTAGTATGTTAAAACTGGTGTTTGGCCCTGTTCTCAGGCGAAAATCCATATCCGCAAAGATAGCTCCGTCGGCATAAGTTGATGATGCGAGGCCACTTATGAGAATAAGGGGCATATGTTTCATGTTCATTGGGTATATCTCCTAGCAAATGCAAAACAAGTCAAGCGGCACATTGCAGCTTGTTTCACAAACATACGAGATAGTTAACATAGGTGTTCTGGTGTAGAAAATATTATTTTTAGCGATATTTATTAAAACACCTGTAGAAATAGGTTTATAACAATATTAATTTCCAAAGAGATTTTTTTGGGCGAACATGCCTTGTTCTTCGAAGTATTCTAATGCTTCTTCGGTGGACTTGAAGACCTTTGTTGCGGTTTCGGTGATGAAGGGTGATGGGTTCTTTGAAGGTTTCCAGACGACATAGACTTCTTTGGCGTGTTCCCATGCGTGTTGGAGTTCGCGTTCTACGCCGCTCGACAAGGCGGGGATGACTTTGCCTGTGTCGGAGATGAGTTCGGGGACGAGTGAGACGATCATGTCTGCTTGGTCGATGAGTTTGAAGTCGCGCATGTAGATCTGGCCGTCCACATCACCTGCGATGTCGAGGACTTCGCGTGTGGTCATTTTGATTGGATCGAGTTTGTGCTCGATGCCTCCCAACTGGTGTGGTTGATGATCGAAGAAGTCTTTGCCTTCTTTTGCAGCGTCGAGTGCGCGATCGAGGAGGAGTTTTTCATCTACATCACCCGGATCGAATGTGATGAAGTGTTCTGCGAGTTTGGCGCGGAAGGTGTCGATCTCTTCCATGACATCTGGCATGTCGATGACATGGGACATGGGGAATGATGGGTAGACCTTTTTCATTTCTGGTCTGCAGAGGAGTTGGAAGATGGTCTTTGAGGTTTGTGAGTATCGGCCTCGGGCGACGATGTAGAACTTTGATCCGGGGATTGCCTGTGACATGAGTTCGGTGGCGAGGATTTCTTCTTCGCGCCAGACCATGCAGTCTTTGAGGGTTGCGTCGATGTCGTGTTTGGCGTGGAGGCGTTGGTGGACGACTTCGATGTTATCGACGAGGCAGATGAAGATATCGGGTGCGAGCTTGGTGATTTGGTCGAAGTCGAAGGCGGAGAAGAGCCCATGACGCCAGCGGAAGGTGGCGTGGGTGTTGACGAGCATGTTTTCTTGGTCTTTGCTTTCGGCGATGATGTCTTTGAATGCAGCGCGGCGGAGTGAGTTGAGGCGGGAGATCGGGAGATCGAGGATGCGTCCTGATCGGATGTCGAGGGCTTCGTCGTACATCATGTTGCCGACATGGTACATCGGGAGGGGTTCGCCCTGGGCGTTTGCGAAGTCCTCGACCACTTTGAGGTACGATTTCTTGTCCATTCCGACTTGGCCTGTGATGATTGCGCGCATGGTGTGATTCTCCTGAAGTTGAGGGGGATGGTAGCGCGGAACTGTTGAATGTGATTGGAATTAGGGCGGTTAAGGATGGTGTTGGGGCATCTTTTCACCCGTTGGTGTTGGAGATATGCTATAATCGCGGGCGATAACTCACTGCTAACAATCTGATGGAGCATTTCATGGCCATTCTCGTCGACAAAAACACCAAAGTCATCTGCCAAGGCATCACGGGCGCGTACGGCGCGATCCATACCAAGGGGTGCTTCAACTATGGCACGCAAATGGTCGGCGGGGTCACTCCGGGCAAGGGCGGGCAGAAGGATGCCAACGGGTTGCCTGTGTTTGACACGGTCGCGCAGGCGGTGAAGGCGACGGGTGCGGATGCGACGATGATCTTCGTTCCACCTGCGTTCTGTGTCGATGCGATGCTTGAAGCGATGGATGCGGGGATCAGGTTGATCTGTTGTATTACTGAAGGTGTGCCGGTCAATGACATGACTTTGGTGCGCCGGGTGATGGATGATCGCAATGCGGCGGCGCGTGGTGCGGATTCTGGGCATTCGACAGAGTTGTTTACGCTGATTGGTCCCAACTGTCCGGGGATTATTACTCCGGGTCCTAAGACCGGTGATGATACCGCGGAATCACATTACACCAATGCGGGATGTAAAATCGGGATTATGCCTGGGTACATTCATACGCATATCTCCGAAGCGCCGACGGGCAAAGCGGTGGGCATTGTTTCGCGTTCCGGCACGCTTACTTATGAAGCGGTCTGGCAGACTTCGCAGCTCGGTTTGGCACAGTCAACCTGTGTTGGTATCGGTGGCGATCCGATCCGTGGGATCAATCATATTGATTGCTTGCGGATGTTCGAGGAAGACCCTGATACGCACGGGATTCTGATGATCGGTGAGATCGGTGGCGAGGACGAAGAGGCTGCTGCGGAGTACATCAAGAACCATGTGACCAAGCCGGTCGCGGCGTTTATCGCGGGGCGCACAGCGCCTCCGGGTAAGCGGATGGGTCATGCGGGCGCGATTATTAGCAGTGGCGCTGGCGGCAAGCCGACGGGGACTGCGGATACGAAGATCGATGCGCTGCGTGATGCGGGTGCGGAGGTTGCGCTCAATCCATCGGAGATGGGTGTGGCAATGGCGAAGGCGATGGGGATTTCTGCGGTTACGGCGTAAGACAGATCAATAGATATGAATGAAAATACCCGGTGGATGCCTGGTGTTTTTGTGTTGATTGAAGAAACAAATGAGTTAATCAGTCTCAGTAAACGGTATGGTTGTACTTGAATTTTCTGTTTTGGCAGACTTGAGGGTATCATGTTTAATGATGAAGTAGACGGTTACATGGTCAGGCCAATTGCCTTCTACATCATTTTGATTATTATGGGAACGTCCTAGCCTTGTTGTAGCATCTGATGCTGTTCGCATTTGATATAGGCCGTCACTTGTTGTTCCACCCATGTATGCCACTATCGAGTTCTCCAAGCCATCCGCCGCCAGCGATTTGCCTGCGTAGCCAGAGTTATTATTGCCTCGACTACCAAACAAGAAGTGTGAATGTGAACCAACTTGGGCATCGACAGTTTCACCAGCGAGTTTGTCCACAGAAACACCTCGCAAGAACTTTCCGGATAGATCTGGTGTGTAAAAGCTCTCTTTAGTTTTTTTGAGTCCTGTAGCTTCGTCTAGGATTTTAAACAGTTCTGGATATTTTATTTGGTTGCGTGGTTCTTTGCCATCACAGAGGAACCAGCCGTCAGGTGCTTTGGGTGAATACCAAGCAACAATCATACCAGTTTTAAAGCTGTCTAAACCGTGTTGTTTTGTAGCACCCTCAAGATCAGACATGAGTTTTTTTGATTTTGTAATTGTTTCATTTATAATAGTTTGAGCGCCATTTGCATCATTAAGTGATTTAGTCGCATTTGACTGTGCAGAGTTAGATTTTTCTAATGCACAAGATGAAACTCCCAGAAGAGTAAAACCAGTAAGCCCTAGTAATCCTACTACAGCAAGAGAAGCGTAAATGAGTTTGCCTATTTTGTTTTTGAACTCAACAAGTTCGTCAAGAGTTGTTTTCTGATCCTCTTGTTTGGAAGTCATATGAATGACTTTTTGATCAGTCCTTGCAACTTGCTCTGTGATTTTGTTTAGAATTTCATTTTCCATCTGATGTCCTCTAAAATATTGTTCAACGCCTCTCGCCATGACAAACTCTATATCAAGCATAACAGAAATATCTTCGAGTGGGTTGGTGGGGACGGCGATGATGTCGGTGGGAGTGTCGTCGCGAAGGATGGATGTGCCTTGTGCACCGTTGATGGGTATTGTCATTCAATCGTTGGGATGTGCATATCATGTTTTGTGTTGAGATATGAGAGGTCCCGATGCATGAGCAGATGCTTTGACACTGTTTTGTTTCTTAGTTTGGTGTCTTAGGCTGCGGTGAGTCCGATGATCATGAGTCCTGCGGTGATTAGGACAAAGAACGAGCTGATGCAGAGGCCGAGGATTGCGAAGAGGCGTCCTTTTTTGCGTTGGATGAGTCCTGCGATGCCAAGTCCGATCGCGAGCAGTTCAGCAAAGAAAGCGGAGATGAGTGCAAATCCAAGCAACATTGTGCTGGCGCTTTCTTCATCAATTCCATCAGGCGAGTTCATTTCCATTACTCCAGCGATGACGAACATCCCGGTGAGTATGACGGAAGCGAGAAGGGCGATGATGAATGAACTGGTGCCTAGTCCGGAGTGTCCGGTTCTGCCGGATGGAGTAAGGCTTTCTTGGGTGTAAACAGTTTGATAATCCATGGTATTTTCTCAAATGATAATGATGATTAATTTTTGGCGATTTGGCCGTTGGTCATTACGAAATGCACTTCAAGCATGATTGTGATGTCTTCGAGTGGGTTGGTGGGGACGGCGATGATGTCGGCGAACTTGCCGGGTTCGATGGTGCCGATTTGGTCGCTTGCGCCGATGAGGTCGGCGGCGTTGATGGTGGCGGAGATGAGGCAGTCTTCTGGGGTCATGCCTGCTTCGTTCATGTAGATGAACTCTAGTGCGTTTGTGCCATGAGCGCCTACACCGACATCGGTGCCGAAGGCGATTTTGACGCCTGCTTTGTAGGCTCGTGCGAATGATGCTTGGATGAGTGGTCCTACGGTGGCGGCTTTGCTTTGGATTGCGGGTGGGAAGTAGCCGTCGATTTTTGCTTTTTCTTCGACGAACTTACCGGCATGGATTGTGGGGACGAGGTAGGCGCCGTGTTCGATGAAGAGTTCGATGGATTCTTCGTCGAGGTAGGTTCCGTGCTCGATGGAGGCGACCCCGGCGCGGAGTGCGGCGTTGATGCCGTCGGTGCCGTGGGCGTGGGCGGCGACTTTGCGTCCCATCATGTTTGCCGCTTGGACGATGGATTCGAGTTCGTCATCGAAGAACTGTTGGTCGACCCCGGCGGCGGTGGGTGAGAGGACTCCACCAGTCGCGGTGATTTTGATGAAGTCTACCCCTTCGCGGACTCGAGCGCGGACTGCTTTTCGCGCTTCGGATGGGCCGTCGGCGGGCGCGAGGTGATCGTCGAGGTGTGGTCGGAGCGCGGGGGAGAGCGAGTTGGTTGGGTCGCCGTGTCCGCCGGTGACGGAGACGGGTGGTCCGGAAACGAACATGCGTGGTCCGGGGATGATGCCTTTGTTGATTCGATCGCGGAGTGCGAGTGCGACTGATCCTGGTGATCCGATATTGCGGACGGTTGTGAATCCTGCTTGGAGTGTTTTTTGTGCGTTTGCGACGCCGTCGATTGCGGCGTGTGCTTCGGATTCTTGCATTTTGGATCGCATGCGTTCGATTGCGGGTTTGATTTCGCCTGTGAGGTGGGTGTGGCAATCGATGAGTCCGGGGAGGACGAAGGCGCTTGAGAGGTCGATAACTTGTGTGTTTGGTTCATCTGGGAGCCAGGATTGCGATGTGATGTATCCTTGGCGGATTTCTTGGATGATGCCGTCGGTGATGAGGACGGAGACTTTTTGTTGTGGTTGTTCACCTGGGATTGCCATGAGAGTGCCGCAATGGAGGATTGTGGAGTCGCTTGCGGCTGCGTGTAGGGATGTTGTTGTGATGATGGCGGCGGTGATCAATGCAAAGTGAGATCTCATTGGATTGTGTTCCTTCTTATAGAGGATGAAAATGGATGAATAGAGAGGGTATCAGATTTGAAGTATGGGGGTTGTTTGTTTGCGCAAGTGTTGCGCACTGTAATCGAGATATGAAGTGGGAATACAGGCTGTTCAAGGTGGAAGTGTTGTAAGCTCTTTGGTTTGGGTTGTTTACCCCACGCCTGTTTCGGTGGTTATTTTTTTAAAAACGCCCCTGAGAGTGGGGGTTTTGATTCATTGTCTGTACTTGGTAACCGATGAATAGGGAGAAGGCGGGGGCATTTTCGTTCCCATTCTGTGTTCTTGGTATCGATTTATATGTCCAATACTCACGAATCACAACCTAGTTTTGCTTCATCCTTTCGGGGTGTTTGTAGTCAGTTGATGAGCGGGCACTTTGCGGTGCTCTTTGTTTTTCTCATTGGGATACTGAGTACCTTTGTTGGGTATGTGCATGTGACGCAGATGGGTGAGCTTGTTCGCGCAACAACGCTTGAGCGTGACGCGATTGATACCCGGAATCAGATTCAAGAACGACTCGGTAACTACGAGGTTGGGCTCGAGTTTGGTCGCGGATTTATTCTATCGAGCGCTTATGTTTCGCGTCGTGAATGGCAGCAGTTTTACAGTGCACAGAGCGTTGAAGAATATTTTCCAGGTGTGATGGGGTATGGTTTTGTTGAGGTTGTTGAGCGCGATGAAGTAGACACCTTTGTCGAAGAGATGCGTTTCAGTGGTGCTCCGAATTATCGATTAAAAACTCATCCGGGTTATCGTGTAACTACAGATAATGATCAGCACTACTTAATCAAATATAACGAGCCGGCAAGTCGTAACTTGGGTTCGTGGGGTCTTGATGTTGCATCGAATCCTTCGAATCGTGAGGTGTACGATAATGCTCGTGATTCTGGGAAGAGATGTGTTTCTAAGCCGTTCAGATTATTCCAGGGCGGCGGTGAGAGCTGGGGAGTTGTGTTTGCGGCACCGGTGTATCAGCGAGATGTTCCGGTAGATACGATTGAGCAACGAAGATCTGCGATTATTGGTTGGGTTGTTGCATCAGTGGGTATCGACCAGTTTATGACTGCGGAGTGGCAGAGCGATTGGGATCAGTTTGACATCGAGATCTATTCATCGATTGGTAGTGCAAGCAATCATGATGAATCGGTGTTGTACTCTTCGATGCAAACCGATAATCACGATCACAAAGGCAGTGCGATGGTGTTGCTCGTTGGTGATCTCAGGTTAGGTTTCCGGGTTTCGCCTCGCGAGGTGCCCAATCGATGGGTTGCATCGCCGAGGCAGGCGGTTGTTTTGATCGTCGGGATGTTGACGACTCTCTTGTTGACGATTGTTACATGGTCGGTGACTCAGACGCGAGCGAAGGCGTTGCAGATGGCGCGGTCGATGACTAAGTCGTTGCGAGAGAGTGAGCATCTTCAGCGCAAGCTCGCATTGCAATCAGCGGTTGCCAATCAATCGAAGTCTGAGTTTCTGGCGAATATGAGTCATGAGATTCGTACGCCGATGACTTCGATTCTTGGGTATGGCGAAGTGCTTGAAGAGCATATAACGAGTGAGACCAGTGAGAGTTGTATTGAAGCAATCTCAGCAATTCGGCGATCGGGCAAGCACCTGATGGTGGTGATCAATGATGTGCTTGATTTGTCGAAGGTTGAATCTGGTAAGATGGTTGTACATAAAGAGACTTGTCCAATCGTCGATACGGTTGAAGATATTTACAAAGGATTCTCGGTGGGCGCAACGACAGCGGGGCTTGACCTTCGTGTGGAGTTCTTGACGAGTGTTCCTGCACATCTCACAACGGATACCTATCGGATGCGGCAGATTCTCATCAACTTGGTGAGCAATGCGATCAAATACACTTCTGAGGGTTGTGTATCGATTCAGCTGAGTGCGGATGAAGAGCATGTCCGTTTCGCGGTGAAAGATACCGGCGAGGGCGTTCCAGAATCAGAAATTGAATCTCTGTTTGTTCCCTTTGTTCAGTTGGGTAACCAGGCTGCGCGTCGCAGTGACAGTTCTGGGCTTGGTCTATCGATTGCTCATCAGCTGGCGGTTTTGCTTGGGGGTGACCTTGATGTTGAGTCAACGCAGGGCGAGGGGTCTGTATTTACGCTTGTGTTGCCGGCAAGTTTGCCTGAAAACACAGTGATGGTGAACTCGTTTGGGAATGTACAAGCAGGCGATATCGGTGGGAAACATCGTATGAGTTCATCTCGTGTAGCGGATCAGATTTCTGGGCGCGTGCTCGTCGCGGAGGATGGACCTGACAACCAGAGGCTGATCAATTACATGCTTACGCGTGTGGGTCTTGAAGTTGTTGTTGTCGATAATGGGCGGCAGGCGGTTGACACACTCACGGAAGATCATGGGTTTGATCTGGTGTTGATGGATATGCAGATGCCGATTCTTGATGGGTATCAGGCAACGCGTGAGCTTCGGGCGCTTGGGTTCAAGTTGCCGATTGTTGCGTTGACTGCTCATGCGATGGCGGGCGTGCGTAAAGAGTGTGTTGATGCGGGGTGTGATGAGTATCTTGCCAAGCCGATCAATCGGGCACGGTTGTATGCGACGGTTCGTCGATTGATCGATGCGCAGCAGCAAAGCAACGAAGACAGACCAGACGGTCGTCAATCTGCAGCTTGATCTGTCCAATGTCATTGAATTGATGGCGTAGTATTGGGCAATGAAAAGAGAATCAAGATGACGCAGAAGAACACACAAGTTGTTGTGGTGTATCACTCGGGTGCGGGGCACACGAGAGTGATTGCGCATTCCGTTGCCAAGGGGGTTCAAGCGGTCGACGGGGTTGATGTTGAGGTGCTCAGTGTCGACGATATCCCTCAGTTTAGTTCAACGGTTGAGCATCGAGCATGGAAGGCGCTCCAGGATGCGGACGCGATTGTGTTTGGTTCGCCAACCTATATGGGATCGGTTTCCGCGGCTTTTAAATCATTCATGGATGCGACGGGTGCTTTGTGGTATACGAGGCAATGGATGGATAAGCTCGCGGCGGGATTTACCGTTGGGGGTGGGTTGAGCGGGGATAAGCAGAGCACATTGCAATCAATGCAGGTTTTTGCATCACAGCATGGGATGATTTGGGTGTCGATGGGTATTGGTGTTGGTGAAGCGGGGATTGATCGGTTGTCAAGCTCGATCGGGATGATGGCGCAGGCAGACAATGGGTCGGTTGATGAGACGCCTCCGAAAGAAGACCATGCAACAGCGGAGCGGTTTGGCGAACGGGTGGCGAAGGCGGCGGTGCGGTGGGCGTAATCAGATCGGCCGTCCCCCAACAGGGGGTGGTGAATAATAGAACATACTTATCGCTGTAATTCACTTGCCCCCCCCCATCCGAGCACGGTAGATTGATGAAATGTATAGTTTTCGATCTTGTATTGTTGTGATGGTATTTATCGCAGGTGGTGGGGTTGCCTTTGCGCAGTCGCATCCAGTAGAACAACTTTTTCGGAGTCACATAGATGAGGCACGAGCGTTTATATTGCCGGAAAATATAGAGGTATCCTTGGATTTGTTGGTAGGGATTCGGTTGTTAACTGACAAGGAAGTGGATAAGTTGAGAAGGCTTGCACCAACAGATGTTGATGCCGAGCATCGATATGAGAAATTTCTTTCGCAAAGCAAGGCTGGTGGAGAGGCGAGTCGGTTTGAATTGTTTTATGGGAAACCGGGCTTGTGGCGATTGAATTCTACTCCGATGACCTATTCGGCGGTGCCTTATGTCGACCGAGCATCTGGGAGCGACGGGGATTGGGTTCTTTCGTCGTACCAACTTCAAACATCGAGCAATTGGCGGGATGTAGATGAAGACGCGGGGTACCGGCCTCAGGACAGGGTTGATCTTGTGATTCGAAGTGTTGGTGTGATGGTTGCGGGGATTCCGTGGCCGGTTGATATGGAGTACTCAGTTCTCAGTATCGAAGATAAAAAGGGGCAATCTGAGATACTTCTTTCTGTAGGTGAGGGGCAATATCGTTTGACGGTTGAAGTCGTTGGAGGGGGTGAGCGCTTACGAGTTCGGCGTGTTGAAAATCTACAAAGCGATGGGGCGAATCCTGGGGTAGGGGAGTTTCTGGAATGGGAATATTCTGATATTTTGGGAGTGGATGTTGCTCGGACTTATGTTTCAATGTTGCCAAGCGGTCAGATGGAGAAGGAGTATCGGTTATTCCATATTGGAAAGTTGTCAAAGGATCTTGATGTGATTACTCGATCGCCAGCAGCAGATGGGGTCGATGAGTTTCGCGGTGCGGCGACCTACACCAGTGTAATTAAGCATACGGCGGGTGATCGTGTAAACTTGGACCCTGAGTCAAGGGGCATAACGAGTCTTGTGGACATGGATAACGGTAAAGATCGAGGTTATCCGTTTGTGTTTGTAATTTCAGTTGTATTTGCCGCAGTGTTTGCGGTCATGGTTATTCGAAAACAATCTATTTGAATTAAGAAAGTCATGAAAGTCAGTTTGATTGGTTTTGGCAGGAGTGGTTCTTTTCGGATCGGTTGCTGCGGGAGCGTGTTGGGACTTGTTTGCGTTATGAAATGCATCCATCCATCTTCGCAAAGTTGAGCTTCACCAAGCGGGGTCAAAATGAACTACCAAAGGAAATCCGGATATACACTGATTGAACTCTTGGTGGTGATCGCGGTGATCGCGGTGATCGCGGTGATCGCGGTGATCGCGGTGATCGCGGTGATTGCGGTGATTGCGGTACTGATCGGGATTTTGGTGCCCACACTCAGGCATGTTCGTCGGAGTTCGCAGGATGGTGTGTCGCTTGCGAATATGCGCACACACACGCAGGCTGTGCACCTCTATGCGGGCGATTTTCGTGATTATGCGCCGTTCTTTGCTGATCCTGATGCGACTTATTCGGTGGCGCGGGGTGGTGGGCTCACAGTGACATTTGAGTACTTTGAGAGTGTTGAGATGTGGGTTGTGGCGTTGGTTGATCGGTATTACGGGTTGGGGTTTGGGACGAATCAGTGGGATGAGCATATTGATTGGAGCCTGTTTGCTCGCCCTGGGGTTGATGGGTATTTGTATCAGTACAGTCCAACTTTTTTGGCGCGGCCTCAGTATTGGAATGAGGACACACGAGCCGAGGGGCAGTTGGGACCGATTCGAATGAGCATGGTGCGCTATGCGTCGTCGAAATCAGTTTTTATAGAACTCGATCAGCAGCGGAGTTTTCCTATCTGGGGGTCGAGCGGGTTAGCTGGTGATCGAGGGTGGGCATTCTCGTTTGTTGATGGTTCGGCGAGTCGGCCTTCGGCGGATCGGCTTGTTCAGCCGTATCATCGCGGTGAAGGCACGGCGCATGGCGGACGGTTTAATATCGGTGTTGTTGGTTTGCACACCGAGGATGGCGTGCTTGGGCGCGATGTTGAGTGATCTGGTCGAACGCGTTAAATCAAATTATTGTGGTCGGTCCTCTGGGTTTGATCCGGGGCCGTGGAGGCCGTGGGTTGGTTTGGCGCGGAGGGTTGAGGCGCGGGTAATGGCGTGCTTTCCGAACCGATTGGTGATGGTGTCGGATGCTTTGTCAACTGCGATGTTTGTGGTGCTTGATTGATTGTCGAAGAGTCCGGGGTCGGATGGGGATTGGGTGAGTTGGGAGAGTCCTACGCCGATGAGGCGGACGGGGCGGAATGACTTTGCCCAGGTGTTGAAGAGTGATTTGGCTGCTTCGTGGATCTCGTTAGTCTCGTTGGTTTGTGAATCGAGGGTTGTTGAACGGGTGATGGTTTCGAAATCGCCGAACCGGACTTTGATCGAGATGGTCTTGGTGTACCGGTTGTGTTTGCGCAAGCGGGCAGCGACATCGACGGCTTGTCTTGCGATGATCGCGCGGACTTCGTCTGGGTTGTCTAGATCGGTTTCGAAGGTGTGTTCATGGGAGATTGATTTTGCGCCGCGATCGACACGGACTGGACGGTCGTCGATTCCTCTGGAGAGTCGATAGAGTTTTTCACCAAAATCACCCATGCGTGCGGTGAGGGTTTCGAGCGGGAGTGCTCGGAGCTGGGCGACGGTGCGGACACCGAGGCGCTGGAGGTTGCTCTGGGTCGATGCGCCGATGCCCATGATTTTTCCGATTGGGAGGGGGTCGAGGATTTGTTGGATGGTTTCATTGGTGATGACGGTGTAGCCATCGGGTTTGTTCATGTCGGATGCGAGTTTGGCGAGGAACTTGTTTGGTGCGATGCCCACGGAGCAGGTGAGGTTGAGTTCTTGTTTGACGAGTTTACGGATTTCGATCGCGATGTCGGTTGGTGTGCCGAAGAGGTGGGTGGACCCGGTGACATCGAGGAATGCTTCGTCGATGGAGATGGGTTGGATTGCAGGGGAGAATCGTTCGAGGATTTCGAAGACTTGTTTGGAGACTTTGGAGTATGAGCTGTGCGAACCTTTGACGAATATCGCGTGCGGGCATCGTTGTTTGGCGATGGATGAGGGCATCGCGGAGTGGCACCCGTAGACGCGGGCTTCGTAGCTTGCGGCGGCGACGACTCCACGGGGGCCGTCTCCACCAACGAGGACGGGCTTGCCTTTGAGTTCGGGGTGGTCGCGTTGTTCGACGGATGCGAAGAAGGCGTCCATGTCGATATGGAGGATGGCGCGGAGCGGGGAAGGGGACATGGTCGATTTTAGGATAATGAGAGTCGTTTACTGAATCTAAAGTTGAGAATCGGAGATAGTTTTATTCTGCTCTTGATCGTTGATGGACTGTGAGACACAATCTGGGTATGAACTCAAGCGTTATTATCGTTCGGTGTGGATTGGGATTGACTGCTTTGCTTTTGATGTCGTGTTCAACAGCGCCGAAAGAAGCGGGTCTGCCTATGGAGCCGATTGTGTTGGCCGATCCTGTTGATTCAGTTGATTCAACTCGGCAAGTAGATCCCGATGAATCTGTTGATGTGCCCGAGTCGGTAGAAGTCGCACCCGAAGCGCAGGTGAGCGCGAGTATGACACTCAATGATGCGCGGCAGGTTCAATCACAGGTGATGGACTTTGCAGACGAGATGACCCTGCGTCTTACCGAGGCGATCGATGAAATTGAGAATACAGCTCAAAACTTGAAGGGGCGCACGGTTGCGCATCGACTCAAGTACACGGTCGCGCATGGTGCGACCATCATTGCGTCGGCGCAGAATCCAAGGATCGCCTTGGTTGATATGTATGTGATGATCACGCTGCAGCGGGCGTTGATCGAAAGAAATATTATCCCGCAGTATTTTGGAAACGAAGCAGATCAGCTCGTATCAATCTTTGAAAGCAGCGAACTTGAGATTCGGGGATTGGCGAAGAAGGGTCTCACACCTGAGCAACTCGCGGAGATTGATCGGTTGATCCTGCTTTGGCTTGAAAATAATCCTGATCGGATTTACGCGTCGTATGTTCGATTCTCGGAGTTTTCCGGCGCGAGGTTGGTGACGGCGGGGCAGACGGAGAAATCGAAAGCATCGAATGTGCTTGGGTTTTTGTTTATTGATCCGCTCGCGGGTTTGGACCCGACGACGCGTGAGCTTGAACAGGCGAGGTTGTTAGCAGAGCGGGCGTTTTTTTATATGCAGCGTATACCGATGTTGATTAGTTGGCAGGCGGAGTTGTTGTATATCGATACGATCAGCGAGCCTGAAACGCGTGGGTTGTTGGAGAATACCGCATCATTGACGGCATCGGTTGAACAGATCACCGGTGAGATTGCCGAGTTGCGGGCGCAGTTCCCAGAGATCGTCAGTTCCGAACGCGAAGCGATCATGGAGCGGGTTGCGGTGATGGTGGATGAACAGCGCGAGCTGGCGATCGATCAGGCGCTTGCAGGACTCAGCGTCGAGCGCGAGGCGTTGATTAAGCAACTCGCAGGGGAAGAAGAGAAGCTGGGCAGCGTGATCAGTGAACTGCGGATGACGGTTGATTCCACGACGGCGCTGAGCGATTCGGTGCGATCCACAACGGAGAAGTTTTCTGAGCTTGCGACTTTGTTGCACTTAGATGATCCAGCAGACCCGGAAGCGGAGCCGACGGATATTAAGGATTTTACCGAGGCGCTCCGCGAGACGACAGCGGCGGCGAGTGAGCTGATCAAACTCAGTGAATCGATCAAGGGGACGACATCACCCGATGTGCTCGAAGAACGATTGGCGATGATCGAGCAGCGGCTGGTCAGCGCGGAGGAGTCTGCGAATCGGCTCATTGATCGAGCCTTTCGCTTGGCGATTATCTTGGTAGGGGTGTTGGTGCTTGGATTGGCGGTTGTTGTCTTGTTGAGTGCTTGGATGAAAGGGCGGGGAAGAGTCAGTGCGGAGTCATAATGCTCCTCGGAATCAGTTGTTCAATCGGCGCATGTTGTCATGTCACCGGCACGGTTTTAGGCGGGCGATGCGACAAATGTGTTTAAACAAGACACACTTCAGGTTGTGGCATTCCGTTATAGCTTAAAAAAATTACGGAACACGATGGCATTTGGGCAGGTGAGATCAAGCTTGCTTGTTGCGGTGCCGTAGTCCGAGTCGCCCAATGGCTTGCCTTTGTCAGTCACAAAATGGCGCATATTCCAGCCTTCGTTGCCTACGCATCCGAGTGCGAACCATGATTCGATAAACTCATTAAAAGTGTCAGCAAGCCGGGCTTGTTTTTCTGGCTCTTCATGGTTGAGATAGATTACTGGTGGGTCATCTTGATTTTGGAACACATCAAGTGCAATGCGATCTCCATTTGGTACACCAAGGAAAACAAATGCTTGTTTCCATTGTTGTTTGATAATTTGGGGCTCGTTACCAGAGAGCCAACCCAATCGATCTGCATTGAGATTGAGCATGGTTTCGAGATTGAACTCGATATATCCAGAGTGCGGCTTGTCTGGGACATCGAGTGGCACGACATTAGATTTCAGGTCCCACCAAAAATCAATGTAGGCAGATTCATTGAGTAAGAACTCTCTCAACTGTTCAGGGACTTCGTATTCGATTTCATCTTCAAAATCATCAAGTTCGTCATCGGTGATTGATCCACGGATGTCGATGTGTGCTGGTCCATCGATGTATGGCTTAAGAGCATTGATCCATTCGTTAATGTGTGTTCGCCAGTTCATGATGTGTGCCGCTTTCATTCTTTAAGAACGAGTATGCAGGATTGGTAACATGGGGAATGAAACGAGGGAAGAACTCTCTGTAAGATTCGCAGCCACCTCCCATAAAGATGGGGGAGGGCGTATTGGAATTAGAAGAGGCCGAGGGAGTCGGTCATGACTTGGCCGTGGCGGTTGCTAGTGGCG
>CAXBJM010000016.1:0-15648 GCA_963976235.1 uncultured bacterium
AACGATGTGCTGCGAGATTTACTCCGCAGTGCGCTCGGTGAAACCAGTAAATATACAATGGGTGATCTCTTCACATCGCAATCAGGCGCTTCGGTGATCCCGCAGATTGAAGCTCAGGTATTCAATATCCTCACCGACGGCGGGATCGGCGGCAAGCCGCTCGCAGATTACGGGATCCAGATCACATCAGTAGGTATCGACAAGATCGTGCTCCCGGAAGAGACAACCGCTGCGGTGATCAACCGCATGGGTGCCAACCGGGACCGATTGGCAGAACGATATGAATCGGAAGGACGCTCGCAAGCTCGCGCTATCGAAGCAGAAGCTGCAAGCAACGCGGGTCGTATCCGTGCGTTCGCACAGCGCCGTGCAGATGAAATCCTCGCGAAGGGTGAATCTGAAGCTGCACCATACCTCGAGCAGCAGAACATCAACCCAGAGTTGGCAGTCTTCATCCAGAACATCAAACTCATGCGTGAGTCCATGTCCAAGAAGTTCACACTGATCTTCTCGACTTCTGATTACGGGATGCAACTCTTCGATCCTGATGTGCTCAAGCAATCACAGGGTGAGTTGCCTGTTCCTACCGAGCAAGTCAACGAAGTTCAGGCGGAGGGCTGATCCATGGCGGATGCACCAAACGAGCATGAACACAATGAGCATCAAGAACCCAACGATCCGGTGATCGATGTGGAGTCAGGTGATGGTCAAAATCAATCACCCGAAGAAGGTTTGGTTGCATCACTCAACTCCGGACGATCTGCTTCGGTCCGGTTTAGCAGAGGAGTGGAGTCCCAAGGGAACAAGAACCAGTTCCGGATGGACGCGGCGAACCAATCGCTTGCCGATGCACTCAAGATCACCTACCGGTTTTTGCAGATCGGTATGTTCATTCTGATTATCTTGTTCGTTTTCAGTGGATTCCAAAAGATCAATGAGGGCGAACGCGGAATCAAAGTGTTCCTTGGAAAACCGACAAGAACAAATCTTGAACCCGGTGCGCATTTGACCTGGCCGTTCCCGATCGGAGAGTTGATCCGGGTCGGTGGTGGGGCTGTTGAAGTGCCGTTGGCAAGAGACTTCATGCCCAACCGGAACGGAGTAATTTCAGATGATGCACTTCTTGAAGTACCGATCTCAGATTTCAACAACGGCATCCGATTGAATCCCGAGCGAGACAGCTCGTTGATCACTGCAGATCTCAACATTGCGCACACACAATGGACGGTGAACTACCATCGTTCCGATCACCTTAAGTTCACTGAGAACATACTCCCGGTTCAGGAATCAGGAGTTGTCCGTCTCGCGGTTCGGCGCGGGGTTGTGCACACGATGGCAGAGATCACAATTGATGATCTGCTCAAGAAATCAGCGGAGACCATAGCGAGCAATGTCCGGGAACTCGCACAGGGCACACTCGATGATCTTGAATCAGGGATCACGATTGACCGTGTGGTAATGGTCCGCAAGAGCCCGCCATTGAGTTTGCTCGAACAGTTCGCATCGGTACAGTCCTCTGCTCAGAATGCTGGCAAACTCAAAGAAGACGCCATGCTCTGGCATGACCAACAGCTCAATCAAGTGGCTGGACGTGCAGCCCCAATTTTGATCTCAATGATCGAAGAGTACGAGCGTGCGATCGAGCTTGATGATACTGATCATGCGGTTGAACTGCTCGCACAGATCGACACCGTGCTCGCCGGGGGCGAAATCAACTACAAAGGACAAAGCACACTCGGACTCATATCGGGTGAAGTCTCGGAGATCCTCAATAGAGCGCAGGCAGACGCATCAACACGGGTTTCCAAGGCGATCGCAGACCTTGAACAGTTCAACGCAAAGCTCGCTCAGTATGAGGCAAACCCGAAGCTCATGATCGCACGGGACTGGTCCGCAGGGATGTCTGAGTTCCTCAATAAGGACTTTGTCACCACGATGTATCTGCCCAAGGGTGTGCATGCGGAATTGGTACTCAACAACGATCCTGATATCGAGCGCGAACGCGATCGATTGCGTAAACGAGCAGAGTCTGCTGAAGGGCAGCGTCAACGACGAGAAGACGCTAAGCGAGATTTCTTCCGATCACAACGCGGGATTCAAGCAGAGGATATGGAGTAATGAGTACATCAGCAACATCATCTGCCCAAGCTGAACCCGGTACCGGAGCACATACTGATTCTCGTCAGCCTGTGGTCGGGTGCCAGCAACTCTCCAAGGTGTTCAAAGATTTCTGGATGCGAGATCGCGCCCGCGCAGTCGATAAGCTCGATCTCATTATCTACGAGAAGGAAGTCTTCGGATTGCTTGGACCAAATGGTTCAGGAAAAAGTACAATCATCAAGATGATCCTCGGGTTATTGAAACCATCGCACGGCCGTGTTGTTGTTTTCGGAAAATCACCCACAGATGTTGCCACCAAGAAACGGATCGGGTACCTCCCCGAAGAGAGCTATCTCTATCCGTTTTTGAATGCTCGTGAAACACTCGATTACTACGGCAAGCTCTTTCAACTCGATCATCGAACCCGCAAAGCCCGCATCGATGAACTCTTAAACATGGTCGGACTTGAGCATGCTCAGTTCCGTCCGGTGCGTGAGTACTCTAAAGGTATGCAGCGACGGATCGGTATCGCTCAGGCGTTGATTAATGATCCCGAACTGCTCATACTTGACGAACCAACCACCGGTCTTGATCCGATTGGTACGCGCCAGGTGAAGGATCTGATTCTGGAACTCGGTCGACGAGGTAAAACTGTAATCCTTTCGAGCCATTTGCTCTCGGATGTTGAAGATGTCGTCGACCGGATGGCGATCCTCTATGGCGGCAAGATCCGCGATGAAGGCACATGCGAGGCGCTCCTCACAAGTAAAGAACGAACGCTGATCGAGACAGATGAACTCGACGACCAAACAATCGCAGAGATCGACGAGATCATCCGCAAACGCACAGGTGGAGGCAAAGCGATCCGCACTGTTTCGGCGCCAAGACAGAGTCTGGAAGAACTCTTCCTCGGGGTGGTCGAAAGAGCACAAAGCGAAAAAGCTTCGACTTCAGGTGCGATGCACGGTGGCTCGACTGCTTCCTTCTTGAAGGCAGAAGAAGATGAGCAGCACGGCGACGCATTGATTGACTCGTTGCTGAAAGACTCATCTTCGTCCACTGAATCATCACCAGATGATCAAAGCGGATCTACGAGCAAAGAGCAATCAAGTTCTACGCCTGCGACAGATAAAGCTGCGAGCATCGCTGCCCAAGGTGCATCAGTCATCGGAACACTCCTTGCCGATAATGATGACAGCACAAACGATGCGGTTGAACTCGACAAATCTGGCGATGCGGTTCGTGATAAAAACGATACAAAGTCGAAGGATGAAGAGGTCGATCTTGGCATGATCGGTGATCTGCTCGATTCAGATTCAAATGACGACGATGATCAAGTGGGTGAGAAGGAGTCAAAACGGTGACTTTTCAGGAACGACTCGCCAAGCTCGATCATATTCAAAAGAGCAAGCTCTTCAAAATCATTGCCAGCTCAATCATCGTTGCATTCGCAGCGCTCGTCATTGGGTATGCATTGATGAACAATGCTGCAGATACATCAAGCTTAAATGAGCAGATGGAAAATCTTCCCGAGTTGGTACTCAACGGTGCCGGGGAAGAGGTCGAGAACCCACAACTCGCTCAGATCAAACAGATCCGTGGGTTGCTCCAGAACTCGAAACCGGGGGTACTCCTCGCTGCGGGGGCTGGTGCGGTTTCGATTATGTTGATCCTGGTTGTTTGGCTCGGGCTCGGGCTAGTCTATCCGGTACTCTTTGCGATCGCGGTCGCACTCTATTACTTACTTCGATCGACTTCGTTCGAACTCGTTGGTTCCATCGCGGTGGGGATGATCGTGCTCACGCTGAGCTTTATGGTGTTGATGCGTGTTGCAAGTATGGCCCTGAGTTATCCAAACCCGGTGCTCGCGATTGCCCGCAATGTGCTCGCAGAAGCGATCCGCATGAAGATCTCATTGGTCTTCATTGTGATGCTCTTCTTTGTGCTCGCCGCACTCCCGATGTTGCTCAACGACGACCAATCCTTGCGTTACCGAATTCAGAGCTTCTTGCAGTACGCATCTGGGTTTACATTCATGTTCATCGCGTTGCTCGTGGTGTTCTTTGGTGCTGCGACGGTGACCTACGAACAACGCGAGAAGGTCATCTGGCAGACCATGACCAAACCGGTTGCAGCTTGGCAGTATCTGCTGGGCAAATGGCTCGGAGTCGTCACACTCGCAGCGGTGCTCCTCGCCGTGTCGGCAACCGGTGTGTTTCTCTTTACAGAATATCTCAGGAATCAACCCGCAATCGGTGAAGTTGAAGCGTATCAAGCTGTTGAGGGATCGGATATCAGTGAGGACCGGTTGATCCTTGAGACCCAGGTGCTCACTTCGCGTGAATCGGTGCGGCCGGTGCTCCCGTTTTCATCGAATGATCCACTCTTTGATCAGATGATCGATGAGCATATCGCTCGAGAGCGCCAACTGAATCCTTCCTATACTCCAGATTATGCAGAACGATCAGCGATTAAAAACACCCTGATCCAAGAACAGATATCACAGTACCTTACTGTTGACACCCTGGAGAAGTATGAGTGGTTCAAGTTCGAGAACCTAGGCCGTGCCAAGAGACTCGAACTCCCCTTGACATTGCGGTACAAAATCAATGCAGAAGGCAATCGCCCGGATGTGTTCTACATTCTGACCTTTTCGTTCGGAGATGGGACCGTACTCCCTCCGATGCGGACCGGTTTGGGGTTCTCGCATACAAAGACAATATCACCGAGTTTCATCAATGATGATGGCGAGCTTTGGCTCCAAATTCTCAACGGGCAAACACTCGTTTCAGAGAGCGGCAACCGACAGGTTCAATCGAATATTAACGCATTCACGATTCCCCCCGACGGGCTTGAGGTTTCTTATTCAGTCGGTGGATACCGATCGAACTTTATGCGTGTGTTCATTGTCCTTTGGGTGAAACTTGCCATGCTCGCGATGCTTGCGGTATGGGCATCCACATTTGCGAGTTTCCCTGTTGCGTGTCTGATCGCAGGTGGATTGTTCTTCATCGGACAAAGTGCCGGGTTTGTTCAAGAAGCACTCCCGGGTTGGGGTAAAACGAACGCGGACGGGGATCCGTCTATCTTCCGTATACTGATTTATCATGCTGCGGATCAGATCAGTTCAGTCTTTAAAGTATATAACGATCTCAAACCAACCTCGCGACTCTCCGACGGGCGGATGCTCTCTTGGTCAAGTGTGAGTCAGGGGATATTCGCGCTCGGTGCAATCGCATCTGTGTTTTATATCACTGGTGTGCTGATTTTCCGCAAACGACAACTCGCGATCTACTCGGGTCAATGAACCAATACCGATACAGAGGCTAAGTCCATGTCACATGTACAACGCATCCGAATACTCTCTGTGCTCTTCCTTCTTGGTGGGCTTATCGGTTCGGGTATCTTCGGGACTGCGATCACCAACTCGAACGGCCGAAATGAGCTTTCCTACACTGATCGCGCCGAGGACGGTGACCCACCGATGGTCTCAATGGGGATCGCGATGGGCGCGCTGCGTGGTGTATTCGTCAACTATCTCTGGTTGCGTGCCACATCAGCAAAGGAAGACGGACAGTACTACGAAGCGGCGGAACTTGCGGATTGGATCACGCGATTGCAACCTAGATTGCCTCAGGTATGGACCTTCCATGCTTGGAATATGGCGTACAACATCTCGGTGACCACCCAAACCCCGGAAGAACGATGGTCATGGGTGCAAGCAGGGATTCGGTTGCTCCGCGAAGAGGGACTCCGTGCAAACCCCAATGACATGCACATGCACAAGGAACTCGCGTGGATTTTCTTGCACAAGGTTGCGGGGTTCACCGACGATTCGAATCAATATTATAAACGCCAGTTTGCATATGAATGGCAAAACATCATCGGGCGCCCACCGATCATCGATCCAGAGCATCGAGATCGGGAGAGTGTTGTCCAACTGTATGTGGATTGGATGCAACGAATCATCGATGCGCCCGCAACCCGAAGAGGGCTTGATGAACGCAATCCGGTTGCGGGAAAAATCGCTCAAGAGTATGAATCGACGCTCGGTGAAACCCTGGGTCAACGATTCCTTGAACGATACACGCTTGATGATGAACTCAATCGGGCTGGTCGAGTCGGATCGATCGAACGCAACGCAGGTCCAAAGACCAAAGCGTTCATGAAACTCCGTGAGAGATATAAAGATGAACAGGCATGGACCGATCTCGTAAACCATGTACGCCGGCGGGTTCTTGAAGATGATTACTTCATGGAACCGGTGCGTATGGCACAACAGATCCGGAAGTATGGTCCAGTCGATTACCGATTGCCCGCTGCCCATTCATTGTACTGGGGTTCGCGTGGTACCGATGTTGGACGCATGGAAGTCAACGAGCATAATGCTGATTCGCTTGACTTTGTCAATGCGTATCGCTTGGTGATGCAGTCCGTCCAAGACCTTTGGAGGCACGGAGATGTATACTTCAACTACCTCGATGTCCACGAAGGACGCGTTGCATACTACCAAGGTGTCCCCAACCCATACTTTGTGCCGACCTACGGCACAATGCTCGACGAGGTCGTAGAAAACTCAGGGTTGTTCGAAGCAGAACGGAAGGTATATCGCCAGTTTGCGTCTGGGTATCAAAACTTCCTCGGCGATGCAATACGATTCTTCTATCGTCGTGGAGATCTCAAGCAGGCAAACTACTGGTTTGATACTCTACGGAAATGGGACGGCGTAAATATCAACGACACCATGTTTGTCGACATCATGGCCATGTCATTGAAGGATTTTTCCGAGCGATTAACCTTTGAATCAATGGGATCGCCTCAGGTTGCGGTGTCAGAAGTGACGGGCGCGCTCCAAGGTGCGTTCTACTCTGGATTGTTGGTTGATAATGTTGAAGTATTTAATGCACAATGGGCGTATGCCCGTCAAGCGCATGCGTACTTCTTCTCCGAACAGTTCAATGTAGTGGTTGCATCTTCAAATTCAGCACGCATGGAGTTCATGGACCGTGATTTCGCGTTCTTGGCGGGGAACATGTTTGTAAATATCCTGACTTCCCTCGGACCAAACGAAGCAGAAACACTCTACGGCAATGCGCCCGAAGATCTCCGACGATACGCGTACGATTCGCTTGTGATTCGATTCAAAGGCTACATCGATAATGAGGTTCAACTTGGAGATTCAGAACCATTCGAAGTTCTCTTCCCTGAACCTTCAGGAATGAAAGAGTTCAGAGTTGAATACGATGCAAAAATCCAAGCTCGTCAACAGCAAGGCGACGAGGGCGCAGTGCAGAACTGATTCTGCGTTGGTTCTTCAGGTTTAAAACAACAGAAGCCGATGTGTTCAATCACATCGGCTTTTCTATTAGTTCCCGACAAGCATCTGGCGTGCTTGTTCATATCGAGCGAGGGTCCCCTTGATGACATCGTTGGGGAGGGTTGGTCCAGGATCTGTTTTGTCCCATGATCCCGAATCTACAAGTGATTGGAGATATTCACGAAGGAACTGCTTATCGAAACTCTTTTGTGCGTGTCCGGGTTCAAACTCATCTGCCGGCCAGAACCTTGAGGAATCAGGGGTGAGCACTTCATCAATCAAGATTGGGTCCATGCTCGTCACATTTCCTTCATGATCGATCGGAAGTCCAAACTCAAACTTTGTATCCGCAAGGATGATCCCATGATCTTTTGCGTAGGCGCTCGCGGCGATGTAGATATTGAGTGAACGCAGACGGAGGGTTTCCATCATTGTTCGTCCGTCGAGCCCGTCAACCATCCCGTGGATATGCTCACAGGCTTGATCGAAATCGATATTTTCATCATGCCCATCATCGATCTTGGTTGCAGGGGTAAAAATTGGTTCCGGGAGTCGGTCACACTGCTTGAGCCCTTCGGGGAGTGAGTTGCCGCAGATGGTTCCAGTTGATTTGTAGTCTAAGAGTCCAGATCCTTCGAGGTACCCACGAATGACACACTCGACTGGGATGACTTTACAGAGTGTGCCAATAGTGGTTCGGCCTTCTAGATGCTCACGGGTGGTATTCCCTGAAAATGCTGAGTCTGGGATCAGATCGGTCTCGGTGGAAATCAGATGGGTGGGTGAAAGTTCTTGGTCCTCAATCCAGCGGAGCCAGAATGTAGCAATCTGGGTGAGTATTTTGCCCTTCTCAGGCATCGGGGTTGGCATAACGACATCAAAGGCGGACACGCGATCAGACGCGATCATTGCCAATCGAGCAGGGGTAGGGTGCCCGTCTAGGTCCGTCCCTGCAGGAATGATATAGGTATCACGGACTTTTCCGATTCGTTTACCGGGTAATGAGAGATCGGTTTCGAAAACCGCAGGCCCAAGTTCCGACAAAGACGATGACCCTGATGGAGTGTTTGGTATGCTCATTCCGGGAGGATAGCATTGCTGAGCGGTGGATTCACGGCGTGTTGCAAGATGAGTTTAAAAAAATGGAGAACAATGGAACACCGAAAACTACAAGGAATCCGGGCTTGGCACGCGCCAGTGGGGATCAAATCCCATATCCTTCTAGATGGAATGATTTGTAATCGTTTCCAGCGTCATTGCCACGGAGGGTGCATTCGTTTATGTTGAGATTCGTTGCTCCAGATTCATCAATAGTTGGTTCTGAGGAGTCGCTCCCCGGTGCTTATCTCATCGGTCCGGATTCTGTGCCGATCGCAGGGGATGTCGTCGTTGAAGACGGCATCATCCGATGCGAAAAAGGCACCCGAGACGCTGCAGCGCTGGCGCTCCAGATCGAACTCGATGAATTAGCACTCGCAAGAGTTGCACAGACGAAACCCGGACAGGATGGATTTGAAATCGATGGGGTCGAACTGCGTCCCTTGGGCGTATTGTCATTGCAGACATGCCTTTTGCCAGATCGGTCTCGCCCTTACATTCTTTCGCTCGAGCTTGCCCGTCACCGGATCATGCTTTTCCTGACCAAACTCGAAGATTGGCAAGCGTTTGAAATTTCACCGGATTCGCAGGTGATGAAACTCTTCGAGACTGCTCGTGAGACATTCACGCGTGCATTGGTTGCATCTGGTGCACAGACCGATGGAGAAGAGGAAGCGTCGAGGTTGGGATACCTTGCGTTGTGGATCGCGATTGAAGCCTCCGAAAGACTCACGCTCTTGCAGTCCAAGCGTGACTTCGCATCTCGGATGTCCGGGGATATGTATCTCTCTGTTTCTGAGGAATCAGGGATTTCTAAACGAGCAATGCCGGTCCTGCATCCCAATCGTGGGGGGGTTGTTCTGCCATCTCGACCCGCGATTGGATCGGTGGTTTCGCCGACCATGCTCAATGACAAGACCAAAGCTGCTGCGAGCAAAGCGTGCCAGTTCATATCTCTCCCGATGCGATGGATCGAGATGGAACCCCTCGAAGGCGAGTACGCGTATACACCCACCGATCAATGGATCGAGTGGGCAATCCGAACCGCTAAACTCCCGGTGGTCGCCGGGCCGGTGATCGATTTTCGTCCTGAGAGTGTCCCTGAATGGTTGTATATCTGGGAAAATGATTACGAGACTCTCCGTGAACTTGTATACGAACATCTCAAAGCAATCGTTACACGCTACCGAAGGACCGTAAGCAGATGGACGGTGTGCTCGGGTCTGCATTGCGGCGATCATTTCAAGCTCGATTTTCAGCAGATGATTGATCTCACGAGGATCTGCGTGCTCGTCGTCCGCAAACTTCATCCACGCGCAAAGGTGCAGGTCGAAATCGTCGAGCCCTGGGGCGAATACCACACCAAAGACCGTCGATCACTCCCCCCGGTGCTCTATGCAGAGATGCTCACGCAATCAGGTATTCCGATCGACTCATTCTCTTTGCGGGTGCAGATGGGATCATACAGTTCAGGATTGTGCACCCGAGATCTGATGGCATTTAGCGCGATGCTTGATCGGTACGCGATGCTTGATCGTCCGATCACAGTGTCCGCGATTGGTGCACCCTCTAGTCCGTTGACCTCCAAAGAGAGCGATGGATCATCTCCAAGCGCAGGGCACTGGCGCCAGCAATGGACACCTGAGGCACAAGCGCAATGGTTCTCGGCGTACGGCTCGGTTGCACTATCGAAACCATATGTTGAATCAATATGCTGGCATGAACTCGCAGACCCCAACGGCGTCACCGAGATGCGGACCGGAGGGTTACTCGATCGTCAATCCAATCCAAAGCCCGCGTTCGAACGATTACTCGAACTCCGAAAATCAGTGGAGGCGGGACATCTAGACCAACGGATCCAAGCACCAGATTTCCTTGACTTGATTGCAGGTAAATCATCCTCCATGAGGGTTGAATCGTGAATGCGGATGAACCATCTGATTGGACTGGCACACCCGCGGCATTATTCGCAGGTATCGTCCTCGGGCTTTGCTCGATCAGCGGGCTCGCATGGTCATTGAATCGGACAATTTCATATGATGCGCAGCGACTGAATCAAACAAATGTACAAATCGTTTCCCAGTCCATGAGTTCAGACTCGGGATCCTCGTTGCCGATCCAGTCTCCCGATCGATCCAATCTCAAAGCAGTCCGATTGATCGATCTTAACTCAGCGGACGCCGCACAACTTGAACTCCTACCCAGAATCGGACCCGCGCTGGCAGGACGGATCATCACCGATCGTCAAGCCAACGGGTGGTTCAAGTCGATCGATGATCTCAAACGAGTGAGCGGCATTGGACCCAAAACGGTTGAGAAAATCAGAGCGTTTGCCATGATCCAGGAAACTGCCGATCCTACGACGGATTGAATGCGTCTCGCCTCACATTGCCTAAAAATTCCGGATACACTCATTGCAGTATGTAAATGGGAGCAAGCAGAGATCATCGGGTATTCCGATCATCTTGTGCGTGCGTGTGCGCGATGCGCAGGGATGATCAATAATCGTGGACTTTCTCACTCCAATCATTGCAGATTCCGCGTTTAAAGCCTTTGCCTCGGGATTGGATCAAGGGCATCGCACCATCGCAACGGGGTCCGTCGGATCATCCATCTCGCTGGTTGCCAGTTCATTAAACAAACTTATCAAGCGTCCCGTTATTCTTGTGTGCGCGCATCTTGATGAAGCAGAGGATATCCAGGCGGAAATCAGTGCTGCGTCATCGGTTGAGTCCATGATTTTCCCTGCCCTTGAACTCTCTCCTGGAGAATCGAGTGTAAGCGCAGAACTCTTCGCTCAACGAGCAGCAATGATCGCGTTGTTCCGCGTGGACGATGTCCCCGATATATTGATCGCGCCGATCGCAGCATTGATGCAACCCGTGCCCAGCATAGATCGGATTCATTCACTGGTCCGCGAAGTGAAATCAGGTTCGGATGTTTCTCCCAGCGAGTTGATGGAGTGGATGAGCAATGCTGGATACGAGCGTATCGATACCATCGAATACCCCGGACAGTTCGCATCACGGGGTGGGATTATTGATATCTTTCCGCCTTCGGGTTCGACCGGGAGCGCTGAGGGGGCACCGACCCCTGTGAGATTAGATTTTTTCGGCGATGAAATCGAATCCATCTCAGAGATCGACCTCGACACGATGGGTTCTGATCGCAAAGTCGAATCGGTACTCCTTGGTGCGATCGGGGATCAACAACTCGCCGGCAGCCGAGACGATCAATCGGTGCTTGAGTATCTGCCTCGAGAATCAATAGTGCTTCTCGCAGAAACATTCGAGGTGGTCGAGCAGGGAAGAGGGTATTACGAGCGGATCAGCGACGGTCGAGCGATCTATGGACCTCCTGCTGTGCTCAAGATTCTTGAATCTCGATTCCATGGGCTCGCCGAGGTGAATCAGTTCTCAGCAGGAAAATCAGGCGCGGATTCACTTGTTGGATTGCCCGTTGCGATCTTGCCTCCGTTTGATCGGGAGGTTGCAGCTGCGATTCGGGAGCTCAATGAACTCAAAGAGCAAGTCGATACCGTGATTCTTGCGTGTGGTTCCGAAGGGGAGTTTGCACGCCTGGGTGAGTTACTCACTATTCATATCCCTGGGGTAGACATCCGCCGAGAGATATTGGACATCCGACGGGGTTTTCTCTGGGAGGGATCTGACAATGAAGCGGGGATCGGACGGTTCGCAATTGTCCCTGCCGGAGAGTTGCTCCACCGGTCGAGTGTCCGCCGACGGATTCAGAAGATCCGCTCGGGACGCACGATGGATACCTTCGTCGACATCCAGGTCGATGATTATGTTGTGCATGCCGAGCATGGGATCGCTCAGTTTGTTGGGATGAGTGTGATGGACGCGTCGGGGACTGCCAAGCAGCGCCGAGAGTATGGCGCCAAAGTTAAGAAACGCAAAGAAGATCAGGAAGAATACCTGACGCTTGAGTTCGCTGGTAGGAGTCGGCTGCATGTCCCTTGCTCGCAGATCGATCTTGTACAGAAGTACATCGGCGGCTTCAACGGCAAACCCACCCTGAGCTCCATCGGTGGTAAAAAATGGAAAGCACAGAAAGAGCGTGTCACAGAATCAGTGAAAGATCTCGCCTCAGAGATGCTCCGTGTGCGTGCAGCTCGTGAGCATGTGCCCGGGTTCAGTTACCCGGTTGATACCTCGATGTTCAAAGAGTTCGAAGCAGAGTTCCCTTACGATGAGACAGAAGATCAGCTCAGTTCGATGATCGAGATCAAGAAAGATATGCAATCATCGCGCCCGATGGATCGATTGATCTGTGGCGATGTAGGGTTCGGAAAAACAGAACTCGCGATCCGTGCAGCCTTCAAAGTTGTTGAAGCAGGACGCCAGGTTGCGATCCTTGTCCCAACAACCGTGCTCGCAGAGCAGCACGAACGGACATTCCGCCAACGGTTCGCGGATTATCCCTACCGGGTGGAGTGCTTGTCGCGATTCAAATCAACCAAAGAAATAAAACGGACAATCGAAGATCTCAAACTTGGGCGTGTAGATGTCGTAGTGGGGACCCATCGGCTGTTATCCAAAGATATACAGTTCGCAGAGCTTGGATTAGTTGTGATTGACGAGGAACAACGCTTTGGTGTCGAACACAAAGAGGCGCTGTTACGATTACGATTGACGGTTGATGTTCTCACCTTAAGCGCCACACCGATTCCTCGGACATTGCATATGTCGATGCTTGGTTTGCGTGATATATCGAGTTTGACCACCCCACCAGTGGATCGAAGATCGATTGTTACAGAAGTGATTCCTTACAACAATCATCGCATCGCGCGTGCGATCCAGAGAGAGCTTGCTCGTGAGGGACAAGTCTACTTTGTACACAACCGCGTGCACAATATCGAATCCATCGCCGACAACATCCGCCAACTCGTCCCCGGCGCAAAGGTTATCATCGGGCACGGGCAGATGAGCGGGCACGATCTCGAAAATGTAATGCATGAGTTCATGTCGCGCAAAGCGGATATTCTCGTATCGACAACCATCATCGAATCTGGGATTGATATACCCACAGCCAACACCATGATTATCAACGATGCAGATCGGTTCGGGTTGTCCGGACTCCATCAACTCCGCGGACGGGTCGGCCGATCTCACCAACGGGCATATTGCTATTTGTTATTGCCCGAAGATCGAACTGTCAAAGAGATCGCACAGAAACGACTCAAAGCGATCGAAGAGTATTCAATGCTCGGCGCCGGGTTCAAAATCGCAATGCGTGATCTTGAGATTCGTGGTGCGGGCAACTTGCTGGGCGCGGAGCAATCCGGACATATCGCAGCCGTTGGGTACGAGATGTATTGTCAGTTGCTCGATCAAACAGTGAATCAACTCACCGAAACAGGTATGCCCGAGCAGGTTATGCATACCTCAGTGGATATCGGGTTGTTTGGATACATACCCAAGCCTTACATCCCCAGTGATACACGCAGAATCGAAGCGTATCGAAGACTGGGAACCTCAAAGACTCAAAATGAGATTGACCAAGTCGTGGGGGATCTTACGAGCGCCTACTCTGATCCGCCTGAACTTGTACGCCGATTGATCCTCCGTTCACGCATCCGAGCAGCATGTCAATCCCACTTTGTGCGTGCAGTATCTCAACGAACCGATGACATGGTCTTCCTGACAAGTTCACCTAATCGGATTGTCAATCAACTTGGTAAAGCACCTGTTGAGATACGGGTACTCACTGGAGAACTTGCACAGACCAACGCAAGGACATCAAACGGCGAACAACTCAGTGAAGTTTATATCCGTCCACACGAGAGCCCAAAGTCCATGATGCAACGATCGAAAGCTTTGCTGTCATGGATTTTATGAGTGTTTATCTGCGAGCTTTCACACAAACTGAACACTTGACAGCAATTTGAAGGTACAATTACACACACATCAGTGGCTATTAGCGAGGAAGAGTATGCCAAATAAATCCGATACAAACCAAGATATAAACTCAGAATCACCACCTCCACCTATGGTCGTCGCGAGTGGTACACAACTTGATCAACAACTGTCATCCCTCCGCCGACGACTCATCCGAGAAGCTTCCCAGGCGACCGATCTGCTGACGCAGTCCCTCGATGTGCTTTGGAATTCAGATAGAGAAGGTGCCAAGGAAGTCAAGAAGATCGAGAAGTTGATCGATGCTGAAGAGGTACGGATTGAACAAGAGTGTTTCCGAATTTTGGCATTGCAAACGCCATTCGGTGCCGATTTCCGTTTAATCACATTCTGCCTGAAAGTAAACTCCGATATCGAGCGACTCGCGGATCATGCGTCATCAATTGCCAAGATGAGTAAGAAGTTTCACACTGAGAGTCCAGATTGGCCTGCGGCACTCCGTGAGATGGGCGAGCGTGTCCCCGTGATGTGCCAGGAGTTATTGCGAGCGGTGATTAGTGCCGATATTGTCGCGGCGAAGGAGGTTGTTGAAAGAGACAAGATCATCGATCAACTCGATAAACAAACCTTCAAAGATCTCGCTCTGAAGATTGAAACAACCCCAGCAAGAGCGGCTGATTACATGCTGATGTACCGGATCTCCCGTGAGCTGGAAAGAGTGGGGGATTTGCTGGGAAACATCGCAGAAGATATTGTCTATCTGGTGACTGGTGACATCATCCGGCATACTCCCAAGTCCAAAGACATCAAGATCTAAATCTGATCTGATCCATACTTGTTCTTCATATTGATCCGCTATGTAGAGATCCTTGATCAAATCAAGGATCTCTTATTCTTGTGCCCCAATCTCTGTAGTCAGTGATTGAATGAAGCAATGAAGCAGAGGGTAGTGGGGAGGCAAAAGTATGTGCGCACGAAAAAGCCTGCTCGTGAAAGCAGGCTTTACGCGGTCTTTGACCGGTAAACAGTTGGGTCCATCTTCACTACTCATTACTGAGTAACTATTCGTCACTGAACTCGCAAAAGAACAGTTATATGACGAACGACAATGTGCTCATAGATCTTGATTCGGTTCGCACCGAGATGATTACCATTTTTGATTCTCCGTTAAGAGTTTCATGGGGGTAACCATACGATCAAGTCTAAGGAAATCCCTTAGAAAGGAGGTGATCCAGCCGCAGGTTCTCCTACGGC
>CAXBJM010000017.1:0-15526 GCA_963976235.1 uncultured bacterium
GGGAATGTATCCAAAGGCACATAGCGTTGACGCCAGACACCCTGATTGGGCGCGGATGGATCGACGGATGAAGCTGCTTCACCAGAAATCTGGGTATTGATTGATCCATCAAACATTAGCTTTTCAGGTGCAGCATGGTCATACGCGAAATACGGATGCCGAGCCTGTTCGCGATCGAACTCTTCAAACATATGCACCTTGGAACTTGGGAACTGCACCTGATTCATGAATCGCCCGGTGAGATCGGGTGAACCTGTTGAACCGAACAAATGTGGCGATCCTGAAATCGGCCGATATACATTGTTTGGTCCATCACCTTGCCACGCGAACGGGGTAATGAAATAACTCGATCCAAAGGACCATCGTTGTCGATGTTCGAAAAGACTCCAAGTCGATGAACTCTCATACCCATTAAACACCTGTCCTGAACCATAAGGCATCCCGCCGTACTGTTCGAGATAGTCTAACGGATGTTCTTGCCAGTTAAGCAGTTGCTGATCGTCGGGATCAACAAACTCAACTCCCGGGAACGCGGCGTCATCCTCACCTGCCATGTAATCCATCAGAACCAGATGTGTAAATCGGCGATGCGGGATCGTTGAGCTGATATTGTTGAACTTCTCTCTTCCTTTCGCTCTCCCTGTTCTTCTCATGAGAATTTCGGTGTTCTGGTACTGCATCGCAGCGACATCTGTACTCAGATTTCGTTCTCTCCCATCTGGCATGAGATAGGTCTCGCCAGCGCGCCAGGAGTATGAAAAAATGCGGTCCTTGTTCTCTTTGGCATACATATCACGCGCTTGCCCGATGGCGAGCAGGTTCGCGGTGCTCGCAGAATTGCGAGCTTGAGTCCGCATCTGCCCGATCGCGGGTGTGATCGCGATCACCAACGCAATGAAGATCGCGATCGTCACAAAGAGTTCTACGAGTGAGTACCCCCTGGAGGACCGTCGTGTGCTTTGATTCGAGTTCATCATTTGTATCATTCCGCTCATTCCAGATCAGGTCCAAAATCATCTATATCGGTGGATTTATGCACCATACCGGAATTCATGCTACCATACAATAGGCAAACACCAAAAGCCATTACTTTGTTTTTTCGATGGGGACGCCATGAAAACACGGATCAAACGGACACGCTCACAAGTGTTCATCTCGCTGTTGCTCGTCAGCGCACTGGGTGTAATCTCCCCAATCGGCGGCTGCAAGATGATCAAAAAACATTGGAACCCGATCGACATGAACGCACAGCTCGAGCACGCGCCCCCGATACGCGCTCAGATACTGAACAATCAGCACATGCTAATGATGCAAGCGCCCAACCCAGGGTGGGCGTTCACGATTGACAAAGATGAGCAGCTCAAAGACCAGGTCCGACTCTATATTACAATCCGAAGACCAGATCCCGCGTTTGCGTACCCCCAAGTGATCGTTGAAAAGAGCTTGCTCACCGATATCCATGATCGTCACACGATGGAGGTCTACGCACGGGTGCTTGATGCGAATGAGAAATCAGACAATCGAGGATACCAACCACTCCGTACGGTCGAACAGTTCGACGAATAAGCTGAACAATCAACTCATTGAAATCCTGGATATCTTGTTTGGACCATGATCCGACCCAACCCGGCGCCCCCTCCCCTGCTTTGCCAATGCCAGGCGATTGTTCAACCCAAGCTCGTGCATTGCTCGCGTTAACCTTTATACCGGGACTGGGTCCTGTTCGAATCGCTCAACTCATCACAGCACTTGGATCACCTGAAGCAGTCTTGGGGGCGAGCGCCTCTCAGTTTGCACGAATCCGGGGGATCGGCGCAACCACCGCGGGGAACATTGCCAAACATCTGCATCCATCTATAGAACGGATCGATGAAGAACTCTCTAAAATCGCAGATGCGGGCGCTCATATAATCTCGATTGTTGACCCGCAATACCCCCCGATGCTCGCTCAAATCCCGAGTCCCCCACCAATTCTGATGGTAAAGGGGCAGTTCGACCATGTCACCAAGAACCGGTACACCGTATCAATCGTTGGTTCCCGATCCTGTAGCATATACGGGTCCGAACAGGCAAACCGGTTCGCGGGTGCATTCGCACAAGCAGGTCTGACCGTTGTATCAGGGGGTGCTCGCGGGATTGACACCGCAGCGCATCATGGCGCACTCAAAGTGGGCGGATCAACTGCGGTTGTGCTTGGATGCGGGATCGGAAAAGTCTATCCTCCAGAGAATGCTCGACTGTTCGATGAAATTGTTGCTCAGGGGGGCGCGATTATCTCTGAACTCCCTGTGAATACCATCCCCGATGCGAAGAACTTCCCTGCACGGAATCGGATCATCTCAGGATTATCTCTTGGGGTGCTCGTCATCGAAGCGGGTCTGAAATCTGGTTCTCTGATTACCGCGCGTCAAGCGATCGAGGATCACGGCCGAGAGGTGATGGGACTCCCAGGCCGAGTCGATTCACCCGCAAGCGCCGGCACGCATGATCTGCTCAAGAATGGTGCTCATCTCGTCACTGATCCATCGGATGTGATCTCGATTCTTGAACGCGATGCATTCCATCTCTATTCAGGATCCCATGCTGCGATCACTGCTGATCCATCTCGTCAACCGAATCAGTCTCCCCCGCCTGTCGGCGATGCACCACTCTTGCCTGCTCCTGTGGGCGATGTTGATGACCAATCCCGTCAGATTCTTGAAGCACTCACCGAATCCCGAACTGGTGATCAGTTGGCAGAAATCTTGAGCATAGATACAGGTGCGCTGCGTGCAAAGATGACCATGCTCGAGATTCAGGGACGAGTCCGGCGAGTGGGCAGCAAGTTTGAACGCGTCCGATAAAGGTTTGTATGGGTTCATTGGCAAATGATGCGCATGGATTTTGTATGGGTTGAGATACCCGAATTTGGGTGTTTTTTGCTCAATTTGAGAGATTTGACCCGGTTTTCCTTGCCGTGCGGTGCATGATTGGCTATCTTCAACCAAACAAACAGAGACTTAATACTCATAAAAACTGCTGAGAATACCCGATCAGAACATAGACAACTTCAGTGAACTCGTTTCATTGGAATCAAAATCGTCAATGATCTTTCAGGACTCAAGGCATGAATCGAACAACCGCAACACTCTTACAACTTGGACCCGGAGGCGAGTTCGTTTCCCAATACCAAGACACGCAGACAGGCAAAGGCAAACTCACCAGAAGAGATCGCAACCCAGGGGATGACCAACCCAGACCCGCGATCCCTACCCGAACCGAACTCATCGGACTCCTCACGGTCATGAGTAAACGAATCAGCACGCAGTGTGATCGGATTGCAGACGCACAACGATCACTCGGACGAATCACAGGGACGACCTCAACACGAATCTCGGTTGGAGCACATTCAAGCACCCAACGAGCACTCAAGATATCTCGATTTGAAACATCTCGAAAGGATGGACCATATGAATCTCACTCCCAAGCAACTTCGAATTCTTCAGTTGATTCGCGATTCTCGAATTCGCCGTGGCTATTCCCCGACGATGCAGGAACTCGCGGACGAAATCGGCGTCAGCAAAGTAACCGTGTTCGAGCATGTCGAAGCACTCATCAAAAAGGGCGCACTCATCCGCGAAGCGAACAAGGCTCGCTCTTTGTCGATCGCTGAGGGGGTTGCGGTCCCCGATGAGACTCGCCCGCTCAAGTTCCCGCTTGTGGGTAAGATCGCTGCTGGATATCCGATCGAGAAAGTCGCGGATGCGGATGAAATCGACCTGGTTGATTTCCTCTCAACCGTTGATGACGCGGGTTCGACCTTCGCGCTGATCGTTGACGGCGAGTCCATGCGTGACGAAGGGATTCTTGATGGCGATCTCGTCCTCCTCGAGCGAGCACAGGTTGCTAATAACGGCGATCGCGTCGTCGCACTCCTCGAAGATGGATCGACCACCCTCAAGACCTTCTTTAAGGAAGACGATCACATCAGACTCCAACCCGCGAACCCTGACTTTGATCCGATCCGGGTCAAGTTCTGCCAGATCCAAGGCATTGTCAAAGGTGTTGTGCGTCGGTACTGATTGACTGATCCAATGTATACATGAATATCAGCCGCCAATGGTTCAACCCGTTGGCGGCTGTGTTTGTTTTGTATCTTCATAGTTTCGATATCACACTATTAACCGATTTTAAAACCCTAGAACCGTTTGTGGGTTGGTCGAGTACTGGGATTCTTGACACCCATGATCGCACGCAACAAGGGCAGGTCTTTGGTGCGTGTGAGTTTGATGTTGGTCGGATCACCGGCAACAACGAGCACCTTGCGCCCCAAACGCTCAACCAGACCCGCATCATCAGTCGATGCGAGATCATCTTGTTCATACGCTTTGACCAAGAGATCTCGTTCAAATATTTGCGGGGTTTGCACTGACATTGCATTGGATCGATCGATTGTTTCATGCACAAAGTATGAAGGCGTTATGTCCGCATCACCCAAGATCGCAGCGATCGGATCTGCATGAGCACCATAATCGACTGGTTCTGGATTGACCCGTTTGATGGTGTCGCTGATTGCAACTCCTGGCACCACTGCGCTATGAAATTTCGCAGCATCAAAGATGCGATCGATCAACTCGATCGGCGTTGCAGGACGGGCAGCATCATGCACCGCGATATGTGTGCATGTTGGATCAACCTGGTCGATCGCCAGTTGAACTGTTTGCCAACGATCTATCTGTCCGCCTTGTATGAGTTTGACACCCAAAAGTGACAAACGATCGCCGTGCTGTTCTTTGAATGATGTGAATGCTTGTGGGTCACTGGGACCTGCGACGATGATCTGTTGCACATCATCGCGTGTATTGAAGAGTTCAACCGTGCGTTGTAGTACGGTCTTTCCACCTAAATCTTCATCGAGCTTTGAGCGGAGCGCGCCCAGCACATCAGACGCTTGATGATCCGATGAGTTGAATCGGGTTGAGTTGCCGCCGGCGGGGATAATCACTGTTACACGCATGATCTATAGTATACAAACGCACAGGGCGGAGCCCGAAGACTCCGCCCATTCACCTCGTGAAGTGGTGTATGCGAGAGGAAGTTGGAGAAAGAGAACCCAAAGCGATCTTGCCTCCCGGATGTGCGATTCAGATCATGATCAAAATGATCCTGATTATCCTCGACGACGACGCATCATCATCAGACCACTTCCCAACAGAACTGCTGCACCGCTTGGCGCAGGTACTTGGGTGATTGTGATCCGAGCGATCAGATCATCCGCACCGAATCCTGAGTTGATTGTGGCGCCATTGGCGGTTGTTGAACCGAAGAATGATTCGATGTAATCAACATCACCTGCATCAGTGAAGAAGTTGCGTATCACACCTGCTTCTGGGATTGACTGACCGTCATTGGTGGAGAATGCTGCATCGTTGCCCGCAGAGTTGAGTTCTGTGCCGTTGTCGTTGATGTCTCGGCCGTAGATTTCGATGACTGTTGTGCCATTAAACTCGCCAAGCTCGTTGAAGAGTTCGTGCTCAAATGCGTTGCCGTTGGCGATAAAAAGATCGTTCGATGGGACAACCATCGATGCATAAGAAAGATAGCGATTGACCGATGAGTCGCCAACATCAAGGTTGAAGGTTACGGACTCACCTGGTGAGAACACCGGTGCGTCGCCATCGAATGCGAATGCTGCGACGGTTGCATCTACACCGCCTGCGATTCCTGCATCGCTTGATAAGAACGCACTTGAAATTGGCGCAGTGTTTCCGTTCTCTGCGATTTCAGTGATCCCCGGGAAGTTGGATGCGAGCTCTCCGCCGTTGTATGAATCGAATCCGCCGTTGTGTGCTGCGATCCAGAATGGTGTGAAGAAGAAGCTCTCCCCGCCCATTGTGTTATCAATAGTAATGCTGACCTGCTCGGCGCTTGCAGCACCTCCAAGTGCCATGAAACTCGCGGCGAGAAGGATTGCCTTTGTTATTTGATTGCTCATTTCTACGATCCAGTCTCCTCAATGTTGAGGATAATGCCAGATGTTGGATACACCATCGATGCAAAGCGCACCGATCGCGCCGCCTGATGCTGACACATCAAGCGTGAATCCCCTCTTATGTAACTTGTGATCGAGTTCTATCACTCGATGATGAAGACAGAAAACTAACTGAACACTTTGAGAACTGCTTCTGCAATTTCGTCCGCATAGTTTTCTGCAGGGCCTTCAAGCGCGCCCTCGTCGATTAACCTTGGAATGTTGAGCACACACCCTGTGAACAACGCGACAGCGAGGTCCGGGTCCATGATACGAATCTGTTTGTTCTGTTGTGCACGCACGATGAAGGCACGGAACAGATCCCCCTGCATCGTGTACACCTTCCCGAGTGTGTCCGCCATCCGGTGAGGCATGAGCAGCACATATGTGAATGCGTCTTGGTTGGCATCGAAGTATTGATAAGTGAGCTTGATCCATGCTTTGACTGCATGCTCGAACGGGATGCCTGTATCGACTAGCACCGATTTATCGCGTGCCATTTCTTCGACCACCGCGGTGTATGCGTCCCGGATCAGATCATCTTTGTTCTGGAAATGTTTGTATACCGCGCCTTCAGTGACCCCCGCTTCGCGTGCGATGGTACGAATGGACGCGGCATCAATGCCTTTCTGAGCGCCCAGGCGGATTGCAGCATCTCGGAGTTCAAATCGCGTATTTCGTCGTCTTGGAGTGTTTGTCATATCCTTGTTCACCTCTGGTATACAGTCGTTTACCTTGTCTGTATCAACAATACATCATGATTTAAATATATTCCCTTCAATTCGGGACTTTTTATGCGTATCTTGAGTGTTCAGGTTCGAATAGAACACTGTACACCAAATGGAGTTGAGATGAATATCAAGCATGTTTCGTTGATCGTGGTATCTGGGTTGGGTTTCTGTGTTGGGAGTGCCCAGGCCGAGCCTTTCGTGTTCCAAGGGCAACTCAATGACAATGGATCGCCCGCTGATGGGATCTATGACCTTGAGTTTGAACTATTCGGATTGGATCTGGGAGGCACCCAAATCGGGCCAACCGTCACCCTTGAAGATCAGACTGTTACTGACGGGAACTTCCTCGTCGAACTCGACTTTGGTGATGCGTTTGATGGTTCATCGCGATGGATCGAAACAAGTGTCCGCAACGGTGACTCCGTTGATTCGTTTACTACACTCGCACCACGATTAAAAGTTGGAAACTCTCCGCAGGCGTCATACGCGACCAAAGCTGGGGTTGCCGACACACTTGCTGATCCATTCTGGATGCAGGCGCCCGGGATCGTTGTCTTTGGTGAAGACGAAGGACAAGACAAGTTCTTTTTCAATCGGGATCGGGTTATTGAATCCTCAGATGTCATGGTCTTGCATTCCGCAATGAATGGTCCCGGCGGGATGACTATCTCTAGTTGGGCAAACGGGATGCCTTACTATGGATTTGCAACCGGTGGATTCACTCGCGCCAAAACATACTACGACCCTGCGACTGATGCATGGGTCGTCAACAAAGGCGGCACCGATCAGATCGAAGTGGATTCAAACAATGATGTGATCATCACCAATGACCTCATTGTTGGCGGTTCGATCATTTCAGGTGATGGCCCCGGTTCAACCGTCCAGTACAAAAGCTTCACACCCGAATCGATCTTCATCGGCCTTTCGAAAAGCTCGACTTCCTTTAACTCATTTGCAGGTGCAATTGTCCCACAAGGATCACCAACGGGAACCTATCTCCGGACAGACCTGAACTTGCCTCACGGTGCGAGCATTACACGGATCGAAGTGATCTATGTCGACACACAGATTTCCCCCAATCTGGAGATTCAGTTATCGACTCGCAACCTGGCAACGATGGCGTTTGCACAAACACTGCTCGGTGAATCTTCAGGTGGTATGGGCGGCGTAACCCAGACCATGCTCATTGAACCAACAGAACCGATTGTGATTGACAATACAGTGGAGACTTATGATCTTCGCATGCTCTCTTCAACAGGTGTTTGGCCGGTCGCGGGGAGACTCGGAGTTCGGAGTGTTTTAATCGAGTACAACACGCCTTGATACTTAAATCATTTCCCTTATTACAAATCAGCACTGAAACTATTTTATAACTGAACACTCATACGAAAAAAGCACCCGCAATCATACGGGTGCTTTGCTTTGAATCACGATTCGATCAGTTGTTTATGGACAACCGTGCGAGTAGAACATGAGGAAGCTGAGCACATCTTTGATGTCGACTTCATTGTTCGAGCTGACATCTGCGAGTTGATCGCCGCTGACATATGCTTGGATGAACTTGGAAACATCGAAGAAGTTGACTACGCCGTCGCCTTGGAAATCTGCGGGGCATGACTTGAGTCCGCCGAAGTAACGACGGGCTTCGGTGAATGCTTCAGGCCCGATTGCCTGTCCCATGTGACGACCTGGAAGATCATCTGCAGGGGGATGGATGCCGCCCCAGATGCGGGAGAGCGAACACTGATCCGATGCATCTTGGTAGGTTGCCCACTGGAGGGTGATGTCCATTGATGGACCGTCTTCGAATACGAGGAACTCGTTCATTGGTGCGATGAACTCACCGATACCACCCGGGAAGTATTCTGAACCGGTCAACATGGTCATCATCTCAGCAGCACCGCGCGAGTAGGTTGAATGTCCGGAGACATAACCCGCAAACGGAGGTGTTACGAATGATGGACGCTGGTATGGCCACCAGTTGTCGGCGAGGATCCAGCCCACGCCTGCAACATCGGTTTCTTCATCTTCGATGAACTCAGGGCCTCGCCATGCTTTGAATGCGATCTTGCCTTCGCTGCCTGCGAGATGCTCATGGCGTTCGCCTGGTGCGGTAGTCTCTGCGGTTACGAGCTCGATTTTATCGTCGACTAAGTGGATACCGTCGACATTGTATGAAGGGAGATTAGGATCTGTGCATTGTCCTTGATCACACATGAATCTCATCGCAGAGATTGGACGGATGTAGTCGTAGTAGCCTTTGACTGACCATGACGCGATCGCGATGTCGTGCATGCCTCCGCCCATCATGAGGTAGGATTTTACATCCCATTCGAGATCGCCGAGGATCTCGCCTTCACCCATGAATCGTTTTTCGGTCAATGGGTGATCCGAAACATAGTTCAAGAGTGTGAACCAATGTCCTGGAGGCGTTTCGGAGTCTGGACCGTCTGCCCAGAACTCAGCGAGGATTCGGCCGTAATCACCACGCGGGACGATTTGAGGTTCATACGCTTCGCCGGTGAATGGATTGACATCATAACCCGTTCCCCAATCGCCACCTTCAATGAAGTTGTAGTATTGTTGTTCTTGGGAAACCAGTGCGAGTTCGGAGTTACCGATTGCACCTGGTGAGATATCAACCATGACGCCGTCGGTTGGGTCAAGGTGCGATGACCAGATAGCCACCATTTCATTGCCCCACTTGTACCGTTCGTCGCCTTCTTCGCTGCCGTGGTATGGCGGTGCGCCTGGATCGTGCCAGACTGACCAGTCATGCCCGTCGCGTTCGATGATGTCTAGATCGTTCTCGTTGAGCGAGAACGGAGTCACATCACCCCACTCAGGGCTCAAGAAATCTGGGTATCCAAACGGGATTGGGTTGCCCGACTGGTCGACAAAGAACTGGAGCGCCAAAGGCTGCCAGCGGTTCGGGTCGAGCAAATCAGGGTTGCCGGGAAAGTCTGGGAGCAACGGCGGGTTGATCGTTTCGTAGTACAGGTTCTCGAAACCCTCTTGTTCGTTTGATCCATCGACCAATCCTGCGGCGATAATGGTCGCTGCGATACGATTTCCCAATGATGCAGCATCATCACCAACAACACCTTCATAGGCACGGTCGTATCCGAGTTCATCCATCAATGCGTCGTACTCAGGAAGAACAAAGATTGCACCCGGGGAACCTGCAAAGCGTTGGCGCAAAAGGCGATACATTGCAAAGCTGATCGCTTCTTCACGATCTGCTTGGACATCTGAAGATGGGAGTTTTTCATGATGAAGCACTTGGTCTGCTTGTGCGTCGTATGCTGCCCATGCGTCCCACATCGCGCTGCTTGTGTGGTAGAGATTGCGAGCATGAACTGTTGGACGCGCGAAGTCCTTGCGGATCGAATCAAGCAATACTTCGTTCCATTGGCGTGCGACTGAATGACTCAATTCGCCTTGATTATCTCTGATGATCTGGCGTCGCTCAGCAGCAGACGCAGAAGTCTGAGGCTTCATCACCGTATTGGTGGTATTTGTAATATCCCCTGCAGTTGCCAATGAAGCGGATACGGCCAAACCGGCACAAACGATGAGTGAGCTTGATATTCTGAACATATTCTTCTTCCCCTTACGAGTATCTTGACCAGAGGTCCAGCAAACCTGCGCGTTGCTGAGCTGATCTCCCCTAACTTACCCGAATTTTACCAAAAAGCAATAGATTTTTGAGGGAACTATGGAACCGATTGAATTGGTACAGGTCCGATTGGATTATTGAAGCATTATCGCACATGAATCCTGTATCACCGATTGAATCATAAACATAGGTACAGACTAACTTGGTGACCTGATGATCGAGAATGAGGCAACATTGATCCGAGTCGTGCGTATACTACTTATAGATTGACGATTGGTCGTTGATCAACACTGGGGCCGATATGGCAATCGACCGGATAGGGAAGGTTTCGTGTGGCGAGTCGAGGAGCGTGTTAGCCTCGTAAAAAGTACGCAAAAACTTATCTGCAGAACCGCAGTACGCACTCGCAGCCTAATACAGGTTAGCGGATCTTGGGCTTGATGTCTGATAGAGCCCAAGATCACGAATATCAGGCTGGTCAATTCCTGGTGTCTCTTGGGGAGTTGGCGAGGAGGTTTCGAGAGGCTGGACCGAAGCACAGGGCGTCATCACCCGGTGCAAGGTCGAGATCAAAGAGATGACTACACTCGTAGAAGCATGTTACTGACTATCTCGGCACGGGGGTTCGATTCCCCCCGGCTCCATTGACGATGGGTATCAGGACAATCGGTGTCACTTTTAGACACGGATTGCCGTTCAGGAACGCTGATTGCAGTTTTCTCAGCTTCAAATTCTTCCTTACCCGAGACAACCCCAGACACTTCTGTCCACTCCTCGACCACCCCAACGACGCTTCTGGCGGTGCTCGATGGTGTTTGAATAGCTGGCATTCTGTCAATGCTTCCACGCAAATCCAATCCATCTGAATCTAGATAGGTGTTGGCGGTGTGTTTCGGATCGCTATGACGCATGAACCGCTGGGCATGGCGGAACGGGATACCCGCCTCCTGCATTGTCTGGTTGAACGCATGGCGAAGTGAGTAGAGACAGGCTGATTCGCCGTGCTCGTTGAGTTTGGGTACACCAGCCCGTTTCAAGTCCTCGTCGAGTGTGTGCCTCCCCATCCATTTGGTAAACACGAGATCGTCAGGGCTTGCATCTTCTGGTTTGTATTCACGCAGTGCATCAGCGAGCCATTGCGGGATTGGATTCCGCTCTGGCTTCTTTGTTTTACTATTGCTGTTACGATATGTGATTGTTGGATTTGTTGGACTCAGGTCAAAATCTGACCATCGAAATCCTTCCATCTCGCCTGTACGAGCAGCTGTTGCAAAGGCGAGCATATAGATCATCCGCCGCCGAGGACACGGACAACACCCTACAAGTCGATTGACCTCCTCAACCGCGAGAGCACGCCGAGGCCTTCTCTCATTGCCGACTACGCGAGCCGGGCGAATTCCCTTAAACGGATTTCGTTCACACACTTGGAGCGTTATAAGCCAGTTCACAAAGGCACTGGCAGCGTGGAGATAGTGATTTTTAGATTTTGCAGAGAGATCAACTTTTCCTCGCCAAGTTTCGTATTGAGATCCAGACAAATCAGCTATTCGGTGCCATCCACAATCATCACACAGCCTGCGAAGCATCGGGCCAATCTTGCGGATTGTTTCTACCTTAAGTTGGCGCGCTTTCATGCTTGAGGTGTATTCCTCAATGTACTCAACCAATGGCTTACCCGCTGCCTGGACTCGCTCATCACTCGGCGAGAGACCAGTCCGCACTGCGTGCTGATGAGCAATAATTTCTCTGAGCTTCTGCTGGGCAAATCGCTTGTCGCGTATCTTGAGGTTGATCTTGTTCTCTTGATTCTCTTCTGGAAATCTGTAGAACCCAAAGTAATTGCCGTAGGGCTTACCACTTCGTCGATATCGTTTGACATATCCAACTTCGGTATGCGGGCTGATTGAACTCATGGCATTCTCCTTGTGGCTTGCTCAATGAGAACAGGAATCATGGATGCTCGGTAGACTCGCTTCTTGTGCTTTCCAACCCGCTCCGGTAACGGCAACAAACCTTCGGCAAAACGCCTCTCCATGCTTTTGACACTCATACTCAGAATGACGGCGACATCCTTGATTGCTATCAATCGATCTTCTTCACTCCCAATAGTTCCTGAATCCATTTTGATTACTCCTTTTTCTTCGACTTTGTTTTGTGTGTACTCCTATATCGCTTGCCTGCCTCAACCACATTTGATCCGCCGTCTTGAAGCCGTGTAAGCTCGGTGTCTGTCAGTTGATCACCAACAAGCTTTGACATGACATTGAGGATTTGTGGGTTGTTTAGCAGGATGGCCATGACTCTACCTTCGATTCCTGTTCCGACCTGTTCAAGCATGTCCTCTTCATCTTTGGCACCATTTCGAAGTACACGCTCAATCGTGGCTGAGCGCGACTCCTTTCGGGATTGTGCAATTACATCGATGCGTTGCAGGACTGCCGGGTCAATGGTTACTGTGATTCGGTCTCTTTGAGCCATAATCACACTATATCATACTTTTCCTCATACTATCTGCTTTTTCTCAATAAATCTTGCTTTGTCGCGGCTTGTAGTTGTTTGTCATAGTAAAAATATTTGTGTACATGAAAAAACCGCACCCAATGGCACGGCTTACGAAGACAAGCGGAATGTTCAAATCACTCAGCCGAATACTGATTCGACATATCGACAAAATCCTGCACATCAGTATCGCCATCGCCATTTGTTTCATATGGAGTCTGGATCCACTCAGCTAAATCACTGGATTCTGGACCATTTCCACCTTGAAGCAATAACGAGCCGCTACCTGCTTGCAACCACACATGGAACTGATACCAATTGTAAATAGTGCCATCTGAATCTGAGCAGTTTTCTGCTTCAATTGTGGAATCCCATACAACATTAGGATCACCAAGTGTATTTGCACATTTGATGTACCCATCTTCAAGATGGATACGCCAGGTACCCGCTGCTTCAAATCCATGATTGTTTTTATCATCATTCCCACGGATCACTACCGTGTTTCGATAAGGAGCAGATCTTGATACTCTGGTGTAGACATCTACATCAGGATCTGGATTTGTAAAATCATTATCAGTTACGATTTCGAACAAATCCGTCCGATCAATCCATGTAGAAGGAGAGAAGGCAGGCTTAAACTCGACACGGAATGGAGCACCCCCGCCAGCACTGTCATAAAACACCGGACCATAGTGACTGATAACCACCTCTTTCAGTTCATTGATCGGAGTCACTAAAACTGTCTCTAATTGGTAAGGCCGGCAATCCTGATCTGCTGCTAATCCACTTGCCGGCGAGGTTGTTCTTTGGTGGAAGTTAAACGGAACTACGCCAAAAGAACCACCTCCAATTTCTGAAGACAAAACCGTGTAATTATCGGCAAGAGTTACTCGATTTGAATCCGTTGGGCTTAAACCCACTGATACTTCACCATCCCATGGCACAGAAAAGTTGTTAAAGTTCAGAAATGAACTGGTAGACGCATTACCAATCCGCAGCGGATCATTTGGATCAAATCCAAAGTGAACTTGAGTGGCTGCATCTATACCGTGAGCAAATCTGAATCTGCCCGATTCAATGACACCACCCCCAGCATCAAAGTACTTTGGGATGCCATTGACAATGTTAACTAATCCCTCTTCATACTGAGGGCTAAAGAAAAACGCACCGATAGAAGGAACTGTGAAATCTAGCTTTGCATGCTGACTGCTCACAGGAGCATGAAGTCCTCGCATCGTAAAATTACGCATGTCAGTAGAAGACCAAATCATGCTCGGGACGAATTGGCCAGAATCCTTGCTATGAATGTACCCTTCAATTTGAATCCTGTCGAGCTTCATTGGTTCAACTGGATCGGTTGGACCTGCTTGATAATACAAGTCCCCCACAAACTCGTTGAGCGCAACGATTGTGTTTATTTGCCTCACGCCTGTTGTATCAAGCGTGCCGCCCCCACCCCAAGTGCCCTCAACTTGAATGCTAACGATTGTCCGACCCGCTTTGATGGTTCCATAAGCGTTTCCAAAGATTTCTAAATTAATGATATCCAAATCTGAATCAAATGTGCCACCGTTCAGCGATCCACTAATAATGCAGGAACTTATCGATCCAGATCCAGTAGTTCGAACTTCGCCTGAGACATTACCAAGTACAAGCAGGCTGCTCAATGTCACATCTATTGCAACAACTGACCCTCCATTTACTATAGTATTACATTCAATCCACCCAGCATTAGGAGCCCCATCCATATCCTTTGGATTACTCACCACACTGCCTCGAATGTCATCACACACCAGATTTGCAATTTGATACGCAGCAAAATCTCCATTCACATCTCCACTGATACGCGCACTGACGACAGGATTTCCACCTGTTTGCACAGTTAAATTTTGAATATCCCTAAACCCAGCAATGGGCGGCTCAGAACTAGGATTAACGGTTGGATTTCCAAAGACTGTACGGCCAAGAATCACATTCCCTGAACCTATTATTTTAATATTACCTATATCAGTTACACTACTGCCCGAGGCTGCGAACACAGCGTAAAATTCATCTGCATCATCAAAAAATGTACTAACATCAATATCATCTAACTGACTACCCGTGAGTCCGGGCTCTGGCGAATTCTGTCCATTCACCATCCTATATCGATTGGGAAACTGGCTGTTTGCATTTTGCCATTGCCCGTTGACATAGACCTCGACATACACTCCACTACTTCCAGGCACTACCGGTTGAGCCATGGCAACTCCAGAGCTTACCCCAATCAAACACATTTTTTTTAACATCGCACATATTCCTTTCACCATTTTTATGAAATCATCAATTCAAGAAACCGCAACACATCGTTGACATCAAGCTGCTGATCATCATTCAAATCGACAGACAGATTGCCTTCGACATACATCCGAATAAACATCGAAACATCGTACCAATTGACTGACCAATTCCGATCAAGGTCCGCAGGCGAGGGGACAGCAGAAGCGATGCGCAGGCCTCGAAAAGACCTAGGGTGAGATGCGGCATCGATATAGACTTCATCGAATGTCCAACCGGTTCTTGTGTTGTTTGAACTCCTTGTCAATCGCAGAATAAGATTCTCACTTCTCCATGTTTCTGACCATTCTTCATACCCACCGAGCGTATCGAGCAACCCCCAAGGGCTTT
>CAXBJM010000018.1:0-8664 GCA_963976235.1 uncultured bacterium
GCGTACCGCCAGCTTTCACTTCTTCTCCGTCGTCCTCCAGGCCGTGAAGCATTCCCTGGTGATGTGTTCTACCTGCATAGCCGTCTCCTTGAACGCTCCACCAAGCTCTCCGATGAGCACGGTGCGGGTTCATTGACTGCACTTCCAATCATTGAAACACAGGAAGGCGATGTGTCCGCATACATCCCGACCAATGTGATTTCGATTACCGATGGCCAGATCTACCTCGAACCAGAACTCTTCTTCTCAGGCGTTCGTCCTGCGATTAATGTGGGTATCTCGGTTTCGCGTGTGGGTGGTGCTGCTCAGGTGAAAGCGATGAAGAAGATCGCGGGTTCACTCCGTCTTGACCTCGCGGCCTATCGCGAACTCGAAGCGTTCGCTCAGCTCGGAACCGATCTTGATAAAGCGACACAGGCACAGCTTGATCGTGGTGCAAGAATGGTTGAGTTGCTCAAGCAGCCTCAGTATGTGCCGTTCAATGTGACCGACCAGATCGTCTCGATCTACGCGGGTACCAAAGGATTCTTGGACACCGTCGAAGTAACCAAGGTCGCTGCTTTCGAGAAGGACATGCACGAGTACTTCCAGACCTCCGCCAAGGGTGTTTGGGATGCAATCAACGAAGCGAAGGCGATCAACGACGACAACGAGAAATCACTCGTCGAAGCATTGAACAACTTCAAAGCTGGTTGGAACGGCTAAGGCTCAACTTATACTCACAAGTTACACGAACACGCTCCATCTGGGGCGTGTTTTTTAGTGTCTGGAGAGAATGCTTCGAGCTGATCCATGTATGGAAATATGGTGAGGGCATGGGCGCAGATTTTTGATATGGGTTTTTCGATGTTGACAGCGCGCAGGATGTTCTTCATTCATTTACATCTACATCCGCATTTTTTGCGAAAGAGAGTATGAGGTCGTTTACGTCAGTAAAATTATTTTCACTCATGAATCGGTTGTTGAATATGCGATGATGCATGGTTGTTGGCGGGTGTTTGATTTGTTGTAAACCTTGATAGAGAGTAAGTTTGCAATAAATTTTATAGAATGAAAACATAGGATTTTCATACGGGGGTTATTCATTCATTCTGCATTTTTGATGATTTCAAATTCTATAGAATTTCAAATATCGCCTCAAATTTGTGTTTCTTTCAGTTACATTATTCTTCAGAGATTTTTTTTACTCAAACCAGGAGAAATAGATGGTTCACAAAAAGTACAGTATCACGATGACAATGGCCCTCGCGTGTGCAGCGGGTCATGCCCATGCCCAGGATTTTTCAAATACACTTGGAAATCCCGGTTTTTCGGGTTCATATGTCGCTTCGCTGACGGCCCATGATGATGGAACCGGGGAATCGCTTTATGCTGCGGGATCGTTCGGAATTGTTGGGGGTGCAGGGTCAGGGACGCAAATCGCGCGTTGGGATGGATCTGCATGGCAATCCGTCGGCGGCGGTCTCCAAGGAGGTTACACCAACTCAATCAAGAGTTACCAAGGAGATTTGATCGCAGCGGGATACTTCGATACCGCAGATAACATTGTCGGATCCGCAAAGCTCGCACGCTGGGATGGTTCCGCATGGCACAGTATGAACGCACAATCCGAAATCTTCTTGAACTCATTCTGGGATCTCGAAGTGTACGATGATGGCGCTACGGGTGAACAACTCTACATCGCAGGGAACTACGGCGATCTCAACGGGAACTCCGAACTCGACCATATCGCAAAGTGGGACGGCACAACCTACACAGGTGTCGGCGGCACCATCGGCGGAGCAGTCCCATTGATCGTGCTCGATCTGCATCAAACAGATTTGGGTTCAGGAAATCACCTGTATGCAGGTGGACGATTCCTGACCATGGGCGGCGTTGCAGCACTCAATGTCGCCGAGTGGGACGGCACATCATGGACAGCAATGGACAGTGGCGTATCTCGCACCACTGGATTCGCTCAAGTCTTGCACATGACAAGTTGGGATGATGGAAGCGGCGAAGCATTGTATGTCGGCGGCCGATTCAACCTCGCAGCAGGCGCTGCGGTGTCAACCAATATCGCAAAGTGGGACGGCGCTGCGTGGTCATCAATGGGTGACGGATTCGACGGTGATGTCCACGAACTCGTTGTCTTTGATGATGGTAGTGGAGAGGCGCTGTACGCACTTGGTAACTTCTCCAACTCAGGCGCGAATGTTGCAGATGGTGTCGCGAAGTGGAACGGCACTAAGTGGGACGGAGTCGTCACCAGTGTTGATGGCAGTATCTTCACCGGCATGGTCTATGACTCGGGTGAAGGTGAATCTTTGATCATCGGCGGTGGGTTCAGTAATGTCGATGGGGTCGCATCGAATCGTGTTGTTGCGTTGCTTCAGGATAGTTGTGCTGCAGACCTGACTGGTGATGGAGTGCTCAACTTCTTTGATGTTTCCGCATTCCTCAACGCGTTCAGTGCTCAAGACCCGATTGCTGATTTCACAGGCGATGGGCAATGGAACTTCTTCGATGTGAGTGCATTCTTGAATGCATTCAGTGCTGGATGCCCATAATCGAGTGGAATTGGGTTGACTGAAACCCAGATTTCCTGTACATTCAACAGGTCCGCAACCAGAAGGGGGCGGACCTGTTTTTTATTTTGAGTTGTTCGGCGCCGGGTCTTTGAGGCAATTGACAGCGAAACAGGCATCCGTTCTGGATCCCTAAAAAACCAGGTCATGACATCATAACGGGGTTCATTTCCCCTGGAGGACAGGATATGTTGAGTTCATTGGCTCGTGGTGCCATTGTATTGTGCGTTGTTGCATCGTCGGCAGTTTCCCAAGTGAGCACGCAAGTGCAATCGATTCAAATTGCAGGTTCTGCAGTTGAGCACCAAAGGGTGAACGCAGTTAGCGTTGGGGAACATGTACGCATCGAGAAGCTCGCAATCCCAGGCGGATTCGTCGATCTCGAACTCGATCGGGTAGAGGTGCTCTTACCTGACGCCCAGATCGTTGTTGGAACAAAGAGCGGCATGGATGAACTTGTCCGTCCTGATGTGGTTGTCCTCACGGGCATTGTTGCAGGCGAAGTAGATTCGATGGCGTACCTAGCGATCTCACCCTACGGAACCAACGGATTCGTCAACCTGCACGGCGAGTTGATTTCAATTTCAACCGGTCCCTACGCACAGGGAAAAGATTTACATGAATCACTCCAAGCAGCACGGATGCAAGATGTGCTCGATCCGATGAATCCTGACAATGCTCCACTTTCTTCGTGTGGTTACAACAACGGTGATGTGCATCTCGAACCCAACGGTCCGATGATTGAAGGGCAACCGATTACCAATCGAGGTGCTGAGCCTTGTCGGATTGCAGGGATTGCGATCGACACCGATTGGGAGTTTACTCGCGATCTCTTCGGGGGCAATGTCGACGCTTCCGCCGCGTACATCGTTTCATTGATGGGGGCAATCTCAGAAATTTACCAGCGCGATGTGAATGTCCGATTGGCGATCCCGTACCTGCGTGTCTGGGGAGATGACTCCGATCCGTATACGCTTGAAATCGACCCACTCGCACAGGTTCGTGAATATTGGAATGCCAATATGGGGAGTATTGATCGAACAGTGGCTCACTACTTTACTGGACGCCGAGACATGGACTACGGCGGGGTCGCCTATGTCGGTGTGCTCTGCAACGAAGAATATGGATATGGCGTGTCGGGATACATGAACGGCAGTTTCCCGTATCCGCTCGAAGATCACAACTCAGGTAACTGGGATGTTATGGTCGCAAGTCATGAGTTGGGGCACAACTTTGGTACTTCCCATACGCATAGTTATTCGCCTCAGATCGATGGATGTGGAACCGATGATTGCACACTCGCCTTCGGTGGAACAATCATGTCGTATTGTCACGGGTGCCCCGGGGGGATGAGCAATTTAGTGCTTCAGTTCCACCCACGCGTGCAAGACACGATTGTTGCGTTCATGGATACCAACGGCTGTGACATGCTTGGTCAAGGAGTTACTGCGGTTGCAGACAATCTACAAACCTATGAAGCAAACCCAATCGAGATCGATGCGCTCGGCAATGACGAAAGCCAATCATGTGATGCATTCGAGTTGATCGCATTTGATCAAGTGACCATATCAGGCGGTGCAGTGGAACTGCTCGCAGGCCAAGGCCCGGGCGGAAGAGATGTGTTCTTGTATACACCAACTCCGGGTTACAACGGGATTGATTCGTTCGAGTACACAATTTCCGGTGTGGTTGGTTCTGCATCGACCACCGTGACGATCGATGTGCGTGCGTTGCGAAATGCAGACGAAAGGTTGGAACCCGCTTCGGGTCTGAGTGTGAAGTATTACGAGCTGTCAAACCCGGTAGATTTGCCGGACTTTGATTCGCTGACTCCCTATGCGACAGATGTCATTGCGGGTATTGAGTTCGCATCAACCGAAGGCGAGTTTATGAACTCTGGATTGAGCGACAATGTTGGTGTGCTGATCGAAGGGTATGTCTGGGCGTTTGTTGATGGGCTTTATACTTTCTCGACAAGTTCCGATGATGGTTCGAGTTTGTATATCGGTGAAGAACAAGTTGTCGACAACGGCGGCCTACACCCAATGCTGAAACGAACCGGAACGATTCCATTGCGTGCAGGATGGCACCGTATCCGTATCGAGTTCTTTGAACAAGGCGGAGGCGCTGGACTTTTTGCAACAATCAATGGCCCAGCATTCAATGAGTCTGTGCTTGGTGGGATCTATGTGAGTCATGAAACAAGTCAGCAATGTTCGACTGCGGATCTCAATGCGGATGGTACGCTCAACTTCTTTGATGTCTCTTTGTTCCTATCTGCTTTTAACGATCAAGATCCAATCGCAGACATTACAGGCGAGGGTAACTTTGATTTCTTCGATATTTCAGCCTTCCGTCAGACATTCCTCGCGGGTTGTCCATAAGTCTGATAACAACGAGGCATTGATTTTGGACTCGAAACTAGACCGGGCACATAGAAGTGTCCGGTTTTTTATGGATCATGCATTATTGTGTAATAAGTTGCAGGGTCAGCCGTTGGGTATCTGGCGGGCAATGCTTGCAGGAAATCCCGCGCTCTAAGAATGGTCTCTATCAAAGGAACAACATGCACAGGAATACAGGAAGTGTGCGCGATCTGCGCGTTGGTTGTCGTTTTGTCTCAGCAACAGGACTGAGTTTGTTGATCGGTATAGGTGCGTCGGTAGCGCATGCCCAGCCGACAAGTTTGCCGCCTGTAGTATTCCCCGCAGAGAACCAGTTCAGCGCTGAGAAGAGCACGCTCGGAAAAATCCTGTTCTGGGATGAACAACTCTCAAGTGATAACACTATGTCCTGCGGCACATGTCATGTCCCTTCGAGCGGCGGAGCTGACCCTCGATTGGGTTCGAATCCAGGAATCGATCAGCTCTTTGGAACTCCCGATGACATCGCGGGTTCGCCTGGGGTTTCGCTTACGAATGCTGATGATACCTATATTAAATCGCCAGCATTCGATTTGCTGCCTCAGACCGGCGGGCGATTGGCACAACCGGTTGTGATGACCATGTTCGCGGACGAACTCTTCTGGGATGGACGAGCACCAAGTCAATTTGTTGATCCTATCACGGGTGAAATCCTGATCGCAACCGGTGGCGCACTGGAAAGCCAAGCGGTAGGGCCGGTGCTTTCGAGCGAAGAGATGGCCCACGAAGATCGAGATTGGGATCAGGTAGCAGCGAAGTTAAATACTGCTCGTCCGATGGCGCTTGCTTCGAGCTTGCCGACCGATATGAACAACGCAATCGCATCCGGCGAATCCTACAGCGATTTGTTTGAATCTGCATTTGGTGATGACGAAATCACCGCGGCGCGTATCGGAATGGCGATCGCAACCTATGAACGAACACTCTTGCCAGACCAGACACCATTCGATTCGTTTGTTGCAGGCAATCCCGGTGCGTTGACACCTCAACAGAACAATGGACTCAATGCGCTCAATGGTTCAAGATGTACAGCCTGTCATATCGGAGCAGAGTTTACCGGCAACGGATTTCGAAATATCGGGTTGCGGCCGATCACTGAAGACAGCGGCCGATTTGAAGTGACCAATAATCCCGCAGACCGCGGGCGCTTCAAGGTGCCTTCGCTTCGCAATGTTGGACTGAGAGATCGGTTCATGCATAATGGTCAACTCTCAACACTCGGTGATGTATTCGATTTCTATGCCAGACGCAACGGGCAAGTATCATTTGCACAGAACCGTGACCCATTGCTCAATGTTCCAATTGCATTCCCTCCCAATGTACAGAATGCGATTGAAGATTTCTTGGTCAATGGGCTCACCGATCCTCGTGTTGCCAATGAGGAGTTCCCGTTTGATCGCCCGATGTTGTTGAGTGAAGAATCATTGGAGAATCCGTTATTGATCTCGGTGGGTGTTGCAGGGAGCGGTGGGGTCGTGCCTGAGATGGTCGCGTTGTCGCCTCCGAATATTGGCAACAGTGAGTTTAAGGTTGGGATCGATACTGCTCTCGGTGGAGCATCCGCGTGGGTCGTAATTTCGCAAAGCCCTCCAAATGATGGCTTGCTCGATCAGGATGAAGTTCTTGGTCCAATCACGCTCGATGGTGTTGGCGATGGGCAAGGCTTTGGGACAATGCATTATCCGATCGCCGATATCGTGGCGCTCGATGGGCAGATCCGGTACATGCAATGGATAGTTGCTGATTCGCAAGCACCAGGAGGATTCTCTGCATCACCGGTAGCGCAACTGACGATCTTTTGTTCGTTGAATGGGATTTGCATTGATCATTGCCCTGCGGATATCACCGGAGATGGAACATTGAACTTCTTTGATGTCTCCGCGTTCTTGTCCGCGTTTAACACCCAAGACTCATCGGTCGATTTTACCGGCGACGGTTCGATCAACTTCTTTGATGTCAGTGCGTTTCTGAGTGCGTTCGGAGATGGCTGTCCATAAGTTGTATTGGAACATACGATTGAGAAGAAGACACGAAAAAACCCGCAACATCAGTTGCGGGTTTTTCATTAGTTATTGGGGTTGGGTTTACCAGCCGCCGCCACTGCGACCGCCGCCACCACCGCCGCCGCCACGGTTTCCACCGCCGCCGCCGCCGCCGCCGCCGCCGCCGTAACCACCGCCGCCGCCGCGTTTTCCACCGCCGCCGCCGCCGCCGCCATAGCCGCCGCCACCGCCACGGTTTCCACCGCCGCCGCCGCCGTAACCACCGCCGCCACCGCCGCCGCCGTAGCCGCCGCGACCGCCACCGCCGCCGCCACCGAAGCCTCCGCCGCGTGGGCGTTCTTCGCGTGGACGCGCTTCGTTGACTACGAGGCCTCTGCCATCACAGTCTTGGCCGTTAAGTTTTTCGATTGCTTCGTGTCCGGCATCGTCGTCTGCCATTTCTACGAAACCGAATCCGCGTGAGCGGCCGGTTTCACGGTCGCTCATCACGCGTGCTGACTGGACTTCACCGATCTGTGAGAAAAGATCGTTGAGTTCCTGGTCGTTCATTGAGTACGGGAGATTCCCTACATACAGGTTCAGCATTGCTGTCTTCCAAATGCCCGAAAGTCTAAGTCATGATCGAGAGAGAGAGACGGGCATCTTCTTCGTCGACTGAAACGCCGCATGGCGAGCCACTCAAGTCTAGGCCCAATCTCCGCTTTGGGCGATGTATCTTCCAATCACGACCGAGAACAACCAGAAAATTCACAATTCACCCAATTCCAATGGTTTAGGCATCCTTTGGATCAAATTTTTCCGTTACTCGCTGCAAACGCAGATTGACGCTCAGCATGCCTGCCTATCGCTTGGAATATGAGCAATTCGGTCGAATTTGGTTCATTATCTCTCAAATTCATGATCCGCACACACCACGATGTGGTACACTTAATCACAAAGTACTCGATTAAAGGTGAATAGTTATGAATCCAACAAAAAATCATCGCGCCCTCAAATCAATCGCTCTTGGAGCACTCGCACTCGCGACAACATCCGCATTGGCAGGTCCATCGGGTGGTTCATTTGAGATCACCTGGCACACCATTGATGCTGGAGGCACCAGCTCGACCACCGGCGGTTCATTTGAACTCGCAGGAACCATCGGGCAACCAGACGCAGGTTCAGAAATGACCGGCGGCGCATTCTCCCTCACCGGCGGGTTCTGGGCAGGGGTCAATCAAGCGCCAGCATGTCCCGCAGATCTGACCGGCGATGGATCAGTCAACTTCTTCGATGTCTCCGCATTCCTGCAAGCATTCAACAACCAAGACCCAGTCGCAGACTTCACCGGCGACGGAGCATGGAACTTCTTCGATGTCTCCGCATTCCTCCAAGCATTCGCACTCGGTTGTCCATAACAAGCATTGCGCCGAGCAGGGCAAATAAATAACAATCTTTCAACCGTCCTTCATTCTGTGATCGACGGTTTTTTATTGATTGTTCATGAATCGAAAACTTGAGTATTCTTGTCATTACTCTCGGATAGTCGATATTCATGAAGTAAGGAGTTACCAATGAACATACAAATGAAAGCGTTCAGTGTGTTGGCGATCGCGATAGGTATCGGTGCCGCTTTCGCTGGGGATGACATCGACTTCGATCCCGACTTCGGGCTTGAGTTTGTCACCATTG
>CAXBJM010000019.1:0-4831 GCA_963976235.1 uncultured bacterium
GTCTAAGAACTGTCCCACTTGGTGTGTACACCGATGTACAAAGCCCTTGGGGGTTACTCGATACGCTCGGTGGGTATGAAGAATGGTCAGAAACATGGAGAGATGAGAATCTTACTCGGCGATTGGCAAGGAGATCAAACAATACGACAACGGGTTGGACGTTTGACGAGGTCTATGTTGTAGAAGGGTTGCGTCCTTGGACTTTTTTGGGTCTTCGGATAGCTTCATTAATTCCATCGCGTGCTGATCTTGATCGGGACTGGGCGGTCGATTGGTACGATGTTTCGATGTTTATCCGGATGTATGTCGAAGGCGATCTGTCTGTCGATTTGAATGATGATCAGCAGCTTGATGTCAATGATGTAAGTACATTCTTAAATCTATACTTAGCAAGTTGAGCGGCCGAACTTTGATTCGTGTAGTGAATCAATGCACCTGCTGATTTATGATCCATGCGCGAACTTGTATGCGCAATAATCAGTTGTACAATTTGATGTTAATTTAAATCAATGCGAGGAAGAATAGCATTGTGCTGTGAAGATGATGATGGTACGATCATTGGCAGAACCATATGTACTCATTATTTGAAAGAATCATCGCATGAATCAATCAACATTTGTATCGAGATTATCGTTCGTCGGAATATTGTTTTTGGGCGTGCTCTTAACTGCTACCCCATTGGCGAAAGCCGATGACACGCTTTGTCAGTTTCAAGAGTATCTCGGATTGTACCCTACATCTGGTGTTGCTCGTGATGTTGCAATAGTCGGCACCACAGCGTTTATTGCCGATGGCGATTCTGGTCTTCAGATCATCGATGTAAGTGACCCTTCAGCACCAGCATATCTCGGATCGTATGACACTCCTGATCATGCATTCAAAGTTCGCATTGTGGATACCAGAGCTTATGTCATGGATGGCCGAAGTATCCAGATCATTGATATCAGTAATCCTGCATCGCCAGCTTTCCTTGGTGCGTACTTCGTACCAGATTTTGCTCGCGATTTCGCTATTGTGGGTATGACCGCATACATCATTGACCAAACAGCAGGTGTCCTGACGCTCAATGTCAGTGATCCATCAGCCCCCACGCTTCTTGGTTCATACGACACAACACCCGACGCAACAGCGATTGGCGTATCGATCAGTGTTGTGGGTACAACGGTGTATGTGGTGAATAATCATTCTGGTCTTCAGATCATCGATTTTAGTAATCCAGTAACTCCCTCGCTGATCGGTTCGTATGAGACACCTGGAATAGCAATCGATGTCGCTGTTGTAGGCACGACTGCTTATGTTACTATTCAAGATACAGGTCTCCAGATCATTGATGTGAGCGACCCCGCAGTGCCCACATTCCTAAGTTCGTACGACACGCCAGGACGAGCTTTTGGTATCACCGTAGAAGGTAACACGGCCTATGTGGCGGATGATTTTTCAGGCGTCCAGATCCTCGATGTCAGTAATCCTGAATTGCCACTCTATCTTGGATCTCGCCAAACATCGGACAGATCGCTTGGTGTTACCATTGTGGGTTCGACAGCTTATGTCGCTGCAACCAAAGGTCTTGAGATCATCGATGTCGGTGATCCAAACGCAACACCACTCATTGGGTCGTACGATACACCATGGAGAGCGAACAGTGTCTTTGTAGTGGACACCATCGCATATGTGGCTGATTTCGACTCAGGTCTTCAGATCATTGATATCAGTGATCCAGCATTTCCCGTACTCCTGGGGTCGTACGACACACCAGACGAAGCACTCGCGGTGATCGTTGTGGACAACACAGCGTTTGTAGCTGATGGCGAATCTGGTCTCTTGATTCTTGATGTGAACGACCCAACATCACCCACACTCCTCGGATCGTACGATCGAAATGGCGGCGCTGCTTGGGATGTCACTGTTGTCGGCACCAAAGCCTATGTTGCTGATTCTGTTTGGGGGCTCCTGATCATCGATATCAACAATCCTGAATCTCCGGTGTTGCTCGGGTTGTATAACGCACCTTCCCTATTCAGGAGTACCAGTGTCACTGTGTTCGACACTACAGCGTATGTTGTTGATCGTACAAATGGTTTGGAAATCATTGATGTCAGCGATCCAGCAGCACCTGTATTTCTCGGTTCTTACGGCGAACGAGGCACATACTCCGATGCCACTATTGTGGGCACGACTGCTTATCTCACCGAGCAAGATTTAGGTCTTCAGATTATTGATGTCAGTGATCCAGCAGTACCAGCAGTCCTCGGATCATATACCACAACTAGCATTCCTACAGGCGTTGCTGTTGTAGGGAACACTGCATATCTAACAGATCAGATGCTCGGTCTTCAGATCATCGATGTCAGTGATCCCCAAGTCCCAGTGTCACTTGGGTCATACCGAAGACAGAGCCCAGCGAACGATGTCACTGTTGTCGATTCGATAGCATATGTAGCTGCAGATCACGCAGGCCTCCAGATCATCGATGTCAATGAATGTTCTAACGGCTGTGCTGCCGATCTGATAGACGATGGGGTTCTCGATTTCTACGATGTTTCTGCATTCTTGATAGGATTCAGAATGCAGAATGAGATCGCCGATTTTACAAATGATGGCATCATTGATTTCTTCGATGTGATCGCGTTTCTCGATGCGTTTGCTGACGGTTGCCCGTAATGGTTTCGCGAAACTTCTCTGATTTTAAATCGAGCAGTTGCATGATGACCTTAGAGTTTGTATTGAACGATCAGAGTTTCATGATTGAAAATTATCATTCAGAAAACCGATCAGCATGGGCGTATCAATGGTTTCGCGGGTGCTCTCTGCAACGCTTTCACGGGATGTTCTGTGAGTGGAACTTCACGGCATTCGCTGTTAAGACTCAATTGTTTTAACGCTGCCCTAGCTTTTTTTAAAGAGCAAACTTCAGTTTCAAATAGTCCCAGCCTGCGTTTTTTATCTCATACCGCAAAATCAATGGAGCCGGGGGGAATCGAACCCTACAGAAATCGGGTCTTACGGATATGCCAGTGGGGTCGCGCACAGAAAAGCGCACAGACGATCTGCATGATCCCATTCTGTCACAGGTAGTCGCTGCGTGGCCGACGCTGTCGAGTACAGTCCGTCTCACAATCGGGTTACTGATTCAGAACTCATCCAACGGGGGTGAGTCATGACCCAGCAAGGATCAAAGCAAGTTTGCTTCACACTTCCAGATTCGATGTACACCCAACTGATCGAGTTACTTGACACTCGAATCAAGAGTGAACGCGCCAGAGCTTCCGCATATCGCTGTCGTGCAGACCATTCAAACGAAATGATTGCACAAGGCAACATGGCTCGTCTGTTCACTCTCCGAAACACAATCGTCGAGAGCTGCCGGATTGAGGTGGATGATGTCTAAGCATTCATCCAAAGCAGCAGAGGAGAGCAATGAGCAGGGCCGCGATGTTCGCGGACCTGCCTGCTCCCCCTGTGTGTCTTTGCCCGCCCGTCGGTCGCCGTCGGAGTCTCGCCCCTCGCCTGCGAGTGGGGGCGAGACGGAGCGGAGTCCAGAGGGTGGGCACCCCGCCCGTTGGGAGCCAGAGGGGTCGAGCCCTGAAAACGAAGTGGGTATCCATCCCCGCTTTGTAACACCGGGGATAGAAAACCAAAACCGTCTTAATCAAGTCCCAGAGCCGGGTATGTGGTGTCGAGCAGATTGGATCAGATTGGTCGGTCCGAGCAGTATGGAGAAACAAGTCGAACGAGTGATTCGGAAATGGTTTGGTCATCCAACTGGTAGCAATCACGGCGCAAAGTTCTTTGACATAGGAGTCGAATGGCATCCTGGGGTGCTGTTGAGCAAGGGGCATTCGTCAAAGATTGTGATGGTGGATTTGCAAGGAAGTCGGCTGGCTGCAATGGAGCCGTTGGATGCGCTCAAACTTACAACCGAGATCATGGTGATGGGCTTTCACTGTACACGCATTGATCTGGCTGTTGATCATGTCATGCAGGATGTCTATCTGTATGATAAAGCCCTCGCTTCCTGTGAAGCCAAAGAGCTTTGCATGATGAGAAGATACTCGCCCGATCCAGAGTTTGATTCGCACGGACAGCCATTGCGAAAACTACTCAAACTCGGCAAACGAGATTCGGATGTTTGCGCACGAATCTATGACAAAGGACTCGAAACAAAGACACTGCCTGTCGGCCAATGGGAACGCTTTGAAGTCGAGTTCAAAGGCGACCGAGCGAATGAAGTATGCATGACGCTGATTGAAGTCGGTGATACATTCAACGAAACACTCTGGCAGATCGTGATCGGCTCAGTAGACTTTCGTGTGTGCAATGGCCGAAGCGAACTCAAGCGTCGACCACGATCAAAGTGGTGGGGTGATTACATTGGGCAGTCGTGTCCATTGAAGATCAAACCAATGCCAACGGAATCAAGCTTGGATCAATGGTGCCAGTGGTTTCGCAAATCAGCAGGTAGACGATTGCTGCAACTTGCTGATCTACTTGACCAGTCCCCACAGGAGTTCTTTGAGCAACTCATTTATGAGTTAAAACCAGCGGAGAGTGTGGTGCCTGCGACCGTTGAAGCGCGGCAGGTGTGTGCAATCAAACAAAGCCAAACATTGGATGCTCTATAGCTAGTTGGTCGATAGTAGAATTATTGTCCGATAATAGAGAACCCTTTGTGCAAACTTGGGGTATAGATAATGGAGGCTCCACAGATGAGATTGAATTTTGAGAAATGTATCAATCCTACAAATATCAGTGTGCTGGCGATTGCGATTGCGATTGGCGTTGGTGCTGCAGCTGCTGGGGATGACATCGACTTCGATCCCGACTTCGGGCT
>CAXBJM010000020.1:0-3331 GCA_963976235.1 uncultured bacterium
CCATTTCTCTCGCAGCACTGAGATCTCCTTCGTACACTTCCACTGATTCAAACGGGTCGATTGCTCTCTCGATGTGCATAGTAGTGGCTTTTGGAGCCCCTGCGAAGGCATCATCAACACTATCCGCAAGTTGGCCTAGTTCCTCCTCTAGGGTGCCCGTAAGAGCCTCATAGATGTCCTTGACCTCCTCATCAGTAAGAGTGTGAAATGGTGCTTTGCTTGGAAGATAATCTTCCAAAATGTTGTCTACTATACCCACGACGTTGATCGCGTTGATGTTTGAAAGAATAGTTTTCTGAATAGTCATAATAGACTCCTATAAGAAGATAGTTGTGATTGTTGCGTAAATGCCGGCTGCGGCAAGAGGGATAGTAATTGCTATAGCAATAAGGGCGAAAGCGATCTCGAAGAAATCTGTTATATTAAAGTTCATGGTTTTACCTTTTGGTTTATGGTTGTTTAGGAAAGTTTCTTTGTGAGGAGATCTCTCTCTTCAACAAATATGGGTGTTGGTTCGCCAATGATGACGACTTGGTATCGCTTGGATCCTTTGGCAGCACTGATGATCGGTGCGTTGGTAACAAGTACGGCTGCGGCCTTGCCCTTGAGTTTCATCGGCATACGGTCAGAGCGACGAATCCGGACGGCTGAACCTGCTGGGAACTTGGGTGCGCGGAAAGCCTCTTCAAGAACTTTCTTTGCGTAGCCACCGTCAGTGACCTTGTTGAAGATGCGAATAGAAGGAACATAAGGCTCTCCTAGTGACTTGGAGATATTATAGCCAGCAACAATAGTTGAGAAGTAAGGCTTGTTGTGAGCGTAGTAGCCCATCATAACCTCGAACTTCTTTTGGTTCTCGGATCCTTCCCAGCCAGAGATCCAGAAGTCACGATCAGCGACGGATTTGAGAGAGTTTCGTTCCTTTACCTTCTCTATGACGGACATCTGTTTGTCGCTTATAGGCCGGCCAGCAAGAAGTTGTTCCAAGATGCTCTCAGCGAAGCCAAGATCCCAAGAAGCACGTTCACAGCGCCCAATGAGAGCCTTTACCTCGCGAACGACACTAGACTCCTCTGCGCTGTTGCGGAGGTCTTGAAGCGCCTTACAAGCCTCTGGAGAGTAACGTTCTTCTAGTTGCTTGACGCAACGAACACGGCCAGATGTCAAAGTGCGGCGGCGCTTGTAATAACTCAAAAGAGAGCCAGCAAAGTCCCTATCCCGCGTTGTGATTAGTGGGTTGGTGATGATGTCTTGAAGACGAATTTCGTAAGTAACTCTAGGCATAATGATTCTCTCTCTTTTCTACATCTATAATGTAACCCGTTGTGATGGCTGGCGCAAGGAAACTTTGTCACTCTTGACATTCTCTTGACATATGATTTCAGTCTCCCAAGTATCTTGTGGGGCATAAAACGTCCTGCTGTCGCCGAAACGACAGAGTTTAAGCCCCTTATCGCCGCTTCTCTCTCTTGTCCATCTCTCGTTGTCATAGAAATCTGAGTATGTGTCCCATTCCTCTGCATCCTCTTTACACATAGTGCCCATCGCGAGAGAATCAAGTTCAACGAAACGATGAAAGTCCAAGCCCTCGTCGTCCCAAGTCCATGGCTCACATACCTCGACGACAATCGCGAGTTTCCCGCCCCAGATGTTCTTTACAATGTCGCCAGTCTTGAAAATGCCATATTCCATATCATTTCCCTGTCCATCGAGCATCTTCGATGTCTACTTCTGGCACGAGGCAATTGCCATCACACAAGGTAAGATCCAGAAAGAATACCATCATCATGAGTCCGGTGGTGATACCAAGAGAAACAACAGCGGCGAGAAAAATGTTGGCTGGATGATTTTCCATTATTTCTTCCCCTTGTTCTTGACGAACTTGCTGAAGTTGTCGCCCTTGAACTTCCAAGTCAAGTTCTCACGAACCGACGAGAGCACAACGAGCGATGGTGGTTGAACCACGCGGGTGCTGGCATTGGCCGGCGCTGCTTTAAGTTGCTCATCTCTCTCGATGGAGTATTCGCCCTCGCCCCACTTGACTTCCCAGCAGCGATAGATTCGTGCCCTGTCAATGATGGTTCCTGTTTTGCCGTTCTTGGTTACTATTGCGCCTGTCTTGTGATTCATATGAATCTCCTAAATGAAAATTGAAAGTATAGTTTGGTGTTTAGATTAGTTTGCGAGTTCTAGATCGAGAGCAGAGTGAGACAACCAGCCGTAACTTGGCTTCTCTCTGTTGAGCCAACTGACTGTGATGTTGGAGTTTGAGCCACCGCCGATGGTGGGTATCACCAGTCCAACCCTGCCATTGATGCCGTGACGGATTGCTCTCTTGGTTTGCTTGCCCCTGACGAGTTGCCCAGTAGAATACTTTGGTGGCGTGGATAGGAGCGACTCGCACACTTGAGAGATGTTCTTGCGGAACGATCCTGCGAAGTAGTCGCTCTGGATGTCTGAGTGATCGGTGGAATGGCGAACATGGAAGCCAGTGGTATCAGCATCTTCCCAGCCCTCGCCGTATCCGTTGTGTCCATTAGCCGAGAAAGAACCGACATTATCTCCGTGCTGGAATGTCCACTTGTAGTTGCCACCTTTGCGCGGTGGGTAGATTTGGATGTCGATGCCTTGCTTCTTGAAGTGGCTCTTGACTTTTTTGATTACGTTTATTGCTTTCATTGGACTCTCTCTAGTTGATGGTATTTCTTTCTGACACTATAATGTAACACGGCACGATGATGATTGCAAGGCGTTTGATGCACTCTTGACATTCTCTTGACATTTGCTCACGACTTTGAGTATATCTTTCGGCACCCAACCTCTTGCGCCAGTCTTTACGTTCACGACAAAGATGCACAAGTTATTGTAGTCTTCTTCTTTGAGCACCATCCAGAGACGCGAGTCATCGTTGCTGTCTAAACGCTTTGTGCCTCTCGCCAAACTCACCAAATCACCTGCTTTCATTGGATTCTCCTAGTTGCCGCATAGCGGTGATTGTGACCAGTTCTCGTATTGCCAATCGCTGATCTGATCGTCTTTACACAGGGCATCAGTCCAGTTGTTCCACCCTTCGCGACGGGCTGGCCAGTCTTCGATGCCGTCTTGCTCATAAGTTTCGATGACGGATGGCAGGACTTCGTGTTCGAACATCTCGCAAGCGGCTGTCCAAGTGATTACATAATCTAAGTTGTTCATAATTTTCTCTCTAGGTTGATGGTTTTTCTTTCTGACATTATAATGTAACCCGTTCTGAATCACTTTGCAAGGCGTTTGATGCACTCTTGACATTCTCTTGACATTTGCTCATAACCTCCAACTCTCTTTTGTTCAC
>CAXBJM010000021.1:0-2999 GCA_963976235.1 uncultured bacterium
CACGCATTACCGAGATCATGGAGCACGGTCTTGATGACGTTCTGAAAGTACCGTCCAAGGTGGATGAGGAGTTGGGTAGTAACTGGGGGGAAGTAGGCTAGACCTACTGTCCCATTCCAAGTCTTCGGGCGATATCCATGTTGCGGAAGTCCCCGAGTAGCGTGGACGGAATGAACTGGCGCAAGCCTGCATCCGCTTGCTGCACGGGAGCCGCTGCAGGGACCGTAGGAGCGGGGTTAGCTGGAGCGGGGGCCACTTGCTGCGCCTGAGCGATAGGGGCCTCTACAGGCGATTGTATGGACGCTGTGACGCCCTCCGCTACCTCTGGCTCCGGTTCAGGGACAGGTGACAGCGGCTGACGCATACGTTCGTTAGACAATCGGTTCAGCATTGCATAGTCCGGACGCTCTGTAACCCGTGGCTGATCCTCACGAACCTCAAGAGCAACCTCTTTGATTACTTCCTTGCTCACCATTCCGGGGTAGAACTCTCCACGCATGATGATGTTTGCTTCCGCCGCACCAAGACCAGCCTTCTGTACCAACTCCTTGCGGATTTGCTGATCTGAAAGACCTACTTGCCGTGCCGCTAGAATCTTGGCGTACATACTGCTTTGCGCTCTGTACAAGTTATCAAGATAGCCACCCCATGCGTCAGCCATGTCCTCGGAAGAGGTAAAGTTCTGCTTGATGGCACGAGACGCTTGGGTCTTGGCACCAGAACGCAGGTTTAAATACTCCGAGCCTTTGTAGTTGAAGTCTTTGCGTAGGTTTAATTCGATGGGCGTGAACCCAGTGATGGCCCGAGCAAGCTCCGCCTCCGCGTTGTACTGTACACCCGTACCCGTTGGTGTATCGGTTGCTGCACGGAAGGCCCTGCCCCCTTCGATCCTACCGTTCTTCTCGGTAACAATCTCTCTGATGTACGCTGGCTCAAAGCCGCCCATCACATGGGTAAACCCACGACTGATTTTTGTCCCAAGATCATCGGTGTCATCCCAGATAGGAGCGCCCTGTGGGGTTCTACCACCCCTGCCGATGGGGTTGTCAGAGGGCAACGCATTGCGCAGCCGCTCAAAGAACAACGATTCAGAACCAAACGGCTCTGCGTACCCACTCAATCCAGCAAAGGCAGCGGATGCAATCTTCTCCGCCTCCGACTTGTTAAGAATGCCCTTCTCTTGGTATACCTGTAGTGCAGCGCGAACAGGGTCAGTGACAAACGAGAACGGTGCAACGTAGCTCTGGTCAGCAAACTGCATCTTGCCACGGTGATCGTTGTTCAGAACAATCAACTGGTGGCCCTTGGTGTAGTCAGCGTTCAGAGATTCCGCTGCGTCCATTTCCTCTTGCGTGGTTCCTGTTGCAATCATAGACGCTCTGGTTGCCGCATAAGGAAGGGCCGTTGATACAGCCAGATAGGATGTCAGGCGTTGAGAACCGATGCCCCTGATGGACCGCTCAAGGTCTCTGACACCAGTGTCTCCGATCTTGTTCAGAAGGTCTCGCCCCGCAACCGAGTCAAGATCAACCTTGTAGCCTAGTTCTTTCATACCACGAGACAAGGTGTTGGCAGAGTTGCGGATGTTCTCTGCAGCAAACGAGGTGAAGTTACCCAAGATAGGAATGCGGTCGAGGTTCCGAACGAGGTTCCCGATCCGGTTATACATGGGCATAGTTTCTTTGACCGCTTGAGCAGACATCATATCCAAGAAGGTCATCTTGCTGTCGGGGCCAGCCGAGAGCCGAGATACAAGACCCGCATCCAGAAAGGATTGCTTCACGGCCTCTGGTACGTTGTTGATGTCTACTGCTTTGCCAATCGCTGTACCGTAGCGGGACCGCTCACCCAAGACCCCCATGACTTTAAAGAACGAGTCGGACTCAGCGTATACTTTCTCGAACGCCTGCATGAGAGGCACGACTCCGCCAACGTTACCAACAAGGTTCGTTAGTTTCTCTGCGCCCCTGCTTACTTTTCCCGCGACAGTCAGGTCTTTGCCTACTTCCTGCAAATCCTTGAGGGTCTTGGCAATCAAGCTGGAATCACGAAGCCCCATCTCACCCATGAGTTGGGTCATGCTTTTCATGCCCTCGTCATCTAAGTTACTCATGTTGGCGGCATGCATGGCAAACGTATCAAAGAAGTCCAAGTCTCTTCCAAGCAGACCCTGCGCACCAATCATCTGAATGTTGCCCAAGATGTTTCGGACCTGTGACAACGGGTTTGGAATGATAGCCATCTTCTGCGACAGGCCCTTGGCCTGAACCGCAAGAGCAGCCGCTTCATTCAACACAGTCTGACCCAGACGGCCCGGAGTTGTAATTGCACTGTAGACTTCCGGAGCAGCATAGACCCCTGATAAGTCTCCGAAGTTTCCCTGAAACACTTGGTTAGGGTTTTGTTGACCAAGGCTTACATACCCCAGATCAGTCAACGTTTGTGCGCGGTCCTTGGTTGTCCTAGCCATAGACCCTACCTCAGTTAGTTCTGCCTGAGCATAGTCTTCGGGGTTCATGTTTAACCGAATGAATGTTGGGCGACCGCCATTTGCAAGAGCCGACATACCTGCGTCTTCAGCCATAGTCAGGCCACCATCCGCAACATTCTTTGCAGAGTCACGATAGAACTTGAGACCGCCCACGGTTCTGGACAGGTCATCTATGGTGTTGATGTAACTTTCTTTTACATCGTTTCGCATGCCCATAAGTTTTTGGAGCGAGGGAGATGTGTCAATTAAAGCTTTGCGTTCGATAAACATATCACTAGCCAGATCAACCTTTGATGATCCGGGCAAGATGTAGTTATTACGAGCAGTCTTTAACGCCAGAACTTTTTGTTTCATGGCATCGTTTACAGACATGCCTTCTTTGACGCCGCTCAACCCCAATATTTCATAAAGCACATTACGAGCCGTAGAACTCACCGCCGCAGGATCAGCGGTAGTACCAAACTCTTCTGGAGCTTGCCGAATAAAATGCTCAATGTCGTTCAACCCT
>CAXBJM010000022.1:0-2853 GCA_963976235.1 uncultured bacterium
GGGGGAGTTTCCCCCGATGACAGTAGAAGGACCAAGAGCCGAGGCCCTTGGTCCTATGTTATGCCATCAAAATCTTTTTTAAGGCCTTAACTGAGCGGCCCGACATGCGGGCCAACTCTGCGAGTGTGATGTTTGTGCTATCAAACATATCGACGATTTCTTGCGCTGTCATTTTAGTGCTCCACGATTGCGATTGATTTACCTAGGCTGGATCCTTTGCAGAGTTTGCAGGCTGTACACTGGACGCGACGCCCTGCTTCTTTGGACGCTGGGCATAGTGCCTCGTTTGCCTTGTCTAGTTCGCCCAAATCGGGAATGACTCGGAAGGTGCGACGCCCTGCTTTCCAGTGTGCGATTGCTTGGGCGCGATTGTCTGCGCTTTGCATCGCGATATCTGGACGCCATCCGGATTGGTGGCTGTATGCTGTGAAGGTGTCAGCCTCTGCCAGTAGATCCGTCCACACGTCCGCGGGAACCGCTGCGGGATCCCCGTACGTCCCGACACGAACGAACCGCCCGCGCCCGATTGTCTTGCGATCGGCGCTGTTGTCTGCGGTTGGATAGACGCCGCGCAAGAAAGCTTTGTAAACGATCAAGACGCCTTGGCCTAGGTTAACATAGCAGCGACGGCCCTTGGCCTGCTTGCGCTTTGGATCGTCGTTTACTTCCCCGCGCATGGTGCAGTCGCCACAGATCGAAAAATCTTCGCCCGTCTTGCTTGCTTCCAATGGGTTAATATCGCTGCGCAGTATATATGTCTGCACGACTTTGCCTGTCTTGGTATTGCGATCGCTGTATGTTGCGATTGCAACGATTGGTTTACCATCCAATAGGCTTGGCCCGTTGTATATGATTCCAGATTTCATGGGTTTGATTCCTTAGTTGAGTGAGATTATAGAATAGCAGAACGCAAGTGATACGCAAGTTCTATTTGTCTTGCGCCCTGCGGCCCTGCGCCCTGCGGCCCTGCGCTTCGCCTTACTTCTTCGCGGATCGCCTTACTTGGCTCGATCTCCAGGGCAAAAGAAAAGGGCCCCGAAGGGCCCTCGCTTTATGCGTATGATTCGAGGCTCGATTGCAACTGTTTTATGCTTTCGGCTCGAGTGATCTTGAGCGACTTGAGCAGCGCGTTTGCGCGATAGTTGTCGCCGTCCTCAACCTTGGCCTCGAGCATCTCGATGATGTCACACATCTCGTCAAGTTCTAGATCGATGTTCATGACGACTGTGCGCGGGTTGGTATATGATGATTTCATGGTATACTCTTTCTCTTTGGTTAAAGACCTTGTTGGCCTAGGTTTAGACTATCAAACCCCACGCATGGGGTCAACAAGTAATTGCAATTTAATCTAGGGATTTCATCGCCCTGCGCCTTGACATTTTCCCCGAGCGAAGCGAGGGCCCTGCGCCTTGACATTTTTGACGAGCGAAGCGAGTGGCTCGATGCGGCAGCGATAAGGCCCCGGCGCGTAGACAATATATATCGGAGCGCCGGGGCCGTGGTTGAATTACACCCATCCCATGATGACTGGTCCGAACAGGGCTAGCGAAACCGCCAGCCCTGCACAGAAACCTAATAAGATATTAGACAGCGTATTCATCGCGCCACTCTGGGTCTGCATCGATCAGCTGTCCCATCTGTTTGATCTCGCGGGCATAGGTATCACCCATCTCATACGATCCTTCGTGCATCATGGGCGAGGTCGCAGCGACGAACCAACGTGCATGCGGATCGTTCTGCTCTGCAGCTGAGTGCTTATAGGTTTTGAGAACCTTCCATACCCAACCTTGGCTGTTGGCATACGTTGCGTATGGCGTGTCTTGGTCGCGTGTCTTTCCGAATGTAGTACGTGGCATTGTTAGTCTCCTATTAATTGAATGGTAGTACCCTGATCATAGCGTGGTTGTGATCAGGGTACAAGTGTTTAGGCTAGCTTGTCGAACTCTGCGATCAGCTGGTCGTATATTTTCCCAGCTTCCTTGGTACGATCAGCCATCACCAGCATCAGCATAGTCTCGAGCTTAAACTTGAGGCGGTTGCCTGTTGATTGCTTCGCCTGTTTCTGTTCGATGGTTTGTGGTTCATGTTGCATTGTAGTTTCCTTAATTGAGTGCTGCAGGATCGCAGCGGATGCCAGCCTCGTGTGAGGCTGGTCACCGCTAAGATCTTAGACTGGCTTGAAAAGCTTCTGTGGTTTTTTCCAGAAGGCCTTGTGATCTGGGTGATCGTTGTTCTGCGATGCCCAGCATAGGCGATCAAACGATTTAGCGCGGTGTTCTTTCCACCATTCCATGCTGGGTGCCTTGTTGGATAGCGGGCCGTCGTTGTTCCACGTCGCGTGTCCCTCAGTCACCGCCTGAGTGCGCAGAGCGTCGCGCTGCTTCTGCAGGTCTTTAATGCGAACCTCGACGGCTGCGATCCGGCCTAGGGTGTCGACCTTTTGATCAAGGCCTGTGTCGATTGTGATATCTAGAGTTGTCATGGTGTCGTTTCCTTAATTGAATGGATCGCTTTATTGCGTCCATAACTTAGTTATGGGACCAACGATCGGCATTGTCAACACTCAAAGCACAATTAATTGCACTCAATTGAAATTAATTCACACCGATCCGCGCCGCGATCCGCGCCCCGGGGGGTAACTTGTCCGGATCCAATCGCGCCGGATCGCGATCCGCGACCCCCTAACCCCCCATATAGGACACCCCGCCTCGGCCCGCGCCCTTATATAGTTGGTCCGATAAAATCATTCCAAGGTTTTTCCATTGCGGCTACAAGTAAAACCCAAGTCCAAGGTCCGAGGCCTTTGGCCCGAGAATTTGTGCGCACTTTATTTTCATTTGGGTATGGGTTATG
>CAXBJM010000023.1:0-2704 GCA_963976235.1 uncultured bacterium
TTACCGATTTCCTCGACATCCATATCAACGGGTATCACTGGCCAACATTCAATCTGGCGGACGTCGCGATCGTCATTGGTGTCGCAATCATAATCTTTGATGGATTCCGCAATACGATCGCTGATCGATCTGATCCGCCGGCAACGTTGTGAGTGAAGATGCTCAATGAAATGGCGCGCGTGGGCTTAATCAGCTTCGGTTCCCATTCTCAACCTTTCCCACCCATCGGCGCTCACAGTGCTCTAGGCCTCAATCACAAACTGCCCCATCATACCAGCGTCTTCATGTTCGAGTATGTGGCAATGGTACATGTAGGGCGTGTCAGAATCGGCATAATCCTTGAATGACAGCAGGAGCCGGACGCGCTCGCGCGACGACAGGAGAACAGTGTCTTTTAAACCCATCTCATGTTCAGGTGGCGGGCGGCCGTTCCGATCAAGAATTCGGAACTGCACGTCATGAACATGGAATGGGTGAGCCATCATCGACGCGTTCTCGACCTCCCATATTTCGGTTGTATCCAGTTTCACGCGCTCATCTATCCGAGCCATGTCCATGGACTTGCCATTGATGGTGAAACCCCCTCGGCCACGCATGCCCATTCCCATTCCCATTTCCAAAACGAAGCGACGGGTCTTGATGGCTTTGCTTGGGTCGATCGCCGGAAGGGTTGTCAGCTTCGCAGGGGTAGCCGTCGAAGGGCGAAGTTGCTCGTTCGGGACGATAAGCAGGACTTTGAAGACTGATCCTTCTGAACTGCGTCGAGAGTTGCCGCGCCCCCTTCGACCGCCCATCATCCCGCCATCCATCATTCCCATTTCACCCGACAGTGACCTGGCAAGCAGTTGCAGAGGTACCCCATGACTTGCATCGACCACTATTTCCGCGCGTTCTCCGGGGGACAGTCTGATCCGCGACATCCGGACCGGTGCCTCAAGATGTCCGCCATCACTGCCAGTCATCAAAAAACTTTGCTGGGTTTCAAACTCAAAATCATAAATCCGGGCGTTTGAGCCGTTAAGCAAACGCAGTCGAAGCAGCTCTGTCTGGCATTCAAATGCAGGATCAATAACGCCGTTCACAAGCAACGTGTCACCGCGCATACCCATCATGATATCGTGCATTGAGCGTGCATAAATAAGCCGACCGTCTGAACCGAAGGCCCGGTCCTGCACAATAAGCGGCACATCATCGATGCCATACTCATGGGGCAGGGAGTCAGTTCGACCCTCATCATCACGAACGATTATCGGTCCCGCCAAGCCATGATACACTTGTGGTCCCGCGCGCCGATGCGCGTGAGAATGATACCAGAACAAGGAAGGTTTCTGGCGCACCTGAAATTGCGCCGTCCAGGTTTCGCCTGGTGCGATGCGTTGATGTGGCGTCCCGTCATATCGCGCAGGCACGTGGAAGCCGTGCCAGTGAAGTGTGGCATCCTCTTCCAAAGTGTTGGTCACACTCATGCGCACGTCGGCACCATTTACCATATCCAATGTCGGGCCAAGATAGGATTGGTTGATACCTATGGTCGGCGTGAATTGGTTATCAAAAAATGCCGTACGCCCGCTTTGTAGCGTCAGATCATATTCTGTAATCGCACCATTCTTTTGCCCGGCATAGAGAACGGGCACCTGAAGCAGGTTTCGATCAGAGACGCGCGTGGCCTCGATCTGTCCATTCACCTCGCCTCCGCAACCCGCCAAGCCTAGCGCTGTTCCGGCCAAGCCAAACAACGTTGTTCTCCGGGTAAACATGGATTGTCTCCTCTGTTTGTTGTCCCTATGCCTCGCTCGGCCCGATCGACAAGGTTTTACTTCTTGTTGAAGAACAAGAATTTGACGAAGGCCGCGCTGCCTAAAACAAGAAAAGCGATAAGCAGAAACATCAATAAACCGCCGATTGGATCCATCGTCATCCATTGGTCCCGCATCATCAAATGGTCATTGTTCACAATTTATCTCCTCTGCGCCGCCGGCGTTCAAACACTGTTTGGCCATGGCGCGACGTCTTGGCCAGGAACCGAAACTCGGACTGTGCAATCTATAGCCACTGGAGGGTCAAGATCTAATTGAAAAAAATTCGTCCTTGCGGCATCGTCTGCAGATCCGCACCCTGTCCGATCAGCTGAATGTTGAAATCCATCTTGTCAAATCGAATACACAACTCACGAAAGAGATGGGCGCGAGGCGATCACCTGACGACTCCTCGACGCAGAAGTCTTGAAATTAGCAGCATGTCCGGAGCTCCAAAGCCGCTTTGAATTAGATCAGGAGCGAGGTTCAGACTTTTGCCGTGGTTGGTTTTGACGGGGCCGCTGCCAGTCCACGTAAAGATTTTGTGCGAGCTCTCATCATGCCTCTGGCTATTTTCGCTCTTTGAATCCAAGAAGTCGAAGCGCATTGAGTGCAACGATCAGGGTTGATCCTTCATGCGCAATAACTGCCGGCCCGATGCCCAGACCAAGCAATGTCGCTGGCACCAGAAACGCCACGATACCCAGACTCGCCCAGAGATTCTGTCGGATGATCCGGCGCGTTGCACGACTAAGGGCCACCGCGAACGGCAGTGCTTCCAGATCATCAGCCATCAAGGCAATATCGGCGGTTTCGAGCGCGACATCTGACCCGGCCGCGCCCATGGCAATACCGACAGTCGCATTGGCCATCGCGGGCGCATCGTTCACGCCGTCCCCGACCATGGC
>CAXBJM010000024.1:0-2060 GCA_963976235.1 uncultured bacterium
GTATCCGCCTCTGTTCGTTCTGATCGCGATGCCACTCTTGAAGGAGAAATCCAAGGGGTGGCGTTGCACAACCCAATTTGCATTGGGATTAACCGTCATCGGCGCACTTTCGGCCTCGCCCAATTGGTTGGCAGCCTTCAATATTGTCAGCGGTGGCACTGCCAACGGTCAGTACCATCTACGTAGGGCTTGCTGATTTAGTCACTGGGCTTGGTTTTCATTGTTCAAAGGTTCAGAATGGGGCGGTGAGGTGCAAGGCTTTTACAACAGGTTGCTTCAAAGGCTTGCATTTGCGGCGTGCGAATCGTTCGTTTCGTGAAGCCGGAGATGGCACTTATTAGGCACGATTGATCATGTATCGCAGGAACCATCCTGGGCAACTTGAGTTCCCTGATTTTTACCTTCCCTTCAGCGGTAAGCTTGATCCGGATAACCGATGGGTGCAGTTGGCAGAGCTCGTTCCTTGGGAACTGGCCGAGAGAATCTATCACGCCCAGTTGTGCGAAGACTTCGGAGCCCCCATCGTTTCGGCTCGAACAGCGTTGGGCGCACTGATCATCAAGGAACGACTCGGCCTGACCGATCGAGAGACCGTCGAGACGATTCGCGAGAACCCATTCCTTCAGTACTTCATTGGTCTCGAAGAATTCACTCAAGAGCGTCCCTTTGATGCGTCCTTGATGGTCGACTTCCGCAAGCGGTTCGGCGAAGAAGGAATGCAGCAAATTGCCGAAGCGATCGCTTTGGCTTCGTTGGATCAAGCGGGAAGCGACAACGTTTCTCAAGCTACTCCCAATGACGAAGATCAACACGACGATTCCCCGCAGCCTCCTTCGGCCAACCTCGATGAAGGTGTCAGCGAAACAGACACTCCCGTCAAAACGGAAGATCAAACTGCCTCGTCTGAGACAACCAATCGCGGTTCTCTTCTATCCGATGCCACTTGTGCTCCGGCCGACATTCGCTACCCAACCGACGTCAGCTTGCTCAGTGAAGCTCGGGAGAAAACCGACCGGATCATCGATGCGTTGCACGCTCCGCTGGTTGGTCTGGCGAAGCGTCCTCGCACGTATCGCCAACGGGGGCGTCGCGATTTCATTGCGTTCACCAAGTTGAAGAAACCCGGCAAAAAGCGTGTTCGCAAAGCCAAACGACAGCAACTCGGTTACCTCGGTCGCAACCTCCGGGCAATCGATCGGTTGCTAACGAACGCCGCCGCTCTGCCTTTAGAGCATCTCTGGAATCGCTGGTACAAACACTTGCTGGTGTGCCGCGAACTCTATCGCCAGCAGCTTGAAATGTTCGAGACCAAAACGCATCGTGTGGACGATCGCATCGTCAGCATCGCTCAGCCGCACGTGCGTCCAATCAAACGTGGCAAGGCCGGACGCGACACAGAGTTTGGAGCCAAGTTGACGATCAGCGTGGTGGATGGTTTTTCGATGGTCGATCGTTTGAGCTGGGACAGCTACAACGAAGGGTGTGATTTGATTGCTCAGGTGGAAAGCTATCGCTTGCGATTGGGTTTCTATCCCGAGTCGGTTCATGTGGACAAGATCTACCGGACGCGAGCGAATCGCGCGTTCTGTAAGTCGAAGGGGATTCGGATGAGCGGTCCACCGCTGGGTCGCCCAAGACAGAACATTTCTCTCGCGGAAAGGAAGCAGACCCGAGCCGATGAAGTGCTTCGCAACGCAGTGGAGGGAAAATTTGGCGAGGCCAAGCGGCGATACGGGCTCGGCCGAGTGATGGCGAAACTGGCCAGTACATCGGCGGCGCAGATTTCACTGACCTTCCTGGTGATGAATCTGGAACTGGCACTGCGGCGGATGTTTTTGTGGCTTCTTTACCTGCTCAGCGTCCAGCCTCATGGGCGTTCAAGCGAGTCATTCATCACCGCCTGCATCAGAGCGATCGACTCAAAAACCAAACCAGCCCAAGCACAAACCGATCAATGATCAGCACGCGACTAAATCAGCAAACCCTACATAGCCGGGGCATTCCAACCGAAGTCTATCTGCATCCCAAGTTTGCTGATCGTATTCGTGTTGACCACCGAC
>CAXBJM010000025.1:0-1930 GCA_963976235.1 uncultured bacterium
TTCTTACGCATCTCCAACATCAAAGGTATGAGGCCCGTTTCGAGATCAAAGATTGCGCCCAAGTCTTGTTCGCTGATCTCTATCTTGAGCCGATGCCAAAGCTTCAGCGTCATGATTGCGTCCTGCTCCGCGTATGCACCAACGTACATCGGAGGTAGACGCCACATCTCTGACTTGGGATCAAAGCCAAAGTCCTTTGCCGCAGCGCGTAACATCTTCTCGTTCTTACGCATGTCAATCCAGTCACGGCCCAGATTGTTTAGGCTATATGAAAACCTGTTCTCGTCTATCAAAGGAGCAGCAACCATCGTGTCGATGATCCGACCCTGCACCTCTATGCCCTCCGCGTATAGCCACCCTGCATCATAGGTTGCATTGTGCATGATCTTATCAATCCGAGGTGTAGCCATCTGCTTTTTGAACCAGCGCAGCGTGACCTTCGGATCAAGATTGTGTCCGTTCTGGTGCCGGATAGGAAAGTACCCAGAGTAATCCCCCGCTGCTACCGCAATGCCCACAATATTTCCGTCACCCCTAGCCCATCCGGGGCCAAGGGTGGTGAGGTTCGGGTCTCTCGTCTCAAGGTCCACGGCTATTTCTTTGTAGCCCGTCAGGTCAGGAAACTCGCAAGGGATATTCCAATCGGGATCAAGGTTATCCATTTCCATGCGCTCAATGAAACTAATCGTCTTATCTTTTTTCGCCATTTGATAAACCTATTTCTGCGCCCAGTGCGCTGTAACCTGCCTTGTCCACCCACGAGTCTTGATGTGACGTGTCATTGAGCAGCCGTGTTGTTTTCAACCAGTCCATCATCAACGCTACATGCGCGGGAGTAATAGGGGCAAACTTCCCGTTCTGTTTAATTGCCCTAGAAACAATGACGTTCCACCCATCTGCAATGGCCCTGAACGATTGTGTTGCATCCCCGTAGTCCTCCTGCCTGTCACCAGAGATCAGAGACTTGGCTTTGTCTAGCACCTCATCTCTTTTCATAGCATGTACCTGTACCGTTTGTCGGATTCCAGAATGTGCAGGTTCTCTTTGGTCCTAGTCACCGCAACATAGAACACCCGATGCTCCGCGTCTGGGTTCTTGGACTCCTCACACGCCTTCGTTGAACCCAAATACACCATGCAGTTCTCGTCCTCCCCGCCCTTCATCGCGTGGATGGTTGAGATTTTAATACGAGGTGTATCAGAGATGTTCTCCCCCCGTGCCTCAAGCGACTCTATGTATAGCCTGTCCTCGTTGCCAAGGTTCATTACGTCCGAAGCCGGACGATTTAGCGGAGCGACCATGCCAAACTCTGATACAAGATCATCGTAAGAAAGCATCGCGTCATCCGCTGCAGCATCCAACAAACCAACCGCTCCCCGCTTGACCACCCGATAGTCCCCCATCTTCGGGACGTTCTTGTATAGGTCCTTGATCCTCGCAAGACCAACACGCTCCCCAGCTTGCAGCTTCCGCCATACGTCTAAGCCATCGGCAACCGCTTCGCTTACGCTCCCCCGTCCTCGAAAACTATACAGGTATCCATACGCTCGAACCTGCTTTGCCAACTCCCAAGCATAGGAATTAGTACGAGCCATCAAGGTCCACGAACCTGTGTCCAAGGGCACCGTCTCAATGTTTACATGGTATCTAATGGAGCCTTCTCTGTCCGTTGGCTCGAACTCTTTTACAATGCGGTTATCTATCCGCTTTACAATCATCTGAGACAGATTGTGAACAGCCTGCGGCATCCTGTAGGACTGGCTCAATACAACCCTTTTGTCCGAGCAACTCAGGAAGTCTTCTACCTTTACACCCGTCCACTCATGGATAGCCTGATCGTCATCTCCCGCGATGATAGTTCGCGTAGCACTCTCGGACATCTTCGCAACCATCTGCCACTGTGACGGCGTTAAATCTTGGGCCTCGTCCA
>CAXBJM010000026.1:0-1906 GCA_963976235.1 uncultured bacterium
TGGTGTTCTTGTGATTTTTGGTTGCGTTAGTTTTCTGCCACCTCTCCCCCGACTTCGCTCGTTGTACCGCACATCACGGGTGTCCGGCGACTGGCTATCGGAGTGGTTGCGTAGATTCTGAGCTTGTCTTTTCGAACTTGATGGCGAATGATTCCTGCCTTGATGTTCGCGCTGGTGCTGCGAACGACGGAGGCATGGTGCACGGAGGTGCGTTTCATGGGTGCGGTTGATCTTTTTGAAGAATTACAAGCGGCTCAGTTTGGCGACACTCGCTTGAATCAGCGTGCTATCGGAATCGCTCAACGACTTGAGCAGAACCCCAACGCGAGTATCCCAACGGCGATGAAGACCAAGAAGGAGCTTGAGGCGTGCTATCGGTTCTTCGATAACGTAAAGGTGACGCCCGAGAGAATCTTGCAGTCGCATGTCGAAGCAACGTACAAGCGGATTGCCGATGCAGACTTAGTATTGTGCGTGCAAGATTCATCTGAAGTCGACCTAACTCGTCCCAATCAACAAGTTGAAGGTGCTGGGCCTACGGACTGCGAATCACGCCGCGGTGTGTTCTACCATCCAGTGATCGCATTCAATTTCGACGCCGTCGCTCTCGGGATTATCGGGCAAAAAAGCTATGTTCGTAAGCCCCTCAGCACGCTCAACCCTTCTCAAAAAGTAGATCAACGACGCAAAACTCCGATCCAAGAGAAGGAAAGTATTCGCTGGCTCGAAGGTCTGCAGATGACCAACCAGGCGGCGTTAGCTTGTCCTGAAACTACTTGTGTCTGTGTTGGTGACAGTGAATCGGACATCTACGAACTCTTTGTCGCGCAGTTGCAAATCCAAACCCCCAATCTGCATCTCTTAGTGCGTGCAGGGCAGAACCGAAATACAACGCAGAAGGATGACTGGAAGGATCAAGTTCGTGCCACCGCCAAGATCGGCGAACAGACGATCAACATCCGCGCCCGAACAGCGAAGGTCAACGTAGGTGCGTCGGCGAGAAATCGTTCTCGCGATGCAAGAACCGCTCAGATTGAAATACGCAAGGCAACTGTTGAAGTAGCTCGTCCTGTACACGCAAGCTGCGACTTACCTGCTAGCGTTAGCATGAATGTCGTTCTTTGCGAAGAGATCAATGTGCCAGAGGGTGAAGATCCGATTTGCTGGATGCTGGTGACCACATTACCCATTCAGACCGATGAAGAGGTGCAGCGAGTGATTCGCTCGTACTGTATTCGTTGGCAAATTGAAGTCTTCTTTAAAACATTAAAGTCTGGCTGCCGAATCGAGCGCCGGCGTTTCGAAGAGATCAACCGGGTTAAGAACTGCTTGGCGTTCTACAGCCTCGTCGCTTGGCGTTTGATGTATATCTGTCACATGGGGCGGGAATGCCCTGATGTGGAGTGTGAGATCATATTCGAACCGAGCGAATGGAAAAGCGTTTACACGATTCTCGGCATCGAACATCCTCGAACCGGTTGCCCACGATTAGGAGATGTTGTTCGTGCGATCGCTCGCTTGGGCGGCTTCATTGACCGTCCCAAGAATGATCCTGGTACTCAAACTTTGTGGATCGGAATGCAGCGATGCTACGACCTGTCCAACGCATGGAACGCTTTTGGCCCAGGAGCCAAAAAAATTTCAGCAGGCTAGAATGTGTAGTACAACGAGCTTTGTTGGGGGAGAGGTAACTGCAATATAGGCTGAAAAAAACACTCACCCCCAATATCCGATGACAACACCGAAGTTTTGGCAGTCGTGGCGAGGCGCCGCTCGCTCCATGCTGGCGCCTTAATAACTTGGACGACACCTGCACTATGGATGATGCGGAAGCGTCACGGGTGTCTCGAATCCACTCGGTTTGACAGCCAAGATCGAACAGGGGACGAGCGGCAACAGTCGCTCA
>CAXBJM010000027.1:0-1877 GCA_963976235.1 uncultured bacterium
GATGGACCCATTTCTATGTCACAAACGTTAGGAACCTCTAAGGGTACAGCGTTCTCCATAACCTTCGCGATCTCTTGCGCTTCTTCGAGACTGCCTACCGACATGGCCAGTTCATCATGGATTTGTAGCATGGGTAGTTTTCCCATCTTATACAGATTGACCATCGCCTTCTTAGTCATGTCCGCGGCAGATGCTTGGATGAGTCTGTTGAGTGCTTTATAGGTATACGCCCGCTTTAGTCTGGTCGTAGGTCCGTAGGCATCAACCGCTTCCTTGTAGGGTAGCGCCTTGTTCATGGCGAACGTGTCTGGCTCCCACATATCGAAGCGACACTTACGACCTTCTAGTGATCGCAGTGCACCACCGGACGACTTATCGTTCAGTCGGTTCATTACACCGGTCATCAATCCTTTAACGAAAGGAACACGAGCGTGGTATTGCTTAACCAAACCCTTCGCTTCGTCCACTGAGATATCTAATTGGTCCGACATCTTATTAACACCCATGCCATAAATTAAGCCTAAGTTAATGGTCTTGGCTTGCTTCCTTGGGATGTTAGCCATCTCGGCAACTAAACTATGGAAGTCTGTTTCCGGTTTGTTGTTATAGGCCTCAACAAAGTCAGACGCTCCTTCCAAGGGTATCCCTCGCGTTTTTCCGTATACATGCGCATAATGGACCAAGATGCGTGGTTCTTGTTGCGAGAAGTCAATTGCAGCCCACTTATCCCCTTCTTCCGGCAGGAATAGTGAACGTATCATGGGTCCATAAATAGGATCGCGAGCCGGGATTTGCTGTAAGTTAGGATTCCTCATTGAGATGCGGCCCGACACAGTACCCCCATCATCAGAACGGAGTTGATTAACATGACTATGAATTCGGCCATCAGCGTGGCAGTGCTTCATGATGGAATTGATGAAAGTCCCGGAGGTCTTATTCAGATTCCGAGCCTCGACAATGAGCTTCGCGACGGGGTGATTATGCTCTTGGAGGAAGAGTTTGGTGAAGGAAGGTGCTCCTTTCTCAGTCTTTGGGTACTGGATTCCGAGGTTGTCGAACGACTTGGCAAGAGACTGCGCAGCCCATATTTCAACGCCCGAGCCAGCGACGCGCTTCAACTCCTTCAAGACCTCCCGCTCCCGTTTAAGGAGGCTGTCCCTAGTACGCTCCACACGATTGACGTCAACGCGAACCCCGCGCATAGTCATGTCCACGAGACATGGCAGCAAATCCAGTTCGAGATTAGCGACGCCCCACAAGTCCTCTTGGCTCAACTTAATGGAAAAGTAATTCCAAAGTTCGAGGGTAAGTTCCGCGTCTGCTTCGGCGTATGGACCGACATACATAGCGGGCATCTTCCACATTTCAGCTTTGGGATCGACACCGAATTCCCGAGCAGCCTCAGTTAAAGCTTTCTCAGATTTAGTTTTGTTTAGTAGATCGTAACAAAGCGCATTCAAACTGTAACTGAAACGGTTTTCGTCGAGCAAGGATGCGACGATCATCGTATCGATAATACGTCCGTTGACCGTGAACCCCATTTGTTTAATCCAACCCAAGTCATACTGAGCGTTGTGCATGATCTTATCAGCAGGACACTCGAATACTTTTTTAAGCCATCGGTTAACGATACGCTCATCAAGGTTACCACCACCTAAGTGACGGATAGGTAAGTAGCACGACCAACCATCGACTGCGACGGCATAGCCTACGACTTCGCCGTCCCCTGTTGGCCATCCGGGACCGTTAACCTTTAGGTTCGGGTCGCGTGTTTCCACATCGATTGCAATCTTAGATGCCCCAGTAATATCGGGCAGCTCTAAAGGTGGAACCCATTCGTTCTTGTTAGCGAACATTGCCATTTGTAAACTCATTCT
>CAXBJM010000028.1:0-1787 GCA_963976235.1 uncultured bacterium
AACGGCCCACATCAGCGGGTGTCGGGAGTAATCGTACAAGCAAACAAGACCGCCGACCACCGACACTCCGTTGCATGTGTTGGTTATCCCGTTGCATTCGCTTTACGAGACGGCAGTCACCAGGCATGATCCGCGCGAGCGGAAAACAACGACGAAACGTCGCCAGCCTGGACTCCGCCCACGTGGGTGACACCAGTTTGGCAAACCAACCGGGCCAATGCAAGCAAGTAGCCGCCACCAGCAAATGAGATTGAGCCAGATTCGTAGCGACCAGCATTAGGCACGCGTGAATCCAGAATGAGCGTGCGAGCAAGGTTTGATTGCATCGGCTTCGTCGACATCGCGAATCGGATCGCGCCCGACGCAAGCAAGACTACGAGCACCAGTCGGGATAACGGTTGCGATATGCGGGCGGCGGCGAGTGACTGACCACTTCAACAACCATGACTCCGCCGCTCCGTATCATCGCATGGTTATCGCACTTCTTGATTTACCAGAATCGCCACCACGGTCGGTTCGAGCGACCGTCCCCCGAACTCCAGTCAACGAAACGTTGGTCAATGCATTTGCGGATCACATCATAGTTGTCCCAAGTGTTCGCAACATGAAACTCCGAAGGCAGATCGGTCGCCAATAGCCGGATATAGTCGTCAATGTACTTACCCGACTGAAGATCAAAGTAGTGCTGAGCGAATGCATTGCCTGTGGGGTTCAGCATGTCGTCGACGAGGCAGCAATCCCAATAGCCGTAGACATCAGTTGCCATCACTTCTCGGGCTCGGTATTGCGCGAGCAAATCGCCAGACTCGTCAACAAATTCAGGATCGACCAAATTATTGTCGATAAGCCAACCGAGAAAGAAGGCCGTGTGTACTTCGGCCTGCACCTCGTCGAGCCCAGCGAGCTCAACTGTCTCACGATGGTACTTCGCCTTGTCATAGACGACTGGCTGTTCCATTTACGATTTCACTTCAATAAGGTTCAGATGTCTCACTGCGATAACGTCAGACATCACCGAGGACGCGCGAAAGACTCACCATTGCCGAACCGCTCGGCTCGCGTCCTTCGGTGGATGTCATTGTTATGTCACTCGGTGTAGGGTCGGATCGAAAGCCACGTTCGCCAGTTCCTGAGGCGTCAATTCGAGGTCCTGATGGACCCATCGAGAAATGGCTGTGACATCGCCACGGTCCATACCCATTTCTTCAACATTGGCGACACCTCGGTCGCTGCGTTTCGTTCTCTTGTAGATGGCGAACACGCGGCCAGAAGAGGTTTTGAAGAGACGTTTCTTGGGATGTTGCAAGACAATAAAATCACATTCCCACTAAGATTGGGGTGCAGGCATCGTCACTACGGTCGAAGTGCAAGTGTCGCTTTCAATCGTCGCGGCTTCTTGAATTCCGGCAAAGTCACCATTTGGATCAAGCAACTCAATAAATTGCTGAATTGTCTGCGAGGGTGAATGCTTGATTGCTGCTTGAAATTCCTTGTCGTTGTGAAAAAGTCTGGCAATCTCGAAAAGAAATCCGACACTAAGCGGACGCGTCCGCTGGGCAATAAAGTGCGATGCTAAGCGGTCAACTAGTTTCTGTTCTTCTTCGGTCACCGGATCTTTGATGGACTCACCCGCCATTGCTCTAACGCGGACGCTCTGCTGAAGCTGCAACACGTCGTCTTCGGATAGCATTTCCGAGGCGGCAACAAAAAGGTCGCCGGATGCACGCTCAATCGCTCGTTTGCAGTCTCCAAGTCCTGCATTTGTGAGACGCTGAAGTTCTCTGATG
>CAXBJM010000029.1:0-1727 GCA_963976235.1 uncultured bacterium
CGCCACTAGCAACCGCCACGGCCAAGTCATGACCGACTCCCTCGGCCTCTTCTAAATGCTCGAATATACAAACCCAAGCACTTAAAACGCCCACCGGCTTCAATCGCGATGGCCAAATGAGTACAGAATCGAACAAGTGATTGAACGAACAAATAAACAAGTTTAATCAAAGTCCATTACTCTGCACTAACTCTTCCCCGCCGCTTCATCCCCGCGTTCAACAAAACAACAACCGCCAATCCCAAAACCAACACAACCACCAAGATGATCGCCATTCGAAACGCTCGATCAATCAACCGATTCGCAGACTCCTCCGCGCTGACCAGCCGCTGCTCGATCATCGCCAATCGTTCTTCGAGCACATCAGGCGATGTCGTCCCCTTGATCGATTCGCTGAGTTTGATCAACTCACTCGCCGCCGCTGTCGTCTCGCGGAGCGCCTCGGTAAAATCCTTTATGTCCGTCGGCTCAGCGTCCGGGTCTGCTGGATCATCCAAATGCAACAAAGTCGCAAGCTCAGAAAACTTCTCCGTTGTGGATCGCACCGAATCACTCAGCGCCGTCGTGGAATCAACTGTCATCCGCAACTCACTAATCACGCTGCCCAACTTCTCTTCTTCCCCTGCGAGTTGCTTAATCAATGCCTCGCGCTCGACACTCAGACCCGCGAGCGCCTGATCAATCGCCAGCTCGCGTTGTTCATTCACCATCACCGCAACCCGCTCCATGATCGCTTCGCGTTCGGAACTGACAATCTCTGGGAACTGCGCCCTCAACTCATTCATCTCGCTGGTGATTTGCTCAACCGACGCCGTCAACGACGCGGTATTCTCCAATAACCCACGCGTTTCAGGCTCGCTGATCGTATCAATATATAACAACTCCGCCTGCCAACTGATCAACATCGGGATACGCTGCATATAGAAGAACGCCCGCTCTGCTAACAACCGCGCCTGCTCAAGCTCACGCGTCGTCGGGTCCAAACCCGCGAGCGGATCAATAAACAAAAACCCAAGCACATTCGACGCTTTCGATTTCTCCGTCTGCCCCGCCGTCACCAATCTCGCGCCAGAAAACTCCGAGAACCGAACATACGACGCGTAAATCCGATCAGGATTATTTTCAAGCCAAATCAGGATCAATCGATCAATCTCCGCGAGCTGCTCAGGAGTAAGCCCCTTCTCTGCCAACCCACGAATCTCAACTTCGCTGCTTTCGAAGATCGACACGAGTCGACCCGCTTCATCCCCGTAGTATTGCGGGATAATATTTTGTTCGATCAACGCACGTTGCAGCGTAATCATCACATACATATCAACCAATGCAATTCTTGGATTCTGCGCCGACGCAATAATGGTCGCACCATGCGCGACTGTGTACTTGAGACGATGCGCAACCGTACGCCCCTTCAAGTTTTGAGCTGTATTCTCAATTTCATCAATCGCTTCGGTAAGACGCAGGGTCATCTCGTCTGCAAAGTCCATCACCTGTGATTGGACCTGCCGCGCATCGTTGAGCGTCATACTCGCGCTCACCTGCGCTTCGGGCGCCACTTCAACCGACTCGGGTGCTTCAGCAGATTCATCGGGATCCACTTGCTGAGTTGGATCAGGATCTACTTGTTGAGCTGGATCAGCCAACACAATCGGATCCACAGGCTGACCCGCTTCTTTCGGCGCAGTTGAACACGACATCAAAAGCAAAGCAGTCAATCCCAACCCACACCG
>CAXBJM010000030.1:0-1668 GCA_963976235.1 uncultured bacterium
AAGAAGGGAAGGTTGAGTATGTGAACTACCTGTCCGAGGTTCCACTGTCCTCGGGGTCGTTTACTTTGATGGCTCGTACCAACGGGTACGTTTCGGAGATGGCGAACTACTTGCGATCCAACGGGTTCAAGTTTTCTCGCAATGGTAAGTCCAGCCTGTCTGATGATATGGTCGGAAACATACTGACATGGGACACCCTGTGCCAAGACAAGTCTGTCGGTGTGCAACAACTCAAGGCGCTCTATTCTGGCGTAAAGAAGCAGGGGAAAGATGCTGTTGTCCGCAGAGGATCGACTCAGCTGCTGGATGCGTTGTCACCTGACGACATGTTGGACATGGACACTCTGATCAAGGACTACGGTCTGCAAAGAGATGCATCAACCAGTGCTTACGATGCGTTGAATGTTGCATCTTCTGAGCGGGACTACATTGACGCGATCTTCCGCCGAGGCGAAGACCTTCTGTCTAGTCCTCGTATCAAGGTGTCCACGTTTCATGCTATGAAGGGCGGGGAGGACGACAACTGCGTGGTTTGGACAGCATCAACCAAGGCCTGTGAGCATAGCAAGTTCCCTGACGATGAGCACCGTGCGTTCTATGTCGGCGTTACCAGAGCCAGACACAACCTCTACATCCTGCAATCAGACAACAAGTATAGGTATCCGCTATGAAACGTGATGAAGTCTTAGACACAGCGAAAGAACTGATCAATGGACAGAGGGCCAAGGACTACGGGGATGCGTTCGAGAACTTCTCTCGGATTGCAGTAGGCTGGAACGCCATCATCAAAGAGGCGATGGGTAGCCACGGGCATGTAACCGAGCGGCACGTTGCGCTGATGATGGACTGGTTGAAGACAGCACGACTGCTCAACGACTTGGACAAGGCTGATTCGTGGATCGACAAGTGTGGGTATAGTGCGCTGGGCTCAGAGTTTACGGACCGTGAGAACGAGATCCAAAGCCGCTTGGATTCTTACTTAAATAAGGGACAAACAGATGGATAATGCAATACCAAAAGAAATACAGTTTGATGGGGATTGGCCTTGGGTGACGTTTAAAAATACTTCAAAGCAGGGGCTGGTTGTAAGTAAAGATGTTGGAGGGCTGACATTGGTTGCAACTTGGGTAAGAACGGATAGTTTTACAGAGGATAGAGACTAAGCCATGACTCAGAAGAATTTATTCTCCGAAGAGGACAATGAGCACAGCGACCTTACCTTTCATATTAAAGGGGAGATGGACATCATTGAAGAGGATTGGAACATCCCCACTGAGTATCCTGATCTGACGGGTTACAAAGAAGTTGCCGTTGATCTGGAAACCAAAGACCCGAACCTTACTACGCTTGGCCCAGGCTGGGCTAGGAATGATGGTCACATCATCGGCATTGCTGTAGCTGCGGGCGAGTACAAGGGGTACTTCCCTATCCGCCACGAGAACGGACACAACCTAGACCCACGGATCACGATGAAGTGGATCAAGAAACAGATGTCTGTGCCTGAGATGGACGTGATTATGCACAACGCAACCTACGATGCGGGCTGGCTGCGGGCCGAGGGCGTGGAGATCAAGGGGCGTATCATCGACACCATGGTGACAGGCGCATTGGTTGACGAGAACCGCTGGTCCTTTGGCCTTGATGCGATGGCCCGTGACTTTGCTGGTA
>CAXBJM010000031.1:0-1536 GCA_963976235.1 uncultured bacterium
CTTTGATTGGCTGTGCGAACCTTGTGACAGGCCACACATACAACTTCTTGTTTGCCGTAGATCATATCTCTGAAGTGTGGGGTTAAAGTCTCTAGGGTTTGAACATCGGTGAAGGGTGTGATGCCATCTACGTGGTCAATCTCATACACACTCTTGGCCCTCTTCTCTAGGGTTCCGTCAATCTTTGTGCGCCTCTCCTTCTCTGACATCCCCATCTCCTTGCCGCAGTCAACACAGACCAAGACGAAGCGTTCTCTACCTGTAGCTGGGTTGATGCCACGCTGACGAACCGATTGGATGAAGGTCTTGCGGGACGAGTTGCGCCAGCAAGGTCTGAGGGCAGACTTAATCATGGTGCGGAACTTACCTTCCGTCATGCCCAAGACTGTATTGATTTCACCCCTAGCCATGTTGTGATAACTCTTCTTCGGTTGGCTCGTAAGGAGGCTCTGGCTCGTCTATCTGTGATAGAAAGTGCGTGGTATCTTTACCCATACGTTCGTGCGCTCCGATGAGAAGTTTGCGGTGTGCTTTGAACTCTGAAGCGTTGGGATGGTTCAAGCAAAAATACATTGCCCTTCCCATTACGTCCAAGGCTTCAAGCATTGTGTCTGCATATTGTCGTGCTTCGTCTAGGTCTGTTGTCATAGTTCTGTTAGTAATTAGATTAATCCTTCTGAGAGAATGTTGAATGCCACGGCTGCACATCTTGGAACTTGTCCGTTACCAATGGCTGTAAGCCTGTCCACCCTATCGGCCACCCCATCAGCCACTCTAGCCACGCGGGGTTCAATTGAACTTTTGGCGGGGTCGTTGAGCCAGAAGGAGTCAACGAGTCTCTTATGGCTTGATTGATTGGGTATTGAGCCGTGTGACCACTCTTCCGTAGACGAGTCCAATTGGGTTGTGTTCCTCTTTTGCCCATGTTGGCATCTGGGGTAGGCCAAGACCCACATCCTATCTCTCTTATGGGGCGCACCGATGTTCCTAGCTCCGATAATTCCCCATCGAGCATTATACCCCAACGAGGCCAAGTCTTCGAGGACAACTCCAAGTCCCCTAGTGCGAAGCAGAGGTGAGTTCTCAGCAAAGACAAATAGAGGTTGCATTTCTCCAATGAGTCTCGCATACTCCTTCCATAGCTTTGAACGCTCTCCGCTAATTCCTGCGCCTTTACCCGCCGCAGAGATGTCTTGACAGGGGAATCCCCCGCAAAGAACATCAACTGTTCCTTTCCAAGGTGTTCCGTCGAGGCTGCAGACATCGTCCCAGATTGGGAAGCTTGGCAAGTGTCCGTCTCGTTGTCTGGCGAGGAGGACATTTCTTGGGTAGGGTTCAATTTCACACGCTCCGATTGGATTGTGTCCAAGTAAGAGGTCAGCGAGAATGCCGCCTCCTGCTCCTGCGAAGAGGTGGAAGGTGTTGAGCTTATGTTTGTTTGATTGTGATGCCATGTCATCTTATGTTTTAGTTTAGTTCAGTTATCTCAGTAATTGTGATGGGAACATTTGTCTTCCTTAGTTTGTATCCTTTAGT